>JACKAX010000039.1 GCA_020634875.1 Anaerolineales bacterium | reverse complement strand
TCTTGCCATTGTAGTGAACAATCAGAACCCCTAGCGGATGATCTAATTCATTCTTTATTTGAGCAGCAAAATAGATGCTGGATAACTCACCTTGTTCTGGTATTTCCACTTGTGAACTATAGGGCAATCCGATAAGAATGGGTTGGCGAAAAATGCTCCGATCGGTCCAATTGGCTCCTAAATATGAAATATTTCCAGATTCCGGATGAGTGTCTACGACAATTGTTCCGTTTCGATCCAGAACGGAGAAACCCAGCAAATAGGATTCATCTCCTGTGTCTAATTCCTGATGGAGTTGGGAAAGATTTTCTAAATAAGCCTGAATTTGGCGTTCGGGTTCGGAATTAGGTCTATCTTCCGTAGGTAACTCGAAATAGGACTGGAAAAGAGGAAACTGAGCCTCGATTTGGATGGTTTCAAGTTCATGGGTTATGAAGTTGTCTATGCTTTCGGCTGTTTGTGAGGCTAGGGAAAAGAGAGAGCTATTGGCAGCCTGGGTTAAGGACTGGTGGGAGGCTTGATTGCTGAGATAAGTCAGAAAGCCCAGAGGCAGAATCGTGATGACCAGAAAAGTGACAATAAGCTTTGCCCGAATACTCCAATTAGCGAATAGTCTTGCAAGTGAGGCTAATTTCATGGGTTCCTTGTGTTTCCATTGTGGGGAAGGGATTCCGCATCAACGAGCGTTTCTTCCATGCCAAGTTGGATGGTTGCTTCTTCAAGTCCTAAAGCCTTGGACAACTCCAAAATGGTAGTTTTCATTACTTCTTCTACATTCAAGGTTTGCTGGAATTGGGTTGCAATTTGGTTGACCACTTGTTCATTGCGCGCGGCTCGTCGGCTTTGAGCAAATAGATTGGTCATTTCAATGACTACGGCGGCTTGAGCGCTTAAAGCTTCGACTAAGCGAATTTGTTGGGGGGTGAAATCTCGATAATTGATTTCATCATGCAGTTCCATCAAACCTATAACTTTATCGTGCGTAATGAGGGGCACCATCAAAAGGGATTTCAAATCGGCTTCACGGAGGAGAGCTACTTCTGCAGGATCAGCTTGTGGATCATCCGCCCGAACAGTAGCAATGAATCGTTGATTTAGCACCTGAGCAGTTAATGGATAATCGGAAAGTTTATATTGTTGTCCAAATTGTTGGAAAACATCCTCGCCAGCCGTAAACCCAAAAATTGTGATAAGAATATCTTGAGTGACATCCCAAGAAGAGACAACATAGTTTTGCGTTCCGGAAATGTCCAACATGTGTTGGGCAATAGTGCTCAGTGCATCTTGGCTTTGTACAGAGGCATACATTGAAAGACTGGCACTATACAAGATGTTAAGTTCTTGAAGTTGTGTTTGAGTTTCTTGAAAAAGCCGCAAATTGACGATGGCAGTTGCCAGGTTGTCAGCTAGTCCTGTCAAGACAGTCAAATCCTCCTGGTCAAACGCCTGTGGCTCAGCTGATTGAATAGAGACGGCTCCAATTACCTCAGTCGAGGTTTTGAGAGGAAGTGCAAGTTCGGAGCGAGTGAGGGGCAAATGCGGATTCTCGAAACGAACAGCTTCTTGGCCGATATCCAAGGCAATCCTTGGCTGTTCATTGGTAATACACCAGTTGATCATAGACTTCCCGCCAATTTCGAGCTGATGCCCCTGTGCTAGCATATTTTTTCCAGGCTCACCAGTGCCTGCCTTAAGTTGCGCGAATTTCTTGTCTTCGCTAAGTAGAAATACCCCAACATAATAAAGATTAAGACGTTCTTGAATAATATCGGCCAGTCGTTGAATAGAATTTTCCGAGGTTGCCTCGGCGCTTATCGCACGAGAAATTTCAGCAACTGTGCGAAGTTGGTTAACTCTTCTTTCCAGATGAGATGTATTTAATTGGACTGTCTCATTAGCAACTCGTGTGGCAATAAGACTCTTTTCCAACCCAATAATCAGAATATTTATTCCGGTAGTTACCAAGAAACCAAGAAAAATATAATCTAAGGCTACGTCTACCCAGGTCAGCGGGAGACTATAATCTAGATAGCTAATAATCAATTTATCATTGGTCGTGAGATAGAAGAAAGTTCCGAGTATAAATGCTTGAATGATCCAATTAAAGAGTGTCCAGCGAGAGCCGAACAAGATACTGGTAAGAATAGCCGAGGTAAATAACCAAACCATGCCATCTCCAGATAGCCCCAAATCAACAAAATCGGTTAATGATAACCCGATTGGGATGATAATGATAATGGATGCACGAATGCTATAAGGGATGCCCGGAATGAAGGTGCAGAGCAAAATCCCCAAATAGGAAAATATAAATATTCCCACACTTAGCCAATCCTGAATTTGCACAGCAGGTATCAAATTTGTGATAAATAAAATTGCCCCAAAAAGTGATGTGATGCGAAAGACAATTTTGAGAACTTGCTCGCGTAAAGATTGTAAGTCTTCAGCTTGTGTAGAGAGATTTTGAAGGAAATTTTGGCTGGCTTTTTGAAAAACACTCACAGGGGCTGCCTCCAGGCAAGTTCCCTGCTAATGGCTCACCATAAATAAGAATTGGGAGACCCCTGGCCGCAGGGTGCTTTTTGTGGCTTAGATCTGACGAAATCGAAACCTGAGAAAACTGATTTCGGGCCGTTGTGTCTTTAACTCATTTCCCATACCGCCTCATTGGCTAAGATTTTTCGTATCTGTTCGGGAAAGCGGTCAGGATCCAGGGGTTTGCCGATGAACCCATCAAAACCGGACTCGCGTGCTTTATTGACCTGATCTTGGCTGGCTTCGGCCGTTACAGCGATTACAAGAGTATCACGTAGGGATGGGGAAGATCGGATTTTTTTCAATGCACCATACCCATCTTCATAAGGTAGACGGATATCCATAAGGATGAGATCCAAACGGGGTAAAGTATCGGCGTATTCAACCACCTCATACCCGGATGTTTTCCATTCACAATGTATTCCCATGTACCCTAACATGCGTGCGATCAAAACAAAGTTAGAAACATTATCTTCGACAACCAAAACGGTTGCTTCTTGGGGGGCAATTGGTTTTCTTACGGTTTTTGGGGATGGATTCGAGTTGGACATAGGAATATGTTAGGTGCTGGTGAGCCTAAAAAGCAAACCATGATTACCTCTTGATATATTTGGCGATCTGGTCAGGAAATGTATCCACATCTACGGGTTTTTGAATATACCCATCGCATCCCGCTTCAAGCGTTCGTTCACGATCACCTTTCATAACATTGGCTGTTAATGCAAGTACTGGGATCGCTGTAAGATGAGGAATCCGTCGAATTTTTGCGGTTAGCGTATAACCATCCATTTCAGGCATATTAATGTCCATTAAGATCAGATCGGGCGTTTCCGTCATAAGAATTTCGAGTGCCTTACTAGCGTGTTCGGCTTCCAAAAGGCGATACCCGTATGCGTGGAGAATCCGTCGCACAAGTAAGCGGTTATCTGGGTTATCTTCAATATAGAGAACAGTTTTTTGATCGGGCATACCAAGTACTCCCATCAAATTCTAATTACTGGGAACATATCCTGCATAACATAAACATTACAGCTTGATAGAAGGCGTGAACACATGATGTGGAAGATGGTTTTGGAAAAAACAGCCCACCGATCAAGGTGGGCTGTTTTTAAGCGGGTGATGGGATTCGAACCCACGAATCGTAGCTTGGGAAGCTACTGCCTTACCACTTGGCGACACCCGCGAGATTACCCGGATTATAGTCATGGCAAAATGAGATGTCAAGCAAACGAAAAACCTCATTGCACAGTATGGTAAAAGTCTAAGAGTACAAACAAAGATGTTATATCTAAAACGATAAGAATTGCAATAGCAAGATAGCCCCAATTTGAAAATTTTTTTGAAATAAAGGGAATCTTTTGCCACCCAACAAAAATGGCCAATGAGGTTGGAAAGATAGCTGGATAAGCATATCGTGCAGACGGTGTGAATACTTGGGCGTCCCAAAAAGGTAATCCCTGCCGCGCCAGGGCTGCTATCCAAATCAAACTGGCACAAGCAGCAAACCAAAATAATAAGAAACGTGTATTGTGAGAAGTTTTAACGAAATCGGAAAGTGCTATAAAACTAGCCAGGAACCCCAATAAACTGAATCCTGCCAAGAACTGATAAACCTCTTGTGACAGTCCGATATGATTCCACCCAAACCTACCCCAAAACGATTCAAACAAATTGACTAATGTATGGCGATAAAAATTCGCTGTCAAGGGTAGATCTTGTAATGCCGGCAAAGCATACAAAGGAATATTATTTTGTTCTTGGAAGCGGTATAGTAACGCAGGTTTGATGGTGTACCACTTTGTTTCTGAATCAGAATTCCGTACAAAATTGTAGAAATCCTCGTTCCCCCAACTTCCTGTCAAATTTCCGGGCGAAAAATCTGGAGGAGGTCCCGCTGAAAATTTGCCCTCTACTAAGATCAGATTATCAAAAAAAAGCGTGACTGGAAAATCTGGTGGGGTCTCGAACGGATCGAGCAAAATACTCACCAGCGAGGGGGCAGCAGGCATTATCTCAGAAACCACAAAAAAGGTTGGGGTGGTGGCAACGGTTGCGGTTTCAAAGTTTGCTGTCCCATCAATGATCAAAGTGGGAAGTTGCACTTCAACCGAGGTAGATGCCCATAACCACCCTCCGAGAGTATAAGGTTTCCCTGCCAGAGTCTTTATCGTTTCTAAGGGCAGGGGTTGTGATAAGGTAAGTGCTGTCTTTTCCTCGGGCGAAAACTGAATAGTCAGAACTGCATTACCATCCCCTAATTTGGATTGTGTGGATTGATCTTGTTGGACAGAAATTCGGCTTCGATACCAGGCAGCTGCATCAGCTCGTGAAAACAGAAAAAGGGCTGTTCCGATACACAGAATTGCAGTTCCCCCCCACGCGAGATAGCGCCACCACGTTGGACTCAGAGAAAATTTCAGGAAGATCAATAATACTCCCATGGGAACAGCAATAAAAATTGTATTTTTTGTCAAAACACATATTCCTACGACCAGACCTAACCCTAAAATGTTTTTAAAGCTTAGTGGTTTATGGATGAATCGGGTACCCATCCACAAAAATAGTGTAAAAGCCAGCGTTGCCCCCACGTCATTATTGACCGCGGTCATCAAATCCACAAAAGCAGGGATCAAGGCAATTCCTAGTGGTATTAGCCATTGTAAAGTTTTTTTCTCAGGGAAAATCTCAACCGTCAGTAAATAGCAAGTCCACAATATCAGCAAAAACATGCCAAATGAAACCACGCGTGCCGCGTGAAGTTGCATAGTAACATCAGCCCCTCTAAGAAACCATAAAGGAATTGCCACAAATAAGTAATAAAGCGGCGGATCTGTAGTCTGTGAAATGCCAATCCAGGTTTTGTTTAGTAATAAATTTGGGGGTTGGAGGTTATCAAAAAAATGATGCTCCACCATAGACGCAGCCACCTCGCGGCGCATATTTGTATCATAATCACCCTCTGTCGGAAGTCGTCCATGATTCGCTACCCACCATGCGTACTCGAAATGAGTGGGTTCATCGTAGTGTTGCCAGGGAGGCACGATAACGAGGTATAGGCCACCATGAATAGCCCCCACGCTCAATAGGATTAGCAATGGGGGTAGATTACGCCACCAGTTTACGAAGGCCCTCAAACCCATGGGGGAATTAATACGCCCCTTTTCCCCGCAAGACTACCCAAATAGTCTTTAAAATGATCTGTAAATCCAACAATAACGAATAATTGTGAATGTAAAAAAGGTCATCTTCAGTATTCAAGTGCATGGGTTTATCGCTCCGTCCATTCACCTGCCACCAACCCGTCATCCCTTGCGGAACCGAAAAACGTTTATGTTGCCAGGGCTCGTATTGCTCAACCAATAGCGGCAGTTCAGGTCGTGGCCCAACGAGACTCATTTCCCCTTTGAGAACGTTGAATATTTGCGGAAGTTCATCCAAACTGGTGCGGCGCAAAAACCGGCCTACACGGGTTACACGCGGATCGTTAGCAAATTTATGAACAATTTCTCCCGTTTCAGTTCGGCGCGTAACTTCATGTAGACGTTTATCTGCCCCATCTACCATCGAGCGAAATTTATGCATCCAAAATAATTTGCCATTTTCACCCACGCGCTCTTGGTTAAATAGAATAGGACCGGGCGAATCAAGCCGGATTGCAAGCGCAATTAAGGTCATCACAGGAAGGATGGGAATAAGCAAAAGGAAAGTCGTAACAAGATCGAAACCCCGCTTCACCATGCGTTGGTAATCATTCAAGGCTGGCGCACGCAAATCGAACATTGGCAACCCGGCAAATTCCTCTACCTGGGCTTTGTTAAGCGAGAGGTGGAAATAATCTGGAATAAGCCAAACCTTGATCGGGAGCTTATGTAATTCTGAAACTAATTGATTGACGCGCTTATATGCGCGTGTAGGGAGTGCAATTACAACGTCATCCACATTCTGTTGAGCCGCCACCCGCCGTGCGTGAGAGATAGGGCCGAGAATTTTGGGACTCTGGGTCAATTTAACTTCATCATCATCCAAAAAACCGACGACATCCAGGCCTAAATATCCCCGAAGATTGATCTGCACCTCTAACTCCAACCCAACCGGCCCTGCACCGACAATCAGTACTCGCCGCACTTGCTTTTGATGGGGCTGAACCCTAAAAAATACACGGGCAATGACGCGCCAGCCTAGCAGAGAGCCATAAGAAATGATCACAAAAACCACGAAAAGAACACGTGAAACATCCCGAAAAGATAAATACAACAACCCTGCCAGGGAAATCGCGGCTAATCCGGAGGCCAGCGTTAGACTGGAAAACTCGTCCACAACGTATAAATTCCTACGGCCATCATAAACAGCAAACAGAAACATGATTCCTACCCAAATAATTGCAAACACAGGATAGAGAATCCCAGGGACAAGTGAGCGTTGGATTTCTTCAGCAAAGGGCAGGCTGCTTAAGAAAGGACGAAAATGGTTGGAAATGACTAAGGCAAGAATAATAAAAAGGGAATCCAAAAAAATGGATAGAATAGCGAAATTAGGAGAAAATCGACGAAACATAGGAATTCTTAAGATAAATGCATAGAAATTTAAGAGCGAAAAAGAAAGAAAGCTCTACAAATATTAAGTGTTTTCAATAGATTAATTAGCAGAAGGGAGAAATAGGCGCGAAAAATACCATGATGAGTTTCCATAAGGTTATTATACGCTTAACGGAGAAAGTTGAAAAAAGATTTGGGTAATCTCAAAAATTCTGGCCAATTCCCGCTGAAAATGGAAGAGCCAAAAATAATTTACTTTGCAACGGAACATTCATGGATGAGATTTGGCCGAAAAAGAGGGCATAGGATATGGAATCTATCCTACCCCCTCCTTTTCAGAAGAACTTCTCGTAAATGATTTTGTCCTAGCTTTAGGTTTTTTGCAAAATGATCTTACCATTATTGCAATACACAATGAACCGTTGCATCGCGGGTTTTTGCTGTAATAATACCCCCTCCTCACAACGATAGCCAGAGACGGTGAATTCTCCCACACATTCGGCGTGAGCGGTTTTGAGTATCAGGTCATTATCTGTCTCAGCAATTTCCAATACTTCCGAAGTCAAATAATGTACCAAAACATTTAGGTTAAGTTCCCACTTCAACGGCAAAATTGCCCCTTGCCGTGCCGCAAGCCGCACCGGATGCCCACCAAAAAGCACCTCCCCCGCCTCTTCCACCACCGCTTCCACAGGATCATCCTGATAATTATTGACATACAAAAAACGCCCCCCCTCCCCCTGGCTCACCCGCACATCCACCCACTCACTCACCCGAAACAACGGCGGACACCCCATCTTCAACGCCATCTGATGCACCAAATCCACATCCTCCAGCGTATTCGCCGTTAGCGCCGCCCCAAACACCAACACCTTCCCCGCCCCCAACGTCTGCACAAACCCCACCGTCTCCCCCTTCTCCCCCGTCGCAAACACCTCCTCAAACGTTCCCACATACCCCTCAATAAACGAAGCCGGCACGTCCTGATACCCAAACGCCTGAATCCGCCCCTGCACAAACGGCTCCCCTCCCACCACCGCTTCAATCCCCAACGCCTCCTTTAGCACCGTACATATTTTCTGATTGAAATCCTCCTCGCATACCCGCCCGATCAGGAGCAGCTTCCCCCCGCGTTGTGCGTACTCGAACAACTTTTCCTGGACTTCCGCGGGGCACTGTTTCTCCATCATCACCCAAAGATTGGGCGTGGTGCCCGGATCGAGCCGCACACGGGTCAATTCCAGCGCATTAAACGGGCGATGCGTCAACGCCAACCCGCGCCCGATAAAATCATACAAAATCACCTCGCGCTGATGTGTAATCACGTTCGTCGCCGGTTGGGTGAGCGGGTTGTTCACCTCCGTCATAAAATGATCGAGCAGAAACCCGACCGTCGCCACCGTCTGCGGTTGGGCACGCACCAACGCAGTCCCGTAAGCTTGCAGCACTTTCGACAACTTCGGGTAACGATGATAATGTCGTCTCACCGACCCATCCTTGCGAACCGGATGCCCCCAGTCGTGCCGCTTCACCGGACTGAGTACAGGATCATTTTCCCCGTCGCAAAACAAATAATGGTTAATCGCCCGCATCCCCGTAGAAATACACAACCGCGTATGCAAATCGAAAAACGAACTCTGCCCATTCCCAAAATCGGGATTTCCCCCCGCCTCAAACTCCGCCGAAAACAACGCCTGTTGCGGATTCTGCACAGCCTTCGTAATCTCATTCACCATCACCAACTGCGGAAAATTCCCTTCCCCAATCGTGATCGGATACACATCCGTCGCACTAATCACCCCTTCCATTTCAATCGCCTCGATCAACTGCGATAACCCAATCGGAAACGTCTTCCCCCCATTCATAAACCCATGCACATTAACAATTGGCGGCACCTCCATCCCGTTTGCCTTCGCCTCTTCCCACAAAAACGCGGTGTACTCGCGCAAATATGCCCGGTAAAACCGCCGATAATCCTCCGCCACCCGCGCGGTTTGGGGATTCGTAATCGCCTCGTGCAAGAATTCCGGGAGATGCTCGGCGGGGTACGGCGCGGGGTACGGTGTCCCGTAAGTGTTCTGCACCCACGCGGCGAACCGGGCGAGCGTGTCTGGGTTTGTGTCGAACACATTTCGCACCCATTGTGGCATCCCCATCTCATTGTCCAACTGCACCATAATGATCTTCCCCCCCCGCGTGATCTGCCGCGGCGTCAGCACCTGAAAAACAGCCTGATACCAACTCCGCACACAGGCAAGAAAATCGGGATGCAGATAACTGGCGAGGTTAAGCACTTCCCCTTTTTGTGTCGTGAAAGCAATCTGTGGATAGTTTTGAAACACCCACGGGGGGATGCCCTCATTGATCGTTTCCGCCATGATGTACGGGCCAGGGCGAGCGATGATAAGAAATCCCATCTCCGCCGCGAGGTCGAGAAACCCCGCGAGGTCACGCATCGGATGGCTGTGCCCGTCAAAGTCAGACAAACCTTCTTCGAGTTGATGCCAAAGCCAGGGAATGTACGTCGCGAGGGTGTTAAACCCGGCATTTTTCAGTAACCCAAGCCGGTGTGCCCATTGATCTACGGGCGTGCGGAAATAGTGAAATTCCCCCGCCTGAATGAGAATAGGTTCGTCGTTAAGCCAGAATTGGCTGTCTTTTGCATAAAAGTTAGACATTTCGAGTTCTCTTTGAAAATTACAGCAATTCTTGAGTAAAGAAAACGTTCGTAGTCAGGCACGAGAGTGCCGTTTCTGGCAGATTTACCGCACTGTTCGTGCGAAACTACAAACCTTATCGAGAATTGCTGGTAAACCCTAAAATCGTTAATGCATTTTGAATATACGGGCTATTCGTATACGTTTCCCAAATCAGGCGGGTGAGGTAGTTCTCCACCATGAGCATGGAACAACCTTTATCAATCCCATACAGATCATGGCTGTACCAGGGTGGGGTAACGGCGAGATTATAGGCGTCGAAAAAGCCATATTTGCCCCAGGTTTCGGGATGGTTTTCGCGCAGGGATTGGATCATGTCTAGGGACAGGTCCGGCACAAAGGGCAAGGAGGAAACTGCCCCGTAAATGGAGACCGTACCGTTGGGTTTGTGAACGTGGAAGGCAGGCGGCGCACCGGAGACATCGTATCCCCAGGGGCTGTCCCCTGCACTGATGCCCCAACTGTTTGCGTGGAACGTAGGAATTTCATCCGCGTGATCGAGACAAAATTGGCGGTTGGCAAGGGTGGCAAGACGGGTGTTGTTGAACCAGTCCACCCCATCGGGGTCGAGATAACGTTCGGTGTCCAGCCAGGCTTCGCTGAATTGATAGGCGAAGAGTGTACCGCCAGGGTTGTGGATAATGGGATAGCCTTCAAAGTAACCCGTGTCGCGAGAAAAACCTTGATAGAGTTGGCGCGCAATGTTCGGGGCGAGGTGATTAGCCGCTTGCAAATACATCATCTTTTGTTCCGCGGCCATGTGCCATTGATAGATGTAACCGGGTTCTCCTTCCACATAATCGCCCTCTCTGTCGGGATTGTAAGCCATCCGAAAGAGCGTTTTGCCCTCTTTTTCAAAAACGATGAAATTCCAGTCCACGCGTTCGAGGAGTTGTTGAGCAAGTTCTCGGATTTCGCTATCCTGAAAGTAGGCGGCAGCGGTGATGACGCCGTTCAAGCACAGGGCCGTGTCAATCGTGGAATATTCGCATAAACGGTATCGTTCGGCGGTATCCATGCGGAGGTAATGAGCGAAAAAGCCGCGGTGATGGGGGGCGTTATGCAATAGGGTTTTCAGCGTTCCGCGGGTGATTTCGGCGGCGCGCGCGGGGGAGAGGTACCCCCGTTCGGACGCAATCACCCACGCGGACAGCGCAAAGCCCGTGGAAGCAATCGAGGCCAGGCCGTATTTCTTCGTGCCGTCAATCGTGAGACCATAACCGGGGCTGTCCGGTTTTAGATTGGTGAAATCGAGAAAGAAGTCGAAGGAGCCTTTTAGCTCGTTAAGGAGGATGGTTTGGTTGTCCATACAATTACACTTTAGGGGAAAGGTGATCTCAATTAGCCCGGTAGAGCGGGTGTTGTTCGGTACCCCGGTGGTTTCAACCCCGGGCGAGGCCGAAGTTAGAAAGCCCCATCTTTCCCTACCACCACGCGCCGGGTGGACGACTCACGCGGGATCAGTTGGGTGGGGATGCGAAAGGGATGGAAAGGATGCTCGTTTTCCAGAAAATCTATGAGTTGGGTCGCCGATTGAGACCCCCATAAAAAACGGGACGCGCCAATCGTCGAAAGCGAAGGTTGCATGTATTGGGCGATCTGAATGTCGTCAAACCCAACGATGGCGATGTCATCCGGGGCCGTGAGGTGATGTTCCTTCATTGCGCGGATAAAGCCAATTGCCATCTGATCATTGGCGCAAAAGACCGCTTCCGGGAGGGTTTGCGTGGCGATGATGCCTTGCGCGATTTCGTAGCCCGATTCTTCGGTGAAATTCCCGTTGAAACACGCGACTTCCAAATCGTTTTTATCCGCTTCATTGAGAAAAGCCCGTTTGCGTTCCATGTTGTCAAAAGAATCGGCAGCCCCGGATACAAAGGCGAGACGACGCGCTCCTTGATTGTACAGATGATAAAACGCTTCTCGCGTGCCTTGTTCGTTGTCCACGAGCATTGGGAGCAGGTACTCCACATCCAAATCGCGGTCTAGCACAACGATGGGAAACGTTTTAGACGCCAGCTTGACAAGGGTTTCGCTTTTGATTTTGGTGTCAAAAACAATCGCTCCATCCACTTGCCGTTGGGTCAGAATCTTTCGTTTGCTCCGACTATCCGGGCAGACGAGGAGTTCGTAGTCGGTTTGGAGAACCGCGTCGTGAATGCCTTCGAGGATTTCTTCATAAAATGAGCCACCAAACCGGGTGATGAATACGCCAATCGTGCGGGTTTTGCGTTTTTTCAGGTGTCGGGCAAACGCGTTGGGATGGTAGTTGAGTTCTTCTGCCGCTTTGAGCACGCGCTTGCGGGTCGCCGCGCTGATCGTGCCGGTGCCGTTTAGGGCATACGAGGCGGCGGTGATGCTGACTTCCGCGCGTTTCGCGACATCTTTGATCGTGGTCATGTGCGCCTTTAATTTCCCGTGGTGAGTTGCAGGCGCGCGAGGCCGTTTAAGATGATCGGGTTTTGCATCACGATTTTGTGGACTAGATCATTTTCGTAATTCGCCAGCATGAGCAGGCTGATTCCCTTGTCAATGCCGATAACATCTTTGTCGTACCAGTTTTCGGTCAGGTTGTACGCATCCACAAAGCCGTAATCGCTGCGGAGTTGCGGGATGGTGTAATAGTTCATCATCGCCTGGATGGATTGATCGGGGGTGAAGATGATCGAGCCAATGGCGCCCGCGGGGGCGATGGTGTCGTCAATTTGGTGGGAGCGGTTATCAAAGCCCGAGGGAGGTGCTCCGTACAGGCCGTTGTACCCGCCCGGGCCGTCGGACGCGGTCAGGCCCCAGGCATCCGGGCCGAGGGTTTCGTATTTCTTTTCCATCGCGACGGCGAAATTGTATTGGGCGAGAGAGGCGTCCACGGAGTTGGTGAACCAGTTTACGCCTTTATTGTCGGTGTAATCGCGGAAGTCAATCCACGCGTGGCTGAACTGGTAGGTGAAAATGGAGCCAAACCAGGAGTGGATGAACATATTGCCTTCGCCGAAGCGGGCCTGGTGGCGGGTGAAGATGTAGTAGGGGGTGGAGTCTACCGGGTGAGTGTCGGAGCCTGCCGCGAGGACGTAGAGCATGAGTTGTTCGGCGTAAAAATCCCAGTGTCCGCCGTAGCCTTCGTCGGGGCGGTAGGCCATGTAAAACATATTGTTGGACGGGTCTAAAAACCAGGGCCAGTTGACATCATCATAGATTTGTTGGGCTTTGGTTTGTACCTCGCCGCCGAAATATTGCCCGGCGGTAAGGACGCCCATCAGCAGGATCGAGGTGTCAATGCTGGAAACTTCACTGCTCCAGGCGCGTTTGCCGGTTTGCATGTCTACGAAGTGGTAATAAAAGCCCTCGGTGCGATCCATCGCGAGGAGGGTGTCGAGGGTGCCTTCTGCGCGGGCATAGGCTTCATCGTAGGTGATGTATCCTTTTTCAACGCCAATGGGGTACGCGGTCAGGCCGTAGCCGACAGAGGCCATGCTAGCGATGCCTTCGGAGCCGGGGTAGCGGTCGCGGATCAGACCGAAGCCGGGGCTGGAGGGGTCAGTGTTGGCTTGTTCCCAGAAGAAGTTGAAGGAGCCTTGCATCTCGTAGGCGATCACGTCTTCGGGGGTGAAGGGTTCGAGCGTGGGGGTTGGGGCTTCGGTAGGGAGGGGAGTCTCGGTGGGGATGGGGGTTTCTGTCGGGACGGGGGTGGACGTGGGGGGGAGGGTGGCGGTGGGAAGCGAGGTGACCGTGGAAGCCGGGTCTGTGGGGGAGGATGCTGTGGGGGGAAGAGAGGTGGCAGGGGGGGCGCAACTGGTCAGGAGGAGAGAAAAAAGAAGAAATCCGATGATAAACCTTCGGAAATCTACGAAAATATGCGTGTAGCCAAGTAATGACCGGGCGAGGGAAGGGGGAGTTTGAAGTTTGTTCATTTTCATTGAGATTTATTCACCGGTAATCCCTGTTCTTTCGACGGATTCGACAAACCACTTTTGCAGAACGAAGTACATGAGTAAGAGCGGGAGGATGTTTAGGAACGTGCCACTGAGTTTGACGGCTTCGTTGAGGCGGTCAAAGATGTTGACGGTTCCGGGGGGGTAGAGGTTTTCATACGCCTGGACGAATTTGGCGAGCTGCATAGGGAGGGTTTGGATGCCCCCTTCGAGGAAGATGACGGTGGAGTATGTGTCGTTCCAATACCACACGGTGGAGAAGATGATGGAGACGATGAAAGATGGGATCGCGGCGGGGAGGGCGATTTGCAGGAAGATTTTCAGGTCGGAGGCCCCGTCGAGGCGGGCGGCTTCTTCGAGGACTTTAGGGAGGGAGAGGAAGGTTTGGTAGAAAATCAGGATGAAGATCGCACTTTTGAAGCCCTGGCCTAACATCGCCGGGAGCAGGAGGGCTTTGATGTTGCCGAGCAAGCCGTATTCGCGATAGGTCAACATTTGGGGGATGATGGTGTTTTGGGCGGGGATGATGAAGGTGGCGAGGATGAGGATGAAAATCAGGTTTTTGCCCCAAAACCGGTAGCGGGCCAGGCCGTAGCCCACCAGCGAACAGACGGCAGTTTGAATGAGCGACGGCGCGAGGCTGACCAGGATCGACGCGCCGAGGGTGGTAGGGTAATCGAGCACGCGATAAGCTTTGGTGTAATTGCCTGTGAAAAATCCGGTCGGAATCCACTGCACCATCGGGTTGAGCAAATCTTCCGGGCTTTTCATGCTGGTCACAAACATGAAAAGGAGCGGGTAGAGGTAGACAAACCCAATGGCGATCAACAGCGCATACAGCAAAATGTTGAACACCAGTCCGTAGTGCGTGCGACTTCCGAGGAAAAAGCTCTTCAACCGGTCTTTATTTAGCCAATCTTTGCTTAACTGCATACCCGCTAATCCTTTTTCGCCTGGAAATTCAGGAAAAAATAGACAATTGCCAACAACAAAATGAGCGCGAAGAAATAGAGAAATGACATCGCGCTGGCGTAGCCAATGCCCCCTTGCACCGCGTAAGTTTGCCCGTACACGTATTTGATGACCTTATTTTCTGAAAAATGCGACAGGGTGATGATTGTGTATACCGCAATGATCAACGTGGTGGTGGATAAGGACGGAAGGGTGATTTTCCAAAACGATTCCCACGCAGAGGCCCCGTCAATCGCTGCGGCTTCGTAAATGCTAGGGTCAATTTTTTGCAGGCTGGACAGGTATATCAAAATTTGTACGCCCGAAAACCACAAAATCAGAATAAATGAAGTCAGCAAATACTGCACCGGATTGCGTAAGTAGGTGGGCATTTGGGCAATATATTCCGTTACGGCGCTGGTGATGGCAATCCCAGGGACCGAGGTCGCGCCCTGTGCGGTCAATTCCTGAATAACCGGCCCGCTGGTAATGACCACCGGCAGGAAAAATACGGTGCGGAAGAACCCCTTGAACCGGAATTTCAGGTTCAAAAACAGGGCGATGATCATCGAGAAAATGATGATGATCGGCACGGAAACCAACGTTTCGATGGCATACTCGATCAGGAGTTCGACAAAGGTCGGGTCGGTGAACAGCGCGCGGGTGTAGTTGTCCCATTTTACAAACTGCAAATTAATGCCCTCTGCCGAGACAGTGACCTGGTTCAAGCTGTAATTGAAGGTTTGGATGAGCGGTGCGAGCGTAAACACACAAAACCCAATAATCCAGATCATCACAAACGCGTACCCGTAAAGGGCCTCCCGCGTGCGGTGTTTCATCTCCAGACGGAACGGATTTCTCATGGCGCAACCTCCCAAATGACCGCATCTTTGCCCGGAATTTCCAACCCGCCATAGGTGAATGCCTCGTCATTGAAATTGACGATGATCTGTTTCCCGTTGGCGTAGGTGGTCGCGCTGACCCCCTTCCCCAGAACCTCGCGGGCGACGATACCCTGACCTTTTACCGGCCCAAGCAACGCGTTCAGCCAGGCGTAGGTCTGTTCGATTTCCTGCCCCCATTGCCCAAATGAAGAAGAAAAAATCCAATTGCTCCGCGTATTCAAAATCTTTGCAGTGACTTCCTCGGTGAGGAAATAGGAGGGATACACCCCAAAATCGGCGAGCCGGAGCAAATCTTCCTGCAAGTTGGATGAGAAGTTCAGCGCGGAGCCATACACGGGCACATATCCGGCAAAGACAATTTGCAAAAACGGCACAATGTCCGTGGTGTAAATATAGCCACTGTTGCCTAAAGGCATATCGTAATATGCGGACATCGCCCCAAATACATAGTCGTTGGGTTTGTAAAACCCGGTACGCCCGCCTTGCGCGGCCAACACGGTCTGATAGCTTTGCCGCGCATCTTCTCGGTTCAATAAGTGATTATCCTTAAAATCGCTGTACAACGAAGTCCCAATCCCATCCAACGCCAACCCCGCGCCCAGGTCGGAAAAGACATCGGCGCTCAACGAAGTGTAGCGGTCGGTGAGGGTGTCCAGGTTGAAATAGTAGTTCACCATTTCGCGGTTGTAGCCAATCATATTCAGATTTGTGATGGACATCGCTAGATCGCGCCGCATCGAATAGCCTTTTTCATCGTACAACGCGGCCTGCGGGTCTAAGTACAGGGAAAACTGCCCCCCCGCGGCCTGGATTTTCTCGACCAGGGCGCGTAATTCAGCAACTTTGCCCAGCTTACGATCCAGTTTCAACTTTGTCGGTGGCATGGACGACGCGCCCAACGGCTGCCATCCAAAGTAGATGACCTCGGGATTTTTCACGTTCAACTGGCTGAGAATGTCTGCCATCTGGCTGATGGTGGTCATAGGAATGGTCCGATGCCAAAACAGGACTTTTTCCTTTTCGCCGCCCAAAAATTCGAGCCGGATGCCAATATCGCCGTTTGCGTCCACGGATTTTTTCAAATCGCCTTTGTCGAGCAAATATTGCTGATAACTGCGCGCCATGCCAACATAATTCGCATCCTCGCCGGACAAAAACCGGTAATGCACGGTAATGTCAAACGCATTGGTAGACGCTTGCAACGCGGTCACGCCCGCGCCCGATTTGTTGGTCGCTTGAAAATAGCTTTCGTTGTAAATGAACGTGTTGTACAGGAAATTGAAATTGGTGATGATTCCCGCGGGGTGTGCCTGAATTTCGCCATACGAAGCCCCTTTTTCGATGACAGCAATGTACGCGTTTTTCTGTTCCTCGTGAACCATGCCAATGACCGGAATGGAAAGCCGGTAGGGGCGGATGACGGTCGGTTCCCAGGGCAGGTAGGTGGTCATGCCCAAATCATTTCCATAGTACCGACCATAAAACATATTCTTGGCTTTGGTCTCTGCCGCAAACCGGATCAAACTCCCAGGTCCGTCGGGGATGAACATGTATCCGGGAATGGCATCTGTGCGGGTCGCGCCGAAAAAGGGGTAGAGGTGCAAAATGCCCAGCCGGAATTCGGGGTTTTCTTCTTTGATGGAAGCGAACGGAATTTCCACGCGTACGCCGTCGGCCTCCAAATTGACCGAGAGGCCAACCGTGATCGAAGCGTCGGTGAAGGTGACGGTGGCGTCGAACCCCTGTCCGTTGGGGTTGAAAACGATGGTCGGTTCGGTGTTGCTGATGGACGCGCGTTCGTCGGTCGCTTTTTGGTCGAGATAGTTGATGCTAATCCCACTTTGGGCGAACGCGGTCCAGGTTTTGTTGAGCCGGTCGCCATCCACTTTTTCATCCAGGTTGGAACTCCAGACGTAGCCATTGCGCTTGTCCACCACTTTGAAGGAGAGGTTAGCCTGGTTGGCGTATAGTTGGAAGGTGTCGTTTTCGCCGACCATTTCATAGGTGTCGGGGATGTCTTGCGATGGGGGCACGGCATCACTCGCGGGGGCGATTAGGGGGGCGATAGCGGGTGGGGTTTCGGTTGCCCGCGCGGTCGCGGAGGAGGACGCGGTGGTGATCCCGATCAGGAGGAGGAGGGTAATCGTCACGAACCGTGCCAGACTTCGGAAGTCTGTACGGGGGCGAATGTCATTTCGAGGAGGCTTTGCGACGAGAAATCCCTGTGGGGGTGCTTGGTTGAGACTCGTAATAGGGGTTCCTCCTTTCCGTCGGAATGACAGAAATTTATTCCAGACTGGTTTTTGAGAACGGAATTTAGCCACGTAATCTCAACTCCTGGAGAATGGCGGAGACAAAGTCGAACAACTGGTTGAACAAGACGTAGAGAATGTATCCGGTGAGGGCAAAGAGGGCGATGGTAAACAGCGTGGTAAGAACGTTTCGCACGGTTTCGGAAAAGGAATAGTTGTGAACTTCCTTAACCATTATAAAGAGCATCATCCCCGTCCAGGCCCACATAAGGTTCATCGAGAATGAATAAATGAAGACTTCGTTGAGGGTCAGTACGTTGGAGACCAGCGCAATGGGCAGGGCAAAGAGGGCGTAGGGGAACAGACTGTACGCACTGCCCATGATGACATCCCGCACCCGTCCTTCGCCATCGGAGATGGTGGAAACCAGATAATTCGCCCCGTTCCACAGGCCGATGATGAGGAGAGCATTGACAATCTCACGCTCGACGGGGATGAACGAAAGGGAACTGTACGGGTTGAACGGAAAACCCGTCACATACAAAGCCACTACCCGCGCCAGGATCACCCACACATAAATGAGGATGGCGAAGGTCATGCTGCCGCGCAAGTCTTTTTTGATGTAATAAAAACTGTCCGCCGGATATTTGATGAACCGGAACATGAAAACAAAGTCATCAATGAGCTTGATTTTTTGGAGGTCTTTGAACCATTTGCGAATTGGGTTGAACCATCCATACCGCTTGTCAAACCGTTTGACGCCACTTTGTACGATTGCCAGCCCCAGGAACCACAAAATGGCCTGGGTCAAATACTGTTGGAGAATAAAGTTCCGCATCTCCCAAAAGGCTTCTGAATAACCGTCGCGATCTTCGGCGTAGCGGTAGGAGGTGAGGGCGTTGGGGTAGTCGCGCTCTTTGAAATAGGCATCTGCAATGGCCTGATAGGCCATGATGAAAGAGCCGTTGTAGTTCAGCACTTGCTCGAAGTAGGGCTTGGCTTCTTCGTAAAAGCCATCGGTATACAGGCTGATGCCTTTGTGGACAAGGTTGGCAAAGGCAGTGGTCTGGTACACCACGACCGCATTTTTTTCTTTATCCAGCACGTAAACCTGATCATGGTAACGTTCAATCGCGGTGGGATTGATGAGCGTTCCCAGCCGTTGATCGCCTGTGTCCGTTGCACCGAAGGCAAACAGCACGGTGCCATCCAGATTGTATTCAAAGATGACGCCCTCTCCATCCACGGTGAGCAACAAGCCATCCTCATCACTGACGACCAAATCCCGGAACGAACTCGATCCCCACGGGGCATTTGGGAAGATGTTTTTGCCCGAAACCGTAAAGCGTCGGATGCTTTTCTCGAAGGAAGTCCCCGCGGTGATCGTGTAGACCATAGATTGTTGGTCAATAGTGATGTTGGAGGGGGATGCGGCTTCGTTTTTGATGAATTGTGCCAGTTGGTCCTCGGTCAAAAACATCCGCTGCAAGATCATTTTGAGCGACATTTGTGCGCTGTTTGCCCCAAAATATCCGATGAAATTGCCGCTTGTGTTCATCTGCACCACGCCGTTGACTGAGCCTTCGCTGATGATGTACAAATTTTTGCGAGCATCCACGGCGATTTTCCGAGGCAGGAATTCCCGACTTTTGCCAAAAAGCGGTTCGGTCGGGCGTCCGAATTCGTTGACCAGATTGCCTTCCGCGTCGAGGATCACGATGGTGTCTTTTTTGGCGTCGGCGATGTACATGACCCCATCCTCGTCCACATACACGCCGGTCGGCCCTTGCAAAACATCTTTCCCGTAGGAACCCACCTCCTGAAAATCTTCCAGTTTTAGAATCCGTCCGTTCCCCGTATCCGCGATGTACATCGTGCCATCTGCGGCGACGAACATATCTTCCGCCCCGGAGACGGGCAAATCCATCTCGGCGATGGGGGAGTACGCATCTTGGGTCATGGTGGCGTATCCCCCGGGGCCGGAAGTCCAGGTGGTGTAGGGTGAATCGGCGCGAACCTGGGTGGTGAAGAGGGCCAGGAAAGCGGCGAGGAGGAGCATTGGGAGGAGGCGTTTCATCACTTCAACCCCGAATGCGACATGGTGCTCATCACCTGGCTTTGTAGGATGATGAAAATAATCAGGTTAGGGAGAAACATGATCAGCGAGGCGGCGGCCGCGATGCCCTGTCCGGCGACGGTGTTCGCTCCGGCAGTGGTGGACGTAAGGGTGGTGAGATAAAAGGCGAAGGTTTTCAGGCTTTCGGTATTGATGTACAAGGTGGAAATATCTGCGTTATTCCAGGTCGCCTGAAAGGT
The DNA here is from genome assembly GCA_020634875.1 of Anaerolineales bacterium. The sequence goes on along the minus strand of JACKAX010000039.1, from coordinate 7,338 downwards.
CAAAATGGCAATGGTGGCAATTGCAGGGCGGATCATAGGTAGAATAATGTGCCAATAAATGCCGACATCCGTTGCCCCGTCAATTTGCGCGGCCTCGACCACCTCGTTGGGGATGCCGTCAATAAACTGTTTGAGCAGGAACAGCCCCACGGGCAACGCCAACCCCGGCAAAATGTGGACGAGGAAGGTGTCCATCAGGTTGAGTTTTTCGATTATCAAAAAGCGCGGAATGGTGACGGCAATAGGTACGAACATCAACGCGACGGTGTTGATGGCGAATAACGTTTGTTTGAGTTTGAAGCGTTTTTTCGAGAGCGCATACGCCGCCATCGTCGAGACGATGATCGACGCACCGATGGTAACGAGCGTGATCAGAATGCTGTTGAACAAATATCGGCTGACCGGCACTCCCGAAGTGGAAAGTTTGGCGAACAGGTCGGTGAAGTTTTTGAACGTTGGGTTGGTGACGAAGAAGCGCGGGGGGTAGGCAAACAGTTCGTCCGGGGGTTTGAACGCGTGGGAGAAGATAAACACAATCGGCAGGAGCATGAAAACGACCAACGGGAGCAAGATGAGGTAAAACTTGATCTGGCTGGTGTGGAATCCTTTGGGGTTGATTCCGCTGTTATGCACGCCGGAATATCGGCTTTTGAGTTTTGCGCCAAGTGTTTTCATTTCAATCATCACTCGCAAACAACCGGTTGGCGACCCGGGAGAAAAACAGTACCATCAACAACAGGGCCACCGAAACTGCCGCGGCATAGCCCATTTCGTATCGTAAAAAGCCATAATCCTCGATGTGATTGACGATCAACTGCCCCGCGTATTGCGGCGTGGGGTTCGCCCCCGAAAGCGTAACGCCAATCGCCCCCGCTTGAAACGTGGACACAATCGCCATCACCGCCCCGAACAACATCTGCGGTTTCATCGAGGGGATCGTGATGTGGATGATTTCCTGGAAGCGATTGCTGATCCCGTCCAGACTCCCAGCCTCGTACAGTTCGGGGTTGATTTCCAAAATTCCGGCAAGCATCGCCAAAAACCCAACCCCCATACTGCCCCACAACGTCACGATGATCATGATCGTCATCAAATATTGCGGGGACTGGAGCCATTGGACGGGTTCCTGAATCACGCGCAGACCGAGTAAAAAGCTGTTCAAGTACCCGTTTTGATCACCGCTGAAAAGCGTTTTCCACACGACCGCCATCGCGACGCCCGTGGTCATCGAGGGCGAGTACAGGATCAGGGCGAGCACGGTGCGCGGGCCTTTGGGAATTTGCGCCAACATCCACGCCAGCATAAACGAAAGCACGTAGCCGCCCGGTCCCACGATCACGGCAAACTGGATCGTGTTGGGCAGGACATACCGCATGAAAATGTCATCCTGCGTGAGGAGGACGATGTAATTTTTGAGGGCGATGAAGTGTGGGGGCTGGATGGTGTCAAAAAAGGTGAACGACAAATAGATCGCCACCAAAACCGGCACGACGATAAAAATGATGAACATCAACGCGTACACACTCAAAAAGCCATACGCGCTCCCTTCCTTTTCGGCCCATTTTTTGATCTTGAAATGGAATGGGTTGCGCTGGGTGTCGTTGCCCACACGCGCGCCGGTGGGATTCAGCCCGCTTTGACGGGTGACGTTTTCCGCACTCATTGCCCTTCCTCCATCCACTGTTTTACCGTATCAATCGTGGGAATCGTGAACGCTTTGACTTTGACGCCGTTTTGCAAGTACCCAAACTCCTCCATTTTTCGCGTGATTTCCCGGTTGATGAGGATGATCGAGTCGTCAATCGCCACTCGGGGGTTCACCCCGTCGAACACGATCCGGTTCCAGGCATTGCTGAGTTCCCGCTCCTGCATATAACTGCCGGGGAGTTTGATTGGCTCTTGCAACCATTCCCACTGTGCGAGAACCACGTCTTTGTGTTCTTGGGGCATGGGCGATAAGGCAAAAGCCTCCAGATTGGCCGAATTCCATAAATATTCCAGCCCATAATTGAGAATGAGTTGTTCCTGAAAATCTATCTGTGTTTCGGTGGACATCCACCATTTCATAAACCGCCAGGATTCGTCGGGCTTGTCGGTGTTTGCGAACATGAGGCAAGACTGTGCCGACCCGGTCGCGTAGCGGAGTTGTCGCCCGTCCTCCAGCACGGTGGCCGGGTACAGGTCAATGCTCCACAAGCCGTTAAGTTCGGGCGCGGCGGTGATCAGCTTGAGGTAATCCGTAAAATTCGACACGCCAATGGGCAGACTGCCATACCGGAAACTGTCGTAAAAACTAGAGGTTGTGAGGGGCATTCCATAAATCGTGAAACTCTCCGCCATGAAGGTCATCCCCGCAATGGCTTCTTCACTTTCTAAACCTGTCGCAAACCCATCCGCGCTGTACAACTGTGCCCCATGGTTAAACATGTAAGGGGCGGTGAATAAATAGTTTTTGAACCCACTTCCGCTCGACAAAGGGGTGTTGAAATTCATCCCATATCGTTGCAGTTCCGGCAAAATCTCGATCACCTCATCCCACGTATGCGGGATCGGAATCCCCAACGCTTCCATAATATCTTTGCGATAAAACGTCACCCAAAAATCTTGTGTCTCAGGAATCGCATAAACCGAATCATTGATAACATAACTAAGCAGTGAACCGGGGGTATAGACGCGAATAAACGCATCAAAATCGTCAAAGGAGCGCAAATCTTTCAGCGCGTTGCGAACCGCTAACTCATAAGGTTTGTCGGTGCTGACGCCCAACGCGACATCGGGCTGAATGCCTGCCGCGTTAGCTAACACCAGTTTGGACTCGTCCGGCATGATCGAAAATTTGACGTTGATCCCGGTTTCCGGGGTGAAGGATTGATCCGCCATCAATTGCAGTAAGTCCACGTATTGCCGGGGACGGTTCACCCATACTTCAATTTCATCCGCTTCTGCGCCAATCGTCTGGTACGGATCAGGCCGAAACGAATGGAAAAACCGCTTAAGCCCCTCTGTCAGCGAAGTGAAAAATGAAACCTTAATTTCTGGTAGCGCCACATCGGGCGAATAAATAAAAATTTTGTCAATCGCGAGCGGTTGATTTTGCAATAACGGGAGCACCGTCCCCAACAATTGGGACGCAGACCCCGATCCATCCGAGAAACGGTTCATCCGCGTCGGGATCTTGTCAGGTTCCTCCGCCAAAAACCGGATGTTGTCTATCGCCATTTGATAGGTCAAAATTTCCTGCGACCCGCCTCCGGGATTGATCGCATTGAGGACATCCAAATCTGTTTGCAAGTCATCTGCGATGGCGAGCAGTTGGGTCTCCAAATCGGGAATGTAATCTGAGATTACCCATTCTTTGAATGGATCAACCTGGTTTCCGGTCAGTTTTTTGATTTTGAGAGAGAGGGTGTTGATGTCAATCAGCACCTTTTGAATTTTCTCGATGGCGGAGTAGTACGGTGCGTTGGTGGCCTCGATCCCCAAGAGGTTTTGGCCTTTGTGCAGGAAAACCTTATAAGGCGTTGCCTCGCCCAGCGAGATGTCGGTCCACTGCGAGGTGTAGTTGAAGGCTACCGCGTTAAGCTGGTCGAACAATACCTGGTCGTTCAGCGTTATGCGCCGGAAAACGGTGAAGTTGTTTTTTGTGTTTTGCAAGGTGCGGAGGGAAATAAAGTACATCCCATCCGCGGGGACATCAAATTCGTAATACACGGTACTGCCGCTTTGTTTCCAACTTTCCCCGCCCAATGTATTCAACAAAAGCTGGTAAGTATCGTACGGTGTCACGCTCAAACTGCGATTGTTTGCAGGGCGAATCGAAGTATTGTTTTTATAGGAAGGGCGTTCGGCCTCTAATGCAATCATCACCCCGGAAGAATCCGGCGCAGGGTTATCTTTGAGATATTGTTCGTAATCGGGATAGGGAACGAAAGTTTCCAGGTACACGCTCCCTAACAGCATCGTTTCTTTGGTCAGCGAAAAGGAGAATGTGTGCGTTCCTTGTGCCAAATGAAATTGCAAGGGATACATCTGGCTGAAATTTGCATCCCGCATGGGGATTTTCGACCACCGCACAAGCCGCTCCTGCCGGATCAGGGCTTGATTGCCATAGCGGTCGAGCGGGAATTCGTCGGTGGTGTTTTGATAAAAGATAGGGAACACGATCCGCGCGGTATCGTCGGAGGGCAGTACCCCGTCAATGAGCAGTTGCCCTTCGGGGGCGTTGATAAAGGCCTCGGGCGCGGCCATGTCAAACCAAAGGGTGTATAGCCCCTCAGTTTCGACGGTTGCGGAAAATTGAACCTGATCATTCTGCTGGAGAAAAACGCTCGGTTTCGCATACATCCGGGCGATATCGGTGTCCGCGAGGGGCACCCCAAACGAAGCGGCGGAAACTTCAATCGTGATCGGGTTCGCCGCGCCCTGCGCGGTCACGCGAGACGGAACAGTTCCGGCCCCCGCACCGTTTCCCGTTGCCCGTGCCGAAGCGGGCATCCCGATCATCAAGAGCAGGATGATGCCAGTCAGCTTGAAAAATTTGCTCAACTTCACGTTCTCACCGGAAGAAAACAGGGCGTTGTGAACCCACAACGCCCTGTTTTGTTACTAAATTACGGATTCAGTGCCGCGGCAGCTTCATCCAGAATTTTGTTCGCGAACTCTTCCAATTGGGCGGAATAGTCCTCGTATTTGAAACGGCCATCATTCGCAAAGTTGAACATGAACCACATGTTGACATCTTTGTCTTCGCCAATGTCAATGCCGGGTTTGCCTTCCCAACGAGCGTTGATGTAGCCGGGGACGATTTTCGCCAGGGATTCGATCAAGCTGCTGTTCAGGTTTTCCAGGGCGGCGTTGATGCCAGGTTTGTCCACGACGGTTTTGTACAGTTCGAGGGACGCGGCATCCACAGAAACTGGCATTTTGGGCGCAGTGCCGAGGGTGGCGGCTAATTCAACTTCTTTCGCATAGGCTTCGGTGGAGAAGGTCATCCATTTGGCAAAGTTGTAGGCTTCTTCCACGTTCGCGGCGGTCTTGGAGACCACGATCACGTCCGCAACCAAAGCCTGATTGCCACCAGGAACGCCAACGAAGTCCCAATCAAAACTCGCGCCAGAGACGTAGCCGGGAATGCTCCAGCCACCGTCCCAACGAACGCCAACTTCCTGGTTCAAGAACAGTTCCCATGGGCCGGTGGATTTGAAGTTCGCTTTTTGTTCGTCGGTGAGACCTTGCCAGGTGTAGGGTTTCATTTCCCCGGCCTGGGCAACGGCGGCTTTGAAGGCGGCGGAGTTGTAGTTCATGTGCGTGCCATCAAAGCTGAACCATTTCAGGTTGCTGTCCTGGGTGCTGGCGTACCAGCCCATGATGAATTCCATTTCATCCAGCCCTAACACACCTTGAGAAACGTTGTTCAAGGAGGTGGCGGCAGCGAAGAAATCTTCCACGGAGGTGCCGTATTCGGGCGCATCGAGGTTCGCGGCTTCATAGATGTCTTTGTTGACAAAGTAGCCCATAATAAACTGCGCGGCGGGTAGGCCCATGACCTGACCATTATAGGTGAAGGCATCTTTCAAAACCTGGGGAACGTTCGCCCAGTCGGCATCCTCTTTGACCAGATCGGACAGATCAGCTAACCAGCCATTCTGAACGTAGAGGGGCACATTGTTCGCCATGAAGACATCAGGCAGTTCGCCTTTCGCAGCGTAGGAGGTGAGGACGGCATCCCAACCGCCTTCGGCGGACATATCTACAAATTCCACGGTGACGTTCGGGTGCATATCAATATATGCCTGAACCAGTTGCCGTTGCAGGTTGTTTTCTTCTTCTGTGCCAACGTTCCAGTTAGCATAGCGAAGGGTGACAGGTTCCATCGCCGGTTCTTCGGTGGGTTCGGCGGTCGGTTCTACGGGTTCAGCGGTGGGTTCAGCCATCGCCTCAGTCGGTTCGGCCATGGCTTCGGTGGGTTCTTCCATAACTTCAGTTGGCTCAGCCATTGCTTCGGTCGGAGCCGCAGTGGGCGTGGCAGCGGGTTGGCATCCAACAAGGCCAAAAACAAACATTGCCATGATCAACATGGTGATCAGTTTCATAGAGGTTTTCATTTTTATCTCCTGGTAAAAAATTGTTGAAGGGATGTGAAAAACAGGGGTGGGGTTCAGGCTATTTCGATAGGTGCCTCCTTTTATCCCATTAAAACCTGGACAAGATGGGTTTGCCCGTCTTGAAAAACGGGGATGAGGTTGCCCTCAAGCGGTTTCCCGTCCACGGTCAAAGCCTTGACGCCTTTGTTCACGTGCGCGGGGTTTTGAACTTCAATTTCATATTTTGCATTACGGAAATTGCGCGTGACACGATAACCTGACCAAGCTGCTGGAATTGACGGATCCACCAACAGGCCATCTGCCTGCGGACGAATCCCTAAAATCCAATGCGTCGCCATGCGATGCAGCCATTGCGACGATCCGGTGTACCACGTCCAGCCGCCGCGCCCGAAATATTCCGAAAGCGGGCCGTCCACGTTGCCGGGGGTGACGTAGGGTTCGGCTTTGTACGCGTCAATGTCTGTACTCCGGTTCGGGGGACAAATCCGACGGTAGGCCTCGTAAGCGTTTTCCGGTTGCCCGACCAGGGTGTACGCCCACACCGACCATGTCGCCGCGTGCGTGTACACCCCACCATTTTCGCGCAAACCCGGCGCGTACCGGGTCACATAACCGACATCTGGGCGAGGTTTGGTGAAAGCGGGGTAATTCAACAACGTTCCGTAATCCTTCAATAAATATTGCGTGACCGCGTTCATCGCAGTTTGTGCCCGGTCATCGTCCGCCGCACCGCTGATCACCGCCCAGTTGTTCGGCATCAAAAAGATTTTGCCTTCTTCGTTATCCTTCGATCCCAATAACAGCCCATCGTCAGTCGTGGCTTGCAAATACCACTCACCATCCCACCCGTGTTTGTTCAGCGCGTCTTTCAAACTTTCGCGGACGACTTCGCACTTCTCGGCAAAGGCCACATCTTCGCGTTGGTGGGCGATAGGGGCGAAGTTGCCGAGGATCATGTACAGAAATTCTGCGACCCAAAAACTCTCGCCTTTCAACAGCGTGCCGACCGCGCTCAACCCGTCATTCCAATCGTGATCCCCCATCAACGGCACGCCGCGCGGCGAAAAGCGGGAAAACGACCGTTCAATCGCCCGCTTGCAATGCTCGTACAAAGATTCTTCTGGCCCGTTCAAATACGGTGCAGTTTCATCAAGAATGCTGAAATCATCGGTTTCTTTGAGATAGGAGTCGAGGATAAACGGCAGCCACAACAAATCATCGGAACAATTCGTGC
>JACKAX010000038.1 GCA_020634875.1 Anaerolineales bacterium | reverse complement strand
GCCCATTTATGTTAACTACCCAGCCGGGGTTGAGAATAGCTCCAAAAAAGGTGAGTAGTTAAGAATAAATAAAGCTTTGTTTGGAGGGGAGTGATGAGCGGCTTAACGATGGCGTAAGCAGCCGGGTCGCATCCTCCCGAAGGCTGGAGTACAGTGACAGTCGGGTCTGCTTAACGTAGGTTTGTATGGTGAAGGATCCACCATATAAACCCGCTAACAACCAGTAAGATGAGGCCGGGTATAGCTATCATCCCTACAATGTTCAAGTTGCGACTTGGTTGGGCGGTGAACTGATGCAATTCGATGGCGGTGGGTACATTGTAGCTCCTCCAAAGTGTAGTATCTTGGGTTGCAAAACTATCATCCAAACTCAAAAACTGCACGTTGATCGTACCAAAACACTGGGACCAATCAACCTCTCCATTGTTGACATCTGCACGCCACTCATAATTATAAGGTGCGCCAGCGATTTCTTCCCCAAAGGTATTGGCATTGGTGTCAGCCCCATTTGGCTCGGGATCATAATCGCACTCGAAGTATTGATTTCCTTGACATTCGACTAATTCTTCACCTATCCCACCATCCTCAATCGCGTAATAGACCACCACATCAACACTATCATTGAAAACAAAATTTTGATTACAATCTAAACGGGCTTCAAAACTGCTGTAATTATGCGGTAGTTGTCCCGTTCCAACCATGCTGACCCGGAAATAGAACGCACTGTTGTCAGAAGCATTTGCGACCCAGGCCTGATCGATGTCATAGTTATTGTTTGCAATATCGTCTCCGTCGTTGCTGAGCGCAGAAACATTGCTCCAGTTGGCATCAACTTGTCCGTTATTTGTATTGATGGTGGTGTGGGCCGCATAGGCGATGGTTGTGACGGCTAGTATTGCTACGAGGGTTCCCCCAGCAACATACCATTTTTTACTCAGCATACTTTTCTCCTTTAAGTAAATTGATAGTCTGTCCTACATTTGATTATGAGCTTGTACGACTATTAATGAAGTGGAGCACATTAATAAGCTCCCAAGTTATACCATTGGACGGAATTTAACTGTATAACACCCTTTCAAGCGCATTAGGCTATTTATTGTTCACTGATTGTATTTTTATATTTCACATCGTTATTCTCCCAAAACTCAAAACCGTCTACTTAGGCCTCTGCTACCCCTAACAAACCAGCCATCTCCCAAATCTCCCCCATCCTCCCCTCCGCTGACTTCTCCCCAAGTGCAATCATCTCCGCCGCCTTCGCAAAACTGACATACCCGATCTTCCCCATCTCCGGCGCAATCAGACAATCGCACGCGTCCAACTCTCCCCCCGAACGCCGCACGAGATTTTGAATGGACCACAACCCCCACCGGAGCGGGCCAACCCCCAACATGGACGGGCGGAACAAATCCACCCCGATCACGTACTCCGCCCCCATTGCTCGCACCGCCCGCACGGGTAAGTTGTTCGACACGCCCCCATCCCCGTACAAACGCCCATCAATCTCCTTCGGCACCACAAACCCCGGCACGGAACAGCTCGCCACGATGGCGGGCGCAATCCGTCCCTCACGGAAAACATGCGGTTCCCCCGTTTCCAAATCTGTCGCCTGCACCACAAAGGGGATTTTCAACTCGGCAAACGTCAAATCCCCCACCAGCCCGATCAAAAACTTTTCCAGTTTGTCGAACGACACAAACCCATCCTTCGACCACACCGGACGCGCCACACTTCGCCACCCAATCTTCAACGTAATCTCCCGCACCTCGTCGAGATTCAGCCCCGCACAGTACGCCGCCCCTAAAATCGAACCCGCCGACACCCCCGCGACGTAATCTACCGGAATTTTCGCCCGTTCAAGTGCGGCCAAAACCCCGATATGCGTTGGCGCGCGAGCAATTCCCCCGCTTAATGCAAGACCGATGCGTTTAGGAAGTGGAGAAGACATGAGGAATGTTTGTTGGTTAGTTGGCCATTTTTAATCAAATAACTAACCAATCACCAATCCACCAATTACCCCTTCTTCAACTTCTCCACCAAGGCTACATAATCCAGCTTGGCCTTATCTTGCGGGTAATTCTTGAGTTTCAACCAGGCATCAAACTTGGCGCGCCCGACAAAATCGGACATGCCAGGGCGGCTGCCGGAAACGTTGCCCACCGTGGCCTGTTTGTACAACGCGTACAGGCGGAGCAGGGTTGTGTTATCGGGCTTTTTGGGGAGTTTTTGCGCCTCTTGGGCAGCGGTTTCAAAGCGGGTTTGAAGATCATCGGACATAGGGGGCCTCCTAAACGAATTCCATTTTCTCAAAATACAAAGATCACTAAGGTAAACACGAAGATCACAAAGGGCTTTATCTATCCATCCTTTGTGGCCTTTGTGTTTAAGTTCTCACTCATATAGTACCCTCTCCACCATCTTCAACGTTTCTTTGAACTTGCGGGCGAGAGGGGCATCATCGGGGTGGGGGTCGGTGTTCGCGTGGACAGGAACATCTACGAGGATTGCACCCTCGTGGTATTCAGTTGTCCCGCCCAAACTGTGCAACCAGTCAATAAGAAAACGATTTTGGGGCAGGATCGTCCCACGCAGCACTTCGACGCCCAAGTCACGGGCGAGCAGATAGAGCAGGCAAACCAGGATCGTGCCCAGCCCTTTGCGTTGGTAGTTGTCCATCACCGTCACTGCGGCCTCGGCTACGGAAGGGCTTTCGGGCAGGCGAACGAACCGGGCTATGCCCAGGCCGGGGAAATCCGGGTTGTCCGGGTGAATCGCGCCCCAGGCAACATGGTTGATTTGGTCCACTTCGGTGAAGAAGCGGAGTTCTTCCTCACTCAATCGGGTGACAGGCGAAAAAAAACGCAGATACCGTGATTCAGGCGAGAGCATTTCTAACCCATCCTGGAGCCGGTCTTTATCTATACTTGAAACCGGACGGAAGAGGGCAGGCGTGTCATCGAGAAGCGAGAGGGTGAAGGAGGAGCGGAGATGCTTCGAGGGGGTCATGGGGGGATGAAATTGTAGGACTTGAGAGGAACTCATAGACGGGTTTTGTTCCTATGAGTTCCATAAAGTTCCTAAGCGTTCCGGTCAAAAAAACCTTACCGGTTCCGCCCATATTTCTCATGGGACGAAACCCAATCGGACGAGGAAATCGCCGCGGCGAGAGACAACTCCCCGGCCAGCACCACACCTGCAACGATTTCGGCGAATTTGTTCACCTTGCCACGGCCCACGCAGCCAAGCAAGTCCAGGCATTCGCGCTGGGTTGCCAGCCCTGTGCCCCCGCCGTAGGTAGCAACAATCAGGGAGGGGATAGTGATCGAGATATACAGGTCGCGTTCCGGGGTGAGTTCGGCATAGATCACGCCCGCGGAGGATTCAGACACATTGGCAACATCCTGCCCGGTGGCGATAAACATCGCGGTAATGGCGTTGGCCGAATGCAGACCATTGTTGTTCGCCCCGGAGAGAATCGCGCCGACATTGGCAATCCCGCCGTGATAAACCAGTTTTTCCGGTTCCACGCGCATGTTTTCGATTAGCACGTCGCGTTTGATGGTGGCCTCGGCGGTGACGCGTTTGCCGCGCGTCCGCATGATATTGACCTGGGAGGCTTTTTTGTCGGTGGCAAAGTTCGATTCCAGGAAGAAGTTGGTGATACCAGAATAATGATCGAGAATCCAACTGCACGCGGCGAAGGTGGCCCGCCCGACCATGTTTTGCCCGGCGGCGTCTCCGGTGAAATAGTTGAACCGCAGAAATACGAACTTGTTCGAGAGGTAAGGGTCAATGTATTGGAGTTTGGCAACAGTGGAGGTGGCTTCCGCTTCTTCGCGGATTTTTTCCATGTTTTCGGGCAGGTTGATCCACTTCAGGAATTCCCGTCCCTGACGTGCATCTTCAAATACGAATACGGGCGCACGCTGCATGGCGTCGGCAACGACCGTCACTTTTGCGCCGCCGCACAGGTTGAGCAATTTGATCCCCCGGTTGTACGAAGCAACCAGGGTGCCTTCGGTGGTGGCGAGCGGGATTAGAAAATCGCCCTGCGCGTGTTCGCCGTGGAGGGTGATTGGGCCAGCAAACCCAATGGGGATTTGTGCGACCCCGGTCAGGTTTTCGATGTTGCCCCGCGTTTTGTCCGGGTCAAACGAAAAACGGGTCAGATGATCGAGCTTGGCCCCGGTAAATTCTTCCACGAACTTTTGGCGGGCGTGGATGATCTCTGGGCTGTAGTCGTTATTTTCGTCGCGTGGAATCCGCACGAGGTGTTCGTGGCGTTCGGAGATGGAATCTTCTACGTCAAAATGCAATTTGCCGAACCCTTTCGTTTTAAAGGCCAGATCAATTTTGTGTTTGCCATTGGCGAGCGCGGGAATTTTTGCGGTGATTTTGACAATTTTGCGGAGCGGAAAATCTAGCGGTTGTTTTTCAGTGATTTCGTAAGGGGTAAGGGTAGAGCCGTCGCTCAAGGTGAGAACGAGCGCGGGCAGAGGAATTTCTCGATCATCAATTTTGATGTGGCCGAGGCCGGTCAAAACAACATCGCTTAAGCGGTTTTTGACAGCAAACGTGACCCCGTCGGGCGTGTTTTCTAAACTGCCAAACGTGTACAACCGTTTGAGCAACATAGTGGGAATGAGCATAAGAACCTCCAGAAGTCGTTCAAATTGCAGGGGCCAAACAGGCCGCTGGGTTATTCATAATGTGATTTTAACGCCATTGTGGGCAGGGCAATTTGCCCCTCTTCAAAATGCCCCACCAGGGTCACATTTTCAGGTTTCGTCGCCGCCAGCCAGGCTGTATAAGCCGCCACCAGCGCATCCAATTCGTTGGAAGTGTACAACCCGTCCAGCGGCAAAATTCCTTGCAGAATCCGGTGACGGGTAATTTCCTCGAAAATTTGCATCGGATTCGAGACTCTCAGCTTTTGCAAATACAGAACCAACTGCCGTTGAATCCGGCCCTCCAACGTCTGTTTGGGGAAAGGCAACCGTTCGAGCAAAGCAGAAAAGGCCCCGTGGGGATACACTTCCAAAAACATGTGTGAATGGGCATTTTCAGGCGAAAAAGGCTGATATCCCAACTTTTTTATCTCCCGAAACAGGGCAAACCCCATCTGCACCCACCGCGCACAATTTTCTTCCTGCGCGGGCGTCCGCGGAATACTGATCCCGCGCGAATGTAACTCGTATTCGGCCACGCGGAACCCATTCCACCGCCCCGAACGGGGTTGCGGCTCTAACAACTGGCGCACCTCCCGCGCGGACATCATGCCCTGGTTCGGCTGTTGCGGCGCGTTGACCGCCACATACGCACTTTGTTGGCCCCCAACAAACGCCAAAATATCATCCGCGTATCCCTGCCCCAACGCCAAAATACTCAAATCCCCATCCAGGGCAATATAAGTGAAGGGTTTTTGCCCGGCGGTGGGATCAATGCCAATGAACGTAGTTTTATCGAAGAGCATAACTCAAGTATATACTCCCTAGGTGAGTAGGGCAAGCAAATTGTAGTAAACTTCACGGGCGGAGCTATTCAATGACTGAAACCTCTCACACTTTTGATTCCGAACATTTTTTGCGCGACTGGACCCTTGCTTCCATCCTGGCTTTGATCGCAGGTATGTTTTTAAGCTGGTACACCGCGCGCTTTGGGCTGATAGGCGCCAGAGTATTAACCAACTTTATGCACACTTTCATCCCCGATCAAGGTCTGGGTGAAGTTATTTTGAGCCTGCCTCTTTACATTGTCACTACCACAGGGGTAAGCGCGGCGGTGGGAATGTGTGTTGGGGTGGGACAAGCGTGGGTTTTACGCGGGCGGGTTGCCTGGAGCAGAGAATGGTTGGTAGCGAGCCTCGCCGGAGCTGCCCTCGCTTATCTCACGATGGTTGCCCTCAATCTGTTAGCAATCCTCCTCGACCCCGACCCCCGTTTGCTTAAGTGGCTGGAAGACTCCGGATTATTGATTGGTGTGGTGATGGGGACGATGCAATGGCGTGTGCTACGCAAGTATCAAGCAGAAGCATATTGGTGGCTGGTGCTTAGTTTGGTTTTGTGGATGGTGGGGGCCACACTCAATCATTTGTGGGGGCAACGGATCGCCCAGTGGGGGGGCAATTTGCTCGGGTTTGTGATCCGGCGCGGGTTGGGGATACGAAATGTTGCGATATTACGGCCTTTTGTGCTCGCCCAGGTTGGGATGTGGAGCATCGTCGGGGCGTTGTGGGGGACTCTCGCCGGGAAGGTGATGACCGCCCTGCTAGACCACCCCGCGAAAGAGGCCGCATGAGTCGCCAGTATGCCGTGACCAATACCTTCCCCGCCGCGCACCACGCGGCGGTCGAATTGCAAGCCTGGCTGTGGACCCGCCCCGAAACCCTCGATGTCCACAACGTTGAAGACGACCCCGCCTACCAAAAGGCCGACGTGGATTTGCTCTGGCTGACCGAAAAAGCGCGCTACAAAATTGAAATTAAAGCCGACCGCCTCGGCCACCACACGGGAAACTACTTTTTTGAAACCCACAGCAATCAGGAAAAAGGCACCCCCGGATGTTTTCTCTACACCGAAGCGGATTTGTTCTTCTATTATTTTACGGAAACCCGCCGCCTCGCCATTTTACCGATGCCCGCCACCCGCGCGTGGTTCCTCCCCCGGCAAGATCAGTTCCCCGAACGTAAGACGACGACCCCAGTCCGCAACGGGTTTTACACCACGGTCGGGCGTCTGGTCCCTGTCAGCCTCGTGTCCCAGGAAGTCAAAGGCGTGTGGGTCGCAACGATCCCGCCCGGGCTAGTGTTTTGAGAACCTGTAAGCAATATGAAAAACGGCCATCCTAAAGCACGACCTTTCCTCAAATGGGCCGGGGGCAAAACTCAGCTCCTCGACGCCATCCGATCCCGTTTGCCCGCCGAACTCGAAACGGGCGCGGTTACTCGCTACATCGAACCGTTCGCGGGCAGTGGCGCGGTCTTTTTCCACCTCGCCGGGCACTATCCCCTCGCCGAACTGTATCTCTTCGACCGCAACGAAGAACTGATCCTCGCCTACCGCGCCCTCAAAACCCGTTGCACCGACGTGGTAGACCGGCTCCGCGACCTGCAAACCGATTACTACCAACTTCCCTCCGAAGATCAAAAAATCTTCTACTACAACCTGCGCCGTGCCTTCAACGAAACCAAAGACCACGTAGATTTTGAAACCGACCGCCCCGGCCTCGCCGCGGTCAAACGCACCGCCCAACTCATCTTCCTCAACCGGACATGTTACAACGGCCTGTTCCGCGTCAATTCCAAAGGCGGCTTCAACGTCCCTTTTGGCTCATACAAAAACCCGACCATTTGCGACGCCGACAATTTGAATGCCGTCGGTGAAGTGCTCCAACGTGCCAAAATTTTCTGGGGCGATTTTGAAACCTGCCGGACATACGTCACCCCCCAAACGTTTCTCTACTTCGATCCGCCGTACCGCCCCCTCAACAAAACCTCCAGTTTCACCGCCTACGCCGCCCAACCGTTTGCCGACGCCGAGCAGCAACGCCTCGCCGCGTTTTACCGCTCCCTGCACGCGGCAGGGGCCAAACTCATGTTGAGTAACTCCGATCCCCACAACGAAAACCCCGACGATAACTTCTTTGACGATCTGTACACTGGCTTCACCATCCACCGTGTCCCCGCCACGCGCATGATCAACAGCAAACCCGAAGGCCGAGGCCCCATCCACGAACTGTTGATTGTGAACTACTAACCCTCTATTTATGAACCATCCAAAAGTCGCCCGCAATCTCACCCTCACCTTGTTCCTCGCCCAAAGCCTGGCCTCCGCGGCTTTTGTCGCCACTGCCGCTGTCAATACCATTATCGGAACCCGCCTGAGTGGGAATGCCTCGCTTGCTGGCGTGCCCTCCGCGGTGAATCAAGTCGGGGTGGCGTTGGCCTCGTTGGGGATTGGGCTTGCAATGGATCGATTGGGGCGGCGTTGGGGATTGGGGTTGGGGTACGCGGCGGGGATTTTTGGCGGGGTGGTCTGTATCGCGGGGATGCTGGTTTCCAGCTTTTACATATTTCTGGCAGGGTTGGTGTTGTTCGGCGTGGCGCGGGCCGCGATGCAAATGAGCCGGTTCACTGCCGCCGAAGTCCATCCCCCGGAAAATCGTGGAAAGGCGATTTCGTACATCGTCTTGGGCGGGACGGTGGGATCGGTGTTGGGGCCGTTGCTGGTTGGGCCAGCGGGAAAACTGGCGGCACATGCGGGATTGGATGAGTTGGTGGGACCGTTTGGCATCACGTTTGTGGTTTTCGTGATCTGTACTTTTATCATCCTGGGATTTTTGCGCCCGGAACCGCGCAAGGTCGCGCAGGAAATCGCTGTGTTGTATCCCGAAAAAGGCATCAACGAAGGGGTTACACGCTCACTCCGCCAGATTTTGCTCACCCCGACTGTGGCGGTTGCCATTTCGGTCACAGTGATGGGGCAGGTTATCATGGTGATGTTGATGGGGATCACCAGCCTGTACATGACCGATCACGCCCACGGACTAGACGCGATTTCGCTCGTGTTCTCCGCCCATACGTTGGGGATGTTTGCCTTTTCGATTTTGTCCGGGCGGTTGGTGGACCGATGGGGACGCGCCCCTGTCATTTTGACCGGGTCAGGCGTGCTGCTCGCGGCGTGTGCCCTCGCGCCGTTGTCCCCCGATCTTTTTCCGCTCTCGTTCTCTCTCTTTCTATTGGGCCTCGGCTGGAATTTCACCTACGTCGGCGGGTCGGCGATGCTGGCGGATGAACTGTCCCCCGCGGAACGAGCGAAAACCCAGGGGGTGAACGATTTGCTGATCGGGCTGGTCACCGCGGTGGGGAGCGTGGTCAGCGGGATGATTTTTGCATCCGCCGGGTATGCCGCGACCGGGATCGTAGGAGCAGTGCTTTCGCTGATCCCACTTGGGGCGGTGGGTTGGTGGTTAGTGGGGCGACAGGAAGCCTCGGCGGTTTCTTAGGTTATTTGGTTTCTCCCTATTTTGGGCATGGGAAAGTAAAATTAGCGGATAAAGGGATAGTTCCTTTTTTTAGCCGCGGAACTTCCTAAAAAGGATCATTATGGATGAACAACCAAAGAAATATCTGGGATGGGCTTTTTGGAGCATGTGGGTTCTGGTCAATTCGGTTGCATGGATCGTGGGAATGGCCTTGCTATGGTTGTTAGGCATCGTTTTGGATGCGTTGACGCAGGGGGTCTTTTCCTTGTTGGGATGGGGGGTGGCTGGAGCCTTGTTCGGGGCGTTTTTCGGGGTGAATCATTGGTTTTTGTTTCGTCCCTTGGAAAGTTTGGCGGTAAAAAGGTGGGTGCATTGGTGGGTTTTGGTTACGATGGGGGGATGGAGTGTAGCAATTCTTCTTGTGTTTGGTTTGAAGATTCGCGAAGCCTGGGGTTTTGGCTTGACAGGGGCCGTATTGGGCTTTTTTTCTAGTTTGCCGCAATGGTGGCTCTTGCGGGCTTATGTTCAAAAGGCGGCATGGTGGGTAGGACTGAGCACAGTTGTTTGGGCGGGGGCGATGGCTTTGCTGGCAAGCCCAGAATCTGTGCAAATAATTGCCTTTCCCTTTGTGGGGGTGTTGAGTGGAGCGGCGACTGGGGCAGTGATGATCTGGTTGTTACGGCACCCGCGTGTGGCTGAGGAAGTTTGAGAAAGGTGCCTTAAAAAGACAGGAGAAGCGATCTAGATCGCTTCTCCCGTCTTTTTGTTAATAGGGAAGTCAGGGCATGTCAAATAAGGCTTTTTCCAAATCCAACAAATTAACCGCTAACACTTCCAGATCCGATTGAGCAGCGAAGGCGTTATCCAATTCCCCCTGGGCGAGTTCAAGCCGAGAGAGCATACCAGTGACGGAGGAGGCTTGTTCGCTGGCAAGAAGTTTTTGCATGGCAGTAAGGGAAATGGCGGTTTGTTCGAGTTGTGTTTTTGCTGTGTCGAGGTTTCCCTCGGCTAGAGCGGCTTGGGCAGTACGGACATCTGCCAGGGCGATGAGAAGATGAATGTGGGTGTTTGCCTGATCGAGTTCGCCTTGCAAGGTTTGGTTCGTTTCTTCGAGGGTGGAAAGTCCGGCGATCTGATTTTCTAAGCCTGTAATTTGACTTTGAAGTTCGGTAATTTTGGCTTCAGCGGTAGCCAAGTCTTGATTTGCCTGTTTGAGGGCGTTTGATTTAGGTACGTAAAAGAGAAAAATCGCTGCTAAAGCACCTAATCCAAAGATGATAAGGGTAAGCCCGGCCCAACGAAGAAAGCTTCGCGTCCATTGCTGAAATTTGCTTTCGTCGCGGGAAACGGCATCGGGAGAAAATTTGGGGGCGGTTTTTTTATCGGTCTCAGAGAGGGAGACAGCGGGTTTAGCGGGGGTAGGGGAGATGGGTGGTTTTGATTCGTCTTGCATGGGAAAGCTCCGTGAAAGAAAATTTTCTCAGAGGGGGATCGAAGGGATTGTAACACAGGGCAGTTATCCGGATTGTTTTTGAGCTACGACGATCAGATAGGTGGATTCGTCTGGGTCGAAGGGCATGAACTGGTAGTCGCCATAAAGATGAAGGGGCATCAGTCCAGCTTGCTGAAGGTTGTCTAGGTACATTTCAGGGGAGTCGAGGTAGTGGTGAGTGGTGGCGAGCTGGCTGAGGGTGTTTCCGTTAGGAAAACGGTGATCGTAGCGCCAAGTAAAGGTCAGTAGATCAGTTTCCCCATATATGGAGGACTCGCTAGACTTGTCCCATTGGCTGAAGACTTCAATCGGATACCTGGTTTCCGGGTGGGGGAAGGTGTCTTCCAGGTCGAAGGGGCTGGAGGGTTCCAGGCTGGCGAGCATTTCGGGGTTGGGAAAGCTGACAGCGAACAGGCCACTGGGGTTCAAGTGGCGGGCAACGATTTGGGCGATCTGTTCCCGGTCTGGGGCGGGAAAGGTGCTGAAGGTGTTGCATGGCAGGATGATGAGGTCAAACCGTTGGGGAAGGTTAAAAGCGCGCATATCGCCCTGGTGGAGGGTCAGATTTGGGTAGCCTTGAGGGGGCAACTGAGTGCGGAAGTAGGCGAGCATTTGGGGATCAGAGTCCAACCCGGCAAGGGTTTGTCCGGTTTCCGCAAGTGGGAGAAGGATGCGTCCGGTACCACAGCCGAGTTCGAGTAATGGGCCGGGGTAGGTGTGGGCCAGGGTTTGCCAGAAGGGAACATCGTCGGCGCGTAGAAGATGGTGGGCGTGGTAGAGGATGGGGTCGAGGGGAGGCAGGGGATTAGCGTACATACGTAGTGAATATCTTGACGGGGTAAAGTGAGTGGCATTATACTGGCGTTCGGTTTCGGGGTGTGGCGCAGTTGGTAGCGCGCCGCGTTTGGGACGCGGAGGTCCGCGGTTCGAGTCCGCGCACCCCGACTAGATAGTCGAGTTTCCCGGAAATTATGCGAAGCCGGAAAAAATAAAAGGGGTTGGCCGGTGTACCGACACCCGCCAACCCCTTTTATTTTTTCAAAATTTAGGAGTAGCAAAATGTTTGGTAAAAAAGCGCCAGATGGTGTTGTAGAAGGTGTCCGGTATGATGCCAACGGACAGGTAGAATGGGTGCGGATGTTTCAACGCCGCGGACCAACCTACTCGGATTGGCAACTGGTCAAGCGCCCAAATTTGGTCGAAATGTTGCAGGCTGGAAAACAAGTGGTGGCTGGGGAGCGGATCGAGTTTGAAGCGAGTACGTTTAAGCTTGGCCCACAGGTGAAATTGATCGAACGCGGTGGTAAACAAGTATTGGTGACAGGGGATGGGCAAGCAGAAAAAGATAAATTAGAGGGCGTACCTGTGGTTTAGCGGTCTCTAGGTAAAAATAGGACTCGCATTTTGCTCAAAGCGTAGTACAATGAAGTCAGCTTTGAATTCCCCTTTTTGATGGAGCTTTTCCACTATGCCTGTAAGAGCATACATAGGTCAAACAATTCTTTGAAGGACATGCGCGGCGCGCGTGTCCTTTTTATTTTCTTTTTAAGGAGTATCTAAAATGGATTCTGGAATGATCGGTAAAATCGAAAAAGCCAAACGGTATGCCGCTGAACGTGAGCGGATTCATGTGAATTCTTTGGTTGTAACTTTTGAAGGTACGAATAACGATCATACGGTTCGACTTGAGGATGGAATTTGGGATTGTAATTGTGACTTTTTCCGTACGCGTGGCGTGTGCAGTCATACGATGGCGTTGGAGATCATTCTCGAAGGGATGTTACCGGAACAAGCAGTAACCTCATAATAAAATTGAATACAAAAAGGAGTGGCCCAAAAGCCACTCCTTTTTGTTTAAGTTGAGTCAGGGTGTTACAAGTATTGGGGTTTGCAGTTCCCTTTCCTCGGGGGATGATTAAGGCCGTTGGCCTTTGACGATGATATAGTATTCGACCGAATTGACATCCAGGCCTTTTTCGGGGTAGAGGTAAACCGTGTACTCGAGCGAGGCACCGTCAGCGATTTCTTCATACAGATAAGTATCGGCAGTGGCAACGATGGCACCAGTTTCTTTGCTGACGAGATAGACGACGACAGTAGCACTTCCAATGGGACCGCCGGTATTGTTGACGACCTGCCCGGTAAAGGTGCCGCCGAAACTATCAAAGTTGTTGTCATCATTGGCTGTGGTCATTTCGATGGTTTCGGTGGAAGTTTCGTATGTCCACCAGCCATCTACCTGGACGGTGTATTCTTTGGCGGCATCCAGCATTCCGGCGGTGTTATCAACCAGGCCCCAATAATCGAAATCGTAAGGGGAGAATTCGCCGGGTTTGAGGGCGCTGAAGGGCACTGTGAGGCTGGCGGCGTCAATGACGTTCCCGGCTTCATCATATAGGCCTGCGACGAGGTAAATGTTCAAAACCTGATTGCCATTGTTTGTAACCTGCCCGACAAGGTGGAGCGAGTCGAAATCATCAATGTAGTTGACGGCATCAGAAACAGTAACGTTGAAAGGATCAATAGGATCGGTGACTTCAGCATCAAAGTAGAGTTGGAAGTTGGCAAGGTCAGCGGTGCCTGCGCGAGGGCCGGTGATGGTGATGCGGAAGGGGCCGGTGTCGCCGGGGTCGAGGTAGCGCACCATAACGTTGTAAGATTCGGCGAGGACAAGTTCGCTATTGGTGTTGAAGACTGCACCTGCGAGGGAGTTGATGAGAATGGGCTGATCGGTGTTGTTGATGAGTTCGCCGGTGAGGTGAACACTCCCATCATCATCGAACGTCATGAGGCTGTTAGAGACGTCAACGGTCGCGCGTTCGAGGTCAGTGACGCTATTGCCGACAACGGTGGCGACGAAATTATCGGCATCAGGGAGGTCGTCAAACACGTACAGGGAGAAGGGGCTGGTTTCGCCCGGAGCAAGAGAGTATAGGTCGGCGTAGACGGTGTCTTTGTAGAGGGAGGTGTTATTGGCGTCAAAGATTTCCACTTCAATTTCGAGGTTATCTACGGAGCGGGAGGTGTTGTTGGTGACTAGCCCGGCGACGTTGAGGGTGTCATAGATGTCATAATAGCCATGTACCTGGTCAATGGAAATGATGTCACCCGTCGGTTCATTAACAGCTTCGGTAGGGGCTTCCGCGGGTGTTTCGGTGGGGACTGCCGTGGGTTCAGGGGTATTGGTGGGTACAGCAGTATTGGTGGGAATGGGGGTATTAGTGGGCGCTGGGGTTGGCGTAGGAGCTGATCCAACCTGGCAGGCAAAGATGATGACAGTGGCCAGGATGGATAGAAAAGTCATACGGATTCGATGTTTTTGGGGCATGTTTTTTCTCCATTTATAGATTAAAAAAAGATTGGACAGGCATAATATCATGATTCGCCTGGTTTTCCATAGCGGGGGGATAGCATTGAAATTGAGGTTCCATCACGTATTAGTCATGGAGTATAGGGACAGAAATATTATAAGGAGAGGATGCGCGAAGGGAAAATGTGGAGGATGTAGGGTTTACGGATGTGGTTAAGATAGGTTGTTGATGTGAGACGGAAAGTGAGTAGGAGATTGGTCATGGGGAAGGGAAGTAAAAAAAAGTGGAGAACCTGGGAAAGAAGAGTAAAGAGGGCAAGGTATAATGAAAAGGGCTGAATGACCGGGATGATTACCCGCGGGGTTGCCGCGTTTATTTTTCTTCAGGAGTTTAAAAATGCAATTCAAAACGATAATCGAACCTTTTCGGATTAAGACAGTGGAGCCGATCCGGCAGACGACGCGGGTAGAGCGGGTGGCCGCGTTAGAGGCGGCGCATTACAACTTGTTCCTGCTCAAGGCGGAAGATGTGTTGATCGATTTGTTGACGGATTCAGGAACAGGGGCGATGTCGTCCCAGCAGTGGGCAGGGATGATGTTAGGGGATGAGAGTTATGCTGGGGCGAAGTCGTTTTACAAGTTTGAGGCCTCGGTGCAAGAGATTACCGGGATGCCGTTTGTGATCCCCACGCATCAAGGCCGGGCGGCGGAGCGGATTCTTTTTGGGAGTGCGCTGATTCACGGGGATGTGGTTCCGAATAATACACATTTTGATACCACACGGGCGAATATCGAGGCGCGAGGGGCGCGGGCGTTAGATATTCCCATCCACGAGGCCCACGAACCGGGTGTATATCACCCGTTTAAAGGGAATGTGGATGTGGTGGCGTTGGAGCAGACATTTAAGGAACATCCGGGCAAAATTCCAATGGTAATGATTACAGTCACGAATAATTCAGGAGGTGGGCAACCCGTGAGTATGGCAAATATTCGCGCGGTACGGGAGGTGTGTACGCGGCACAGAGTCCCGCTTTTTTTAGATGCCTGCCGCTTTGCCGAGAATGCCTGGTTTATCAAACAGCGGGAGGACGGGTACGCAGACAAGACACCGATGGAGATCGCCCAGGAGATGTTCAGTTATGCCGATGGCTGTACGATGAGCGCGAAGAAGGATGGGATGGCAAACATTGGCGGGTTCCTGGCGCTGCGAGATGAGGGGCTGGCGCAACAGTGCAAGAATTTGTTGATTTTGACTGAGGGATTTGTAACCTATGGCGGGTTGGCCGGGTATGACCTGGAGGCCATTGCAGTAGGATTGCAGGAAGCTTTACATGAGGATTATTTGCAGTATCGGACACGGTCGGTAGCGTATTTGGGGGAAAAGTTGCGCGACGCGGGAATTCCCATCATCTGGCCGACAGGCGGGCATGCAATTTACATCGATGCGAAGGGGATGCTTCCTCACATACCCCAACACGAGTATCCAGCGTGGGCATTGTCGTGCGCACTGTATCTGGAAGGGGGGGTGCGCTCCGTGGAAATCGGATCGGTGATGTTCGGTCGCCAACCCGACGGGAGCGAGGTCCCCGCGGCAATGGAATTGGTGCGGTTGGCGTTTCCACGCCGGGTGTACACGCAGAGCCATGTGGATTATTTGGCAGAGGTGTGTTTGTATGTGAATGAGATCAAGAATTCGCTGCGTGGGGTGCGGATGGTGTGGGAGGCTCCTGCACTGCGGCATTTTACGGCGCGGTTTGAGATGGTGGGAAGTTAGAATTTCATCCCACTTGATATAATCCTATTATGCCCCTCCTTCCCCTCTCTTACCACCTCCCCTCCCTCGCCCATCTCCACCTCACCGGCCCGGACCGCTTCGCCTTCCTCCAACGCCAAACTACCAACGACGTAACCACCCTCACCCGCGCCGCGCACGCCGCTGTCACCACCGTCCTCACCAGCCCCACCGCCCGCATCCTCGATGTGCTCCAACTTTATCAAGAAGAAGAAACCCTCCACCTCCTCCCCCTTCACTCCGCCACCTACCCCTACCTCCGCCGCCGCATCTTCTCCAATGACCACATCACCCTCACCGACGCCAGTGCAGACACCCTCATCGTAGACCTGGAAGGAACCACCGCCGGACAATGGCTGAGTGATCAGGGCCTTGAACCCCCCGTCCTCGAAGCCACTACCCCCGGAACCCTCGCGGGCCACCCTGTCCGCGCGCTAGGCCAACCCGGCCTCATCGGCGTCAGCTACCGGATCATCGCCCCCGCAGGCGCACCTCTCCTCGAACATCTCCAAAATTCTGGCATCCCCCCCCTCACCCCCGAAGCCTACGAAATCCACCGCATCGAAGCCGGCCTCCCCGCCGCGGGCCACGAACTTACCGAAGACTACACCCCGCACGAAACCAACCTCGACACCTGGGTCAGCACCACCAAAGGCTGTTACACCGGCCAGGAAATCCTCGCCCGCCAGGTTACCTACGACAAAATCACCCGCCACCTCGTCGGCCTCAAACTGGATGTACCCGCCCACTCCGGCGCAACCGTCCTCGCCGAAGACAAACCCGCCGGAACTATCACCTCCGCCGTCCTCTCCCCGGACTTCGGCCCTATCGCCCTCGCCATCCTCAAACGCCCCTACCACGAACCCGGCACCCCCGTCACCGTCCAAACCGAATCTGGCTCCGCCTCCGCGCCCATCCCGGCCCGCGTCACCTCCTTGCCTTTTCCCTGAACCAACCTCGAACCAACCTCGCACGCAACCCTTGCTCCAAACCCTCGTAAACAGAAGTAATCCCTTCTTCCTCCGTACATTTCCCAATACGGAATACACAATATACAGTCTGAAGCCCTTGGAGCCTCTCATGTTCCGCAGACGTTACCGAAGACGCACTTTCTTCCCCTTCTGGATCATCTTTATCCTATTTTTCCTCTTCTCAGGCAAAGCCGGTTTCTTCGCCTGGCTTTTCCCCTTCTTCCTGATCTGGCTTGTGGGACCCCTTGTATGGTCGCTCTCTGACGCGGGCCGCAAATGGACGAATAACCGGGATTGGGAACCGATCCATAACCCCATCCCCCCTCAATGGCAGACTCCCCAACCGATCCCTTCCCACCCCTCGCGAAACCCCGCGCCGCGCCCCACCCCCCAAGCCTCTCGGAGTACTGTTGGCCTTCCCGCCGCCTGCCCTGCCTGTGGTGGTCCCATTGATGCCACCACCCTTGACTGGCGCACCAACACGCCTCACTGCGGTTATTGTGGCACAAATCTCAAATAGCATGAACAAAAACAACCTCCAAACCGGCGTCTGGCTTATCGGCATCGGCATCCTCGCCCTCACGAACACCTGGTGGCCGGGCATCATGTTCGTCATCGGAACGAGCGTCCTCGTCTCTGGCTCCCTCCAGGGAGCGCTCTGGCTGTTTGGCATTGGTGTTCTCGCTATATTCGATTTTTGGTGGCCGGGTATCCTTTTCCTCGTTGGGTTGAGCATCCTTGCCGGAACTCTCTTCCCCGAACGCAACCCCCAAATCGCCTTCCTTGCCCCGGAACCCCCCTCTCCTGGCTCCGAAGAGTCCCAGCCATCCTACGAAGCATCCCCCGAACCCACCCCCCCGTTCCCGCCCCCCTCCACCCTTGCCGCCTCCCGTCTCTGGCTTCCTACCCGCTGTCCCGCGTGCGGTGCCCCCCTCACCCCTGCCGAAGCGATCTGGCACGACGAAACCCACGCCGAGTGCTCGTACTGCCACACTCCCCTGTCCCCCAACCAGACGACCCGGTAACTCTCATCCTTCCCGTAAATTCCAGTGTAAAATTAGGGGCGCATGAACGTGAAATTCCGCCCTAAAATCCTTTACATCGAGGATACCCCCGCCTCCCGCCAACTAGTTTCGCGCTTGCTGGGGCAAGAATATATCATTCTTGAGGCTGCCGATCCCCTCAGTGGTATCGAACTTGCCCGCCATACCAACCCCGACCTCATCCTCATAGATGTCAACCTCCCTGGTATGAGTGGACACGAAGTTGCCACTCGTCTCAAAACCCTCTTCCCCGAAACTCCCCTCGTCGCCCTCACTGCCGACACCTCCTCTGGTGGGCGGGAACGTGCCCTCATCGCCGGATGTGCGGGCTATCTTAACAAACCGATTGACCCTGACACCTTCTCCGACACTATCGCAGAATTCCTCGGCGGGCGCAGGGATGATCTCGACGAATCCACCGCAGAATTCCGGGCTTACCAGGCCGACTTGGTTGAACGCCTGGAGACAAAAATTCGGGAACTCACCGAAGTCGCTGCTCGGAACGACTATCTCCTCGAACAAAATCGGCAGATTATTGCCCTGCTCCAACGTCGCCAACGCCTGCTCGAAGCCTCCGCACGGGTGAGCCACAACATTACCTCCATTCTCAATCTCGATCCCTTGCTCAACGACACCGTCAGCGTCATTTGTGATGAGTTTGGCTTCTACTTCGCGGGGATTTTTCTACTGGACGCGAACCATGAATGGGTAGAACTCCGTGCGGGGTACGGGGCCGCGGGCGCAGCTCTGAAGGCCGAAGGGTTCCGTGTTCCGGTTGGGTTTGGTTCCATGGTTGGGATTGTCGTCGCGGATCGTAAGGCGCGCATCGCCTTAGATGTGGAGGAAGAAACCTCTTTTCTTCGGCACGATTATCTCCCCAAAACTGCCTCGGAGATGGTTCTACCGTTGATTTTCAAAGATACGATCTTCGGCGCCCTGTCTGTTCAGAGCGATATCCCCAACTCCTTCTCGGACGACGATAGCACAGCCCTGCAAACCCTCGCCGATCAGATCGCCGTTGCCATCAATAACGCCCAACTCATGCGCGATCTGGATGCTGCCACGCAAGAACTGCTTCGTACCAAAACTTTCGAAGCCATCGCCACCGCAACCGGCGAAGCAATCCACTGGGTTGGCAATAAAGCCGCGCCCATCCCTGCCAGCGCCGGGCGGGTGTGCGAGGATTTCACTAACCTCCTGGCGATGATCCAAACCCTGTTCGGGTTGCCCGATGCCGGACGGGAGGCACATCCCTTCTGGGAAGTAGTGCAAAATATGCTTGCAGCCGCACCTGGCCTAGGTCTTGACCTCCCCGCGCAAACCAGGAAACTTTCCGAACTTTCGCCCAACGCGTTCATCTTCCTGGGCGATCTCGAATCTACCCTCGAAGATTTGCACATTATCGAACAAAGTGCCCGTAAAATTCTTGACATAAAAGAAGACCTGATCGGCCCAGCCCGCAAGCCACACCTTGAAGACCTGAACATGGCCCTGGTTTTGCGGGGAACGATCAATGGTATGGGACTCCCCGCAGGGATCATCGTTAGTGACTTTGGGCCTGATCTGCCACCTGTGCGTGCTGATGCACGCCAACTGGATAACGTATTCGGAAACCTGATCAAAAACGCGTGGGAAGCCCTACGAGGCCAGGAAACCCCCCATATTTGGGTGCGAGCCTCTTTACCGGAACCTGAACTGCTTCGTATTGAGGTCGAAGATAACGGGCCAGGGATTCCGCCTGATTTGTTGGAAAAGATTTGGGTCTCGTTTTTTACCACCAAAGGCGGGCAGGGCGGTACCGGCCTGGGGCTAGCAGCCTGTATGGAAATTGTCCGGCAAACTGGCGGTAAAATTTGGGCTGAAAGTGTGCCCGGCAAAGGTGCAAAATTTATCGTCCTTTTACCGACTGTCTTTAGCGATAGTTAACTTTCTGCGACCTGCCAACTTCGCACCTAACAAACTAATAAACCACCGCTTAAGGAGCTTTCATGCACCATCAACATAAAATTCTTCTCGTAGACGATGAGCCGATGATCCGACGTAGTATGCAAAAAACGCTGGTACGTCTGGGCTTTGACGTAGCCGTAGCCGCAAGTTGCATCGAAGGGTTAGATGTTTTTGAAGCCGCTCATGGCTCAACCCAACCCTTTGAATTGGCCTTGCTGGATCTGAACATGCCTGGTTTTAACGCCCAGCCTCAAGACGGCGCAGGACTAGAATTGCTCAGCCGCCTGGTGGAAAAACAACCTGGTTTACCAGTCATCATCCTGACCGCTTACGATGAAGTTGCCAAAGCGAAAGACGCCATCGCACGCGGTGCCCGTGACTATTTTGTCAAAGGCCGCGACGAAGGGCTGGTAGATTTGATTGACGCCATTTTAGATTAGTAAGGAGACCCTATGACTTCCCCCAAATCAGCCGAACGCCGAGCTGCATTGCTTCAAGCTGCCGCCCAGGTTGCCAAAAATATCACTACCCTCCGCAGTTTGGACGAACTGCTCCCTGCTGCAGTGGACATCATCTGTGATGCTTACAATTTTTACTATGCGGGCGTTTTTCTCATTGATGACGCCAAACATTGGGCCGTACTCCGCGCCGGGCGCGGCGAAGCAGGCCGGAAAATGATTGAAGCTGGTCATAAACTCGAAGTGGGCGGTCAGTCTATGATCGGCGCATCTATTGCCTGGCGGGAAGCGCGCATCGCCCTCGACGTGGGCGAAGAAGCCGTCTTCTTCAAAAATCCCTATTTGCCTGACACCCGCTCCGAAATGGCCCTCCCTCTGATTGTGGGGGAAAATACCTTTGGCGCAGTGACGGTGCAAAGTGTTGAGGAAGCTGCATTTAACGATGAGGATATTTCCTCGTTGATGGCGATGGCCGATCAACTAGCGATTGCCATTCACAATGCTGCCCTCTTGAAAGAAGTGGAACGCGCCCACGCCGCGCTGGTCCGTGCCAAAACCTACGAGGCCCTCGCGACCGCCACCATCCAGGCTATTCATTGGATCGGCAATAAAGCTCAGCCTATCACCTCGACTGTTGCCCGGATGAAAGCGGATTTGGAGGCTGAACCCCTCGACCGCGAATCCCTCAAAGAAGACCTGGACATCGTCGCCGAAAACGCCCGCCTGATCGTAGATGTGCGTGAGCGGATGATTGGCCCCGGGCGGGATCAAACCCTCCGCGCTGCCCTGATCCCCGATGTTGTGCAGGCTGCCGCATTTTTTAACAATATCTCCGCGGACAAACTCTCCATCGAAATTGCCCCCGACACCCCCTTTGGTCTCACCGATACGACCCAATTGGCGCGGGTGTTGGGCTACCTATTCCAAAATTCCCTGGAAGCTCACGCCAACCACATTTCCGCCACCATAACCCCGACCCTCGACCGCGCGCACATTGCCATTAGCATCGCCGATGATGGGGAAGGTATCGCGCCCGAGCATAAAGACCAAATCTGGACCGCGTTCTTCACTACCAAAGGCTCTGGCTACGCGGGGTTGGGGTTAGCCGCTGGACTGGTTACGCTCTCCCAAATGGGGGGACGGATCACCGTAGATAGCGAACCCGGCAAAGGAGCCACCTTCACCATCGTCATTCCTACTGCGCCTGATGATGAAGCGATTGACCTGAGTCACGCCCCACAAAATATCTTCTTTGTGGATGAAGCTACGGATACCTGGGCTTTGTTCGCTGCCAATGTTCTCAAACTCGCAGGGAAAAATGTTGTCGTACAAGAATCTCCTGCGGGAGCCGCTGAAGCAGACCTGATCCTGGTAGATGAAGCGCTCACCACCCAACCCGTTGCCGAGGTGATTGCCCAATTGAAAGAAGCGGGTGTGGCTAATAAAACTGTGGTGGTCACTGCTGCCCTGGATACACAACGTGCTGCCCAGTATATGAAAGCGGGAGTCAAAGATGTGGCTCTAAAGCCTTACACCTATGTCGGGCTGGCCGCGTTTTTGAACGCCCAAACAGCAAAAGAGTAGCACCTGTTTTGAAAAGATAAAATTAAAAGTGCGCTTGCAAGAGCGCACTTTTTTATCCCTTAATTGTTACGAAAGCGGAATACCCAGTGGATTGACGCCTTTTGTATAATTGTAGAAAGTTATGTTGGCAGAATGGATGGAATTCTTCATTAATTATTCTGGATGGGGATATGTGTGGCGAACTGCAGGCATTTTTTTGATTGCCTGGTTTGTACACCGACTAAGTGCCCGAATGGCGGCCCGGTTTATTCGTTTGAACCGTTTGACTCCTCGCCATGCTCGCCCCAGTCGGGAACGCCAGCAAACTTTACAGGCGCTGATCGCCAGTTTGATCAGTGTATTGGCCTTTCTATTGGCAACGATGATCAGCCTGTTGCAATTTGTCGGAGTAGATACTCTCCTGTGGATAGTTGGGTTGTTCAGCGCAGCGTTTGGATTAGGGGCCAGGCCGCAATTGAGCGATATTCTGGCTGGAATGGGGTTTTTATTTGAAGATACATTCTCTGTAGGGGAAAAGGTGGAAATTTTAGGAATGGAAGGCGTGATCGAGGCGGTCAATCTTCGCACGACATGGATGCGTTCTCCCACCGGAGAATTGTACGTCATCCCCAATGGCGAAATCCGTGTCGTGCGAAACTTTAGCCGGGGACGATTTTCTATTGCCCGGATGCGGTTGAAGATTGAGGCCTCCCAGTTAACAGAAGCCTTGCCTTTGTTGGAAACTTTGGGCAAAGAAGCTGTGAATTTGTTGCCCAATTTGTTGGAACCCTGGCAGATTATTAATGAATCAGGGGCTATCGGCCAACACGCCGAACTGACCCTGGTTGCTCACACCCGTTTCGGGCGAGCGGCAGACGCCCAGCCTCGTTTGTTAGCCTTGGTGCAGGAAAGATTGTACGAGGCCGGCATTTCACTGACGGACTAAACACACATTAAAGGCATTGAGTATGAAAAATCTAGAACATTTAAAGGACGCTCTTTATCATCCGAACCCTAAAATCCGCCGCCGCGCCATCGAAGACTTGTCTGCTGAAGGGGATGCAGCTGTACCCATTCTGGTGACCACTCTGCGCGATGAGTTTCCTGACATCCGCCAGATGACCGCGGCCGCCCTGGGTAAAATTGCCCATCCGGGGTCGACCCAGTTTTTGATTCCAATTCTGGGGGATACTGAGGCCGATGTGCGTCGGGAAGTGATGCGCGCGTTAAAACGCATTGGACAACCAGCAACCGAGCAGTTGATAGGTGCGCTCAATCATTCCAATCGGGCGGTCCGGGCCGCGAGTGCTTATTTGTTAGGCGATATAGGGGAGTTAGCCGCTGTACCCTTGTTAATGGAGGGGTTAGTGGACCAAAGTGATCACGTGCGGAAGCAAGCTGCGATTGCGTTGGGTAAATTAAAAGCTCCCGCGGCGATATCGGCTTTAATTGATGCGCTTTCTGATCCTAGTTATGCAGTACAGGAAGCGGTCGCGGATGCCCTACGCCAAATCGGCGCGCCCGCAGTACAGGCGTTGATCCGTGCGGTGAGTGATTATGATTGGGTTCGGCGGATGAATGCGGCAAATGCCTTGGGGCATTCGGGCGATGAAGTTGCAGTGCAGGCATTGATCGAAACGTTGGTTGATCCGCAGGAGATGGTGCGCCAGGCGGCAGTCGAATCCCTGGGAATGTTGGCTGATCCCCGCGCGGTGACTCCGCTCATTGGCATGTTGAAAGACCCAATTCCCACCGTGCGTGCATTGACAGCTCACTCTCTGGGCCAGATTGGGGAAACCGCGGCGATCCCTGCGCTGATCGAAGCGGCTCAGGACGAAAGCCACGATGTTCGCTCTTACGTCGCACTGGCTCTGGGCGAAATTCCAGACCATCGCGCTGTATTGGCTTTGGTGCATTTGCTACATGATCGGAGTGATGATGTGCGGGCGCAGGCGGCGTTTTCGCTAGGGAAAACGCGTTCCAAAGAAGCCAACCAGGAATTGATCCGGCTATTGCGCGATAATGACTTACAGGTGCGCGGCTATGCTATTGCTGCGTTGGGCGAGATTGGCGACCCTATGTCTATTTCCCCCTTGTTGACCTTTTTGCAGGGAGTAGATGAAGATTTGGCCGAACTGGCTGTCTCGGCGCTGGTGAAGATTGGGCCTGCGGGCGAAACGGCTCTTCGCCCATACACGCGTCATACCGATCCGGTCGTGCGTGCGCGCGCGGTGGAAGTGCTTAAACAAATTGCTCCCACCTCTACGGAGAAACGTGAGGCAACTGTGCCTCGAACGGGCGGGTTATTTGGCGCATTGCGAAAGGTTACGGGGGGGCTGAAAAAGAAGGAGTAGGCGTAGGCGTTGGGAGCGGCCCGTGTACCTGTGCAGGTGGACGGGCAAAGGGGGCGAGAACGTTAGGAATGTACATCGCGTGGCTCATTTGTACAAGCATGGGGCGTGGAGGCGTTTGGTATGCGTTCCAAAAAACGGGGGCAATGGTGACTTTGTAGGTGGTCAGGTATGAGGTGTACCAGGCAAATTCTGCATCTTGCCAAAATTCATGCGCCCATCCGTAACCAAGGAACTGGGGGGATGAATATGGTCCGGCGGGGGTTTCGCTTATTTCGGTGAAGGTGCCTGCAGAAAGGCCACTCTGGATCTTGTGATATGCCAAGAAGTAGCCGCTATCGTGGAAGAAAACCGATGGGCTTTCATAATATTGATCGAGAACTGGTGGCACGACCGGGCCTAAATCTGTCCAGGGGCCTTCGGGTGCAGGGGCACTGGCAACCCCGACGATGCCTCCTGCAATATCTGTGCCTGTATAGAATAAATAATATTGTCCATCTGCATAAATTACGTGTGGGTCGCGGCAATCTGCCCAGATGCCTGCTGTCCAGCCGGCTCCGGGATGCGTGGGTTGAAAGATCATGCCCTGAGGTTGCCACGCGGTGGGATCGGCGGGATCCGTTGAAGTTACCAGCATAATGCTTTGGGTGAAATCGGAAGTGACGCCAGTGTAGTAGAGATAATAGACGTCCGCTTCTTCAAGGACGAAGGGTGCCCAAATCGCCATTTCATCCCATGTCCCTGGCGTTCTTTCGGCAAGAATCGGCCCCAAATCTTCCCATTCGCATAAATCCTGAGAACGGGCATAGGCAAATTTGCGTTCCCCCGGGATAAAAATGGAGACAAGATAGTAATATCCGTCATACTTAAACACGGAATGATCCTTTAGCCCGAAATTATCCGGGAACCAGCCATACGGCGGACACGCGGCGGACACAGCGCGGACGACGGATAAGTGCAAAAACCCCCCAGAGAGAACAGCTAAGAGTGCGAGCAGGGATAGACGAAGACGCGTCATGCTTGAAATTTTCTCCGTCGCCGCGACATGATGAGCGGCGCCAGGGCACGCCGGGTGAGGTAGCGCAGGGTGATGATCGAGAGCGGATGCCCCCCCTCACGCCGGTGGACCTTGAGCATTTCCGGCCAGCAACGGTCATCCGCGGCGATGGATTTGGCATCCCCGTGCAGGCGGAAGTTCGCCCAGACGTGGCCGGGGTGATAGTGCAGGGGCGCGAGTTTGGCGAGACGCACCCACAAATCGTAGTCCATTGCAAAATAAAAGGAAGGGTCGAGCGGGCCGACCTTGCGCCACAAGTCCGCCCGGAAGAAGGCGGCTTGCTGGGGCACGTATACCGCCCCGCGCATCAATCGGGAGTAGTCCGTTTGCCGGGCGTTGAACTGCCCGATGGTTTTTCCGTGTTCGTCAATGAAGTTCGCGTCCCCATAAACCATCCCGATTTCGGGGTGGGCGGTCAGGTACGCGACGGCTTCGGTGATTGTGCCGGGTTCGTAGGTGTCGTCGGAATTGAGCCACGCGAGGATGTCTCCGGTGGCGTGGGCAAAGCCTTTGTTAATGGCGTCCGTCTGGCCCCGATCTTTTTCGGAGACCCACCAATGAATGCGGGCGGCATATTTTTGGATGATGTCCACACTCCCGTCAGTGGATCCGCCATCGGCGATCAGGTATTGGATATCCGGGTAATCCTGATGGAGGACGGATTGGATCGTCGCTTCCAGGAAACGCGCCTGGTTGAACGAGGGAGTGATGATGGAGACGAGCGGAGGCATAGGGGCATCTTACCAGAAAGGCAGACAATGGGAATAGTCTACGTAATATCTGTGAGTTGGCCCTCTCGGGCACGTTCCAATCGTTCTATGCGTAAATTGAACTGTGTTACCGCAAAATCCACAAAGTCGCTTTCGACCAGACCAAACGGGATCGGATCGTAACTGGCAAACGCATCCGCAATAACCCCTACCGCAGGGATGAAAAGCTGGTTCATTTGATCTTCCAGCGCATCCCACAGGTTAGGATGCGCGGCGACCAACCGGGAAAGCAGGTGCAGGCCATAAGCAATGTGCCGGGATTCATCTTGCTGTAAGTGAACGATGCCTTGCCGCGTGCCTGGCAAAATCTGATGCCGATCCAAAATGGTGTAATATGCGTGGTAGCCTGTTTCTGCCAGAACGGCCTCGACGATCATGTTATACGTCACTGAGGCGCGGATTTGTGCTTCAGGGGAGTGGTCGGTTCGCAGGCGGCCCAGCGCGGCGGGGAGAGCCTCATAAAAAACGGTTCGATAGTTGTCTTCGTGGAAGTGTTCCAAATCGGTGTTATGTCCGGCCACCTCTTCCAAAAAACGAGCGAAAAAGTCCACATGTTTCGCTTCTTCAAACAAAAACGTGGTGAGGAACATCTCCTCTTCTAATCTTCCTTCCGCCGCGATTATTTCGATGAGGGGCAGTAAATCGAGTGTGACCGCCTCCTCACCAGCCTGAAATAACGTTGTCAAATGCAAGATTAACCGCCGTTCGTCGTCGGTTAATCTTTTCCAATCCACTGCATCTCGCGCCAAATCAATGTCTGCGGGGTTCCAAACCCCAAATCGTTTTGCCTTTTCATACAGACGCATAGGGGCAGATTCGCGGTTTAATCCGCGCGTTGTCGTTGTAAAAGAAGTTCGGTTCATAAGTTATTCCTTCACTGATTACGTTTCACATGATCCGCGCCAATTCTAATACATTGTG
This sequence comes from Anaerolineales bacterium, assembly GCA_020634875.1. The sequence goes on along the minus strand of JACKAX010000038.1, from coordinate 1,586 downwards.
ATACGATTCCCCCTATGTCTGTCCCCGCCTCCTCTCTCCTCACCCTCCTCCAACTTACGCTCCCGGGCCGTTTCTCTTTCCTCGCCGTAGAAGAAGCCCAGGCGGAGAATCTGCTGATTGGTTGGATTACCCTCGACATGAATGCTGCGCGCCCCAGCGAAGCCTGGCTTGTCCCCGGCCCCGACTTGACACCTGAAAAGGTACTTGCCGCTGCCAAACGGGATGTTGCCGCAGTCATTTCGGTCGGCCTCCCCCCGGCTCCTGACACGTTTCAGGGGGTGCCAATTCCCGTGGCAACGGTTTCTGCCGAAGAAGACCTGCAAGCCATTTACCGCGATCTGCTTACGACCCTGGTTAACCGGGGCGCGTATCTAATCGAAAAGGGCAAGGAAATCCAGGCACATCTCACGCAACTGGCCGCGGAGGGGGCGGGCCTGGGTGGGTTAGTTGCTGCGATGGGCGAAATCTCCACCCAGGGTGTGCTTGTGCAGGACAAACGCCTGGAGGTCGTCGCCTCCCATTCCCCGATGCGGTTGGCGTCCGTGTGGGAGAGTGTGCTCCGGCAGGTTGCCATTCCCGAGAATTTACCCGAAGGCTTCCGGGATCGCAAAGAAGCTGGCAAGCAAAGCGAACTCAAACATCAGGCTTTGCCCAATGGCCTCGCCCGATTGATCATCTCGATCAACGTGGGTGGGATGGCGCGGGGCTACCTGTCCATCGTGGATAAAGTTGGGGAGATGACCGCTCTCAGCCGCGTGGTAGCCGAACAGGGGGCGATTGCCTGCGCGGTGGAGATGTCCCGTTCCAAAGCGGTGCGTGAAGCCGAAAAAAGGCTGCGCGGCGACTTGATTACTGCCCTCGTGCATGGCGAGCTATCCCCGCGCGATATTCGCTTGTGGACGGAGCCAATGGGGCTCGATCTCGAACAGGCCCATACCTGCCTGCGGTTTTGTTGGGATGCCCCCGAACCCCCCTCTGTGCGGCGTCTCGAAACACTCGTCAACGGCGAAATTGCCAGGCAGGGAATCACCGCAATTGTCAATGTGCTGGAAAATCAAGTAATTTGCTTTTGCGAAGTGGACCCTGAAAAGGTGCGCCCGGAGGAAGCCATCAACCTTGGACGTAGTGTGGTGGATCGGGGTATGTTAGGTTATCAGGACTCCCGCCCTCGCTGTGGGATCGGCACGCCCGCCCAATCCCTCGATGACTGGCTCAACTCCTTCCGCCAGGCGGGGCAGGCGTTGGAAATGGCCCAACGCCTCGCCGAAACCCGTCCGCTTTTTTACCCCGATCTGCTCGTCTATCGTCTGCTTCTGCAAATCGAAAACAGCCCCGAACTCAAAGCCTTTCAGCAAGAGATTCTCGGTCCCCTACTTGGACACGAAAACGGCAAGGAACTCATCCGCACGCTCGAAGTCTATTTCGAGCGCAACGGCAACCTGAAAAAGACCGCCCATTACCTCTACATCCACCGGAACACCCTTATCTACCGTTTAGAGCGCATTCAGGAGATCACCAGTCTCGACCTCGACAACCCCGAAACCCGGCTGGCACTCCAACTCACGCTGCATATCCATAAGATGTTG
>JACKAX010000037.1 GCA_020634875.1 Anaerolineales bacterium | reverse complement strand
GGTGGTAAAGTCATAAATGGGAAGTTCGATGGGGTGTCCCTCGCGCAACTGTAGGATGTGGTAAATCAGCAAGTGGGTGTCGAGGGAGTTGGGGTGGTCGAAGTTGATTTCCGCGCGTTGCTGAGGGTGGAGGTTGCTCAGGTCCTTGTAATAGGCGTCGTGGGGAAGGTAAGCGATCCGGTCGGCACCAACCCTTTCGAGAATGACGTTAGCGACGGTAGTTTTGCCGGAGCCGGAGCCGCCCGCGACACCGATGACGAGGGGAGTTTTTTCGAGGGACATGGGGGAATTATATCGTAATGCGTTAAATAAAAAGAGCCACCAGAGGGAGTCGAACCCTCGACCTAGCGATTACGAATCGCTCGCTCTGCCGACTGAGCTATGGTGGCGGGGAAAGTATGCGGTTTTTGAATGGCTTGTTTTCTCCAAGCGGCGGCTATTATAACCAGGGTTCGGTTTTCAGTAAACGGTTACTGCCGAAGGAATCAGGTTTCAAGCACGGTTGTGTAGAAGCTGCGATGCCATTTGGACAAGTGCATTTGCGACAACTTGCGGTTCGACAAGCAGGTGAAAATGTCCAGCCTGAAATTCGAAAACCGGCCACCCCTTTTGTCGGGCATGGTCCGCTGGAACCGTGTATCCTGAGGAAAGCTGGATATAACCACATAGGTTGGTCTCCCAACCTGGGGATGGTGGGATGATTTCGGTGAAAAAGGAAAGGTCGCGGGAGTTGAGTTCGGCGAGCATTTGCCGACGAAGCAATAAGTCAGGAAGCAGGGGATGAAGGTCAGCATCTTGCCATTGGGGATAACATCCGCCATTTTTGAGAAAGGTTTCAAAGTCTTCTGCTTGGGCGGGGATTTCGTTTTTGAGCATCTCCAGGCGGCTGGTGTTAGGCTGTGGGAGACCTGCATCCACGAAAATATATGCGGACACAGGAATGTTCATTTCTGCCCCAATGAGCGGGAGAAGCGGCCCCGCCCCACTATGCCCCACCAAGATGCAGGTATCAGTTCCATTTTGGGAAATGGCCTTTGCCGCAGAATCCGCATGTTGAAGACAAAAGGGAGAAGACCCATTATCCATCAACGTGGGAAGGATAACTGTGTGTCCCGCTTCTTTGAGCTGCTGGGCAACCAATTTCCAGGTCAACGGGCCTACGAGCGGACTATGAATCAGGGCAAAGCAAGCCATTACAAGAAATATCTGCGAGCATATTCAAGGAAAAACATCAGGCCTAGAGAAAGCAGGCCAAAAACCAGGGCAGCAACAAGGGTACCGACAAAGAGTTCGCGAGCAATCTCAGCTGGAGTGGGGGGAATTTTGCCCCCGTATTGCCGGAAAACATTGATGATAAAAACGTAGGCGGCGACGCTCAAAGGAGGAATTGGCAGGAGGAAGCGAACAACATCCGTGATGGAATCCCTCAAAAGGTACAGGAGTAAGCCAACAATGGTTACCAACAGGCCAAAGCCCATGATCGCGAGGAGGTTAATTTTTAGCAGGTTTTGATCCATAATATTTCACCCAAAAGTAATTTTGGGGTTCTGTCGAAGAGGAAACTCATTTATCAGGACGCGTCAAGGGAGGAATAGTACGTCCATTTGCAGAATCTTCGATGAGGCGGGCGAGGCGAGATTGACGGGTTTCTTCCTTTTTTGCACTAACAATCCAATAAGCGGATTTTATAGCTCTTTTCGTCAATACTTTTCCGCAGGCGGTCAATCCAGCCGAAACAAAGCGCTTGATCGACTGATTCAGGCCAGGTAACGCTGGGGAGGCCAGTGTCTTTTTTGTAGTAGCCAACCCGAAGTTCTTGCGCGTCGGCGTGATGAGTTTCCAGCCGGGCGCGAAAATCGGCGGGGGGTGGGGAAAAAGGTAGTGTCCATCTCAGTTGCGGAAGCGGAGGGAAAGAAGCGAGCGTTCGAGGAGGATGAGAAGGGCCATACTGATCCCAGTCAGGATCAGCCCCCCCATGGAAATCGTAAAAATAGGGAGCCAGGCAGGGAGACGCATCCACACAAATTGGAGCCATTGACGGGCGAAGGCAAGTTGTGGGGTCAGTTCCAGCATCCAATAGGGAAAGAGGAAGTTCAAGGTCCAGAGGAGCGCCCACCCGGTCAAAAGGGCAAATACGACCAGGAACAAGGGCACCGCGAGGTCCACAAATTCCAGACGGAAACGGGGACGCGGGCGGGGTTGGAGCCGCGTCAGGGTACGGCGTACCAGGCCAGGGGGGACAGGTGAGAGAGGATAGCTGTCGAGGGCAGCATCCACTTGGGCATCGAGGAGCGCGTCAGGGGATAAATCAGAGTCAAACATAGGGGGCAACCTCGTAGGTTTCCAGGGCGGTTTTGAGCATTTGCCGGGCACGGAAAATACCGGTTTTGACGGTGCCAAGGGGCATACCGGTGATTTGGGCAATCTCAGTATAACTCAGGTCTTGCAGATGGCGGAGGGTAATGAGCAGGCGGTAATGTTCGGGCAGGTTTTCGATGGCGCGGTGGAGATGCGCGCGGCGTTCTTTGGAAAGGAGGCGGATGTCGGGGCGTTGGCGTGCGTCGGGGAGGGTGAGGGCTTCTTCATCGGGGTCGAGTTGGGCGAGTTCTTGCTTGAGGCGGGGGAGACGGTTATAAAACAGGTTGGTGACGATGCGGTAAAGCCAGGTGGTGAATTTAGCCTCGGCGCGGTAGGTGGGCAGCCCACGCCAGGCGCGCAACCAGGTTTCCTGCGTGAGGTCTTCCGCCTCGTGGGGGTCACGGGCGACGCGCAGGGCGAGGTTGTAGACGTAGGGGGTGTGTAAGTTTGCCAACGTCTCGAATGCCGCGAGGTCTCCGCGTTGGGCGCGGGCGATCAGGTGTTGTTCATTCACCACAAGGGTCCTTAATGGGTTAGACCGGAGAATGGGGAAAAAGTTTCGGGAGGAATATTTTTGGGGGAGGGGTGGATTTTTTTTGGGGGGGGAGGATGAAAATGAATTTGTTGAAACTTTTTTGAGAAACGACTGTCATAAGGAATAAGAACCTAAATCATGGTTTCTCACAAGAATTTTACTGTAAATGACCATCACTATGGACAAAACGCGCTCTGCGGCCTTCTATTCTGAGCTTTCAGATGGACACGCCAGGTATCCGTCGAGCATACCCAATTTGGATGAGTCCGATTCCGTTTATGGTTATGAAATAGGATGAATATGTCAAACATAAAAAAATATACGTTCTTTGGTGCGGCTTTCCTGGTTCTGCCCTTTGCTATTTTCATTTTTGCACAGTTTGAACTGCCCAGCGCCACAGGCCCTTATACAATCGGCAGAACATCCCGTGTTTGGACGGACAACACTCGCCTTGAGTCGGCAGGCCCACAACCAGACAAATTACGAGAGGTCTCTGTTGAAATTTGGTATCCTGCAAAGAGCCAAACTGGCATCGTCAGCCCATATTTTCCAAAACTCTCCCAACTTGCTAAGGCGTTAGCTAATAGTGGCGAAATATCACCTATCCAAGTGTTTCTGCTTCGCTTCGTTCGGTCAAACGAAAAAGCAGAGGCTGTGGTCGCGGCAAATGGTCAACCATATCCTGTCATCATCTTATCGCCAGGAAACGGGACGAATGTAGAATTTTATTCAGGCATTGCCGATGAACTCGCAAGCTATGGGTATGTTGTTGTCGGTATTAATCATCCGTATGATGTTGCGGCTACGATGATAAGTGATGGAAGAATTGCACAATTCAACCCTGGGCCATTCGAATTTCAAGCACATGAAGCTTGGGTCAGGGAAAGGATTCAAGCCAGAGTAGCGGATGTTTTATTTGTCCTCGAGCGACTTGATGCAATGAATAATGGTGACGACGCACAATTCATGGGTGCGTTGGATATGTCGCGGGTGGGGATTATGGGACACTCGCTCGGCGGGATCACTTCAGCCCAGGTCTGTGCTAGAGACCTTCGCTTCAAAGCTTGCCTAAACTACGACGGGATTCAGAAAGGTGGCCCATTCTCAGCAACGGAAGAGATTACGCCGATGTCGCAACCTTTTATGTTCATTACAAAGGAGACGGAAATCGCGCCTGCCATTGAAGCCATTTTCGCAGAAATCCAGGGGGGCAGTTATCGTGTCACGATAAGAAATGCCCGTCACGACAACTTCACCGACGGGCCTTCATTACTCCCCACATTATTACCGGTGCCGAGTCAAGCGGATGAAATCCTTGCCCTCAGTCGTAGCTACACGGTAGCCTTCTTCGAGCAAACGCTGCGTGGACACCCAAGTATGCTCCTTCAGAGTTCCTTTGAGGCGACAGACGCCCAACTTAAGGTGTATTTGCCTCACTGAGGAACACCCACACTACCCTTCTACCCACTGATGTTCTCACCAACTATCTAATGTCACCCTCGCCCTCCCCACCATTCATTCCAGAGCGTGAACGGCATTTTCGAGTTTTTTCCCACGCCCGATGCCTGCCAATCCAAGTGCCGCCACCCGGTAAAGCCAATCGTTCGACAGACAAAATCCTGAAGAAAAGTTAATCTATTGATCGAATTTATCCAAATGATTACTAATCCCCCCTAACATTCCATCCTAAGGAGTTTTTATGAACCAGAGACACATCTCTATTCCGCTCATTCTCGCCTCCGCAGGTCTCCTAATTGTCTGCGGCTTGTGTGCCCTGACCGTCTACGGCACCTACGCATGGTTCAATACGAACCGTGAAAATGTGCACCTCTTTTACTCGGCTGATACTTCAGCACAAGTAACTGAAGAACAAACCTTTGATGCCAAACCAAAGCTGATCATTGCCTCAGATAGTGGTTCGATAACTTTAATCGCAGATGACAGCCCAGACATCCAGGTGGAGATGACCAAAACCGGGTGGGGTGCCGACCAGACAGAAGCCGAGACTACCGCGAATAGCCTGCGAGTGAACGTCGAAGAAACCAGTGCCGCGCTCAAGCTCACTTACCGTGCGCCCGAAGAGTTTGGGGTTGTGATGAACCGGAGTGGTAACAACCGTGTGGATTTCACCATCCACATCCCCCGTGAAACCGCCGTCGAGATTAATTCGGGATTTGGTGACATTTCCCTGGATGGATTAGCCCAAAGCATCCAAATCACCAATAGCCTTGGCGACATCCTGGCAAAGAATCTCCAGGCTGGCAAAAATTCAGTACACCTGGAAACCAGCTTTGGCGATACGACGGTTGACAATACTGAGGGAGAAGACCTTTATATCGGTACCTCAAATGGCATGATCATGGCAACCAATTTGACCGCAACCGGAGATTTGGAAATCGAAAACCAATTTGGCGACATTCATTTAGAAGGATTTGGCGCATCAAAATTAACAATTTCCAGCCAAAACGGTGATATTGAAGTATTGGACGGCACATTATCTAAGGAAATTAACGTTACCAATGCCTTTGGAGAAATCCAGGTCAAAAATACGGAAGCCGCCTCTTATAGAATGGAATCTCAAAACGGCAAGGTTTTTGTGGATGGCGCAAATGGCTCAGTAAAAATCACCAACAGTTTTGGCGATATCGAGATCACAAACGGAAAACAAGTTACGCTCGATGTGACAAGTCAAAACGGCGTTATTTCTTATTCCGGCTCACTCAACCCCGAAGCTGACCATCAACTCGAAAACAATTTTGGTGATATTACCCTCACCTTGCCAGAAGACAGTGCTTTCGATCTAAACCTGGAAACCTCCTTCGGAGATATTAACTCCGAGTTCCCAGTGACCTTGACCGGAGCCTTAAACGAATCTTCCTGGCAGGCCGAAATGAATGGCGGTGGTCACTTAATCACAGCCAACACTAGCAACGGGAATATTTCTCTACAGATTTTGACATCTGGAGAGGAATAATCTTATACTCTATATCATTCTATCGAAGGAGAAATCTTATGGACACTGTATTTTCCATTCTCGCCGCATCCTGTGGGATGGTGATGTTCTTTGGCGTTTTTCTGATCTTTTTTGCTTATCTCCGATATTTGCGCTACCGGGAAATCATTACCCTGGCAGAAAAAGGGCTGGTTCACCCCGGGTATGCCACCCCAAACGGGAAAGGCACCCTCCGCTGGGGCATTGTGATCACCGGCCTGGGCGTGGCCCTGTGCATGGGGTTATACCCATTCGGATGGTTGATCTCTAGCGGAACGTTTCCGCTCAACTTTGGGCCGTGGATGCTTGTAGGATTAATCCCCACGTTCTTCGGCCTGTCCCTTGTAACCATTTATTTTATCGGACACAAAGACGAGAAAAAGACCGGTACAACGCCCCCTGCCCTCCCTCCCCTTGAGGATTTGCCGGAAAATGAGGATTTGACATAAGCTCACGCAAAAAAAGGCTCTGGTTTCCAGAGCCTTTTTGTTTCTACGAAATACCGCAGTTCCTTCTGTCATTCCGAACAAAGTGAGGAATCTCTGAAACGACTAACTCTCCGACCTCCCCTCAAGCAAACTATTTCTGCCAGCGTATTAGGGAATTCTCCTTGCAGTCGAAATGACACACTATCAATCCATACGCTACTCTTCCCAATCCAATTGTCGCTCCGGAATCCCAATCGTCCGGCCAAACTGCTTCGCAGCCTCACGCTCCGCCTCATCTCCCTTGCGATACTTAAAGACCTTATGAGGAAAGATCACATACACCTCCTCCGAAGTAGACCCATTAAGATACCATCCTCGCGGGTGCAACACCCGACACAACGCCTCCGCAAGCCCATCAGCCTTTGCGTCATCCGCCTCAAACGTCAAGGCCGTCCAGGTCGAGGGCTGATTTTCGGCAGCGTTTTCAATCTGCCAGACCTCCGTATGGGTAATGTGTAAATCCGCTAAAATGCCCAAATCGGTCAAACTTTCTTTGAGTAAGAGAGCTTTCCACATCTAATTCATTCCTGCTGAGGAACGGCGTTGCTTATTAGAAACAGTACCGGTTACAGACATTTTCGGAAGCAACGCCGTTCCTACGCGTTTACACCAATCGTTCAATCTGCCCGGAAACCAAATCCACCTCTAAAAATTCGATCCCCGGTTCCCAACCTTCCGTAGCAAACACCCGCTCCCCCGCCGGGTTGAAAACAAACCCACCCCCCGGAAAATCCTCATCTACCGTCCGCCCGGCCTGCGTTGCCACGAAAATCCACAACCCCAAATCCTTCGCATACCCGCTTAAATACGTTTGACACTCTCCCTCCCACCATTCATACCCGCTCTGCCAGTTACGCGTCTCCTGCGCCCCGTACAACCCCGGCGCGGCCAATTCAAACACCACCCGCGCCCCCTGCGCCTGACACCGGGCAAACACCTCCCGATTTTCAATATCTGCACAAATCGCAATCCCAAACGTCAGCCCCTCATACACAAACACCGGCACCTCCTTCCCCGGCGCAAAATACGGCGCTTCATCTTCGTCAATCGTCACCTTGCGATATACCCCTTCCACTTGCCCCCCACGGACGGCGATGTGCGTAATGAACGGCTTCCCCCTCGGATTCCGCTCAATCAACCCCACCAATGCCATCCCGGAAAAAGCACGGCTAACTTCACACAACGCCGCAACTTCGGAGCCATCCAGCGTGATGATCGCTTCGGGATAGCGCGTGGGGTCAGCGTACCCCGTCAGGGACATTTCGGGGAACCCCACAATGTCAATCTGGCGTTTCTCCGCCTCGGTCAGGATTTCGGCAATCGCGGCCAGGTTTTCGGTGATTGCTGCTTTTTCACAGCGCATTTGGACAAGGGCAATGCGTAAGGAGGGTTTAGGGTTCATCATCATTTTTCCGTTTGAAGCAACGCCCGGAGCACCTCTTCCAATGAAGGCACTGTCTCCGCCCCTTTAAACTTCGCCAACCGGCGATACACTTCCGCCGCCGCTTCGTGGAACCCGCCCGGCAACCCCGCCGCCTGAAAGGTCGCTGCAATTTCTTCCATCTCCCCTTCAAAACGCCACGCCTTCGCCGTCACCCGCCGCGCCCGTTGCACCGTTTGCCCCGCGAAATCCCCACCCTCGCGGTTCCACTGCTCAAACAACGCCTCCCGTACCCCCAAACTTTCCGCCGTCGCCAGGATGGCACTCAACAACGCTGTCGTCCCTTTCGTGTATGCGGCAAAACACATCTTGAGCGCGGAGGCGGTGCCGGGTTGCTCATCCAACACTTGCGTCATCAACGGCCCCGCCGCAAAACACGCCGCCACTTCCGCCGCCCGCCCGCCAGAGAGATACAGCCATGTCCGGTCCGGTTCCCACGCCGGGCCGCCGATGATGCCTCCGTCAACGAAGTCTATTCCCGCCTGGGCCAGCATTTGTCCGAGGGCGGTTGCCCGTTGGGGGGAGATGGCGTTCGCATCCACGTACAGACCCTGAAAACCGGCCATTTGCACATCCCTCGCGACCAATTCCGACGCATGAGGTGGGCAAACGCTGATAAGCATGTCACACGTTTGACAGAGTTCATCTAACGAATGGGCATCTATCAAATTGAATTTTTCGGCGCGCCCTTTTGTCTCTGCGCTCCGATGCGCCGAGACCCAATAGACGCGGTGACCATTGTTTTGTGCGGAAGCGGCGACAGAAATGCCCATGTCGCCAGGGTGAAGGATGCCAATTGCATGTGAGGTCATATCATTTCTCCTTGTTTGTTTTATTTTACCGGGATTTGCGCCGCAAACGCCAAAAGAACCAGAGGAACTCCTTTGTCCTGCCTAATCAATGCCTCATTTAATAGGATTAAACTATCTATTTAATAGCGTTAAATACTTAATTTAATGCCGTTAAATAGATAGTTTAATGCCGTTAAATCAACTATTTAACGGCATTAAATAGGATAAAATAGCCGGTGAAATCTTCAATTTCCTACCCTTTCTTTAGGAGGTCTCTATGACTTCTCGCATCAAAGCTATGCAAGCACAAATGCCCCGTGTTGAACATCAACGCACCATCCAACGTGAAGAACTGGTGCAATACATCGCCCAACGCACGGGTTTAAACCAGGGTGAAATCCTGCTTGTGCTCTACGAACTTCGGGACGCAATCAGCTATTACCTGCGCGTCGGCTACGGCGTCAAGCTGGAAGGGCTGGGAACCTGGCTTCCCAATATCCAATTGAACGGCATTTTCAACGTTCAATATCGGCTGGATCGGGGTCTCAAACGCGCCCTCAACGGCGTGAATGAGTTCTACGGCAAAATCATCAATCGCAAGAACATTGGCAAGACCCCGGATGAATTGGTCGCCCAATGGAACGCCGAACACCCGGATGATCCGGTGGTTTGAGCATAGGAAAGGGATAGCCCGAAAAAAAGGGTGAAGGGGCATGGCCATGCCCCTTCACCCTTTTTTTCGGGAAGTAACCTCCAGACCGCAAAGTTGCGATAAAATCTCCTTCCATGCCCAAACAGGTCCCCCTCTACCAACGTATTTACGCGGTCGTGCGGCAAATCCCGCCCGGCAAGGTTGCCAGCTATGGACAAATCGCCCGCATCGTCGGCGGGTGCAGTGCCCAGATGATTGGGTTTGCAATGGCTGGCTTGAAACCCGGCACGGATGTCCCCTGGCAGCGGGTGATCAACGCCCAGGGGAAGGTCAGCCCCCGGATTGGGTTCGGGGGGCTGCTCCAACGCCAGATGCTGGAAGAGGAAGGGGTGGTGTTCGACCGCGAGGGCCGGGTAGATTTTGATAAATTCGGCTGGCTTGGTAACTGAAATCAAACCTCGAAAGTCTCCAACTGGCTTCTATCCCCATCAACTTCTTTTTGCCGACCTATTCTCTTTTCAAACATATTTCAAAGACTTCTGAAGTTTACTTTTTTGATTATGAACCCCTCCCCTCCTGATCCCCTTACCCTTGAAACCCGAATCACGAATCTGCTCGATACCCACGACATCCCTTACCGCCGTCTGTCGCACACCGAAGCGGTCTTCACGGTAGAGGCCGCCGCGAAAACCCGCGGCGTGGTGATGGAAGAGATGGTCAAGTCCATTCTCCTGCGTGAAAAAGGCGGGGAGCGTTACGTGATGGCGTGCCTGCCTGGGGATGCCCGTTTGTCTCCCCAAGCGGTACGGGAATATCTGCCCGGCGACTGGCGACGGCTAACCTTTTCCAGTTCTGAAGAAATTTTGACCGTCACGGGATGTGTGCAAGGCGCAGTTGCCCCACTTTGTCTGCCCGACTCCTTGCCCATTGTTTTTGACGAGACCCTACTGCAATACGATAAAGTGAGCATCAGCAGTGGTGATCCCTGGCTAGGACTGGAACTCCACCCCAAAGATTTGTTCCGCTTGGCAAACGCCGTCGCAGGCAAGATCAGCGAATAACATGATCCACTTTCTCTGGGAAAACTTTCCTTACAAACTGATCGCTGATCCAGCCTACACGGATTTCGATTTCGTTTGCAAACAACTCGCCCAGACCTATTGGGCTTCTACCCGCCCCCGGAAACAAATTCACACCGCGATTGTAAATTCCATCCCCTTCAACCTATATCACGAAGAAGAACAAATCGGCTTCGCCCGCGTCATTACAGATAAAGCTGTGTTTGCCTACCTGGCGGATGTCATCATAGCCCCCCAGTATCGTGGGCAGGGGTTGGGAAAATGGATGCTGTCCTGTATTCTCACCCACCCCGACCTGCATGGGTGCAAAATCCTGTTGGAAACTCTGGATGCCCACGGGCTATATGCTCAGGTTGGGTTTGAAGTGCGGGAGTGTATGAAATTGCAGTTGTAAACTTGCTCCATCTTAAGCCCTTTGGTATAATGCCGCCCTGACTAGGCCTGCCGGAGGCGAGAAATGTGTTTATCCCCCATTCCTTGCTCCTGGTATGGAGACCTGCAAATATATTTTATAAAGGAGAGCAGACGTCATGACCCTTGCAAAAGAAGTCAAACAGGACATTATCGGCGAATACAAACGGCAAGACAACGATACCGGTTCGCCCGAAGTCCAGATTGCGTTATTAACCAAACGCATCGTCCAACTGACTGAGCACTTGCGCTCGCATAAACACGATGAATCATCTCGTCGTGGGTTGCTCAAGATGGTCGGGCAGCGCCGTAGACTGTTAGCCTACTTGCGCCGCAAAGACTACCAGCGTTTTATCGCCGTCACCGACAAACTGAGCATTCGCCGAAAGTGATCAATTTAGGAAATGGGCAGAGACTGCACATCTGCCCATTTTTTCTGTCAACTGATGCGGGGAAAGAGGAGACTTTTTTACCCTGCATCCATGAAGTTAATATCAGGAGGTTTTTCCTGAACTAAATTCGTCCTTTCGTTTCGCGTATTCATCCAACGGAAGGATCATACCACCACTCACCGGTTAGGCATTGGAGGCTGGGGGGAAGGCAGCTTGCCCCCAGCTCCCAGTTCCTCAACCGGTGGAAATCTAATTTGAGGAGTCTTATGAAACCCGAAAACAAAATATTTAACGCAAATGTGAACGGCCAAACCGTCACATTTGAAACCGGTCTGCTGGCCAAACAAGCTGGCGGAGCGGTCACTGTTCGGCTGGGCAAAACGATGGTTTTTGCCGCTGCCACCATGAGTGCCGATCCCCGCGAAGGAATTGACTTTTTCCCGTTGAGCGTGGATTATGAAGAACGGATGTACGCGGGGGGCCGTATCCCCGGCAGTTTCTTCCGCCGCGAGGGACGCCCCTCCGAAGATGCCATCCTGACCGCGCGGCTTACTGATCGTCCCCTGCGCCCTCTCTTCCCCAAAGATATGCACAACGATGTGCAGGTGCTCATGTATGCCCTCTCCGCAGACGGCGAGAACCCGCTCGACATTCTGGCCATCAACGCTGCCTCTGCCGCAGTTACCATCTCCGACATCCCCTGGAACGGGCCAGTCGGGGCAGTGCGCGTCGGCCTCATTGACGGCGAACTCATTGCCAACCCTACCTTCGGCGAAATGGAAACATCCGACCTTGACCTGCGCCTGGCCGGAACCCGCGATGCTATCTTAATGGTCGAATGCGGTGCGAACGAAGTCCCCGAAGACCAGATGGTTGCTGCCCTCGAATTTGGACACAATGCTATTCAACCCCTGATTGACGCCCAACTGCAAATGGCTGCTGAAGTGGGCAAACCCAAACGGGAATACCCCTCTTTCAAAAACGACGAAGCCCTTGTCGAAACCGTCAAAGCTCAATTTGCCGCCCAAGTTGATGCTGTATTAGAAGCCGAACACACCAAAGCGGAAATGAACGCCGGCATCAAAGCCGTTCAGCAAGCAGCCATTCAAGCGCTTGCCACAGGCGTAGAAGGCGCACCGTCTGAATCGGCGGTCAAAGAAGCGTTTGAAGCCGTCCACAAAGCCGTTGTACGCTCCCGCATCATCGAACAGGGCAAACGCCCCGATGGTCGCACCACGCGTGAAGTCCGCCCCATCTGGTGTATGGTGGATTACAGCCCCATCGCCCACGGTTCGGGCATCTTCACCCGCGGTGAAACGCAAATCTTAACCCTGGCAACGCTCGGTACCCCCCGCGATGCCCAGGAAATTGACACCCTCTCCCCCGTGGATAAGAAACGCTACATGCACCATTACAACTTCCCGCCCTTCTCTACTGGCGAAGTCCGCCCCCTGCGCGGTTCCTCCCGGCGCGAGATTGGGCATGGTGCATTGGCCGAACGGGCACTGGTCCCGGTCATCCCCCCCGAGACCGAATTCCCTTACACACTCCGGCTCGTATCTGAGGCTATGTCATCCAACGGTTCAACCTCGATGGGGTCGGTCTGCGGCTCAACTTTGGCTCTGATGGATGCCGGGGTGCCGATTAAAGCCCCCGTCTCTGGCATCGCTATGGGCCTCATCACCGATGGCGCAAAATACGCCATTCTGACTGACATCCAGGGGCTTGAAGATCACCTGGGTGACATGGACTTCAAAGTCGCCGGAACCGAAAAAGGCATCACCGCCCTCCAGATGGACATCAAAATCGCCGGTCTGACCGCCGAAATTATGGCAGAGGCCCTGTCTCAAGCGAAAGAAGGTCGCGCTCACATTTTAGGTAAGATGCTGGAAGCGTTGGACAAACCCCGTGCGGATTTGAAACCCCACGCCCCGCGCATTATCACCGTACAAATCCCGGTCGAGAAAATCGGTGCGGTCATCGGCCCAGGTGGCAAAATCATTCGTGGTATCCAAGAAGAAACTGGAGCAACGATTGATATTCAAGACGATGGTACCGTCTTTATCGCGACCAACGATGGAGAGGCCGCCCGCAAAGCCCGAGAAATGGTCGAAAGCCTCGTTGAAACCGTGGTGTTGGGCCGAATCTACACCGGGAAAGTTGTCCGGGTCGCGGACTTCGGCGCATTTGTCGAAATCATCCCCGGTCAGGATGGGATGGTGCATATCTCCCAACTCGACAGCTTCCGCGTCGAAAAGGTGGAAGACATCGCCCGTTTAGGCGATGAACTAACCGTCATGGTTACGGGCATTGACGATAACGGGAAAGTGCGTCTTTCGCGCCAGGCTGTACTTGAAGGCTGGACGTTGGAAGAGGCGATGGAACGCGACCGTGGGGGTGGCAGTCGCGGCGGTGGTGGTGATCGCGGCGGCGGGAATCGGGGTGGGGGGCGACGCGATGGAGGTAACGACCGTCGAGGCGGTGGTGACCGCGGGAGTGGTGGTTTCCAACGCAATCGGGATCGCCGATAGTTTTCTTAGAAGCGAGTTTCCCTTATAGTAATATGTCAAAAAGCCAGGAGGTAAACTCCTGGCTTTTTTGGTTGAGTAGTGTTCCTCTTCCTATACAATCTTCCCAAATAAAAAAGGCACCCAATATAGGGCGCTTTTTTACATTCAATAAAGTTTGAAGTTTAGCGAAGGCTTTCGCGCAAGTTCGATAATTGGCTGGATACAGAGCCATCAATGACTTTGTCGCCAACACGTACAATCAAGCCGCCTAAAATGGAAGGATCCACACGGAAAGCAACTGTGGCATCCCCACCAACTTTGGCGAGTACATCTTTCTTGACTGAGGCTTGTTCGCTGTCAGTCAACGGCAAGGCACTGGTAACTTCCGCAGAAGCACCACTGACAGTCACGCCTTCGAGAACGGTGACTTTGCCGGATTTGACGCCGGAGAAGAATTCCTCAAGCAGGCTGTGCTGGCGTTTCTCATCAAGTGATTCGTTGAGCAGCTTTTGAGTCGCGGCGATGGCCAAGGCAGCAACCTGACCACGCAAATCGCCGAGAATACGGGTGCGTTCTTGCTGAGCTTCGGCAGCGGCGTTCTCGCGGATTTTCGCGGCATCGGCTTCGGCAGCGGTGCGGATGTCACGGGTGGCGTTTTCCGCACGTTCAGAGGCCTCTTTAACCAACTGAGAGGCTTTGGCCTGGGCATCGGCGATCACTTTCGCCGCTTCCTTTTCAGCATTTGCACGGGCCTCAGCAGCTACGCGGGCATCTTCAAGCCCTTGGGCAATGGTCTCGCGACGTTTGTCCAACAGGTTCAGGATGGGGCCATAAACCCATGCTTTGAGAACCCATAAAAGGATCAAAAAGTTGACTAATTGAACGAGAAAATATCCGCCATTAATACCTAATGCTTCCATATTTCATCTCCTTTTCGTTCGTAAAGTTGCACTTGATCGAGTGGACTAGAACACGAACAAAATGAGAAGCGCAACCACGAGACAGTAAATAGCGACCGCTTCGGCAAATGCGATGCCCAAAATCATGTTGGTCTGGATCGTACCGGTAGCATCTGGGTTACGGCCCATTGCCTGGACAGCACCGCTTGTAACGATACCAATCCCAGCACCTGCACCAATCGCACCGATCATCGCGAGACCCGCGCCGACCAACTTTGCAGCAGCTTCAATATTACCTTCCATGAGAAAGAACCTCCGAAAATTTTTATTATTAATCAATAATTATAAAGAGGATCAGCCACCTAGGCTAAAACTCTTTTATCTAAACTTTAGTGATGCTCCTCTTCGCCGTGATGGCCTTGAGTTGCCTGGGACATAAAGGTCATGGTAAGCATCCCAAACACAACTGCTTGAATAAGGCCGACAAAGAATTCGAGCATTAGGAAAACGGATTGAGCAAATACAGGTACGAGGCTCCCAATTACGAAGAGGAGTACCGAACCTGCGAAGATGTTCCCAAACAACCGGAAGGAGAAAGAAACGATCTTTGAAAATTCAGAAACCACTTCAAGCAAACCAACGGCGAAATCAATTACACCGAAAATAGGTTTACTAAACAAGGTGCTTGTGTTCCAAAATTTCTTAAAGTAACTACCGCCCAGAGCCTGAAAACCAATAACCTGCGTCATCACCACGGAAATCACTGCCAGAGCTGCTGTAAAATTCAAATCTGTGGAGGCCACCCGAACAAACGGGACAACTGCCGCAGAACATTCTGGTTCGCCACTAACCGAAGTAAAAATTAGCCATTGGGATGTTTCACAAATACTATCAAAGGCACTGCCATGTTCACCTTCGTGCTCAGTCGCTACACCTTCAGCAACCAATTCCTCTACGTGATGGGTGTTGAACAAACCAATACTATCTACACCTGGAATCAATTCCATCCAGTTTACGAAAAGAACCAGGAGTGTAATGGTGGCGAAATAGGGGAAAATTTTCCGCGCATATTTCCCAGCCGTAGATTCGGTCAGATTGTAAAGCAGTTCTAATAATGCTTCCACGGCTCCAGAAATGCCTTGGGGAACCAAATTCCCGCTGGTTGCAGCACGTCGCACCGAAAGGGCTAGTAAAACCAATATCAAGTCAGCCAACAGGGTGGCGACTAATGTATTGGTCAGGGCAAACTCTCCAACAAGGGGCAATATCACAGTACTAGTTAATGGTTCAGCAGGTAATAAAACATGCGGGGAAAGAACCTGCACCCCTAGGATGTAGTGAAAAACGACACCCAAGACAATGAAGAGAAGAACAAAATAGCGATTAGGAATACCCAGAATCCGGTTACTTTTCACGGTCTGCTTCCTCCAAAAGAGATGTTTTGTTTTTTGTTTCTGGTTTAATATGGGAAGTAGCTTTACGCACGACCCAGAACATGGCAACTAAGGTTACCGGAATACTACCTACAAGCAGAAAGATAGTAAACAAGGGGCGAGTGCTGAACGTATTGTCCAACCACAGCCCTCCAAAGAGGGCAACAAAAATCACGACAAGGGTAAGACACCCTACTTGTCCAGCAACCGCTGCCAACGTCATGTTGAAAGCGTATTGCACTCGGTCGTTTTTTTGCTCCTGGTCGGCCCGGTTCATCGCCCGCGAAGTATATCAGGGAGAACTTGTGTAGTCAATGTGCGAATTTGCACAAACAAAGGTGCAATGGACGAGGAAGAAACACACATTGAAAACACTACAACACAGACTAGTGCAATAGCGCAGCAGAAGCCGTGCTGGCATAGCCCCACCAGGGCGCAAACAGTGTCCCGATGAGTACGATCCCCACACAGAGTACCACTAAAGCAATCATACTGGGGCGGGAGATAGGCAACGGTTTGTCATCATCATCGGAGCGATATAGATATACCACTTTCAAAACGATCAAGTAGTAGTACACACCGATAATCGCATTAATGACACCAACAAATGCCAACCAAATCAGGTTCGCTTTGACCGCGGCAGCAAAGACCCAAATTTTGGCAACAAAACCAGCCAGCGGAGGCACGCCCGCCAAAGACAGGAAGGCCACCAACATTGCCATCGAAGCCCCTAAAGAGCGGCGGCTCAACCCAGCATAGGCTGAGATTTCATCAGAACCAATCACCCGGCCTACTACCGAAACGACACCGAAAGCTGCAAGGTTGGTTAACAGATAAGCTACGAGGTAAAACACAACACTGCTCAAGCCCAGTTCATTTGCCGCAACCACACCAATCAGGATATATCCAGCATGAGCAACGGAAGAGTAGGCCAGCATACGTTTGATGTTTGTTTGGGTCAGGGCGACCGAATTGCCCAGGGTCATCGTTGCCACGGACAGAGCAGCGAGGATGGCACCCCACTGGTCAGAGATATTCGGGAAAGCGGCTAACAAAACGCGAACTAAGACCGCAAACCCAGCGGCTTTGGAAGCCGTCGACAAGAAACCTGCGACCGGGGTCGGCGCGCCTTCATAAACATCCGGTGCCCAGAAGTGGAACGGCACCGCAGAAATTTTGAAACCAAACCCGACAAGAATCATTAACAACGCGACAATGACGGGAATTCCAGAAACTTCACCCGAAGCAAACCCGCCCGCTAAGGCATACAGATTAGTCGTCTTGGTAAACCCATAAAGCAGGGAGAAACCATAGAGCATGATCGCAGTCGTCATCGCGCCAAAGACCAGATACTTGAACCCGGACTCGGTAGACTTGTCATCATTTTTGAAGAACCCAGCGAGCACGTAGAGCGGAATAGAAGTGGTTTCAATCGCCAACAGCAACATGATCAAATCGGCGGATGAACCCATCAAACACATCCCGATGGCAGAGGACAGCAGGAGAATGTAGAACTCACCCCGGTTGCCGAGGTGATCCACATCCATCGCGAGGAGGGCAGTCACGCCTACGGCAAATACAGCCAGGGATTTGAACACGAACGCCAGCATATCATCTCGGATCATGCCACCCCAGATGAGAACCGCATTCTCACCCGGATTGGTCGCGAACCATGTGACCAGCAAAATGAGGGCCGCACCACCTGCGGTCAACCAGCCCAGGTTGCGTTTGCGTTCTTTCTCTTTCCAAACAATGTCTAACACCAACACTATCCCAGCAAGGACAGCGAGGAGAATTTCTGGCAAGATCGCCAGGATCATAGAAGAGTCAATCGTTCCAAACACTAGGCACCTCCAAACAGGCGCAGGACATTGTTCACGCCAGATTCAACCAACGGGACAATGATTTGAGGGTAAACCCCGATGGTCAGCATGACGGTTAAGAGCGTCACCAGGGCGACTTTATCCAAAGCGGTGACATCACCGATGTGTCCGTGCAATTCTTCGGGCAAATTCCCAAAGAAAACCTGGCGAATAATACGAATGATATACGAAGCAGTCACGACAATTGAGACAGCGGCGATAATCGCCAGGAGAGGTCCAACCCAGGGCGCATAAGGCCAGTTTGTATTAATCGGTGACGACCCGGAAGTCCATAACCCCATGAAGATGGGAAACTCTGCCACAAAGCCGGAGAACCCAGGCATCCCCATCGAAACCAAACCGCCCAGAATGAACGCAACCGCAACCCAGGGCATTTCTTTGCTCATCCCGCCTAATTTAGAAATCTCGCGGGTATGTGCCCGGTCGTACATCATCCCGACCGTAGCAAAGAAGAGGGCGGTCATTACACCGTGGGAGAACATTTGCAAGCCCGCGCCGACGAACCCGTTTCTGCTCATCGTTGCCAACCCCAACATCACCAGCCCCATGTGCGAAACCGAGGAATACCCGATGACATACTTCATGTCCGTTTGGACCATGGCGATGAACGCGCCGTATACCACATTGACCATCGCGAACATGATCAGGGCAGGCATCCAGGCTTGTGCGCCTTCGGGCAGGAGCATCATCCCAACCCGGAGAGCGGCGAACGCACCCAGTTTCATCAACACACCTGCATGGAACATTGAAACCGCGGTCGGTGCGGCCACGTGTCCGTCAGGGGACCAGTTGTGAAAGGGGAAGATACCACCCAAGATTGCAAAACCGAGAAAGACGAATGGGAACCAGAAAACTTGAAAAGGAACTCCGGCAACCGTAAGTCCCGAAAAAGCCCCTGCCTGAACAGCCTTTTCGATGGCGATCATATCAAAGGTGGGACTGCCAAGGAAATTACCGACGGTGAAGTACATCGCCAACGCGCCAACCAACGCAATCACCGAACCAACGAACAGGAACAACGTCAGCTTCATTGCCGCGTATTCCCTCGTAACCTTCCAGCCCCAGATGGCAATGAGCAGGTACATCGGGAACACCGCAAGTTCATAGAAGAAGAACAACATGAACAGGTCTAAGGCAATGAAAACGCCAAACACACCGGTTGCCAGCAGGAACAGGAAAGCAAAGAATTCCCGTGGGCGGTCGTCAATCCCCCAGGAGATCAACACCCCGGTGAACATGACGATCCCGGTTAGCAACACGAGCGGGGTATTCATCCCATCTACACCAACATAATAGGAAACGCCCAACGAGGGAAGCCAGTTGTATTTTTCAACAAACTGATAGCCACCTACCGTAGGATCGTAAGAAAAATATACCCACAAAGAGAGAAGAAGCGTAAAAGCTGCGGCGACAAGCGAGGCGACCCGCACTTCATTCTTCCGGTCGGCTGGGACGAACAGCAGCAACAGCCCGACCACAAGCGGGGTAAAAGTAATAAGACTGAGGATTGGAAATGCCATTGTTGACCTCTTATCCGAACAAAGCTGTAACAGCCTGATTGATCACACCCAACAACCAGCCAGGCCAGACACCTAACCAGAGCATCAGGACCATGAGCGGGGCAATGACCCACAATTCACGGCGGTTGATTTCACTCAAATGCCCGATCCATTTTTCATTCATTGGCCCGTGGAGGGTCTGTTTTATCCCCTTCAAGATATACGCCCCGGTGAAGAGCAACCCAATCATGCTCAATGCGGTGTACAGCACCAAAATCTTCCCGCCTTCCGACAAGCCCGACCCCCACGCGCCGCGGACAACCAAAAACTCGGACACAAACCCGTTCAGTCCGGGAAGCCCAAGCGAGGCCATTGAGGTGAAGATCAAGATGCCGCCGTACACAGGTACTAAGGGGAACAACCCGCCGAACTCATTCAAATCCCGAGTATGTGTCCGCTCGTAGATTACCCCGACAAGGAAGAACATCCCTGCCGAAGACAGCCCGTGGTTGAACATTTGGAGCACCGCCCCATTCATGGCAATAATGCCATCCTGAGCGTTGGAACCACCCGCGACATACGCCGCTGCTGCAATCCCTAACAAGACAAAACCCATGTGATTGACCGACGAATAGGCAACCAGACGTTTGAAGTCCGTCTGCCCGTAGGAGGCCAGCGCGCCCATGATAATCGCCATCATTGCCAGAAAAGCCAGGGCAAACGCATAATTGTGAGCCTGTTCGGGGTAGAGGGGGATAACTAGGCGGATGAACCCATACGCGCCCTGTTTGAGGAGCACGCCCGCCAGGATCATCGAACCGGCAGTCGGGGCTTCGGTGTGGGCATCGGGCAGCCAGGTGTGGAACGGCCAAACGGGAACTTTCAGCGCAAACGCAATGGAAAAGGCCCAAAACGCGACCGCTTTGATTTGTGCAATGTTCAACCCGAACAAAGTGCCACTGAGCGAAGTCCAGGATGAATAAAGTTTGATGAGGTCAAACGTTCCGGAGACTGCGCCGATCATTTGAATGGCGAGCAACATGCCGAGAGAGACACCCATCGTGTAGATCATGAATTTAAAGGAAGCGTATGTCCGAGCAGGAACTTTCATACCGCCCCAGAGTTCGCGTTCGCCTTTTTCACTTCCCCATTGATTGATGAGGAAGAACATGGGAACCAGCCCGATTTCGTAAAACACGAAGAAGACCAACAAATCCAGTGAGAGGAACACACCCAACATGCCCGCTTCCAAGAACAGGAACAGGATCATGTATGCTTTCACCCGATCCGCAATACTGAAAGAAGCCAGGATCGCGAGCGGGGTCAGCAAGGTGGTCAACAACACCATCGCGAGGGAAATCCCGTCCACGCCAAGGTGGTAGGAAGCGTTGATTGTGCTATACCATACCGCCTGTTCCTGAAATTGGAACCCTGTCGCGTGGCTGTCGAAACTGAACCACAGGATGAGGGAGAAAGTGAGTGGGATCAGACTCCCGACGAAGGCTGCCCAGCGAAGTAAGGTTTTCTCTTTTGAAGGAATAAAAACCATCGCCAGGGCTATAAACGCCGGGGAGAAGAGGACTAAAGAAAGTAAGTGATTGTGGATAAAATCCATCTTTGACTCCTGGGGAGGGAAACCCTATCTCCCTGCGACATCCACTAAATAATAGAACAAGACACCAAACGCAATGACGTTGACCAAGACCATAATCATGTACTGCTGCACCTTCCCGGACTGGATGGTTCGGAACGTCCGCCCAAGCCACTGGAAGACATCGGCAAGCCGGTCGGCTCCTGCACTAATCACGGGGAGTTCAAACCGGTTGCGGAAAATGCCACCCAGGAAGAAAGCGACACGCGCAATAGTGTGCAAGATGTTGTCAATCACGTTGCGGTCAAACCAGCCTGCAAATTCTGAAATCGCCTGAGACGCACGAACGAACGAAGCGTTGTACATCTCATCGAAGTAGTATTTGTTTTGCAGAACCGGATGCAGACCACCCAGAATGCGTTTCATCGGATCGGTTTGCCCGGCTTTGAAATCCCGGTACATGAGCCAACCTAGTGCGAGACCGCCCAACGCGACAAGTAGAGAAACAGTCAACGGAATGAAACTGAACGTGATTTCTGCGGATTCAATTTCTGACATTAGTAAGGTGTAGGAAACGCCATGAATCCAGTTGATTTCGCCCAAGTGCATGCCGAGGAAATCATTGGGGATGCCCGTCCACCCAGCGACAACAGCGAAGAACGCGAGCACCATCAACGGGACGGTCATCGTCCACGGCGTTTCGTGGGCGTGTTCCGCTTCTTTCGTGCGGGGTTCGCCAGCGAAGGTGAGCATGATCTGGCGCATGGTATAGAATGCCGTCAAAAAGGCTGCAATTGCCAAAACAATCAAAACCGTGTAATGCCCGTGAGCAAACGCATCGGCGAAAATTTCATCTTTTGACCAAAACCCGGCGGTCACAAATGGGAACCCGGAGAGCGCCAGCCCACCGATCAAAAACGTCCAGAATGTGATGGGCATCTTCTTTCGCAGACCGCCCATGTTCATCATATCTTGTGGATCCACATGATGGTCGCCCGTATGGAGAACACCATGTTCCACCCCGTGAATAACGGAGCCGGAACCCAGGAAGAGCAAGGCTTTGAAGAAAGCGTGGGTAATTAAGTGGAAGACAGCCGCGACATACGCTCCGATGCCCAGGGCGGCAACCATAAAGCCCAGTTGGGAAATTGTGGAGTACGCCAGAACTCGTTTGATGTCGTTTTGCGCTACTGCAATCGTCGCGGCAAACAAAGCGGTGAATGCCCCAATCGTTGCGAGCGTTGCCATTGCCGGGGTCAGCATCTCGTGTTCTGCACCCGCCGACAAAATCGGGAAGATGCGGATGACCATGTACACGCCTGCGGAAACCATCGTCGCCGCGTGAATCATAGCGGAGACAGGGGTCGGGCCTTCCATTGCGTCGGGCAACCAGACATGCAGGGGGAATTGAGCAGATTTACCGACCGTCCCGATGAAGAGCAAAATCCCGATCAGGCTTGCTGTACTCAATCCTGCAATAATGGAAGGAGCGTGCAAATTCGTCAGCACTTCGGGGCTAAAGATGACACTGTAGCTCAAGCTCCCCGCCTGGGAGTAGAGATACGCAAGACCGAGCAACATGAACACATCACCGATCCGGGTGGTCATAAACGCTTTGATCGCTGCCGCTCGTGCAGAGGGTTTCGCAAACCAGAATCCGATGAGCAGATAGGAGCACAACCCCATAATTTCCCAACCTACGAACAATGTCAACAGGTTATCAGAAAGCACCAACACATACATCCCGAAAGCAAACAAACTCAAGAATGCGAAGAAACGGGAGTAGTTGGGTTCCACCGAAAGAACGGTGTGTTTGTGCCCGTGTTCATCCGTGACCGTTGCGCCATGTGGGGGCAACCCTTTCTTGTCGTGATCACCCTCCGGTTGGCCAAAGTTGTGGTAGCCAACGCTATAAAGGAAGATCATGAAAATTGTCCAAGCCACGAAGAACAAGACAACTGAACTCAGGGGGTCAATTCGCACCCCAACGTTCAAGGTCGTTAGACCAGTTTGCAACCAGGCCACCGGGGCAGGGGCCAGGGGATGTTCCCCTAAATGATGCAGGCCACCTTCGCCAAATGCCGTGCGTACGAAAATGATCATTCCTCCTAACCAAGATAGTGCCGCAGCCCCGACCCCAATCGAGTGGCTCAACGCCCGGTTACGATTGGTGAACAGCACAATCAGGAAAAACGAAAGCAACGGGGGAAGAGGAAGAAGCCAGAGTAAGGTTTCAGATTGCATGTTGCCTCCTACCACTTCATTAGATCAATATTGTCTGCAATCACCATCTTGCGGCGGCGATACAGCGAAATGACCAGGGCCAGACCGACCGCGACTTCTGCGGCGGAGACGGCGAACACCATAATGGCAAACGCCTGGCCTGTAACCTTTTCAGGGTCCAGATACCGCCAAAAGGCGATCAGGTTGATGTTTACCGCGTTGAGCATCAGCTCAACACTCATCAAGATAGCGACCATGTTTTTCCGGGACAACACCCCATACAGTCCCAAACTAAACAAGCCCGCCGCAACAATCAAATACCAGGATAATGGAATCATGCGTTACTCCTGAATTAATCTCGATCCCACGCGACGACCACCGCCCCAATCATCGCAGCAAGGAGCAGGATCGAGGCGACTTCAAAAGGCAGGATGTAAGCAGAAGGGTTGACGAGGGATATCCCTAATTCTTTAACCATATCGGTTTGGGCACTCAGAGCTGGGGCGATTACCGCCGAACCTTGCCAGGAAACCAGCACATATGTCAAACCAGCGAACAAAGCCAGGGAAACTAGGGCAGCCAGAGGCCAGTTCGGGTTGGCCTGGGAACCGATATCCTGCATCACTTTGCGGGTCAACATGACGGCGAAAATGAACAAGATCGCAATGGCACCGATATACACCACGATTTGCACGACCGCCAGGAAACTGGCTTCCAGTAGAACAAAGACAATGGCGACGGTGAAGAGCGTCCCAATCAAATACAAGGCGGCCCGCACCAAATTATGTGTGGTGACGACCATAAAACCCAGCCCTAAAAGAGCTAGTGAAACAAGAATAAATAAAATTTGCACAGGGGTCATATTACACTCCCATTAGGCTGAGGTGGTGGTTTCCGGTTGGGGAGGACGCGCCACTGGGCGAGGGCCACTGACTTTTGCCCGTTCGGGGCGTTTGCTCCAATTGCGACGTAAGAGCGCGACTGTTACCCAGGCAATGATCAGGTTGGCAATGAATAGGGTAAGTGTCCGCGCCCATTGACCGCCCGCGGTATCAATATTCACCATACCCAAGACAATTTTGTCCAACAACGCGGTAACAACCAAAACGGTCAACGAAATCGGCGTCAGGAATTTCCAGTTGTAACTGAGCATGTGGTCAATGCGGATACGGGGTAAAGTTGTGCGGATCCAGACAACGGCAAAATAAGCTGACATGGCTTTAATCATGAACCAAATCCAGGCCACAATCGGGTTTCCGTCTCCCCACCCCTGCCATCCGCCGAAGAACAACGTAATGGTCAGTACCGAGATGGTGAAGGCGTGCAGGAACTCCGCCGCAAAAATCATGGCGAACTTTGCCCCGGAGTATTCGATGTGGAACCCGGCGACGATTTCCGATTCGGCTTCGAGCAGGTCAAACGGGGTGCGTCCGACTTCGGCAATGGAGCTGATGAAGAAGATCAACGCCGCGATGGGGGCCATCCAAAAGAAAATGGAGAACCAGTTTCCTTGCGCTATGACAATGGCGTTCAAACCCATGTCATGCGCTAACATCACGGGCACCAACAGCGATAACACCATCGGCACTTCGTAGGAAACCAGTTGCGCCACTGTGCGAAATGCGCCGAGCAGGGCAAATTTATTATTGGAAGACCATCCCGCAATGAGGGTCGCCACGATTCCAATAGAGCCTACAGCAACAATGTACAGCACGGCAACGTTCAAATCAGCCCCGATCCATTGTTGAGCAAACGGCACCACCGCCCAAATCATCAGAACCGAAAGAACGGAAAGGATAGGGGCAATGTTGAAGATCAACTTATCCGCACCATCGGGAGTCGTATCTTCCTTCGTAAAGAGTTTGAGGATGTCCGCGATGGTTTGGAACAACCCATATGGGCCGGCGCGGTTCGGGCCAAGACGATCCTGAATACGGGCAGCAAGTTTCCGTTCCAACCAAATCAGGAAGATGACATACAGCATCCCGAAGTTCGCGACCAGAAACACGCCCAAAAAGGTAACGATTAGGCTAACAATTCCAGCAGGCCAGCCCCACCCACCCATCAGGTTCGTCAACCAATCGGCTAAAAAGGCAATTGGGTCACTAAAAAAACTCATGTAACACTCCTATAGAGAGGTTATGCCGTTAACACCCAAACTTCCAAACAAAAATCCTTCGGATGTCTGGCATACGGACAAACAAAAAGCTGAGGGGGCTACCATCAGCTTTTGCATTAACTTTAATTCCATTCGAGAATGCCTCTGCGCCAGGCATAGAGCAAAGCCCCCACCAGAATCACAATGAAAATCACCCCTTCTACAACCGCAAAAAGGGGTAATTGATCAAAAGCGACCGCCCAAGGGAACAGGAACACCGCTTCGACATCAAAAATCAAAAAGACCAGCGCATAAATATAATATTGCACTTTGAACTGCACCCAGGTCTCTCCAACTGTTTCAATCCCACACTCATAGGTTTCTTGTTTAATTTTATTGGGACGCTTGGGGCCAAGCAGGGCAGCAACAAGAATAGGGGCAATGGGAAAACCCACACCAATGATTAACATCAGGCCAATTGGTAACCAACTATCGAGCATAGTGACTCCTTGAAACAAGATTTCTTAGACGAAAGGCTCCCCAGGAAAAATCACTTTACTTAACACCATAATTTCCAGATCGTTACAAAACGGATTTAGCTTGGAAATCTGAGTACAGGATGAGAACCCGGAGAACGGCGGGATTTTACCATAAAGAATTTTGATTGTGCAACTTTTCGCAAATAGTAGGCCTAATGAATAATCTTCATCAGCAAATGAGAAACCCCTTAACAACCCAACTCCCCAGAACTTTTCACCCCCCTCAGAAGTATAATTTTAGAAGGCGACCCTATATTTCTCCGACTTTCCTCCAAGCCTTTCACAATTCTCCATTTCTCATTCTTCTTGGGCAGTCCCCCCCGAAACTAATCTTTGAGTCACCTTATGAAATCCCAACCTTCCGAACCCATCCGCTGGTGGGACCTCTCCGCCGCGGTCATTCTTGTCATCGCCATCTTCCTTGCCGCCATGCGGCTTACTGCCACCGATTGGACCGACGAATTAAACATCATCCAATTCATCAGTTTTACCGGGGTTACGCTAGGTCTTACCTTGGGCCAAAGCCGATTCAGTCGCTTTCAAGCTCTTTGGTATGCGATAGGGTTTGGTATTTTTACCATTGGGTGGCAAATGGGCTTAACCTTTACCAAAGGGATGCTTTGGTCAGAGCGCGTCGCCAATCTGGGCGGCAGGTTATTAATATCCTTCCAAAACCTGTTACAACAACGTGCCGTCTCGGACCCGATCCTCTTTCTCCTCCTGATGTGCCTCCTCTTTTGGGCCTTGAGCACACACGCAGGCTACACTCTCACACGGCATGCCAACGCTTGGCGCGCTACTCTCCCCACCGGCGTTGCTCTCTTCATTATTCACATCTACGATCCCTACTGGCCTAACCGAACCTGGTTCGTTGCTAGTTACATCTTCCTTTGTTTGCTTCTCGTCTCCCGCGCCCATTTTCTCCAAAACCACGCCTCCTGGAAACAAAACAGGACCCACCTTCCCCCTTATGTCGGCCTCGATTTCCTCCGCGCAACTATGCTCATTGGTGGCATTTTAGTATTGCTTTCTTGGACCATTCCCGCCCTTGCATCCTCAGTTTCACCCGTCCAACAGGCCTGGGAAAAAGTTGCCCAGCCCTGGTATGAAGCCCGCGCCCGAATGAGCAACGCGTTCGCTTCCTTACGCGCCACGGTTGGCATCGCACAGGATTATTACGGGGATGTGCTGCCTCTCGGACGCGGCAACACGCTCACCGACGTGATCGTCTTTCAAGTAAAAGCCCCCTCTCCGCCGACTACTGCCGTTCGGTATTACTGGCGCGACTGGGTATACGACACCTGGAACGGGAGCACCTGGAGTACCGCCCCCGCGGAAGAGCGCAAATTCTCCCCCGACGACCCGGCACTCCCCTTCCCTTTTTTGGATGGACGTTGGGAAGCCAGTTTTATCTTCTATCCGGCCATTCAATCCTTTACCATCCACCTCCCATCCCAACCCCAATGGATGAGCCGTCCCACGGAGGCCCAGGTGCTTAACAACGCCGATGGCACCGTAGATGTCATCTCTGCGAAAACTACCCCATCCCTCCGCGCCGGCGAAACCTACGAAGCACAAGCCTCACTCAGCGATGCCACCGTCAATCTACTCCGAAGTGCCGGCACCGCTTACCCCACCTGGATTGTCGAACGATATCTGCAATTGCCCCCCACCCTCAGTGACCGTACTATCGAACTGGCCCAACAAATCGCTGAAGGCAATGCAACCCCCTATGACATTGCGTCAGCCGTCACGCAATGGATGCGCGATAATATTACATATAGTGCCACCGTCCCCACCCCACCCTCGGATCAAGACATCATAGACTGGATGCTTTTCGATCAAAAAGAAGGATTTTGCAACTACTACGCCACCTCAGAAGTCATGCTTTTACGGTCACTCGGCATCCCCTCTCGCATGGCGGTCGGCTACGCGCAAGGAGAATTCGACTCCGAAACCGGTTTGTATACCGTTCGCCAGCGCGATGCCCACGCCTGGGTAGAAGTCTATTTCCCAGGACTGGGTTGGGTCGAATTTGAACCCACCGTCAACCAGCGACCTGTGCGCCGCCCGTTAGGCGAACCCGTGAACAATGAAGCTGGTAACCCGCTAGGAGAAAGTTCCGACTCTCGTCTCAACCGGGATGAATTGCTCGCTCTCGAACAAACCAATCAGGAACCAACGATTCCTACTCCGCTAGATGTTCCCACCACCAGCCCCACACAATATGCAGGCATCATCGCCCTGGCCGGCTTAGGGTTGGTCATCCTCGCGCTTCTGGGCTATCGGTGGTATCGTGCCCGTACTACCGTCCCCGTACTCGACCCTGAACACCCCCCCCTGCCCGTCCGGCTCGAAAAAACCATCCGGCGCTTCGGCTTGCGCCCGCCCCTGTTCATCCGCACCTGGGCCTATCAATCAACCCTTCCAATGCAAGCCCGCGCCTATCAAACCATTAACCACTCCCTGGTTCAACTTGGCGCACCACCAGCTCTCTACCAAACCCCTTCTGAACGCGGCCTCATGCTGACCAGTCTCCTCCCCACGGTTTCTGAACCCATTCACACTTTGATACAGGAATATCATAACTTGATGTTTGCCAACGGAACGGCGCCTCAATACACCCCCTCTGCCCTTAATGCCCTCCGCGCCTCCCAAACCATCCGCAACCAGACCCGCCTAACCCTCTTCCGCCGTTTCCTGGCCCGCTTCCAGCAAACCAAGCGAAAGGATACCCTTGTAGATTACATCCAGCCATAAATATCCGTTCCAAAATCTCCCAACAAAACACCCCTCTCAGGAATCCCCCCATGGAGGGGTGTTTTTGCCTCTGTATCGAGTAAAATAAAGAGGCCTCAGGCCACAATACGGATATCCAATACGCCTGCTCGCTGTTTCCGCCCTTAAATCCTCCACCCCAAGAGTATCGCTATGTCCACAGAAGTAAAAACTACCGCGGTTTCTATCACCCTAACCGAACAAATCGTGGGGTTCAGCCAGCTAACCCACAAAATCCATCATGTCCTCACAGACAGTCGCGTCTCTCTGCCCGGTGGAGTTGCCCAAAATCTCGTTTACCTTGCCCAATCCCTCGAACGCCTCAGCAAAAAAATCCAGGAACACGAAGAAGAACGGCAAGATTTACGCGCCCTCGCCGATATCAGTCAAGTCGTAAACTCCTCGCTCGATCTTAATACTGTTCTCCAAATCGTTATGGACACCATCATTCGGCTCACAGAAGCTGAACGCGGTTTCCTTATGCTCCGCGATGACACCGGGGAACTACAAACCCGCATAGCTCGCAACTGGGAACAGGCCTCGCTTAACCCCTCTGAATTCGCCATCAGCCGATCAGTGATCAACCGTGTGGTTGCAGAAGGCAAACCCATTCTCACGACCAATGCCCAGGAAGACGAACGGTTCGTTGGGCAAGCCAGCATTATCGCGTTTAGCCTACGTTCAATTTTGTGTGTGCCCCTTATGGTGAAAGGTGAGCTGACTGGGGTCATCTACACCGACAACCGCATCAAAACCGGCTTATTTTCTGAAAAAGAGCGCAACTTGCTCAATGGCTTCGCCAACCAGGCCGCCATCGCCATCGAAAACGCCCGCCTGTTCGAGTCTGTACGCCGCACCCTGGCCGAAGTGACCGAACTTAAAAACCTGATGGACAACGTCTTCGCTTCCATTATTAGTGGGGTCATCACCGCAGACGTGGAAGACAAAATCACCCTCTGCAACCTTGCCGCCTCCCGCATTTTGGGGCACGAAACCGCTGACGTCATCGGAAAACCCCTGGACGATTTACTCCCCCCCATCGCTGCGGACCTGTCCACCCATGTTGCTAGTGCTCGTCGCAACGGGGAACATGTCATCGGGCAAGAATACCGCGTCCCTATGCCCAACCGGGGCGACCTCGACCTGAGCCTCAACATTTCCCCCCTCAAAGATGCCACCGACTCCACGCAGGGGGTCGCCATCGTGCTAGACGACCTGACCGAGAAAAAACGTCTGGAAGCACAACGCCGCCTGTTCGAGCGCATGGTTTCCCCTTCCATCATCAAAGTGCTGAACCCTCATCAGCTCCAACTCGGGGGCAAACGTGGGGAGATCACCACCATTTTCGCCGACGTGCGCGGCTTCACCA
>JACKAX010000036.1 GCA_020634875.1 Anaerolineales bacterium | reverse complement strand
TTTTGAATTCAAATTTGCGCGCGGGACTTGGGATACTGTTGAAAAAGAAGCCGATGGCAACACCGAAATTGGCAACCGGCAATTAACGGTGGACTACGGCACAACGGGAACCCAAGTGGTCAACCTGACTGTAGCAAATTGGCGCGACCCATTCGTTGTAGCCCACACCCCTGCAGCTGGTGCTTCGGGTGTTGACCCGAATACAATTGTTTCTCTGACATGGAATCAGGCTATGCCGAGTGATACCGACTTCGCAGTCACCGGCCTAACAGGGGTCGTTTCTGGGACATTCAGCTACGATCCGGGTTCCTTTGCTGTCATCTTCACCCCTACGCAAGCGCTTGACCCTGCGGCCACATACACAGTTAGTGCAACAGGAAAAGTAGACGCTGGTGGAGATGTACAACAATTTCCGACAACGTTTACCTTCTCTACCCCTGGAGCAGACCTTGAGGTAACCATGGCCGATTCAGCTGATCCAGTACTGGTAGGGAGCGTATTCACCTACACGGTCACTGTCAATAACCTGGGACCGGATACGGTCACAGCCAATCTAACGAATACCTTGCCCGCTGGCCTGGATTACCTTTCTAACGATGCAGGGTGTGCAGAAACCAGCGGAGTTGTTACTTGTTCCTTCGAAAATCTAGCGGGAAGTTCTTCCGCAGTGGTTCAGATAACCGTGGCCACCATCCAGACAGGGACTTTTACCAACACTGCGATCGTGACTGCGCCAGCGTTTGATCCGAACCTGAGCAATAACACCATAGCCGAAACCACGACAGTCACCGAGTTAAGTGCTGATCTGGAAATAACCCTCTCCGATATGCCTGACCCAATCACTGTAGGTGAAACGACGTTGTACAGGATCACAATCACCAATGCTGGTCCTGATGCGGCCACAAACGTAATCCTGACAGATATTCTGCCCGAAGGCTTGACCTATGTTTCGGACAACTCCGGATGTAGTGAAGTAGATGGGACTGTTACATGTACATTAGGTACACTTGCGAGTGGTGATTCCTTTGTTGTTCATATAACCGTCACCGCTGAACAGGTTGGCATTTGGACTAACTCAGCCACCGTCTCATCTGAATCTATCGATCCAAATATGTCTAACAATACGATTTCTGAAGAAACCACGGTACTTGAAGCGGAACCGGATGAGTTTACACTTTATCTACCTCTTATTGCCAAGTAAATAGCCACCTTGGTATATCTCCAAAAGATGACTTGCTAATTAGCAAGTCATCTTTTTTTTCATCCTAAATAATTTCCATCATCCACTGCAACCTAATCCCAGTAATGCCGTAAAACAAAGTGAATAATTGGTAAGCTAAGTTTTTTGAAGGTTTTACCTGTGCTACCTTAGAAAAACTTATGTTACATCGTTGTGAATATATCTATATTCGGAGGCACAAAAATGACTATTACTGGTAAAAACACGTTACGGCGTTCGCGCAAAGATCGGATTTTGGCAGGAGTTTGTGGGGGTTTAGGAGAATTTTTCGGGATCAGCCCCTTCTGGTTCCGGTTAGTTTTCTTCATCTTGTTCATCCCCGGTGGAGCGCCTGGCTTGCTCCCTTATCTACTCTTATGGATCATTATTCCTAAAGAACGGTAAAACTACACAAAAAAGCCTCGCTGGGGCGAGGCTTATTCTTTATTCACGCGAACAGAGCCACTCAGGTGGCTCTGTTTGCTTTTGGGGAACTTGAGTTTTTCTCAAGCCACTAAAATGTTTAGTGTTCTTTGAGCCATAGTTAGAAACTACCGCTCCAAAATCGAACATATTTTGTTTTTAGTCCTTTCAACCGTTGCACCTCCTTGAGATGTTAGGGAAGGAACTTATCTGCCTTCATCTTATGAAATTTAAGAACTAGAGTCAAGTTAAAAATGTCCCATTTTAAAAGAGGACATGCCCGATTTATGGCTCAAACTGTTGGGCTATCTTTTCAGCTTCAAGGAGATCCTCAGGTGTATTCACATTAAAAAAAGTTTTTAGACCAGGATCAAAGACTTCAATTTCCTGGCGATCTATAAAGCGAATATTCATCTGAGGAAAGAAACTGATAACCCGTCGATGGCCCTCACCTATCGCCTCTTTAATAGATCCTAAACAGGATTTGCGATATGCAGCACGGAAAGGTTCTGCAAAGGCAGGCATTTTGTTTCCCGTAGGATCAAGATGAGGAATTACCGCGTCATAACCTGGCAAAAGGGAAAGCAAATGCCTTAGAAAAGACTGGTTAACAAAAGGCATATCACACGCCAAGACTAAACAAGTCTCCTGTGAGGCATGATAAATTGCCGAATACAACCCTCCAAGCGCGCCCCAATCCGGAATTACATCTGGAAAAAGCGGTACCCCCAGAAAACGGTATTGTTCGGGTGTATTTGTGATAATGATTGTATCCTGCGCTAAACCTTCTGTATGTTGAAGTATATACTCAACCATGGTCATCCCACGGAATGGAACCAAGGCTTTATCACGCCCCATCCGACTGGATTTGCCGCCCGCTTGAAGAACAAGAGAAAGACCTTTCATAGTTTGATTTTTACTGATTTTGGAGAGAACGTGTCAAATTAATTATTACTTAAAACACACGATCCTGGCTCTGTGCTTAGGCCAGGATCGTGTGCCGGGAGGGAGCTATGGCAAGTCATGTATGGGCTGAACATGACCTGGTCGCTTATTCTGTACGACGTGGCTATTATCGCGTCCTTCCAACAAAGCACGTAGGGTCAATTGTCCCTGCTTTTCAAGGACAAACGTCAGGGCAAAAAAACCACATATATGCATACCTTGCACTATAAAATGCTATTCAAATTCCCTGTAGGAAACAGAGGGCAGGTGTCCCTTTTGAACGGGGACAGTTGCCCCTTCGAGGAAACAACAGAAATGATATGGTAAGTTTGGATTTTCCCACAGCCCCTATTTAGTCATCTAAAAACAATTTTCCGGCTCAATAGACAGGCATTGCTACCTGATAATTTCAGTGTAGGTATTCGGAGAAATGAATATGGATAAGCCCCTTGTTTCCCAGTGGATGACGCCTCATCCCTATACAATTACCCCTGATGCGTTCATTGTAGATGCTTATCATTTGATGAAAGAACATCGCATTCGCCGTTTGCCGGTCGTCGAAGACGGCAAACTGGTTGGAATACTTACATTATCAGACATCCGTGGAGCCGCACCACTGGGGATGCCCGATATGCTTGAGATCAATTACGTGCTTTCGCAAATCAAAGTTGAACGGGTAATGTCACGCAAGGTAATTACCGCCGAGGCAGATGCCCCTGTACAAATGGCCGCGCGGCTCCTGCTGGATTATAAATTTGGCGGACTACCCGTAACCCATAATAGCGTTTTGGTTGGCATTATCTCAGAAGCCGATATCTTTCGTATGGTGATCCAACAAGAGGAAAGTTTTCCGATTTAATCCTTCGGGAAAACAACCCCGCCAGGGGAAACACACGAAAACTTTTTCGGTCAATTTAATTCATACTTCCCATCCCCAAATGCACATGGCAGATGTCCTCCGCCATGTGGGACATTTGCCACCTGACTGAATCCAGTGGGATCATTAACATTTTGGGGATAAATTCGCGGCGGGATGCATCACCATAGTGGGTGCATCCCGCCAAATTTTGGAGATTTCTTATGTCCAGACCTATCGTAACGATTGATGGTAATGAAGCAACTGCTTCCGTGGCATATCAACTCAGTGAAGTGATTGCCATTTATCCTATTACACCCTCTTCTGCCATGGGCGAGCTGGCTGACCAATGGGCCAGTGAGGGAAAATCTAATATTTGGGGCACTACTCCCAAGGTTGTGGAAATGCAAAGTGAAGGCGGTGCCGCCGGGGCCGTCCATGGAGCCTTACAAACGGGGGCCTTAACCACCACATTTACCGCTTCCCAGGGATTGCTGCTCATGATCCCTAACCTGTACAAAATCGCAGGTGAACTCACATCTGCAGTTATCCATGTTGCCGCCCGTTCTATTGCTGCTCAGGGGTTGTCCATTTTCGGCGATCATAGTGATGTGATGGCTGTACGCGCAACGGGCATGGGTTTATTATCCTCTGCCTCCGTACAGGAAGCTATGGATATGGCTCTAATCGCCCATGCTGCTACACTCGACGCCCGCGTCCCATTCATTCACTTCTTTGATGGGTTCCGTACCTCGCACGAAGTTGCCAAAGTCGAGCAACTGACTGTGAGCGATCTGGACGCGATGATAAATTCCGAAAAGATACGCGAACACCGACGACGCGGCCTTTCCCCCGATCATCCCTTTATTCGCGGGACCGCCCAAAATCCGGATGTTTATTTCCAGGCCCGCGAGACCGTCAACCCGTTTTATGCTCAATGCCCACAGATTGTCCAGGCCAAAATGGACAAATTCGCTGAATTGACCGGACGTCGGTATCACCTATTTGACTATGTGGGTGCACCTGATGCGGAATATGTGATAGTTCTAATGGGTTCGGGTGCAGAAACTGCCCACGAAACGGTAGAATACTTGACTAAACAAGGCGAAAAGGTTGGAGTGCTGAAAGTCCGTTTATACCGCCCCTTCGATGTAAATAAGTTTGTCGCTGGGTTGCCCAAATCGGTCAAGGCCATTGCCGTTCTTGATCGGGCGAAGGAACCCGGCAGTGCTGGGGAACCCCTTTACCAGGATGTGCTTACTGCGTTGGCTGAAACCCGCACGAATGGCAGCCCCGCCCCCCGTGTCATTGGTGGACGGTATGGGCTTTCTTCCAAAGAATTTACGCCAGCCATGGTCAAGGCCGTGTTTGACGAACTCAAGAAAGACGCACCAAAGAATCACTTTACAGTTGGTATCAACGATGATGTCTCCTTTAGCAGTCTTGAATACGATCCGGCTTTCTCCACCGAAGACCCCCAAACCGTGCGGGCGATGTTCTTCGGATTGGGTGCGGATGGCACCGTTGGGGCAAACAAAAACTCCATCAAAATCATCGGGGAAGAAACTGATTTCCATGCTCAAGGCTACTTTGTTTATGACTCCAAAAAATCAGGCTCAATGACCGTTTCCCATCTGCGGTTTGGCCCCAAACCCATTCACTCTACCTACTTGATTGACCGGGCCAATTTCGTTGCTTGTCACCAATTCCAATTCTTAGAACGAATTGATATGCTCAAAACCGCTGAACCCGGAGCAACCTTCCTGCTTAACAGCCCTTACGGGCCGGATGAAGTGTGGGAGCAGTTACCCCGCGAAATCCAGGCGCAAATCATCGAGAAGAAGTTGAAATTCTACGTTGTGGATGGATACAAAGTGGCGGAAGAAACCGGTATGGGACGGCGCATCAATACCATTTTGCAAGTATGCTTCTTTGCTATCAGTGGTGTGTTACCTCGCGAGGAAGCGATTATCCAAATCAAAAAAGCTATCCAAAAAACCTACGGTAAACGTGGAGAAGCGGTTGTTCAGAAAAACTACGAAGCCGTGGACAACACGCTGGAACACTTGTACGAAGTAAAAGTCCCCAGCAAAGTCACGAGTACAATGGGTTTTATTCCGCCCGTACCTTTCGCCGCCCCGGAATTTGTCCAAAAAGTAACAGCCCGCATGATCGCCCGTGAAGGAGACGATTTGCCCGTTTCAGCGATGCCTATTGACGGCACTTACCCCTCCGGCACAACCAAATGGGAAAAACGGAACATCGCCCTCGAAATTCCGGTTTGGGACCCTGATATTTGTATTCAGTGCGGCAAATGCGTTATGGTCTGCCCACACGCCGTGATCCGTGCGAAAGTGTATGACCCCGGCAAGCTGGTGGATGCGCCAGAAACGTTCAAACATGCTCCTGCACGCTGGAAAGATCTCAAAGACTCTGTATATACCCTACAAGTAGCCCCTGAAGACTGCACAGGTTGTACGCTGTGTGTGGAAGTTTGCCCCGTAAAAAACAAGCGAAATGTTTCGTTGAAAGCCATCAACATGCAACCCCAACTGCCGCTCCGTGAACGTGAACGCGAAAATTGGGATTTCTTCCTTGAACTACCCGAACCCAACCGAAACCTTCTCAACCCTTCGTTGGTGAAAGATGTTCAATTGTTGGAACCCCTGTTTGAATTCTCCGGGGCCTGTGCGGGATGTGGAGAAACCCCATATGTCAAACTGGCAACCCAACTCTTTGGAGATCGAATGGTCGTTGCGAATGCAACGGGTTGCTCTTCAATCTATGGTGGCAACTTACCCACTACCCCCTGGACCATGAATAAAACCGGACGCGGACCTGCGTGGTCAAATTCGCTATTTGAAGATAATGCCGAATTTGGGTTGGGTATGCGTCTGACGCTTGATAAACAAACCGAATATGCCCACGAATTAGTGGATGCGCTAAAAGAAATGATCGGTGAAGATTTAGCAAATGAGCTTTCTTTTGCTTCGCAAAACACGGAAGAAGAAATTCAGACCCAACGTGAAAGAGTTGAGAAGTTAAAAGAATTGCTTGAAACTGAAAAAGCCAATGTGAAATACGACTTAGTCCGCAACCAAATCGCTGACTTGCTCTCGCTAGCGGATATGCTTGTAAAAAAATCCGTCTGGATCATGGGTGGCGATGGATGGGCGTATGACATTGGTTACGGCGGACTAGATCATGTTTTGGCCTCCGGGCGCAACGTAAACATCCTGGTTTTGGACACAGAAGTCTACTCTAATACAGGCGGGCAAATGTCCAAATCCACGCCGCGCGCAGCAGTTGCCAAGTTTGCAGCAAGCGGGAAACCCCTCCCGAAGAAAGACCTTGCTACCCTGGCAATGGCTTATGGAAACGTTTACGTAGCCCGTATCGCCCTCGGCAGTGACGACCAACAAACCGTCAAAGCCTTCCGCGAAGCCGAATCCTATGATGGCCCGTCCCTCATTATCGCCTACAGCCCTTGCATCAATCACGGTTATGATCTAGCGCACAGCCTTTCCCAAAGCAAACTGGCCGTCCAGTCTGGTTACTGGCCGCTCCTTCGATATGATCCACGCTTAGTCGAGCAGGGCAAAAATCCCTTCCAATTGGATAGCAAAGCCCCCTCTGTCCAATTAGACAAATACATTTACAACGAAACCCGCTACACCATGCTCGTGTATAGTGACCCCGAACGGGCGAAAGCCTTGCTCGCCAACGCACAAGCCGATGTCCTGGCACAATGGAAACGATACGAGGAAATGGCAAAACAAGAGAGTCACGCGTAAAACGCGCCATCTCAGGAGAATATCATGATAGACCTTTCGACCACTTACCTTCATCTATCCCTAAAAAACCCCCTCGTAGCCTCTGCTTCCCCCCTGTGCGAAAACCTGGACAACATTCGCCGCATGGAAGATGCAGGAATCGCTGCGGTGGTTCTGCACTCCCTGTTCGAAGAACAGATCACCCTCCAAAGCCTTGACCTCGACCACTATCTCTCCTTTGGCTCCGAAAGCTACTCCGAGGCTCTCTCCTACTTCCCAGACATGAGCTACTATAACCTCGGTCCAGATGGCTACCTCGAACATATTCGGCAAGCCAAAGAAGCAGTCCAAATTCCCATCATCGCCAGCCTCAACGGCTATTCCACCGGTGGCTGGATTAAATACGCCCGCCTGATGGAAGAAGCCGGAGCCGA
Source organism: Anaerolineales bacterium (assembly GCA_020634875.1). The sequence continues at coordinate 25,826 of JACKAX010000036.1, read as the reverse complement.
CGCGCTAGAACTGAACATCTACTACATTGCCACCGATCCCAACACCACATCACAAGATGTCGAGCAGATGTACATAGACCTTATCGAAAACGTCACTTCTAGCATCAAAATTCCGGTGGCCGTTAAACTCAGCCCTTACTTCAGCGCCACTGCGAACATGGCTATGCGTTTGGCAAACGCCGGAGCACGTGGGCTGGTTCTGTTCAATCGGTTCTACCAACCCGACATTGACCTCGACGCGCTGGAAGTCGTCCCCAATCTCACACTAAGCACTTCCGAGGAACTCCGCCTCAGGTTGCGCTGGGCAGCCATCCTCCACGGACAGGTTAATGCAGACATCGCCATCACGGGTGGTGTCCATACAGCCCACGATGTACTAAAATGCATGATGGCAGGAGCTAACGTCGCCATGATGACGTCCGCACTCCTCACTCGCGGGATTGGCTACACTTCCAAAGTATATATGGATCTCCTCACCTGGATGGAAGAAAATGAATATGAATCGATCCACCAGATGCAGGGAAGCATGAGCCAAAAAACCATCGCCGATCCTACTGCTTTTGAACGTGCCAACTACATGCGCGTACTCCGTTCTTACGCGATGAAAGAGCGCTAACGAACATCTTCAGAAATCTCCAAATGAGATGCGTTTGCGGGTTTTTATCAGCCCGCAAACGCATCTCGCTTAAAAAGCAGAATCTCCTAAACGGGATAAAATGGTACTATGGCTATCCAGGTTCGCGACCTCCAAACCTACGACGAATTTACCCAAGTACAAGCTCTTCATCGGAAAATTTGGGGACTAAGTGAAGGTTTATACCCTCCCATGCTCAACACCGCCGCCCACAACGGTGGGATCGTTCTCGGCGCGTTCGACGAAGAAACTATGATAGGTTTCAGCTTCGCCTTCCTCGGGAAACATGCTGATGGGACCCTCAAACTCTGCTCCCAAACAACGGGCTTGCTCCCCAACTATCGGCATCAAGGCGTCGGTGAGCAACTCAAATGGGAACAATTTGACCGAGCCTGTGCCGCAAACCTGCGTCTGATCACCTGGACGGTTGACCCGCTCGAAGCCCCCAACGCCCTGCTCAATTTCCGCAAACTCGGCGGTCTTTGTCACGCCTATCACGTCAATTTATACGGCGAGCACTTCTCAGCATTCGGTGAAGGAATGCCTGCGGATCGCTTAACCGTTGAATGGTGGTTAGATACTCCCCGCGTGGCCCAACGCCGCACAAAAACCTTTTCCTCAAACGCCTTCATTGCCCCCTTGATCAACCCCACACACAGCACTGGTTTTTCCCAAAAAATTGCCCATCTCGATCTCTTCCTTACCGACCCCACCCTCCTCCTGGAAATCCCGGCTGACATCCAGGGCATGCGTCACACTGTCTTTCCAAACGCTTTAGATTGGCGGCTTCAGATTCGGAAAGCCCTACAAACCTACTTCCAAAAAGGCTATCAAATCACCGATGCTTTCTCCAACTCGAATTCTGAGCAGCGTGTTTTTCTTGTCCTCACAAGGTAATATTCTGCACTAAAACTCCGTCATTAATTTTTGGTACAATTCCCAAGCAATTTTTCCCCTTCCCCTCAAATAACATTGAGAAACAATTTCTGGAGAGTTATGGCAAACAATATTTACATCCCTGAAAGCGTCATGGTCATCGCCGCCCACCCCGATGACATCGAATTTTCCTCCGCCGGTACGGTGGCTCGGTGGGTCAAACATGGAGCCAAAGCCGTTTATGTTCTCGTCACTAGCGGAGATGTGGGCATTGCCGACCGCGGGATGACCAAACAACGTGCTATCGAAATCCGCGAAGCCGAACAACGCGCTGCCGCTCGGGTCTGCGGGGTTGAAGAAGTTGTCTTCTTGGGTGAACCTGACGGTATGGTAGTAGCAACCCTTGAACTTCGGAAAAAGCTAGTACGCGAAATCCGCCGCTACCGCCCCGAAGTCGTGATCACGGGTGACCCAACCGTTCTCTGGGCAGGTTCCGGATATATCAATCACCCCGATCACCGTGCTGTCGCCACCGCAGCGGTGGATGCGATCTTCCCCGCCGCTGGGCAGCCTAACCTGTTCGAAGAGTTGGAGGAAGAGGGACTGGAAGCACACAAACCCCGCAAGGTGTACGTTGGCAGTTGGGGGCCTTCCGAAGAATACGTCAACATTGAAGAAACTATTGACCTGAAAATTGCCGCCCTACGCGAGCATAAAAGCCAGATGAAAGATTGGGACCCCGCTCCTATGATCAAACAATGGTCATCTGAAGCTGCTAAAGGCAAAGAGATGGTCTATGCAGAAGCCTACCGCGTAGTTACTCTTGAGAGTGATCAAGACTGGGCTAAGTGGAAAGGTGTAGTTGTTGGACGTTCTGATGGTTCACCCAGCCCAGGAGAAGACTAAAGCTCCATTAAGGGCCTCGTTGACATGCCCTAATTTGTTTGATAAACTTCTAAAATATTAATTGGCTGAACACACAATTTTCTAAATTGTAAAAAAGGATAATATTATGGATATGCTCACCCTTGACGATATTACCGTCGAAACCTATGAAGATATAGTCACCCTCACCCCTTCCGGCGCACAGGCTGTACTTGGCTTGTTAAACAAACGCAATTTGTCCCCTGCCGATTACGCGTTACGCGTGTTTATCCAGGGCGGAGGCTGCTCCGGTTTTCAGTACGGTATGGCCCTCGAAGGAAAACCCCGTGAAACTGACTATTCTTTCGAATACGATGGCGTTCGTGTTGTCGTGGACGAAGTTTCGATGGAATATCTGCATGGTGCAACGATTGACTATGTGGACGATATCATGGGCAGTGGGTTTAAGATTGAAAACCCGAATGCAGTTGCGTCCTGCGGCTGCGGTAGCTCGTTTCGTACTAAAGATAGCGGCGCGGCCCAGGCATCGGGCGGCGGATGCGGCTGTCACTAATCGAATAAACGAAAAAAAAGACCGGCAATTTCGTCGGTCTTTTTTTTCGGAAACTTCTTCATTAAGCCTGAACAATAACTATTCGTGATGAATTATCGGGAGATAAAGTTTGAATTCAGGTGGCAATACCGACTCATTTTCTGTCGTGAACTGCCAGGGATTAGACACCGGGCCAGGGACGAGCGGATTACCGGATTCATCGGTTGCCGAAACCGTGATGGTATAAGGTTGCGCGTAAGCTAATACAGGATGGGTCAGTGTAACCACCGTGTGTGTGAGATTCCAGCTAACATCCCAGGTGGATTGGAGAGGGGTACTACTAATAACGAGTGAACTGATCAGGATCGGTTCGCTAAATTCAAGAAAAACTGGCGAGGTGATCGGAACGCTAATCGCCCCTTGTTCGGGGAACGTACTCACAAGATATGGGGCCACACGGACTTCCGCGGTCGCCGTTCGCTCATAAATTGTCCCCGCCCCATCATCAAGAAAGACCGTGTTCGTAAGTTCAACATCATTACTCACCCCAGAAATTACCACCTGAAAGGATATATCTACCGGAACATTCGCGCTGACCACCCCCGTCCAGGAAATGGTGTGTGTGCCGATGAGATACGCCCCCGTTCCGCCTGGGAAAATCATAGAGCCAGGAACAAACGATGTATTTTCGGGTAAGGGATCGGACAGAGTGACGTTTGCCGCGCCGGGGCCAGTATTCCGCACCCCGATGGAGTAGGTTAGCGATTCACTGGGCAAGGCAACAGTGGGGGTGACGAGTTTGAAGGAGGCAGAAAGATCAACGGGTAACGGAATCGTGAGCGGAACCCGCGCCACGAATATTTCCTGATAATTTTCAGCATTTTCACCTAAGTTAGCTGTGGCATTCCAGAAAGGGAAATCGTAATCATCGTTCGAGGCAATTCCCTGATAATCGCCGATGAAGCCATCCGCACCGCTTGTAATGGGCAGGTTGAGCGTCCAGTCCCAAGTCTGAGCGCTGGCACGGATGTTGGGAACCCAGGTTGCGCCTTCGTCAAAGGAACGAGTCATAAACGTGTCAATACACGCGTTGGAGACGCCAACATGGTTCGCGGGAATCCATGGTAGGTTGGGGCAATCTAAACGGCGATCAAACCACATCACCGCGACGCGCCCGTTAGGGGCGATAGAGATTTGTGGCTGGAACTGGTCAATCCCGTTGCTGATGGGATCGTCATTAAGGCGGATGTAAGGAGTTTGCCAAGTAGCACCGCTATCGGTGGATCGGGTAAAGTAGATGTCCGCGTCACCGTTGCGATAATCCGCCCAGGCCAGGTACAAGTTGCCATCCACTGGGCTAACCGCAAACGCCGGTAAACTGGCCGGGGTGCGGAAGTTCGGGTAGTAGTTAAAGTTGTTCGGCAGGTAGTAGGGAATGGGGCTGATATTCGCCGCGATGACCGTGGAACCGAAGGATTGCCCGCCGTTGGTAGATTTGCGAATTTCCAACGTGCCCGACCCGGTTGAGAAAATCCCCCGCCCATACACAACATACACTGTCCCATCCGGCCCCACGCCCGGCACCGAGCCTTGAATATCGCCGCTCGCAAGGGAGATCGGGAAACTCCAGGTTTGGTTGCCATCGGTGGAACGAGAGAAGGCAATCCCGGTCACGACCCCGCCAAAACTGGTCCAACTCATGTACAGATTGCCCGCGTAAGGGCTGGTGCCTTGCGGGTTCTGATCACCGATGATCCACTGTTTGTCGGTAGAAGTGGTATCGTTCACCGTTACAGGAGCCTGCCAGAAACTGCCGACAGGTTTTTTGAGCATATCCAGGCCAGTGTAGCCTCCCGTGTTTCGGGTTAACAACGTGAAGTACCCATTCCCTTCATCGTCAAAGGTAGTAACCGGGTCTGAGGTAAGAGTGTAGTCTTCCACCCCGTTCGGCTGGACTTGCGACCAGTTCAACCCGCCATCAAAAGACTCGAAAACCCCTGTATAAAATAAGTAATTGGTGGGGATATAGAAAAATTTGGAGGCCCCTAACAGATGATTGGGATCGGTTGGGTCAATAGATAACATCACCTCGCTGAAGTCGTTGACCGTGTGAGAAGCACCACTGACGACACCACTTGCACTAACCTGAAGGTTCTCCAGGCTTGGGACGGAAAAACGGGCGTTTTGTCGTTGGGTCTCTTCCCACACAGCCACAGTGGGATTAGCAGCTTGGAAAGGGACCTTATACACAGCGTCGAAATCTCCCTGTCCAGTCACATCTACTCCCCAGTACGCAAGACCGTTAATCGGGACTGTGTCTTCGACCTCGATCGTATTTGGGGTTCCGGCTTGGGTTGGGATTGCGTTCAAAATCGCCACTAGAAGCAAAAAAATCGCGGTTGGAATAGTAAAAATAATCCAGGTTCGGGTGTTCATAGAATTTCCTTTTGGGATGTTTCATCCCAATATAATACAAAAGCCCGCTGTTCGTCCGTCTCGGGAGATTCGTGATCCCCGCGCAATTCGGCAATGCGAGCCAGGGCTTGTTCCCCCGTCATCCCGTGCCGGACAAGCCAGCACCCCACCACAGTTCCCGTCCGCCCGCGGCCACCGTGGCAATGGAGATAGACGGTATGCCCGGCGGTGAGGGCGGCGTCGAGGGCATCGAGGATGGCGGTCATGTGGGAGGGGGTAGGGGTGGAGTAATCTGGAATCGGAAAACGAGAGTGATGAATAGGTAACGGTGGACAGTTAATAGGCGGTGATTCTTCTAAGAAATCGCCAACTTGGTACTCTGCTGGCGTATATTCCGGCAGTTCCCCTGACCCCGTCAGGTCAAGAAAATAATTAACGCCCTCTTGCAGGAGGGCGTTAAAATTTTCACGGCCAGGTCGCAGTGGATGAGGGCCACAAAAAAAATTGGGAACAGGGGAATAAATCAGGCTCACAACACCGCAATCCCTGCCCCTACACACGCATCCGCCCGCAGCGTCATACAAATCACCCCTTGCACCGTTCCCTCCTTTACCGGGATTTCGATGGCCTGGAAACGGATGATTTTGCTCAACTTCGAGATGATAAAAATATCGTCTTGATCCTGCACACTTAGCGCGGCAACGAGTTTATCGGCCTTGAGGGCGATTTTGCCGCCTGCGCCTGGAGCTTTGTTGGACCGGAACCCGGACATTTGCCGGATGGTGCCTTTCCCATCGTCACCAAGCAGAAAAACACTGCCTTCGTCACTGGTGCCACACACGGACGTGGCCACATCCCCGCGCTCGAGGCGGATACCAAGACTCCCATTAGGGTGAACCATTTTGGCTTTGAACCGGATAGCCTCACCTTTGACAGTAGCAACCAACACTTCATCTTCGTTATCCGTCATCCAATTGGCGGAAGCTAATGGACCAAACCGGGCGGAGTCAAGCAGTTGCGTGCCTGGGCGATTATTGCCCACATAGTTGTAGCGAAGAAGACGTACATACCCGCGCTCAGATAACATCACCAGAGAACCGGAAGATTTGACCGGGCCAATAAAACGAACGGGTTCTCCAGGCAAACCGGGGAGCAATTCGCTGAGGGCAGTGCCGCGTCCGCGGACAGGTTGTTCGGGCAAGGTGGCGACGGGAAGGGTAAAAACCCTCCCGGAATCGGTCAAAACGAGGAGCGTGTCTTCCTGATCAATAAGGGTAAGCAAGGCGGGGGGATCGGTTTCATCGGTGTCAATGTCGAAAATGCCCATCCCAGAACGGCGTTGGCGGGGGTAAAAATGCCGGGGAGTCCGCTTAATTAGCCCGGATGCAGTCATTGTGATAACATTGATAGTCGTCGGGGCTTCGGTGGGTTCAGGAGGAGCAACTTCACGGGTGGCAGAAGTACGGACGCGTGGCGCAGAAAGCTGCTCAAGGTCCGCTTCGAGGCTTTCGATGTATGCATAAACTTCGGGGAATACGGCAGATATGGTGGAGAGGTCAGGGCGTAGAAGGGGCATGATAATTTACATAAAGGATAAATGGGTAAGATTTGAGTTTACATGTCGCATTTTACCCGGTTTAGGCGGGTTACGGAAAATTTCACGGGAAAATTGGTTGACAGTTCCTTTTCATCCGATATAAACTAGACTTTATTCTGGCTATACGAAAAATCCTTTATGATCCTTTGGAGTTCTTTATGCCCCAAGAAATTATCGAACCCTCGACTACCCCAACCCCGAGTTCTGGGCCTACCTCCGCCTCGAACACGGCCTTAAATACAGCCCACCTTACCCCCCACACCGCCCTCGTCCCCGCCATCAATGCGTGGAAAATCTACCTCGACGATCAGGGCAGTTCCCCGCATACCCTCAAAGCCTTTCTCGGCGATGTGCGTCTGTTCGCTAAATACCTGCCACCCGACCATATGCTTGGCAAAGTCAGCACCAACGAAATCAACCTCTTCCTCGAATGGCTCCAAAACGGGCGCGGCGTCCCATGCAGTCCCAAAACCCTCGCCCGGCGCATTACCTCCATCAAAGCCTTTTTCCGTTGGCTCCACAAGGGCGGCATCCTCCTCGTAGACCCCGCCGAAAAAGTCGTCCAACGTTCCGTCCTCAGCCCCCTGCCCGAAGTCCTCTCCCCTGCCGAACTCGACCTCGCCCTCCAAGCCGCCGACCGCCTCCGCTCCGCCGAAAAGCCCGATACTCGCCATGCGGCTCTCTTCCAATTGCTTATCTACACTGGCATTAAAAAATCCGAGTGTCTGAACCTCACCCCCAACCACCTTGACTTCCTTGCCCCCGAAGGCCCTATCCTCTTCGTGCGCTACCCCAGCCCCGCCCACCGCTACAAAGAACGCAAAATCACTTTTCCCACCGATTGGCAAACCGTGTACGAAGAATACCTCGCCCAGTACCCTACGGACGACCGCCTGTTCCCCTGGTCCATGCGCCGCCTCGAATACCTGCTCGAAGACATCACCAACGAAGCGGGCCTCCACAAACACATCTCTTTCGCCATGTGCCGGTGGACCTGCGCTTTACTCGATCTCCGCGCGGGCATAGACCCCGACAAAATCCGCCAAAAACTAGGCATTTCCAAAATTCAATGGCGCGAAATTTACAACAAACTCAGCCAATTGGACGAACAAACACCCAGAGAAGAAATTGCTTAAACGCGTCTTTCCAGCGTAAGCTCCAAAATATTTTCATGCCACGCCTTCACCCGGATACGCTCCCCCAAGCGCACACCAGGAATCCACACAATCTCATCCCCCGCACATACCAGCGGCCAAGAATCCCTCGCCCGGCGGGGGATTTTTTCGTTAATGAAGAACTCTGCCAGCTTGACTGGTTCATCCATCCCCAACGGCTGAAAAACATCCCCCGGACGCCGACCACGCACCGTAAACGCTTTCAAGCCTCCCACGTCCACCCACGCCCGGTCAGGCCCTTCGGGGATCGGCCCCTGTGCGGATACCGTTGCCGCGCGGATTTCCCACCCCGCGCGGAGGCGGATCGTCTCCCCCACCCCCAACAGGCGCGGTGCCCTGTCCATTTGCGGCCATTCGTCCGTGGGCAAATCCTGTGCATCTTCCGCCACCCAAACGCGTGCCCCTTCCAAAAACACCCGCAAGTTCCCCGTCACCTCACAGACCCCGTCCTTTTCCAATTCCAAAAACCCTAACACCCGCTCCACCGCTGCAAAATCCACATCGCGTAAACCGGGGCGCAGGGTTTCGATGGCCCGGCGCAACACGCGGCGTTGAATGCCCAACGGTTGTGTGCGAAAAGTGGGCAACGTGAGGGCCAGGGTCGTTTGTTCGGCGCGTAGCAGGCACGCGGCCCACGCCCGGTCGGTTTGCTGGGACAGGGCATCCTGATCGGCAGCGAGGGTTTGGGCGGTGCGGAGGACGGTTTCCCGGAAACGGGGGTTGAAGGTTTCGAGAATGGGAATCAGTTCGTGGCGGAGACGATTGCGGAAGTAGGTGGTGTCGGCGTTGGTGGGGTCCTGGCGGGGGTGCAGGTGCATATCCTGGCAGAAAGTTTCAATGGAGGCCCTGGAAACGGCTAACAGGGGACGCACAAGGGGAATTTCGGGATCCCAGACGGGGAGGATGGTGCGAGGTGACATGCCTTTGAGGCCGTCGAGGCCCGCGCCCCGGAGGAAGTGCATAAGGACGGTTTCGGCCTGATCGTCAGCATTGTGGCCTACGGCAACGGCTTGGGCATGAAATTGACGGGCTTGGGCAAAGAGGAAGGGGTATCGCAACGCGCGGGCGGCTTCTTCGAGGGAGAATCCTCGCGCACGGCTGAATTCGGGAACGTTCCCCGTCCCGCCCACAAACGGTAAATCCAAACGCGCCGCGGTTTCCTGCACGAAAACGGCGTCTGCGTGGGCGTCATCCCGCAATTGGTGGTTGAAATGGGCAACGATCAGAGGATATCCCAACGCATGCAAAGCGTACAATAGACAGAGACTATCCACTCCCCCAGAAACGCCTACCACAACAGGTTTTTTCGGTTGTAGGAAACATTTTTGCTGGGCGAAATCACGCAGAGAAACAAGGAAAGGGGACATGTATGAATTTTATCGCGTTCAGGGGTTGTCGAGATATTCCGCTTTGGATGATAATAATTTACAGAGAATTGCCCTTGCTCTTGCCAGGGCTTTATGCTAGACTGAAATTAAGTAATCACGCGACAAAACCTGAGTAGCAAAAAATGGGGTCTTCATCTGGTTACACAGATAATTTTTTAAGGAGCTTGCATGGCTGAAAAAATCTTGATCGTGGACGATGATCGTGACACCCTTCGTCTCGTTGGGTTGTTACTTCAACGTAAAGGGTATGAAATAATTGCTGCTGAACGCGGGGCACAGGGCCTGGAGAAAATTTTTCAGGATATCCCCGATTTGATTTTGCTGGATGTGATGATGCCCGATATGGATGGGTTTGAGGTGCTCCGACAGGTACGAGGTAACCCAAAAACGTCTAACATTCCGGTCATTATGTTTACGGCGAAAACTCAGGTGGAAGATAAGGTCGCGGGTTTTGAGGCAGGGGCAGATGATTATCTAACCAAACCCACGCATCCTTCGGAATTGACCGCCCGTGTGAAGGCATTGCTCGCGCGGACTACGCAGCGTAAAGGAACGGAAGCAGCCACTGAAGCGGCAGGGAGTGAGCGGGGCATGGTGATTGGGGTATTGGCCGCCAAAGGAGGGTTGGGGGTGACAACTGTGGCGACAAACCTCGCTTTTACGTTTCATAAAAATCATGGGGGGAATGTAATTTTGACTGATTTTCGACCTGGCAATGGAAATTTGAGCCTATCCTTGGGTTTTAAGAATCAGACAGCCTTGAGTAAAATTTTGAGCAAAGAGGCCAAAGAAATTTCGGTTTCTGACGTTCAATCAGCGCTTCAAATGACAGATAGTGGAGTGCGAGCGTTGATGTCTTCATACATGCCTAGCGATTTCAAGTACACCAACGCGACTGAACAATATGTCACAACTGTCCGCCATCTTTCATACATGGGGAAATTTGTAGTGATTGATTTAGGCAGTTCCCTAACCCCCACTGTTCAAAAAGTGATTGATTTGTGTACACAGTTGATTATTGTGACCGAACCCGTTGAGAGCACGATTGTCCATACTAAAGCTCTTTTGGATGAGTTAAGTATGCAAATTCTGGGATTGGGTAACATTCACGTGGTGTTGGTTAACCGGGTACGAAGTGAAGCACATATCTCCACCCGTGCTGTACAGGATAAATTAGGACGTCCTGTTTCGGCAATGATTTCTCCGGCCCCCGAACTGGCCGCAACGGCTGGGACCCAAAACGCGCCAATGATTTTAGTGCAAAAAGAAGGGCTTATTAACCAGCAGTATGATAAATTAGCCCAAATGTTTATCAAATAATGTTCTGAGGCTCTGAAAAGTTGGGCTTGCCAGAAGTAACATAAAGGAACGGGGTTGCTTCTGGCAATAGGGATACTCTGGCAGGTTTCGATGAAGCAACTCCGTTCCCAGATGGACAACTCCCGTGAAAAGCGGGAAAAAAATTTCAGACTTAACGAATGGCTCTCCTTTGAGAATTATTTTTGAGGAAGGTCGTTTTCAAGATGGCTGTTCGTTATTTGTGATTATCTATAAGTAGTGAACACCAAACCTCTCGAAACATCTATTCAAAGAGCTGTTACTTTCATCAAACAAGCCCGAAAAGCAATCTCTTTGACTGGCGCAGGATATTCTACACCCTCGGGAATTCCGGATTTTCGTTCAACACACAGTGGGCTATGGGAACACAATGACCCGATGGAAGTGGCCTCTTTGAGCACATTTCGCTTCCAGCCCAGGAAATTTTTCGATTGGTTTCGCCCCCTTGCTGCACAAATTCATACCGCTCAGCCAAATCCGGCCCATTATTCATTGGCAGATCTGGAAAAGGCAGGGTACTTTGCAGGGATTGTCACACAAAATATTGATGGGCTTCACCAACGCGCCGGATCCGAAAAGGTATATGAGGTTCATGGTACCCTCACCCGGCTTATTTGCCCCCATTGTTACAAAACTTATCCAGCTCAAAATTATCTTGAACCATATATTTACGATTGCGTCATTCCAGTCTGCCCAGGGTGTGCGCACATGCTCAAACCGGATGTGGTGCTTTTTGAAGAACAACTGCCGTTAAGCATCTGGCGACAAGCCGAACAAGCAGTAGCAAATTGCGATCTCATGCTTGTGGCTGGTTCTTCGCTGCTCGTATACCCTGCCGCCAGCCTGCCCTACCGGGCATTGGAGAAAGGCGTGCCATTAATTATGATCAACAAATCCCCCACCTACTTAGATGAAAAAGCTGATGTGGTCATCTATGGTGATCTCTCCAAAATTATTCCTCATCTAGCCTTGGAGGTTCTCAGTGAGTGACGAAATACTTGACCGGTATCGCCGGTTAGTCGAGCTATCGCGGGATGTCGCCTCGACCTTGGAACTCGATGCCCTGCTCAATCGCATCGTAACTGCGGCCAAAGAAATCAGCGAGTCCGAGGCTGCATCCATTCTTCTTTATGAAGAAACCCTCAAACAACTCTTCTTTCAAGCTTCAACCAACCTGGACTCCCCTATGATGGGTGGGTTACGGGTGCCTTTGGATAGTATTGCGGGATGGGTAATCAACAATAAAAAGCCCCTGATCATTCAAGATGTCTCCCGCGACTCACGGTTTTTCGGAGGAGTGGCCAAAGCTACAAATTTCCAATCCCGTTCCATTCTCGCCGTTCCCCTAATGACGAAAAATAAGACGGTCGGTGTGTTGGAGGCAATCAACAAATCTGAGGGAGAATACACCGCGGAAGATCAGGAAATGCTCATGGTCCTTGGTGCTCAAGCCGCGGTTGCCATCGAAAACACCCGCTTGTTCCTTCAATCCGACCTGATCTCCGAAATGGTTCACGAACTCCGCACGCCACTTGGAGCCATCAATGCCGCTACCTACCTGATCCTCCGCCCGGAAATATCTGCAGAGCAACTTCAGAAAATGGTCACGATTATCCAGGGGGAAGCCCGTCGCCTATCTGAGATGACCACATCCTTCCTGGACCTGTCCCGTTTGGAATCCGGACGGGTACAGTTCATCCCGGAAGAAATCAACCTCACCAACTTGCTTATCGAATGTGCCAATATTACATTTAGTAGCATGGTCGAACGCCAGCTTCAATTTGAATGGGCACCCCCGAAAAACCTTCCCCACATCGTCGGGGACAAAGACAAACTCAAACAAGTTTTCTTAAACCTTCTTAGCAACGCGGTCAAATATAACTCCCCCAAAGGAACCCTTACCCTGAAAGCTGGAACCCGCGAGGGGCGTATTTATGTCTCCATCACAGATACCGGCCCCGGCATCCCAAAAGAAAGTATGGGGAGCTTATTCAAAAAATTCTACCGCGTCCCCGGCACAGAAAAACTCGCACAGGGCACAGGGTTAGGTCTTTCAATTGTCAAGAAAATTGTAGAAGCACATCAGGGCGAAATCAAAGTCAAAAGCAAAGTCGGTGAGGGAACTACTTTCACCGTTCATCTCCCCTTCCGCCGCGAACTCGCTAAGGCCGAAGCAGCACTTTAAACAAACCAGGTGTTGCCGCTCTTTCAAATGCTGCTATCCCCTCCTTGAGGGGATAGTCTGCGTTAATGAGTGGACATGGATTGATCAAGCCCTTTTCCAACAATCGTAATGCTGGTGCGAACGGTCCACAGCGTGACCCCAACAAAGTAATTTCATCTACAACAATAGCGGACATATCAAGAGTCAAATTACCCGCATACGTGCTTTTCAAAATAATCTTTCCTCGCGGGCGAATTGCCTTCCGGGCAACTTCAAACCCAGCCGAGGAACCCGTTGCTTCGATGACTATATCCATTTTACGCTCCGGCAATTCATCCGGGCTAACCCATTGAATTCCCATCCGCTCTAACAGCGTCTGCTGGGTATTATGTCGTGTCACGACCCGCAAATCGCAACCTGTCAATTTCAGCGTATAAGCAATCAATTGTCCTAACCGCCCAGCACCGACGAGCAGAACGCGATCTGTAGGCTTAATCAGCACCTGCTCTTGAATTTCCAGCGCCGCTGCGAGCGGTTCTGTGAACACAGCCTGTTCATCGGGAACACTATCCGGCACAAGAAGTAGATTTTCAAGCGGAAGCGTTGTGTACTCAGCAAACACCCCATTACGCTTCATGATCCCCAGCACAGTGCGGTTCTCACAATGAGTGCGGTCTCCACGTTTACAGGTTTCACAGTTTCCGCACACGGCGTTGATCTCCCCCACCACTCGTTGCCCTACGCGTTCTGGTGCATCAGGAGCTTCAACGATCTCTCCTACAAATTCGTGACCGAGAATGCCATTGTACGGATAATATCCTTTGACGAGTTCCAGATCGGTGGCACAAATCCCCGCTAGCAGAACTCGGACGAGCGCTTCGCCGGAAGAAGGTGTAGGGACAGGGACCTTGCGAAGCGAAAGGCGTTGATCTTCGAGCCAAATAGAATTCATCATAATTTTTTACCGTGCGCCTCTCCTTCCAAATTGCCGCTCCAGCAAGTCTACCGAAAGGTGGATCATCGTCGGGCGTCCGTGAGGACAGGTGCGAGGGGAATTGCAGGATTCAAGCTCATGAATGAGGGCGCGTTGCTCTTCGGGAGAGAGTACTTGCCCAGCTTTGACGGCGGCACGCTTGCAGACGCGGGCAATGATCTTCGCTTCAATTTCGGATTGAAGCGGAGTTTCGTCTTCTTCAAAATCTTCGACCAACACGCGGAGGGCGGCACGCGGATCGAGACCAGAGAGCACAACGGGGATAGCACGAACGAGAAATGTGTTACGCCCAAATTCTTCGACCTGAAAACCTAGTTTGCCAAGAAGTAATAGCTGCCCTTCAAGCAGGCGGGTTTGATGCGGGGGGAGTTCAACAGGAGTGGGTTCGAGGAGACGTTGGGCAGGGATGTCGCGTCCGCGTTGGGCCATAAACTTTTCAAACAGAACACGCTCATGGGCGGCGTGTTGATCGATCAGGTATAGGCCGTCAGGGCCTTCGGCGATGAGGTAGGAGGTGGCGACTTGCCCGACCAGACGGAGGAGGGGGACACGGTCTGTGGGGAGTTCGGGTTGAGGGGGGGTGTTGGCGGCGGAAGGTTGATCGGGATTCCAGTCGGGTTCGGCTTCGGGTTCGCGGGGCATGTCCCACGCGGGCTCAATGGTTTGTGAAGGGGTGGCGGGGCGGTATCCGCCGGATGACCAAATTTCGGAGGTCTGGGGAGAAGTCCAGCGGAGTTGGGTGTTAACTTCTGGAATGGGCGTGTGGGCAAGCAGGGCACGGCGCACCGAACGAGCCACATCCGCGAAAACCTGATCCCGATCACGGAACCGGACTTCGGCTTTGGTGGGATGCACGTTGACATCCACCATTTCCGGGGGGAGGTCGAGGAAGAGGACGGCGAGCGGGAAGCGTCCTACCATGAGGAGGGTGTGATAGGCCTGGATGAGGGCGGCGGTGAGGGCTGGGTCTTGCACCCAACGTCCATTGACGAAGAAGGTGATTTCGCCACGATTGGAGCGGGTGAGGGCGGTCGGGCTGGTGAACCCGGTCAGGCGGAAGTGTTCGTACGCGGCGTTGACTTCGAGCATTTGCCGGGCAATGTCTGGTCCGTAGAGGATGCCGAGGACTTCGCGGCGGTCACCTTTGCCAGACGTTTGGAGGGAGAGCCGCCCTTCCTGTTGGAGCCGGAAACGCACGTAGGGGTAGGCGAGGGCATAGCGGGTGACGAGGGCGTCTATCTGGCGGCGTTCGGTGGTGTCAGCTTTGAGGAATTTGAGCCGCGCGGGAACGTTGAAGAAGAGGTGTTCGACGCGGACAACGGTCCCCTGGGGTGCGCCAATCGTTTCGAGCGGGGTGGCATGTCCGGCATCAATTTTGATGCGTGCTCCCGCGGGGTTTCCGGGGAGAGCAGAGGTGAGGGTGAGTTGGGAAACGGAACCGATGGAGGCAAGGGCTTCCCCGCGGAAGCCGAGGGTGGTGATATGAAAGAGGTCATCCGCGCGGGTGAGTTTGCTAGTGGCGTGGCGTTCGACCGCGAGGGGGAGTTCGGTGGCGGAGATGCCTTGTCCGTCGTCAGCAATTTCGATGAGGGTTTTGCCCGCGCCTTCCACTGTGACGGAGACGTTGGTTGCGCCCGCGTCGAGGGCGTTTTCGAGGAGTTCTTTAACGACAGAGGCGGGCCGCTCAACGACTTCACCAGCGGCGATTTGGGAGGCTATTTCGGGGGAGAGGATACGGATAGGCACAGACGTAATGCGGGAGAAGTAATAACTTCTCAAAATAACAGGGATTAAGATGCGTTACCAAGTACTCGTTCTACGAATTTGCCATAATCTTCTGCCCCGTAGCTGTTGGGCGCATATTCGAAGATCGTTTTACGCTGTCCGGGAGCTTCGGCAAGTTTGACGTTTTCACGGATGGGATCGGTGATGTGTTGGGGAAAACGGGTTTGCAGTGAGACAAGGATTTCGCGGTCTTTGATGCGGCGACCATCATAAAAGGTCGGGACAATGTGGGCGAGGCGAACATTGTGATCGGGAGTTTTTCCAATTTCCTTGAGCGTTTTGCTCACCTGCACAAAGCCGATTACGGCCATGTGGTTCATTTGAACAGGAACAACCAACTCACGGATGTAGAGTAGACCACTTTCGCTCAAGATGTTGTCGGAAGGGGAGTAATCCACGATGATGAAATCATAACCTTTGAGGGCATAAAGGCGTTCCTGCAATACTTTACGGGCAACCTTATTGTCGTTTAACCGCCAGAGATAACCTTGTGCTTCTAAAATAGATTTGTCACTAGGGAGAATATCGAGATTGGTACGGACTTTTTGCACGCATTGTTCTGCAGGCATATCCCCTAAGATGAGGTGAGAGAGGGAATAGCTGTATTTTGTCCCAAAATAAGCCGCTACGCTGCCTTGCGCGTCGAGGTCAACGCATAGAACGCGTTGACCTCGTTGAGCCAGTCCAGCCGCCAAGTTAACGACCGTTGTGGTTTTTCCGGTACCCCCCTTGAAGTTGAGCACACCAATGATTCTGGTCACAAATCTCTCCTCAGGTCAATGATTTCCCCCACATTGTAGCACGTCCTTTTTTGATTTCGCTCCCCGATTTCTTACCCAAACCGACTGGTTACCCGCCCCAAAAGATGTTCTGGCCCCAGCGCGTCGAAATCCGTACTTTCCGCGGGGTTATCGCCCGCGAGGTCCACCCGCCCGTCCGCGCTAACCGCCCGCACCCGTTTGATGATCTTCAACGCCGAGCGGTGGGGATGAGAGGCGACCACAATCTCGCCAGGAAACGGGTTGCGATGGGTATAGGCGTGCGGATCGGCAAGGACTTCTTCCCCAGGTTTGAGCAAGGGCAACATAGAATTTCCCTGCACCTGGTAGCGTTTCCGGCGGCGGAAAAGCCAAAGGACAAATTCTTGCCAACGAATTTCGGGAATTTCGTACATACAAAAAAATAGGGGCGAACGGCGCAAGTTTGGGTTGCGGGTTCGCCCCTAAAGGGTTACGAAGAAAATTTGCGTTTAGCTGGCAACGTAATAGCCAACTTCGCGGTTTTTGGTCGCCCAGAACATCTTGTGGATTTTCTCAATCGCGGCCATCAATTCGTTGGCATGCTCCAGGCTGACTTCCACCTTTACGGAAGAGCAGAGTTTGGCGGCTTTCCAGAAGGTGTCGTGCAGGTCGGGATATTGTTCGAGGTGGACGGGTTTGAAATAGTCAGTCCACAACACGAGCAGTTCGGTTTTAGCGATATGCGCCTGTTCTTCTTTGATGGCGATATAGCGGGAGAGGGAATTCTGTGAAGCGAGGTCGGTTTTGCCTTCCAGCGCCAGGATTTTCTTAGTCATCGAGAGGACGGCTTCAGCAGCGATCCGGGCAGACGCCGGATCGTACACCCCACAAGGGCCGTCGCAGTGTGCTGAGACTGGCTCAGCGGGGAGAGTTTGCTTGATGAGAGCGCTAAGAGTTTTAATCATGATGTCAATCTCCTTTTGTTGAATTTGCTCAGGGTACGCTCGTGCTGAGCGCACCTGAGTAGTCTTTTTCCAAATTAGGTTAAGTATACCCGTTTCCAATTAGAACGGACTGGACGAAGGATCAATTTTGGGGGAATTAGCCTCCTCTCACGCCTTCTGACAGCACACCCCCTATCAATTTCCAAAGATTCCCACATCTTTCTTCCCGTCAGTCACTGCTTGGACAGTTTGGATAATCCTTTGGGCGCTTCATCATCCAAATGATTGAGGGATTGGCTCACTTCTACAGCAGTCTTGTTGACGATTGCTAGCGCCAAACAAACGCTCGCGAGAGACAGAAGCCAGACAAAGGGAAAAATTGTGGCAAAATAATAGAACGTAGGGGAAAAACTCCCAAAAAAAAGGACGTGGAAATTCCACGTCCTTTTTGATTTCACGAGAAAAACAATTAGCCTTCGCGGCCTTTATCGTTACCGCCGTAGCCCATGCCTTTGCTGAAGTAATCGGCATTTGCCTGAATATCAGCAGTGAAGTCAAGAACTTCGCCAGCATCCAACTGGCGGGTATAAGCCAGTTCGACAGTTTCGCCATGGTGATTGCTGCCGGAATATGCGCCAGACAGGCCACTGGAAGCGGGCATGCTGATGTATTCGCCGCCTTTTGCTTCATAAGCATCCGGCACTTCGTCTTCGGGGAAGATGGCTTCGTAGGGGCACTCAGGAACGCACGCCCCGCAATCAATGCAGGTGTCGGGATCAATATAGAATAAGGGGTATTCTTCACGCGGGTGTCCGGGAACAATACACTCTACGGGACAATATTCTACGCATCCGGAATCGCGTAGACAAAGACTGGTGATAACGTAAGTCATGGGGGTCTCCTCCAGAGGAAAATAGGATAGTGAGGAAAATTTACTTTAGAATAAAGTTGCCAAGATTTTAGTCTCCCTAAGATGGTTTGTCAAGAAATTCACAAAGGAGCCGCATACCCATGCAAAACCAACATCGTCCGCCGATTTCGCCCGTTTTCATTATTTCTCTCGGTATTCTTGCCGTTTCGACGGCTTCCATCTTCATCCGTTTTGCCCAAGAAAACGCCCCTTCGCTGGTAATTGCAGCGTTCCGGCTTACATTGGCCTCTTTGGTGTTAGGTCCTTTGGCATGGAGAGGCTACCGTAGGGAACTTCAGGCTCTCAGCAAGCGGGAATGGTGGTTAGGGATCTTATCCGGGATTTTTCTGGCGTTGCATTTTGCAACCTGGATCACTTCGTTGGAATATACCAGCGTGGCAAGTAGTGTGGTGATCGTGACCACGACGCCATTGTGGGTAGCGCTCTTGTCTCCGTTGGTGTTGCGGGAGCGGATCGGGAAAACAGTGGCGATAGGGTTGGTGTTATCGCTCGCAGGAGGTATCACAGTCGCGCTCAGCGAGGCGTGTATGTTGTCCGGGGGGCAGTTTACCTGTGGGGGTGGGGAAGCGCTTGTCCAATCCACGGCGGCGCTTGGGAATACGCTCGCCCTGTTGGGGGCATTTTCCGCGGCGGGGTATTTATTGATCGGGCGTAGTTTACGGACGAAGCTTTCGCTCATCCCCTACATATTTGTTGTGTATGGGATTGCCGCCGTCATGTTGATTTTCACCATGTTTGGGTTTGGAAAATCGCCGTTTGGATATCCGCCTCTTACGTATTTATGGTTTTTGCTGCTGGCCCTTGTGCCACAATTGTTGGGCCATTCGAGTTTTAATTGGGCTTTGGGCTATTTACCAGCCTCGTTTGTGTCTATTACCTTGTTGGGAGAACCGATTGGCACGATCATTCTTGCTTATCTAATTCTCAAGGAATCTCCGGCACCGCTAGAGTTGATTGGTGCTATACTCATATTAACAGGTATTTACATTGCCTCCCAAAAATCTATAAATTAGCCAAAAACCGAGTTTTTTCATCGAAAGCAGGAGAACCTTGCTTCTTAGGACCCTTTCTTGCAAGAGCCCCCATCTATTAGGGAAAAACTCGGTTTTTCATATACAGGAGAAAACCTCATGCAAATCCGTTGTCGAAATTGCAACCGCCCCTACGCCCTGAAAAAAGAAGAAGTCCTCGCCGCTTTAGACCGCTTACACGCCGAAGACCTCAAATATTTCCAATCCCACTGCCCACACTGCGGGAAAAACAATCAAATTCCGCAAAAAGACCTGCACCGCGCAGCCCCAACCTGGACCCCCACCGAAGTTGCCGAAGCACAAGAAAGCTAATACTAAACATAACTACTCAGCTAGCGTAGAGATTGGAAGTTCTCTCTCGTAGCCTGAGCAATTACTCTTAAACAAAAAACGGCGTTGTTTCAGCAACGCCGTTTTATTTTTATGCCGAGGGGGCTTCTTCCGCCGCTTCCGCTGCTAATAGAGCTTTTTTCTTGCGTTCCAATTCGGCTTTTTCTTTGCGCCAGAGGGCATGACGTGCGTACAGGAAATTCGTTTCAGCTAACCGCGCCTGCACCCCTTCGGTCAAGTCCATATCACGCATCCGCCAGGCCCAGTTCCCGCTCGCGCGGCCAGGGTAATTCATCCTGGCCTCGTTCCCCAAACTGAGCATGTCCTGCATGGTCGTCATCGCAAACACGGCAGGAGAACTCCACGCGAGGCGGATCAAATCCCAGGCGATGTCATGCCCGTCACGGGCCAGATATCGCCGGGCGAAGTCACGTTCTTCGTCTTCCACGCGCATGTACCAACCAACCACCGTATCATTATCGTGCGTGCCCGTGTACACCACACAATTTGTGGTGTGATTGTGGAGCAGGAATTCGTTTTCGGGGTCATCGTAAAAGGCGAAGACCATCACTTTCATGCCCGGAAGATCATATTCGTCGCGCAAATCCAACACGCCTGGGCTGAGGTAGCCCAAATCTTCGGCGAGGATGGGCAGCTCGCCAAATTCCGCTTTCACTGCATCAAAGAATTTACCGCGCGGCCCGTCCATCCACTTACCGTTGATGGCGGTCTCTTCCCCCGCGGGGATTTCCCAATAATCGTAAAAGCCGCGGAAATGATCGAGTCGGATGATGTCCACCTGCTTGAGCACCGCGCGCAGACGGGAAAGCCACCACGCGTACCCGGTTTCGTGATGGTAATCCCACCTGTAAAGCGGGTTGCCCCATAATTGCCCAGTGGCAGAGAAATAATCCGGGGGGACGCCCGCAACGACCGTGGGCTTGCCTTCTTTGTCCATGTAAAACAGTTCGGGGTGTGCCCATACGTCGGCGCTATCGAACGCAACGAAAATCGGAATATCGCCAATAATTTGCAAGCCTTTTTCGTTGGCATAGGCGCGGACATCGCCCCAATGTTTGAAGAACAAAAATTGCCGGAAGATTTGCTTTTCAATGGCAGTCGCGTGAGCTTTGCGCGCTTTGTTCAGCGCGGCATTTTCTCGCTGGCGCAATTTTGCAGGCCATTCAATCCAGGATGCGCCGCCGTGGGCTTCTTTAAGCGCCATAAATAGCGCGAAATCATCCAACCAATGTGCGTTTTCTACCCGGAATTGGGCCATCGCTTCCGCGAATTCCGCACCTGCACCCGCCTGATAACGTACAAACGCCCGGTCGAGCAAAGGTAATTTCCAGGTATAAATGGTACCAAAATCCACAGCACCTGGACTAAATTTGGGCATATCAGCCAGATCTTCTTCGACCAGCAAGCCATCTTCCAACAAGCGTTCGATGCTAATCAAGTACGGATTGCCCGCAAAAGCGGAAAAACATTGGTACGGAGAGTCGCCATATCCTGTGGGGCCAACGGGCAGAATTTGCCAGAGCGTCGAACCCGTCGCAGCCAGCCAATCCACCCAACGATACGCGGCCGACCCCAATTCGCCAATCCCGTAAGGGCCGGGCAAACTGGTCGGGTGTAAAAGAATTCCAGAAGAACGTGTAAAGGGCATAGGGGTCTCCCAAAAAAGTGAGGGGTCATAGACAAAATAAACGCCTGATGAGAGGCGGGGCTATTGTACATGATTTGGAGGAAAGAAGGTAGACGGGAGAGACAAGGTATACAAGGTAATTAAGGTAGACAAGTGGACAGGAACGTAAAATCCCTTGTATACTTTACCTACCCTATTTACTGTCTTTCCTCAACCGCTTCGTTATGTATATAACCCTCATTTCCCCTGAAAATCTGCAAAAAAATCTAAATACCTCTAACTGGCTGGTTTTCGACTGCCGGACGGAGCTATCCGACCCCTGCGCGGGACGCCGCGCCTACGAACAGGGGCACATCCCCGGTGCGCTGTACGCCGACCTGAACGAAGACCTCTGCGGCCCGATTATCCCCCGCCCCGGCGGGTACACCGCCACCGGACGCCATCCTCTCCCCAAAGTGGAAACCTTCGTCGCCACCCTCAATCGCTGGGGCGTCACCAACCAGACGCAAGTGATCGCCTACGATGATAAAGGGGGAGGCCTGTCCGCCGCGCGCTTGTGGTGGATGCTGCGCTGGCTGGGGCACGACGCGGTGGCGGTGTTAGATGGAGGTTGGCAGGGTTGGGTTGGGAAACAATTCCCTATCAGCGTTGAAATCCCATTCGAGCAGAAATCAGAAAGCGCACCATTTAGAGCAAACATCCGAGAGGAAATGCTCGTGGACGCAGACGTGGTGCTCAAAGGCCGCGAAGAGTTTTCCTCTCTCCTGGTCTTCGACTCCCGTGCCCCGGAACGTTACCGGGGCGAGATTGAACCCATTGACCCTATTGCCGGACGCGTTCCCTGGGCACTCAACGCCCCCTACACCGAAACTCAAGGCTTCGACGGTTTCTTCCGCCCGCAGAAAGAACTCAAAGCGCATTTTGAAAAACTTTTAGGAAAAGCAAATGCAAAGAACGCGATCTTCTATTGCGGCTCCGGGGTAACTGCCGCCGCCAACCTGCTCGCCCTCAAACACGCCGGGCTGGGCGATGGCAAACTTTACTCCGGCTCCTGGAGCGATTGGATCACCGATTCCTCGCGTCCCATTGGCAAAGGTTAAAACAGGCAATATGCCCGACAAACTCAAAACCATCCTTGCACTAATCTTCTTCGCTCTCGGCGTCACCCTGCCGTTAATTGGCGTGGCCGCAGCGATGGCATCTGCGTTTGGCTGGATCGAAACCGATGCCTGGGTCGGAATTGCACTTGCAGTCGCCACCCTGATCGTCTTCTTTTTGATCGGAGTCGCCCTGCTCGCCTCGGTCAAAGACCTGTCCTGGCTCACCGTGACCCTACCGTTTCTCTTCAGTGCCCTGTACACGTGGATTCCTGACCTCATCCCCTTTTCGATTGACGATGCCGCCGCCATGACCGCCGGGGCAATCTTCTCCGCCTTTCTCGCCATCCGCAAAAACCCAAATGCCCCGCGCTGGGTCGCCCTCCCCCTCATCAGCGCGGCCGTTTACACTTTCTTTGGTGGTGCCCTCCCTGGCCCGCTAGACGAGATGCTGGTAGATATTTTAGCGGTGGTAGTGGCGGTCTACGGCGCGAATCAAGGCTACAAAGACATAACCAGGGATAAGGGATAAGTAACGCGTCAAAACTATCATTACTTATCGCTTATCCCTTATCCCTTCATCACACACACCCATGCCCAACATCATCTCTGTTTCCTGGGGCGACCACCTTGTATTCGGTCAGGGGGATGGACGGCTGGATACGCCCGACGCCGTTTCACGCCGGATGAAAATCTGGCGGGATGAATTGCACGCGTCCATAGTGTACTGGCGTGTGCCGCGTAGCCAATTGGAAGGACAGTTTTATTTTGCCGAAGAACACGCCTCCATGATGGCAGAACGGGAAAGGATAGATTGGGATTACCGGCAGGTGGTTCCCACACTCGCCCACCGATTGGGGATGCGCGTGTACCTGTACGTTTCGCTCTTCGATGAGGGATGGCCGTTGACGACCAAACAAGTCCGTGAAAAAAGTTATCACAACGCCATGCACGGGAAAGATGTTACCTGGCAGAGCACCTTCAGCCGCCAAAACCCGGAATACACCGTTGTGGATCGAGCCGGGAATCGCCAATGGGGGGTGATGTCGCTAGCTTATCGCGTGGTCCGGTCATTTTTCCGGGAACGGTTTGATAATCTGCTGTGGGACACGCGGTTTGACGGGTTGTTTCTTTGCTTACGGTCGCAGTCCAAACCCCCGGATTTTGCGGATCAGTTCGGGTTCAACGAACCCGTCCGGCGGGAGTTTAAACGGCGGTATGGGCAGGATATTTTGAACGGGGAGTTTGACCTGCAGGCGTGGTACGATTTACAGGGCGAATTTCTGACTGGGTTTTTGCACAATCTACACGAGGATTTGAAGGGGCGAGGGTTGCGATTTGGGGTGGGAGTCCCGCGCGGGAACATTCTCGGCCCGCCGTTGGGCAACACCACCCTCGCCTGGTGGGATTGGGTCACGATGGGATTGGTGGATGAACTGGTCATCAACCAAAATTCGTCCAAATGCCCTTCGATGGGACACGATCTTTGGCCGATGCACCGGGGGTTTGGCTATTTGCAAAATTACCTGGATGGGTTTAATATGCCCCCGCTCATCGAACAATTGAAGGAAGATTACGCCCCCTACCTGACAAATACCACTGCCACCAGGTTATACGTCGCCCGTCAATGGGACCGCCGCGACCCCGCCGAAGAATCCACTTTGAGTGACCACCCGGCGGTCAGCGGCCTGGTTTTCAGTTCTTTCCAACACGATCATCCCGGTGCGACCGAGCGCAAAGATTGGGTCGCGTGAAAACCCCCTCTGTTCCCATAAGTTCCAACAAATTCCCCCAAAAAAGGAGTCCCCTATGTACACAACCGATCAATACGAAGGCATGATTGCCGAAACGATCACCCACCCCGGCGCGAACGGGGAGGTGATTAATGCTTATTTTGCGCGTCCGTTGGGGTCGGGGCCGTTTCCGGGGATGGTGATCGTCCACCACATGCCCGGTTGGGATGAGTGGTATCGTGAGGCCGCGCGGCGGTTTGCCCATCACGGGTATTTGACGATTTCGCCGAATTTGTACTTCCGCGCGGGGCACGGCACCCCGGAAGACGTCACCGCGAAAGTGCGCGGGGAAGGCGGCATTCCCGACGAACAGGCCGTGGGCGACATGGCCGGGGCGATGCACTATCTCCGGTCGCTGCCGCAATTGAACGGGAAGGTGGGGATTTTTGGCACGTGTTCGGGCGGGCGCCACGCGTATTTGGCGGCGTGCCGCGCGGCTGGGTTTGACGCGGTGGTAGATTGTTGGGGCGGGCGGGTTGTCATGGACAAGGACGCGCTCAACGATAAGTTCCCCGTCGCGCCCGTGGATTACACGAAAGATTTGCCGTGCCCCATCCTCGGCCTGTTTGGGGAAGATGACAAAAGCCCCACGCCGGAACAAGTTGCGATTCACGAGGCAGAACTCCAAAAATATGGCAAGAATTACGAGTTCCACATGTATCCGGGTGCAGGACATGGGTTCTTTTATTATCACGCCCCTGCCTACCGCCAACAACAAGCGGTGGATGGCTGGAATAAGATTTGGGCTTTCCTCGGGAAGCATTTGAGCTAAATTTATTGTACGCAGAGAACACAGAAAACACAGACAGACACAGAAATATTTAAATGTGTTCATCTGTGTTCTCGGTGCTTTCTGTGTACCATTCGGAGCACAAACATGTGTACGATGATTGTTGAAAAAGTAAAAATTAACGGGAGCGGGAAAGGCACAACCGGGTGGTTTGACCTGGCCGAGGCCAACGTCTCCTACGATCACCCGTTTAGCGCGCCGTATGAGCACGCGTTGAATATTGATTTTGTAAACGAAGCGCAGGGTTTGGGCGCGCGGGTCGCCGTGGAATTGAGTGCAGAGGCCGCCCGCGCCCTGGTCGAAACGATCCAATCCGTGCTGGCGCGTGCCGAGCGGGAAGGGCAAATTGTCTAAAATGACTGAAACTGAACGCAACCTCCTCCGCGAATCCATCGAACTTGCCCGCCTCGCGCGGGAACACGGCAACCATCCGTTTGGTTCTCTCCTCGCGGACGCCGAGGGCCGGGTGTTGTTCCGCGCAGAAAACACCGTGATGACCGCGTCCGACTGCACCGGGCACGCCGAAACCAACCTGATGCGGTTGGCCTCTCAAACGTATTCCCCCGCACAACTCGCCACCTGCACGCTCTACACGAGTACCGAACCCTGCCCAATGTGTGCAGGGGCGATCTTTTGGGGGAATGTAGGGCGCGTGGTGTTTGCGCTCAGCCAGGAAGGGTTATATGCCATGATCGGGGATTCACCCAACAAACTGCCCCTTTCATGCCGGGAAGTGTTC
>JACKAX010000035.1 GCA_020634875.1 Anaerolineales bacterium | reverse complement strand
CATGCCGACCCGGAAGCAGGCCTGATTGTTGTGTCGCTTCCCCCGGGTGCGGATCAGGCTTCGGAAATTGAGCGCAAGGTTCCGCACGAGGTGGCGCATCTGTTGCTTTATCAGGCAACTGGGACTGGGTTTTACAACTTGCCGACCTGGTTGAATGAGGGGTTCGCCTCCACGCAGGAGAGCAACCCCCGCTCCGATTACCCCGATTTGGTCGCCAACGCCATCCAAAAAGGAACGATGATCCCGCTCACTACCCTTTGCCAGCCCTTCCCCCGCGACGCGGCAGGCGCGGTGCTGTCCTACGCCGAGGCCACGATGTTTGTGCAATATGTGAAGGATCGCTTTGGGATAGAAGGTTTGCGGGCCGTGGTGCAAGCCTACGCGAAGGGGGCGGGGTGTGAACTCGGCACGAATGTGGCCCCGCTCAATCTCACCCTCCCCCAATTGGAACTGGAATGGCGCGAGGGCGCGCTGGCTGAGAACGTCTTCCTGACCGCACTGCGAGAAATCGCGCCGTGGCTGGTGCTGATGGGTGCGGTGATCGTGGGGCCGATATTGGTCGTGATGGTGGGGTTGCGGAGACCGCGCCCTGTTACCAATCCGTAACAAACGATTTCAACCCTGTCAACTCCCTGTCAATTCCCCGTAAACGACAACCTATATAATCAGGTCATTATTCGAAAAGGAGACCTGTTATGTTTCGCAAATCTTTGTTTTTCGCTTTAACCTTTATCCTGTTTCTTCCCGCGTGTTTGCCAGTGGGACAATTTCATGTGGATGTTGAAACGCCTGTTTCTGCCACACAAGAACTGGTTCTAACCAGTACGTCTGAAGCAAACACCCCCACCGAGGTTCCAACCGTGGTGGTCACGGAAGAACCTGCCCCAGCGGATACGGGCACCGTCGACGGAAAAATCTGCTATCCCAGCGAAGTCATCCCCGCAATGGATGCCTACTTCCGTAACACCC
The DNA here is from genome assembly GCA_020634875.1 of Anaerolineales bacterium. The sequence goes on along the minus strand of JACKAX010000035.1, from coordinate 33,394 downwards.
AAACCGGCGCGCTGACTTCCCTCGCGATTGCCGAAACCCAGAACACTTACAGCCTCGCCCTGCCCGAAGGTACGTATGAAGCTTTTGCTTACACCCAAAATGGTGAACTGGGTGGCTCCTATTCCCAAGCCGTCTTGTGCGGTCTGGGCGTGGAATGTTTAGATCGTACCCTGGTTCCCTTTGAAGTTCATCCCGGGGAAACCACCGAGAATATTGACCTGTGTGACTGGTATGCCGCAGCCCTAGTCCCCGCCAACCCCAAAGCCACGCTGATTGCCGACCCGGCATTAACGGGCCTTTACTTTGCCAGCCTAAGCACCGCGACCCTGTGGCGCGTAAACGCTGATGGCACAGCAACCCCCATCCTTGCCCACGGCGGGATGGATTCCCTTGTTTCCCCCGACGGGACGCAAGCGCTCTTCTTTCAAAATGACGATGTCTGGCTTGCGAACTTGACCACCGGTACCTGGCGTAACCTGACAAACACCCCTGACCGCGTGGAATACCCGGCATTTTGGGTTCCCGGCACGAATCTTATTGGCGTTAGCTCGCACAACCCAACGGAAGATACCGGCCTCCCCGCGTGGCAACTGACCCTCGTCGGGTTGGATGGGTCATACGAAGTGGTGGATGATGGCGCGATGTGGGGCAACCCCGCGGCTTCCCCCGACGGGACGCTGGTGGCGTATGATGTCAACGGAGAAGGGCGGCTCTATCATATTGGCTCCGGTGTAAGTGCGTTTGACCCGGCGCAATATGGGTTGACTGGCGTCGAACGCATCTCTGCCCCTGCGGTTTCCCCCGATGGGCAAAAACTGGCCTGGTGGGTGAACGGTGCCCTCAACGGGGGGATCCAGCAAACCGCCCTGGCCGTGTTCGACCTCTCCGCGGGCAATGTCATCCTCTTACATCCATACACGCCAATCTCCGGGGAAGGGTATTCCAACCCGGTCTGGAGTCCTGACGGGCAGTGGATCGCCAGCAATGTGATCGGCGAAGAAAGCCGCAGTGCTTTGTGGGTGTTCAAGGCGGATGGAAGTGACGAGCATTTGCTCGGCGACGGGGCCGCGCCGGTGTGGAGTCCCGCCAGCAATGCGTTGCTCTTTATCACCTGGGGCAATTCCCCGACGTATCAAGGGGCACTTAACCGGGTGATTGTAGGGGATTGGGGGGTGTTCTCCGCCGCGCTTCCGGCAGGCAGTTTTCCACTGGCCTGGATGGGTCAATAAAACGAATGAAAGTCCGGGCGAGAAATAGTTTCGCCCGGACTTTTTTTATTGGTATATTCTAAAAATCGGGTGATGTCAGTAGAATTTAGCCCCTTTTGATGCTAAAATCCGCTTATGCCTTACCTGATTGATGGACATAACCTGATCCCCAAACTGCCTGGGTTGAGCCTTCGAAATATAGACGATGAAGTTGCGCTGATCGAACGTTTGCAAGCGTATGCCCAGCGGACAGGGAAGAAAGTAGAAGTCTTTTTTGATGGTGCTCCACCTGGGAATGATGGGACACGAAAATATGGGAATATCACCGCGCATTTTGTGCGTGTGGGAACGACGGCAGACTCGGCTATTCGTTTGTATTTGCTGCGGATGAAAGGGGCTGCGAAAAACTGGGTTGTAGTGAGTTCGGACCGGCAGGTACAAGCTGAAGCGAGAGGGGTCCGTGCCCAGGTTTTGCCCTCGGAAGAATTCGCAAAGGACTTTCTTAAGCCAGTCGTCTCTTCTTCATCTAAGAAGCCTCGGCAAGAAGAAAAATTAAGTCCGACAGAGGTCGCAGAGTGGTTAGCGCTATTTAAGCAATCCGACCCCTCTGATTTTCCTGAGTAGTAAGATAAAATAGCCCTTCTGTTTCAACCATCATTTCGTTAATGTGGGAAAATTCAATCTGTCTTGTCACTGCTTTGACTCTAAAGGTTTTCTTAATGAATACACGTTCACATTTGCAAACGAAATACATTTATACAGTTGTCTTTTGCAAATGAAACCGTTAGTGTCTGGAGAATGTATATCCATCCTGTTATCCGCCCCTTATGAATAAAAAGATAACCTCTGACAAGTTACTTGAAGTGAGTAGCAAAATCGCAGAAAATCGCCAACTGGACCCTGTTTTAGATTTTGCAGTTCGTACGGTCTTAATTCTTTTTAGCGCGGAATTTGGGTATTTGATTCTTCTTAAAGAGAATAATGGGTTAGATTTTCATGCGTGCAGGGATCGGGAAGGAAGGGAAATTGAAGCGCCGGAAGCGAAAATTAGCCACACCATTCTCCAGAAAGTAATCCAAGAACAGGAACCGGTAGTGATTGCGGATGCAATCCAGGATGACGCATTTCAAACCGCAAAAAGTGTCCAGAAATTAAAGTTGCGGTCAGTGATGTGTGTTCCCTTGATCTCGCGTGGCAAAACGCTTGGGGCTTTGTATATCGAAAGCCGCTCGGAAAAGTATCTGTTTGGACAGTCTGATCTCACCTCGCTAAAATATTTCGCCTCTCAGACAGCCGTCGCGATTGACAACGCTTTCCTGAACGAGGCGTTAGAAGCACGCGTGGCCGAACGTACTGCCGAACTCTTGGAGCTTAACCATAGACTCGAAGAGCAGATGAATGGACGCAAGGAAGTTGAAGGGGAACTTCGTAAACTATCTAGTGTCGTTGAACAAAGCCCCAGTTCCATTATCATCACAAATACCAAAGGCCAAATCGAATATGTCAATCCTGCCTTTGAACATCTCACCGGCTATACCCTGGCAGAGATCTACGGTAAAAACCCTAACTTCCAAAAATCCGGGCAAACGCCGGAAAGCGTGTATCAAGAACTCTGGCAGACGATCAGTGCGGGAAAAACCTGGCGTGGAGAATTTGTCAACCGCAAAAAAAATGGCGAACTATATTGGGAATTTGCCGTCATTGCGCCCATCCGCGGTGACGATCAGCAAACGGCTCATTATGTCGCCATCAAAGAAGATATTTCTGCGCGCAAGTTAGTCGAAGAAGAACTTAAACGCCTTGCGACCTTAGACCCCCTGACAGGCATTTATAACAGGCGGCAATTGTTCAAATTGGGAGAATGGATTTTTGAGCAAGCCAAGCGCTACCAACGCAGCCTTTCTATATTGATGATTGACGCCGATCATTTCAAACAAATCAACGATCTTTACGGACACGGGACAGGCGATCAGGTTTTACAAGCCCTTGCCCAATATCTCACCAACCTGATCCGCAAACCCGATATTTTAGGCCGGTACGGCGGCGAAGAATTTGTCATTATCATGCCCGAGACCTCGCTTCCCCAAGCAAAACAAGTGGCGGAACGTCTTTTGGAATTTATCCACACCCATCCTATCCAAACTCAGGCAAAAACTATTCCCTTAACACTCAGTATTGGCATCGCGACCTTTGACCCCCTCACTACACGCTCTCTCGATAAACTGGTCGATCAAGCGGATCAAGCTCTATACATAGCCAAACAAGACGGACGCAATTGTGCAGCCATATATCCTTACACTACGCATTAAAACATCAATTTTTCAGGTTCATCTGCCAGGATAGAAATTATCCCCAAAAGACCAATCCACCTTTTGGACAGTATGAGGCAAAAAAGAGGTGGGCAGCGCACACTACCCACCTCTTTTTATTTTGGTCTTACTACGCTTGTTATTGCTCAGTTCCTGAACAAATAACCACCGGCAAATAGATCGTCCATGTAGATGGAGGAGGGGGTTCAACATCCACAGTTAGAGGATGTGAAATGGTCGCTCCCCCACAAGCATTTGTTGCAGTAAGAGTAACGGTAAAGTTTCCGGTTTCGGTAAATGTGTGGGTGACCATCAGACCTGCACCAGCCACTCCGTCACCGAAGTCCCATGTGAGGGTGATTGGTTCGGTGCCGGTGACACTGGCAGTGAAAGTGACCGGAGTACCCACCCAGGGCGTCAACGGCTCCCACGCGAAATTCAGCTCGGCGGGGGAATTGCATAGGCTGTAAACCGTCAAAATAACCGGGATTTCAATTAACGGTTCATCGGTGTCATTGCTAGTGATTTGCAAAGTAGTGGTGTAATAGCTAGCCGCCAGGCCGGAAGCGTCAAACGCAACCGTGACGGACGCCGTTTGCCCAGGCACGACACCTCCGCTAGAGGGGGTTTCATCCAACCAGGGAACAGAAGGGACTTCGGTCACGCTCCAGGAGAGGGATCCTGTGCCCACATTGCCGATATCGAGCGTTTGTTCGGTAGTGGTGTTTGTAGCAAGTTCAGCCGTGAGTTGGGCAGGGGAAATGGTGATTTCGGGGATTTGTTCACACCCGCCAAACCAGTCCAGAATTTGTCCGAGGACTTGTTCACCATTGCTGGCATTGTTGACATAGATGGTTTCCCAGGCTGTGCCGAAGAAAGTGGTTTTCCACGTTCCATTCGTTTTATCAAGGTCGAGATTGTTCCCACCGGCTGCACTAGTACGGAAAGCGACCGAGGTCGAAGCACCGGGGTTAACAGCGTCCGCATAATCGGAAAAGCCTGCGGGATAGGTGAGTGGATAAGGGCCAAATCCACCGCCAATCGGATCACCTGCGACACCATATTTGATGGTGGCATTACCGCCATCTTCGATAAAGCTACCAATACCCAGGTAATTTTGTCCAAAAGAGGTCAGGCCAAAATCATAGAGATAATCCTGTGCGGAGAGGTATAAATGCCCGCCCGCATCCAGGTATGTGGCGAGGATGGTTTCGTCAGTTCCGTTGGGTCCGGCGGAATCGCCGTATTTATCGCCAGAAAACCAAAGGATATGCGGGTAGCCCTGCAAACCGTCAAGTTCAGGGCCGTTCCCCCCACCTCCTCCCACGTCAAAAACATCATAGCTGTAACCCAATGCGTCCAAAGCGGCAGTGTAGTAAAGGCGCACATCGGGGGCGTTGTTATCATCATCCACAAGGAGGATGCAGGCGAGGGGATCAAGGGAGAAGTCCTGGGTTAGATTCTGATTGACACTGACACTATGTTGGTCGTTATGGTGTGACTCTGCGGTGGCCTGGAGGGTGTATACGCCAAGGGGCAGGGTGATGGAGTAGTACCCGGTGGCAGGATCACTCCACACCGCGGGGGCAGGGGCATCCAGCACTTCCACCTGAGCCAAGAGGGGATTTCCGGTTCCGGTTTCCAGCACATATCCTGACACAACGTAGGTCGGGGCAGTGGCAAGTTGTAAGTCAGCGGTTGTCACCGTGTCGGTTACGATAGTCACGCCGGACAACGTAGTTGGCAGGTAGCCGTAAGCCGAGGCAGTGACAGTGTACACATCGGCAATCAGCGTGCGGGTGTAGTAACCGCTCGCATCCGTGGTCGTGGAGAAAGGCTGTCCTCCCGCGTTTTCCGCGATAACAGTGGCCTCCGCTACGGGCGCACCACCATCCGCGGCAGTGACATGCCCATCTACCGCACCGAGACCATTGGGGATCAGGCAATTAGTCATGTGGGCGAAGGTTGCCAAGGAGGCTTTAACAAAGTCAGTGTAATAGGCCCAATCCTGGATATTTGCCATGTTATCAGCCGTGGTGTGATAGTTCGGATTGAAATCGCCTGTGCCGTAATAATCTTCGATGGCCAGAATGGAGGTGAAACCGTAATTCCAAAAGGAGGCATGGTCGCTGGCTCCGGTGCCACTGGTGATTATTTGCGGGATGAGGTTGAGATTGTACGCATCTACCACATCGGCATAAAGTTGGGCCAGGCTGACCGTGGCGGGGAGAGTAGATTTGGCGTGGAGATCAATGTCCGGGTTGCTTCCGGCGGTATTCCAGGCGATCATGTCCATGTTGAGGTACCCAAGGATATTTTCACCGGTGTTGTAGGCTTGTTGGGCGTAGGCGGCACTGCCGAGCAAACCCTGTTCTTCGCCCGTCCAAAACGCAAAACGCAAAGTGCAACCCCAGTTGTATTGGGTGAAGATGTCAGCGGCGAGAAGCGTGGCGACGGACCCACTCCCGTTATCGTCCGCGCCGGGGGCGAGAGAGCCGGAAGGCATATCGTCAAGATGTGCGCCGATAATGTAAATATCATCCGGGTTGACCTGCCCAGGCAGTTCGCCGATAACGTTCGGGTAGGTAACCCCACCCCATTGGTGATAGGTGACATCCAGCCCCAACGCAGTGAGGTGTTCGCCCACATATTGGGTGGCTTTTTGGATGGGAGTGCCGGTATAGGTGTTGCGGGTGGCGATGGTGTAGGAACTGCCGCCGATAATCACGGGCCAGACACCACTGATGCCGCCAGTATAGTTTTGGATGGCGGCGGTTGTGGCCTGATCAATCATGGTTTGAATGGTGGGGTCAGGATTCACGACCGAGGGGAAAGAGACCGCGTGCGTGGAGGTCAGAGGTTTGGGGGTTAGCGTGAGGGCGCGGAGTTTGACTCCGGTTTGGGCGAGGGCTTCTGCCTGGAAAGAGGTCATTCGTAGAAGCAGGTCTTCACCATCACGTAAGAGGACTTCGCCATAATTCGCCCAAGCAGGCGCGGTCTGATGTGGCATCAAGGAGACAAAGTAGTACGTCTGTCCAGCAAGGTCGGTGTCGAGAACGATATAGCGCAAACCGGCTTTATCCAATACGGGGAATTCGGCGACCCCAACACCAGTAAGGAGGGAGGAGGTGACTCGGTCCCCATCCAGACGGACAAAAACAGGAAAGCCAGTGACATCAAAACGAGCGAGGTCATCCGAGGTGGGGATGAAAACCTGAAGCAGGGCTTTTGCGTTGCCCGAAACGTGGTTTGCGTGTGCCTGTCCAGCAGAGAGGAGAAACGCAAATAGCAAGATAAGAATGTAAGAACGACGAAACATGGAATTCTCCTAAAAATGGCCTCCCGGCTTCATGAGGATCATAGGAGTTCCCGACTTCGCAAAGGGGCAGGTGTCCCAAGTTGATAAGGACACCCGCCCCGTCTTGGGGGCAATTACTCAAATGGAGTAGAGAAAACATTGATAAAAGCATCGAGCTGTCAAAAAAAATTCCGGCTCTCCCGTAATTAACGGGATTAGCCTGAATTTCCCATCAAAAACGGAAGTGCTAAAAATTCCCTATTGAATTCGTCGCAAAAATCAAATAAAATCTTGATGGTTTATGATTGTTTGTGAGCGATTATGAGTGATACGCAACTTTCCTTTCTCTCTGGTACAGATCGTCAACGCCAAATTCTTGATCTCATCGAACAGCGTCAACGTTTGACGGTGGCGGAAATCGTTGAGCAGTTTGCCGTGAGCGAGGCAACTGCCCGCCGTGACCTAGATGCGCTCGCCGTGCAGCAAAAAATTCAGCGTGTTCACGGAGGCGCCATTGCCCTACTGGAAACGCCACCCGAACTCCCTATCCTCGAACGTAAAAACGAACAGCCAACAGAAAAAACTCGTATTGGCCGTGTTGCAGCAGAACTTGTGCGCCCGCGCGAAACGATCTTCCTCGGCTCTGGGACAACCGTGCTTGAAGTGGCCCGCGCTCTGCGTGAGCGCACAAATCTGACGATCCTCACCAATTCCCTGCCCGTACTCAATCTGTTGAGCGGCACGGATAATACCCTCATCTGTTTGGGTGGGATGCTGCGAGAGACGGAACTTTCATTCATCGGGCATCTCACCGAACAAGCCCTCGCCGAAGTTCGCGCCGACAAGGTGTTTATGGGCACACGGGCGATTACCCCCGAAGGGCTGACGAATGAATATCTCCCCGAAACGCTGACCGACCGCGCCATCTTGAACTCCGGGCGCGAAATCATCATCGTGGCCGATCACACCAAATTTGGCCGTACCGCGACCGTACTTCTCGCCCCCCTCGAAAAAATTCACACCCTGATCACGGATCACGAAACCGATCAGGCATTTATCCAGGCTCTGCAGGAGAAAGACATTAACATTTTGCTGGCGTGAGAAACGGAGAAAACGTAGAACGTAAATTGCAAAACGCAGCATTCCTCCGCTCAGAATGCGGGGCTGGCCCACGTCCCGCCCCGTACTCCCCACACGCACCCTTCGACTGCGCTGGACATAGATTCATCGTGCGCCAGGTATTTTCCCGCTCCGCTCAGGGTGCTCCACATTAGACATTACTCGTTACTTATCACTTCATCACTCATCACTCCCCCATGCTCCTCCAAAACTTTCGCCCCACCTCCCAACTTGTCACGAAAACCACGCAGGTGGACACGCCGCGTTTCCCGGTCATTGACGCCCACAATCACCTGGCGGAACCATTTGGCGGGGGATGGGATAAACGCCCGGTCGGGGAACTGCTCGAGCAGTTGGACATCGCGCATGTTACGCATTACGTGGATTTGGATGGGGGCTGGGGTGATGAAATTCTTCAACGGCATCTCGATTATTTCAAAAGGGCCGCGCCGGAACGGTTTTCGATCTTCGGCGGAGTGGCTTGGGGGAAGTGGGCAGAATTGGGGGATGCGTTCCCGGAGTACGCAGCGAAGCGGTTGGAAGTGCAAAAAAGTTGGGGGGCGGAAGGTCTCAAAATCTGGAAACCGTTTGGCCTCCACGTGCGGGACCAGCATGGCACGCTTGTCAAAGTGGATGATCCCCGCCTCGCGCCGCTTTGGGAGACCGCGGGTGCGCTGAACCTGCCCGTGATGATCCACGTAGCCGATCCGGTCGCCTTTTTCGATCCCATTGACGAAACCAACGAACGTTGGGAAGAGATCGGCGCACACCCCGACTGGGCCTTCACCAGCCCGCCTTTCCCCCCGTTTATGGAAATCCTCAACGGCCTCAAATCACTCATCACGCGTCACGCATCAACAACTTTCATCGGCGCGCACGTTGGGTGTTATGGCGAAAACCTCGGCTGGGTGGGGCAAATGCTCGATGATTGCCCCAACTATTTTATTGACATCTCTGCCCGTTTGGGCGAACTGGGCCGTCAACCGTACACCGCCCGCCGCTTTTTCATTCAATACGCCGACCGGATTCTCTACGGGTCCGACGCGGGGCCAAGCGTGAAAGCGTATCGCCTGAGCTACCGTTTGCTGGAAACCGACGACGAATACTTCAACTACAACACCTCCGTTGTCCCTGCCCAGGGAAGGTGGTATGCCTACGGTTTGTATTTACCCGATGAAGTCTTGGAAAAGGTGTACCGAAGGAATGCGGAGCGAATTTTAGGAGGTCAACATGGCTGAAATCCTGTTTTCGCTCATCGGGGAACTTACCCCCACGTTAGAAAATATCATTCACAAATATGAAAAGCAAACCGCGCACCGGGTCAAAACCGAGGTGGTTGAGTGGGAAGAGGCCTGGCCGCAAATTCTTTCCTGGGCGCTGCATGAAAACAGCCCGCATGTTTCCCATGTGGGTTCAACCTGGGCCACCAGCCTGTTTCGGATGAATGCCCTTCGGCCTTTTTCCGCCGCGGAAATGCGTGCCATGGGCAGCCACATCGCCTTTCTGCCGCAAGCCTGGCAAAGTGCCCAATCCGGCGGCGCAGAAACCTGGGCGATTCCTTGGGGGACGTACACCTTCATTCTAGGCTACCGCAAGGATTTGCTCAAAAAGGCCGGGGTTGATGAACAAACTGCCTTTACAGACTTTGCCGCGCTCGTCCAAACGCTACAAAAACTTCGTGAAGCCGGTATCCAAAACCCCTGGCTGGTGCCCATTAGCCCTGACCACCTGGACACCCTGCATTATGTCGCCAGTTGGGTCTGGGATGCGGATGGGGACTTCATCTCAACGGATGGGCAGCGGGCCATTTTTGATACCCCTGCCTCCATGCAAGCCATCACCCAATACTTTGAACTCTTAAAGTATATGAAAAAAGTTCCGCTCCCGCTGGATGAAGATGCGGCGATGGGAATGTTTGTCCAAGGGGACGCTGCCGTGACCATTATCGGGTGCGGGCTGCCCTATACCTGGATTAACAACCGCTTGATCAGCAAGGAATTTGAAGAAAATCTGGGGTTTGCCCCTGTTCCGGGGGTGCCGTGGGTGGGCGGTGATCACCTGGTCATCTGGAAACAGGCCCGCCTCTCCATCGAAGTCGAACGCGCCTCCGTTGATTTTGTCCGCTACCTGGTCAGCAAGGACACTCAGGAATTGAATGCAAACAACGAAGACGTCCGCTTCCCCTCCCGCGTAGACGCCTTTGACAGCATTCCCTTTCCCACCTCCCAACTGACCCAATCCGTATTGCATTCCCTGCGCGCGGGCCGTTCCTATCGTCCGATTGCTTACTGGAGCAAAATTGAACATCAGTTTGCCAGAGCTTTCGGCGGCGTCGGGGAAAATATCATCAAAGGAACTCCCCCGGAAGAAGCCGTTAATGAACGTATGGCCTCTTTGGCAACCTGGTTCAACGCCATGTTGCGCTAAAACCTGATGAATCTTACGCTAGACAAAAACTTCACGCTTCATCTTGCACACGAAGGCCAGCCTTTCGCAACGGCCTCGCTCGGGCTGTTTCGCGGGGGTGATATGGTGGCCGAGCGTGCGCACATCCTCGCTACCACGTCCACCCAGATTTCGGGGAAAATGCATGTGGAAAATACGGGCGATCTTAATTTTGATCTGACCCATTACCCTGTACGCGGGAACGCCCTTTTCCTTCAGCTTACCCTCTCCAACGCGAGCGCCACCCCTCTCACTTTCGACCGGGTACTGGCCCCCCTCCTCCACCTCACTCGCGAGGCCTTCCCCCCCACCCAACCCCTTTGGACCATGCAAGGCGCGGCGGTCTATTGGGGCCAAGATTTTGCTTTTCCCCTCTTTGACCCCTCCTCCCGCAACAAAGGCTTCTCCCGCGAAAACTTCCTCGGGCATCTACAAGATGGCGAAGGCGGCGGTATCCCGGTCGCATATTTTTGGAACGCCGCCCGTGGCCTCGCCCTGATGCACATTGACCCCACCCCCCAAGACTGGTACATGCCCGTCAAATCAGGCAAAGAAGGTCTCACCGCCGCATTCGAACTGCGCCGCCCCCTCACCCTCGCTCCCGGCGAAACGTTCACCTGCCTCCCAGTCGTCCTCTCCGCCCATCGCGGGGACTTCTTCGAGCCGCTCGCCCTTTATCGGGAACTCCTCGCCGAAAAAGGCCTCCGCGCCCCTGAGCCTGTCCCCGCCAACTACGAACCCGCGTGGTGTTCCTGGGGCTACGAATTCGATGTGACCCCCGACGAAATGACGGGGGTTCTACCCGCTTTGCACGACTTGGGCATTCGCTGGCTCACGTTGGATGATCGCTGGTTTGACGCCTACGGGGATTGGAACCCGCGCGGGAAAACGTTCCCTGGCGGGGTCGCGGACCTCCGTCGGATGAACGACGCCATCCACGCTGCGGGCGCGTTCTCCCAAATCTGGTGGTATCCCCTCTGCGCCGAAGATGGGCGCGGCCGTTGGGACAGTCACCGGTACAGGGTCAGCCAACTGCTCAAAACGCACCCCGACTGGGTCATCCTCAATGCCGATGGTAGTGTCGCTCGCAACAATCGCCACCTCGCCATGCTCTGCCCCGCCCTCCCTGAAGTGCAAGCCTACACCCGCGCCCTCACTACCCAATTTATTGAGGACTGGGGCTTTGACGGGCATAAACTCGACAACATTTACACCGTCCCCCCCTGTTACAACCCTGCTCACCATCACGCCTGCCCCGAAGAAGCCATCGCCGCGATGGCGGACGTGTACCGGATCATCTTTGAAACCACGCGCGCCCTCCGCCCGAACTCTGTGACGCAAATCTGCCCGTGCGGAACGCCGCTCACCCATCATCTTCTCCCCGCCACCGACCAAACCGTTACCGCCGACCCAACCTCCAGCGCCCAAATTCGCCAACGCATTAAATTCTACAAAGCTCTCACCGGTCCTCGCACCGCCGTCTTCGCTGACCATGTTGAACTCTCCGACGGAGGGGTGGACTTTGCCTCCGAAATCGGTCCGGGTGGCGTGCCGTCCACCAAATTCATCTGGCCCGATGACGAAGCGGTCAAAGCTCGCCTGCAAGAAGAAATCTGGGACCTGCCCCCCGAAAAACAAGCCGCCTGGCAAAAATGGTTTCACCTCTACAACCTCCACCGCCCCGCCAAAGGCGAATACCTGAACCTGTACGACCTCGCCTTTGACTTCCCCGAAGCCCATGCCATCCAAAAAGATGACCGTATGTACTACGCCTTCTTCGCCAAAACTTTTGAAGGCCGCGTGGAATTGCGCGGGTTAACTAGAGACGAGTACCGCGTGACGGATTACGCCAACGAGAAAGATTTAGGTGTGATCCGCGGTGCTTCGCCTTTTCTGGATGTGGCGTTTGAAGGGGCGTTACTGCTCCTGGCGGAAGCACTTTGAAATATTAGAACGAAGCATTCTGAGCGGAGGCTTTGCGTAGTCGAAGAATGCGCGGTTGACCCGTGTCGCTGTTGCCGCACCCTTCAACTGTGCTGGAGTCGAATTGGCTACGATTCGAGGCACTTTCCCGCTCAAGGTGCTGGACACTTCATCACTTCATCACTTATCACTGATCAACCGATCAACCAACTAACCACCCCCATGCCTCACTATACCCTCACTGAAATTCGTTCCCAACCCGTCGCGTGGCAACAGGCCCTGAACCTGGTGCGCGCCCGCGCGGGGCAGCTCAACCAACTCGCTCACCGTAACTATGATCAGGTGCTTTTCACCGGATGTGGTTCAACGTACTATCTCTCCCTGGCGGCGGCGGCGCTGTTTCAGGAATTAACCGGACGCCCGGCGCGGGCAGTGCCGGGGGGGGAGTTGTTATTGAACGGGGATACTGTTTTGCAGGAACAGCGTTCCTTCTCCAGTTCTCAGAATGAGCATTTGTCAACAGGAACGCCGTTCCTTAAGACCTTGCTTGTTGCGGTCAGCCGGTCGGGGACGACGACGGAGACGGTGCGGGCGGTGGAGCAGTTTAAAGCGCAGGGGCGCGGCGAGGTGATCGTGTTCACGAATTACAACACGGCGTTGGCGCAGTTAGGCGATGAGACGGTGATCATCACCGAGGGGCAGGAGGAGAGCGTGGCACAGACGCGGTCGTTTGCGTCGTTGTACGTCGCGGCGGCGGCCTTCGTGGCTCAGGTGGCGGGACGGGTGGATTTGTTGGGGGAGATGGAAAGGCTGCCGGGGGTTGGAGAGCGGTTGCTCGGTCAATATGAGGGGGTTGCGAAGGAGGTGGGGGAGAATTTGAATTTTGACCGGTTTTACTTTTTGGGGTCGGGAACGCGCTATGGGTTGGCGTGCGAGGTCAATTTGAAGATGAAGGAGATGACGCTCACACACAGCGAGCCGTTTCACTTTTTGGAGTTCCGTCACGGGCCGATGAGCATGGTCAACGAACGGGCGGTAGTTGTCGGGATGGTGTCGGATAAGAATGGCGCGCACGAGCGGAAGGTGTTGGCGGAAATGCGTGCCCTGGGGGGTCGGATTTTGTCGCTGGGGGATGCGGACGCGGACGTGGTTTTTTCGAGCGGAATTGCCGAACCCGCGCGGGGGGTGTTGTATCTGCCGGTGTTGCAGTTAATGGCGTTTTATCGTTCCCTTGCAAAAGGGTTAAATCCTGATCGCCCGGAGAATTTGACGGCGGTGGTGAAGTTGGATATGTGAGCGTGTTGCGTCTTGCATATTCCTTAATTTTTTAAAGGAGAAATGATGAAAGCTAAACTTTTTAGTATCCTGATTTTGTTGGCGTTGACCCTGGCCGCGTGCAACGGCAATGCCACACCGACCGAACAAGCAAGTAGTAATACGGATGAAACCGCGGTGACGCTGCGCTTGTGGACGCACCAAAATGATGCGTTTAACGCGGGGTACGAGGCGTTGATCGCGGCGTACACGGCGGAGCATCCCAATGTCACCATCAACCTTGAAACGTTTGACTACGATACGTACATTCAAACCCTGCAAACTGCCCTACCCGCCAAGACCGAGGCTGATCTTTTGCAGATGTTTGGCTCATGGGTGTGTAGTTACGCGGACGGCGGCAGTCTGGCAGAAGTCCCGGCAACGATGACGAGTTTGCAAGCGGCGCAGGATGCTTTTTTTGCGCCGCAAATTGCTGGGTACACCTGTGATGGCAAACTGTATGGCTTACCGCAGGAGTACAACATCGAGTATGGAGCGGTGCTGGTGAACACTGCGCTTGCGAAAGAAGCAGGGCTGACCGACATCACGAACGGTTGGACGACATGGGACGATTTTATTGCCGATGCGAAAGCATTGACGATTATGCAAGATGGGGTGATGACCCGCGCGGGGTACAACTTCACCGGTTCGGATGGGCTGACCGCGTCGTTTTATTCGCTGATTTTGCAGAACGGCGGCACGTATTTGACCGGAGATGGGTTTACGGTTAACACGCCGGAAGGACATGCCGCGCTGGCCTTGCTCAAACGGTTTGTGGATGAGGGGTTAGTGGACCCAGTGCTGTTTAACGACACCCAAAACTGGGTGGGCGACTCGTATTTTGAGGGGACCAGCGCGATTGGGTTGGTGGGGCCGTGGGTGGTCCCGGAATACGGCGCGGATTATGGCGAGGTGTTGGATGTGACCCAATACGTTCATCTGCCCACCGTCGGGGCGGATAAATCGTTCGTGGCCGCGTCCGGGTGGGGGTTGGCGGTCTCCGCAAACAGTCCGGCGGCAGAAACCGCGTGGGATTTTGTCAAGTTCGCGACGATGAATGCTCAAAACGCGGTGCAGTTCAACATCACTTCCGGCACGCTCCCCGCGCTCAAAGCTAACGCGACCGGAGATGCCGCCAATAGCCTGACGGAAGCCTTCCCACACTTTGGCCCGTTCCTCGACATTTTGCAATACGCCAAACCCGAAGGCGCTTTCCCCGATCGCGATCTGGTGTGGTATGACATTTCTTACCCCCGCTTGATGGAATTCCTGCAAGGGAATATGTCCGCTGACGAAACGCTCGAAACGATTGAGCGGGAAGTGAACGAGACGTTGCAGTAAATAAACGCCGAAAAAAGATGGGTAGGGGAGGCACCTCCCCTACCCATCTTTTTTTCGGGCTAACTTTATTCCACAATGACATTTCCCAAACGCCTCTTCCGCCGCCGCGAAACGCGCGATTCCGCGAAGGTGACTTTCCTCGGCCTGACCATTCCGCCCCTGGTGCTGTATATGGGTTTTTGGACGCTGTTTCCGATGGCGTGGGGGTTTTTGCTGGCGTTTTTCGATTACAGCGCGCGGCGCAGCGGCGGGGCGTTCCTCGGCTTGGGCGGGGATAATCCGTTTGTGGGGCTGAAGTTTTTTGGGGAGATGTTCAACTTTGCGGAAGATGCGCCCCTCGTAGTTCAGCAGTTTCATATCAGCGTCAAAACCACGTTGGTTTTTGCCATTCTTGTCCTGCCGCTCAACTTATTGATCACCCTCCCGTTGGCGAACCTGATCGAAAGCGTTCACGAAAAAGCGAAGGGCATTTACCGGACATTTTTCTTTCTCCCGGTGCTTGCGCCTTCCGTCGGAGTGGCGATCATGTGGCAATACATTTACCACCCCCAGCGCGGGTTGCTCAACGCCATCATCGGACAAATCACTGGCAAACTCACGGCGATCAACTGGGTAGGCGATCAGAGCCTGATCTTATTGGGTGTTCCGGTCGCCCTGCTCGCCGTGATTGTCGCTTATCTCTGGCAGGACATGGGTTACAACCTGGTCATTTTCATCGCCGCGCTGCAAAGCATCCCGGAATCGGTCAAAGAAGCGGCCCAAATGGACGGGGCGAACGGTTGGCAATTGTTCTGGCACATCACCTTGCCGCTGCTGCGCCCGACCATTTTCCTGACCGCCATGCTGACGATGATTTCGTCGTTCCAGGTGTTCGACATCATTCAAGTGCTGACCAACGGAGGCCCAAACGAGCAAACGCGGGTGATGACCATTGATATTTATAACAATGCCTTCCGGTTTCAAAACATGGGCTGGGCGTCTGCGGTATCGGTTGTGCTGTTTTTGCTTGTGTTGGTGATTTCGATTGTGCAGAATAGATTGCTTGAAGCGGAGTGGGAGTATTGAAGTGAACACGCATCCTTCGACTACGCTGGACATGAGAAATGCCCAATATAAAGTAATTTTCCGCTCCGCTCAGGATGCTACTCGAATAAGATGAACAGCCTCGCCCACCGTCTTCCGTTGCCCGAACAACCGGATCCCCAACCGAAAACTACCCGCCGCGCCCGCGGGTACTGGGGTGCGTACGTGATTCTGACCGTGGCAAGCCTGATTGCCGTCCTCCCGTTTATCTGGATGGTGCTCGGCTCGTTCAAAACGGGGAAAGAAATCCGGCAAGTCCCACCCACATTCTTCCCGCAGGAATTTACCCTCGAAAACTACCAGACCATTCTCACTGAAAAAGACCTGCCGCTTGGCCTCTTCTACAAAAATTCCGCCCTCATCGCCCTCGCAAACGTGGTGACCGTATTGTTTACCAGTTCGCTGTTTGGCTACATCTTCGCCAAGTTCGAGTTCAAAAGCAAAAAAACTCTCTTTTGGGTTATCCTGGCAACAATGATGCTCCCCTTTCAGGTGCGGATGATTCCCGGGTATCTGATCCTCGCAAAACTAAAGTTGATCAACAATCTCTGGGGACTGATCATCCCTTCCTTTGTGGACGCGTTCGGTATTTTCCTGTTCCGCCAGTTTGCGCTGTCCATCCCGAACGAATTGCTGGACGCCGCGCGGGTAGACGGTGCGTCCGAGTTCCGCATCTACCGTACCATCGTCCTCCCCGAACTTGGCCCCGCGCTGGCAACGTTCGGGATGTTGAGTTTCATGTTCAGTTGGAACGCCTATCTCTGGCCTCTCATTGTCCTCACGGAGAAAAATGTCCGTACCCTGCCCATTATCCTGACCTGGTATGCCAACCAGCATGGCAGCCAACCGCATTTGACCATGGCCGCGTCCGTGCTGGTGATTGCCCCGGTGCTGTTCGTGTTTATGTTGACGCAAAGATGGATTGTGAAGGGGATTACCCTGACGGGGATTAAATGACTATAATGCCTCCGCATAAAGACAAACGAATCAACACCCCTCCCTTATCCGTTTTACATTCTACATACAAGGAACCTCCCATGCCCAAAATCACCTTCATCGGTGCAGGCAGCACCGTCTTCGCCAAAAACCTCCTCGGCGACATCCTCTCCTTCCCGGAACTCGCCGACTCCACCATCTCATTGATGGACATTGATCCCGAACG
Source organism: Anaerolineales bacterium (assembly GCA_020634875.1). The sequence continues at coordinate 16,192 of JACKAX010000035.1, read as the reverse complement.
CCTCCGCACCTCGGAAATCGTCGCCCACAAAGTCGCGGAATTTTTCGGCGCCCACCCGAAGATCGAAACCACCCTCGACCGCCGACAGGCTCTCGACGGAGCGGACTACGCCATCAGCATGTTCCAGGTCGGCGGCTACAAACCCAGCACCGTCATTGACTTTGAAATCCCGAAGAAATACGGCCTCCGCCAAACCATCGCTGACACGCTCGGCATCGGTGGCATCATGCGCGGCCTTCGCACCATCCCCGTCTTCCTCGACATCTGCCACGACATGGAAGAACTCTGCCCGGACGTAACCTTCCTCCAATACGTCAACCCGATGGCGATGAACTGCTGGGCCATCTCCCGCGCCAGCAGCATCAAAACCGTTGGCCTCTGCCACAGCGTCCAGGGCACCGCCGAAATGCTCGCCGAAGATATGGGCATCCCCTATGATGACGTCAACTACGTCTGCGCGGGCATCAACCACATGGCCTTCTACTTGAAGTTCGAACGAGACGGCGAAAATCTCTACCCCCGAATGCAAGAAGTTGCCAAAGCCAAATCCTACCAGGGCGGCTACCGCGATATCCCCAATCACGTTCGCTACGACATCCTCCGCCGCACCGGTTATTTCGTCACCGAATCGAGCGAACACTTCAGCGAATACACCCCCTACTTCATCAAACGCGACCGACCCGACCTGATCGAGCAGTACGGCGTCCCGCTCGACGAATACATTGACCGTTGTGAACTGCAAATCGCCATGTGGGAACAAGCCAAGGCCGCCTTTGAACGGGGCGAACTCGAAATCACACACGAACGCAGCCACGAATACGGCTCCCTCATCATCCACTCGCTCGAAACCGGCCAACCCCGCGTCGTGTACGGCAACGTCGCCAACAACGGTCTGATTGACAACCTCCCGCAAGGCTGTTGCGTCGAAGTCCCCGTCCTTGTAGACAAAAGCGGCCTCCAACCGACCAAAATCGGGGCACTCCCCCCGCACCTCGCCGCGCTCATGCAAACCAACATCAACGTCCAGTCCCTCACCGTCGAAGCCGCCCTCACCCGCAAGCGCGAACACATCTACCACGCCGCCATGCTCGACCCCCACACCGCCGCCGAACTCTCCCTCGACCAAATCTGGTCCCTCGTAGACGACCTCATCGAAGCGCACGGGGATATGATGCCAGAATATCACTAATCTATTTACGCATTACTCGTTACTTGATGAAATAATGAGTGACGAGTAATGCGTATTTTTTTGCCTATGACTCCCCTTTCCCTCGGAAAACTCCGCGCCATCCAGCGGATCGCCTCGCCGCGAAACACCATCACTACCCTCGCGTTGGATCACCGCCAAAACCTCCGCCGCGCGCTCAACCCCTCCCAACCTGACACCGTCACCGACGCCGACCTCACCTGCTTCAAACTCGAAGTCGCCGCGGCCCTCGCCGACCACGCCACGTCCATCCTCCTCGACCCCGAATACGCCGCCGCGCAAGCCATCGCGGCCGGAATCATTCCCAAGCAAACGGGGTTAGTCGTCGCCCTCGAAGCCACAGGCTACACCGGCGACCCTACTGCCCGCCATGCGAGCATCCTCCCTGGCTGGGGCGTGGCCCAAGCCAAACGCATGGGCGCGGACGCTGTCAAACTCCTCGTTTATTACCACCCCGATGGGGATACCGCCCCCGAAATTGAAACCTTCGTCGCGCAGGTTGCTGCCGATTGCCAGATGCACGAAATCCCCTTGATGCTCGAACCCCTGGCCTATTCCCTCACCGATCAACCCCTCCCCCCTGCCGAAAAACGGTATGTGGTCGTGGAAACCGCGCGTCGCCTCACTCCTCTCGGGGCGGACTTGCTCAAGGCAGAGTTCCCCTCCGCACCAGAAGCGGAATGGGCGGACGCGTGTACAGAAGTGTCTGAGGCCTCGGTCTGCCCGTGGATTTTGTTGTCGGGGGCGGTGGAATTTGAGGTTTACTTACGTCAGGTGGAAACGGCGTGTCGCGCGGGGGCGTCAGGGATTGCGGTAGGGCGCGCGGTGTGGCAGGAAGCGGTGGAGATGTCTCCCCCCGCGCGGGCAGCCTTTTTGCATTCCACGGCCCGCGACCGGCTCAACCATTTGACTGCCCTTTGTACTGCCCTTGCCAAACCCTGGACGGAGTTTTATGAGACTAGGGAAATTCAAACAGACTGGTATACCAAGAATTAGAACAACGGAAAACAACCGCGCCCCTGAGAATACCTTGCGCGCTGCCAAAGAGCCGTGTGCGCTATCACGTACTCCGTCTATATGCCAGGGGATTTTTCCGCGCTCTTGAGCACGCTGTCTGCGCCTTTAGGCATGCCGTCCGCGTGACAGAAAAGCCTGTTCATCGCATCGAACACTTTGCCTGCGCCGTCGCGCACTCCGTCCGCGGCACTGAAGGGGTTATCCGTGCCGCTGAAAGAGCCGTCCGCAGCGCAGAAAATTGATATGCTGTCATTCCGACCGCAGGGAGGAAGCCCTGAAACGACCCTCGTACTAGCATCCCTGTTGGCGAACATTCCTCTGTTAACGTACCAGGGATTTCTCCCGTTGGTCGAAATGATAGAGATTTTCCCGAATACCAATCCTTCATGCCCTTCGCGTCTTTCGTGGCTTACTTCTTTTCGGCGATTTTTATACTCTCATTCCCCACCTGCACCACATCCCCCACATTGATCTTCTTTCCTCGGCGGGTTTCGACCTCACCGTTGACGCGGACATGGCCTTCGGTGATGATGATTTTGGCCTCGCCGCCTGTTGCAACGAGCCCTTCGTATTTGAGTAGTTTCGCCAGTTCGATGGGAAGATTTTCAAGTTCGACAATTCGGGGACTTTTGACTTTTGGCATTATTTTCTCCTGTTGATCTTTTCCAAATACAACGCTTCCACCTTCTCACGCGCCCAGGGGGTGCGACGGAGAAATTTTAAGCTCGAGGGGATGCTGGGGTCGTGGGTGAAACACCGGATGTTTACCCGGCGTCCCATCTCGTCCCAGCCGACCTGGGCGACAAGTTCTTCGAGGATCATTTTTAGCGTGATGCCGTGGAGGGGGTTGTTGGGTTGGAGGTCAGACATTTTTTCTACCTATTCAGGAACGGTGGTAACTGTTCAGGCTTAGAGAAAAGATTCCCCGAAAAAATAGGGAAAAGGGGGATGTACATCCCCCTTTTCCCTATTTTTTCGGGAGAAACTCTACCCTGGCAAGGTAGTTACGAACGTTCCTTTTTTACAGCCGCACTAACCGGGCGCGGTGGATTTCAGGTTCGTTTTCGAGTTCGCGGAGGAGGGCGTGGGGGGCGCGGGCATCGAGGCTGATAAAGGAGAGGGCGCGGCCCCCGCGGGTTTCGCGCCCATACCGCCAGTTAGCGATGTTGATACCTGCGCGGCCCAGACGGGTGCCCACCTTCCCGATCACGCCGGGGACATCTTCATTCTCCAAAATCAGGACAAAGCCTTCGGGCGGGGCGTCAATGGAAAAGCCATCGTAATGGACCACCCGCGCTTCCCCGTTGGCAAATAACACGCCGGCCACCGTGCGTGCCCCTCCTTTCCAGGCGACGCGGCAGATGAGCGCGTTAGGGTAATCGGGCAGGTCGAGCAGGTGTTTGGCTTGCGCGGTAGCGATGCCTTGTTCGTGCGCCAGAACGGGGGCGTTAACCCAGTTGACGGGAGACCCATTCTTGGGCCGGATCATGCCGGAGAGAAGGGCGGCAGCGGCAGGGCGGATGAGGGCGGGCGTTTCACCGAGGAGTTCAACTTCCATGCGGGTGATCCAACCATCGGCGGTTTGGCCGAGGAGTTTGCCCAGGCGGGTGGCAAGGTGGAGGGTGGGTTTGGTGGCCGCGTAAGGGGTATGTTCGCCGAAGGGGAGGTTGACCACGTTGCGGTAGTCGTTTCCGTGCAGGGCATCGAGGGTATCACGGACAATTTGGAGGGAGGTAGTGGTTTGAGACTCGACGGTGTTTTGGTTGAGGTGGGGGGTGACGAGGACGTGTGGGTGCGCGGGGAGGCGGCCAGCGGGGGGTTCGGTGTCAAAGACATCGAGGGCTGCGCCCGCGAGGGTTCCAGCGTCGAGGGCATGGAGGAGCGCTTCTTCGTCCACCAAACCCGCATGGGCGGCGTTGACGAGGATCGCACCGGGTTTGATTTGCTGGAGGGTGGTTGCGCTGAGGAGGGGTTCAGCGGGGGTAGCGGAGAAGCGCGTGGCATCGGGGGCGGTGGCAAGGACGAGGATGTCCGCACGGGCCAGGAGTTCGGGAAAGCCCGTAATTTCAACACTGCGCTCGCGGGCGAAGGAGAGGTCGGCGTTGGGATCGTAGGCGAGGAGGTTCATTCCAAAGGCTCGGGCGCGGGCAGCGATTTCTTTGCCCAGACGCCCAAAGCCGAGGATGCCCATCGTTTTACCGTGGAGTTGGAAACCGAGGATGTCGTGCCGGGGCCAACGGCCCGCGTGAACGGCGTTGTGCCCCTGGGGGATATGCCGGACCAGGGCAAGGAGCAAGGCAAAGGTGTGTTCAGCAACGGCGATGAGATGGGCTTCGGGGGCGTTGAGAACGAGGATGCCACGGCGGGTCGCGGTATCGAGGTCTACGTTGTCCAGGCGAGCACCGGCGCGGGCGATGACTTTCAACCGTGGGGCGGCACGGAGGAGGGCTTCATCCACAAGTGTGGTGGAGCGGATGAGGAGGGCGTCGGCGGTTGGGAGGGCGGCGAGGATTTGTGTGCGGGAAGTAAAGGGGCCAGAAAGCGTTAGAGTGGGATCAGCGCGGAGGAAGGCCCAACCCGCGGGGGGGAGATGATCAGAGATGAGGAGGTGCATAGGGGGGAATTGTGATGGGGGAGGGGGTAATTGTCAATTCTTGAAAAATTTAAATCTTACGGCTATGTGAGAAATGCCATTCAACCTATTTGTGTGTTAAAAAATACAGTTACAATATGCGTTTGATAACTTTATTGCTTGATTCTTTGGCGTAAAGTTGAGAAAAGACATCTCAAGAATGTAAAGACCCATAGGGTTGCGTTTGCGAGAAAATACTGAGGTTAATTGATGAAAAAAATGTCCCATATTTCAGGCCGGATTTTTATGTTCCTGTTGATTGCGCTCTTGGGTACAACCATGCAAGTAAGTTCGCACGGAAAAGAAACCCAAGAGGCAGAAACGACGGGAGGATCATCCGTCTATCTGCCCATGATCAATAAATATTCTCCCTGGTCTGCCCCGTATGCAATTGAAACGAATAATTCGTTGGCGACTGGTACAGACCTCAATCAAAAAATGCAGGCGCTTAAGCCAACCTGGATTCGTCTTAACGACCGGATTTCCTGGAAAGATTTACAGCCACAACAAAATGGCCCGATTCAGTGGGATTTGTTGGAAGATTTTGAAAACGAATTACGGGCCTTGCGTGCAGTAAACGCCAAACCCATCTTGATCGTAGATGAGTTCCCAACCTGGGCAACCCTTGTGGCTAATTCGTGCAGTCCACTTAAACCAGAAATGTACGATGATTACGCAAATTTCGTGGTGGCTTTGGTACAACGGTATAAAGGGGCCGAATTCAATGTGAAGAATTGGGAGTTGGGCAATGAAGTGGATGTAGACCCAGTGCTGATTCCCGCCAATAGCCAATACGGCTGTTGGGGAGATATTAGCGACCTGGAATATTACGGCGGGCAGGCCTATGGCAATATGGTTAAAGTGGTAGGAAATGCTATCAAACAAGCCGACCCCACCGCACGCGTGTGGCTGGGCGGGCTAATGCTGGCCTCGCCGAACACCACCGACCCAAATCTGGGCAAGCCCGAACGCTTTCTGCGCGGGATTCTTTCCGTAGGGGCGGCACCGTATTTTGATGTTGTACCCTACCACGCCCACACCCTGTATTACGGGGTAAAGAAAGACTCCGAATCCCAACTAGCTGGCGATTGGTTAGCCTGGGGCGGAGGAATGGTAGGCAAAGCCAATTACCTGCGCCAGTTAATGAACGAATATGGCGTCTCGAAAACTCTCTCCGTCAATGAAATTGGGGTTGGCTGCCGGGATGACTTTAGCTTCTGCGTACCGGAACCGGGTGCGGATTTCCTGGATTTTCAGGCCAGTATGATTGTGCGATTGGCTGTGCGCGCCGTAAGCGTCTCGCTGGACAGTTTCGTCTGGTATACCCTCAACGGTCCTGGATGGCGGAATATGGGACTGTTGGATGGACAAATCCAACGCCCCGCGTACATCTCCTACCAAAATTTGATCCAGCGAACCGCTGGAACTACCTTTAGTTACCCGATCACATATAGTGCGGACATTGAAGCCTACGCCTTTAGTAATTCTGCGGAAATCGTGCAAGTGGTCTGGGCTAAACTGGATGGAAATTACGCTTTCTCTGTACCCGCCGATAAATTTCTGGCGGCTTTTGACCGGGATGGCAACGCGATTGCCCCAGTGCTCGTTGGGAACACTTACCAATTCACCGCTAAATTTGAACCCATTTACATCGAGCTTTCGCACTAATAATCACCTTTCTCTCAATCATGCGAAGATGTATGCCCCTCCTTCCCCTCCTCGTTCTCCTCTGGTTAGGAGGACGAGCCACGGGGGAGGTTTTTGCTTCCAAAGCAGCTAATGAAGGGGCATACACCGTCTATCTTCCACTCATCAACAATTACAAAACGCTAATCCTATCTGCCGATCCGATCTGGCCCACGGACGAGGCTCCTGCCGGACACGCGGTCGCCCTGTTCCGCAAACTTTTCACCCGCCCCGAAGGGTTTGAACAGGTACAGCTCGCCATCTTTGCCGATACACGGTACGAAGTCTGGGTAGACGGGCAATTCGTGGGCCGCGGCCCCGCGCGCTTCACCACCACCTATCACGAATACGACACCTACGATCTCAATAGCCTGCCACCGGGAAACCACCAGATCGCCGTGCTCGTGCAATGGTCACCCAACTTGCGGCGCGCCGAGTCCACCACCCCCTATTTGCAGGCGGTCATTACGGGTAAGCAAAATGATCGGATTCACCTCCTGGAGGCCACCGGGCCTGAGTGGAAGGCAACATTATCCACGGCTTGGGAAACGCAGGCGGTCCCGGTGCATCCCTGGCAATTGATCGGAACCACCGAACTGATGGATTTCCGCGAATTTCCCTGGGGCTGGACGCTCGTCGGCTTTGATGACCAACTTTGGCCGGACGCCGTGCCCCTCGCGTTGGACCTAAACCGCGTCGTTTACCAGCCCCGTTCCATTGCCCCCCTCGCCAACCTGCCCATGCCGTACACCGTTCTCGCCGCGGGGCAACTGAACCCCGGCATGGGCACTGCTGAGATCGTTCCTCCCGTCTCCACCCCTTACGAAATTACGTTCACGGCACTGGATCCCACCGTTCTGATGCTAGAACACCTCACCCCCACCGGCTCAACCGTTTCAGTGGACGGCGCGCCACTCCCCTGGCAAGCCGCCTCCGCCGACCGCCCGGACACACAAACCGCATCGGTCAATGTGGGCCTCGGCCCCCACACCCTCCAATTCCAACAACTACCCGCGGAGGGGCTGACTTTCAACTATTCCACAGCCAACCTTTCCTGGAATCTTGGTCCCCTCTCCCAAGGCCTCCACGCCGGACGCCGCCTGCTGCTCGCCAAATACACCCCGGCCCCGGACATACTCACCCAAACGCCCACCTCCTTCACGTTGAATACTGCCCCAGCCTATTTCGTCCTCGCCCTGCCACGCACCGTACACGGACGGGTTGTCGCTCAAGTCACCGGCCCTGCTGGAACCGTGGTAGACATCGGTTGGAGCGAACGCCTGCTCCCCAACACCACCCGCCCCCTGCCCTACCCCGGCACCTTGTACCCCGACTGGAACCAAACTGACTCCTGGGTGCTGGATGGAGATCCTCATAAACTCACCACATTGGACGCCCGCGCGGGGCGCTACCTGCTCATCGCAGTGTGGGGTGGCCCGGTCACCTTCCAAAACCTGCAAATTCTGGAAGAACGTTATCCTGTAACACAAGCAGGCACCTTCACTTCGTCAGACCCCCTCCTCAACCAAATTTGGCAAATGGGCGTAGACACCGCGGCCATCAACATGCTGGACGCCTACGCCGACCCCTGGCGGGAACGCGGGCAATGGTGGGGGGATGCTTATGTGATTGACCACCTCAACCAGGTCGTGTTTGGCGATGAAACACTCTTGCGCCGGGGTTTGAAACTGATGGCGGACGGGTTTATCGCGGGTCGCCCGGTTGCCATGTCCCCTAACGGCAACGCGTTGGACGTTCACATGCTGGATTATGGGATGCTGTGGACACACAGCCTGCAAGAATATCTGCTCCGCACGGATGACCATGCCTTCGCCCTCGAACTGTACCCAACACTAGTGAGCTTCATGGATTATCTCGGCAGGCAAACCTCCCCCGAAACAGGCTTACTCGATCTGCCCCTCGTGCATTGGTCGCAATCCGCCTACATTGACACCTACGGCTTTTTTGACCGCTATGGGCAATCCACCGCCCTCAACAGCCTCTATCACGAGACCTTACTCCGCGCGGCGTGGATCGCGACCTATCTTGGGGATGCTTCCCGCGCCAATACATGGAATACCACTGCGCCAAATATCCGCGGCCAAATCAACCTGACCTTGTACGACCCCGCTGCTCACCAATACGCCTCCAACCGCTATCAGGGCCAACTGCGTCCGGCTACCGTACAAGCCCAGGCTTGGGCACTGGCCTACGGCATCGTTCCCCCCGCCGATGTCCCTGCCGTTGCCGACCATCTACTGGCGATGATTCCCGCTGACCCAGCAAACGCACAGATCAGTATTTATGGTTTTTACTGGATTTTAGAAGGATTGGGGCAAGCGGGCAAAATGCAAGAGGCGGTCAACCTGATTGATGTGTATTATGGGGCGATGGTCAACAAAGGGGCGACTACATTTTGGGAGCGTTTCGACTCCGATCAGGATTATGGAACCAGTCTCTCCCACGGGTGGGGCGGTGCGCCGACGTGGTTCCTCACCACACACATTGCCGGACTGCAACCCACCAGCCCCGAAAGCTGGCGCGCCCAACCCGCCCTCGAACTGTTCCCCTCATTCACAGCCACCCTCCCCTTTGCCCCCGGCCCGGTCACGCTCTCCTGGCAAACGACTACCTGCCAGACGACCGTCATGGTACAGGCCCCCTCAAATTCCACTGGAGAACTCATTCTACCTGCTTACACAGCAGCTATTACTCGCCTGGATGGCACGCCAATCCTGTTTGAGGCGACAGAAAAACCCATATCGCTCGCACTGACGGGGGGCACAACAACACTAGTGGTGGGGGAGGCATGTGAGACGGTTAGTCCTTGATACCTACGGCACCGTCACCACCCACGCCCGCTCCTCAAACGTGATCAGCAAGTGCGAATCATCCGGCGACCAAGAAAACTTCGGCTGGCGAGGATAATCCGCGTCAAAACCGAGATTTTCCGCGAGTTGGGTAAGCGTTCCCGACGTATCCGCCAACCACAGACCACCCCACACATCCGAAAAGACAATTTGCGTCCCATCGTTCGACCATGCGGCAGGGATGGGGAGGCCTTCGCCGGGGGTGAGGTAGGGAATGTTCTCGGTGACGGGTTGGAAGGGGGCGAGGGGGTCGCCGGAGAGGGTGTAGAGGGCAGCGGTCAGGTGTCCGTTTTCGGGGAGGAGGGTAAACGCGTGGGTTTGTTGCGGGTTAAGGGTGGCGTACAGCGCACCGGGGATGAGTTGGGTGAACTGGCGGGTGTTCGGGTCGAGGGCGAGGAGGCCGGAGGGGAGGGTAGAGTCAGGGGAAGTGGTGGCGTCGAGGGGACGGGAGAGGAGGTAGAAGCGAGTGCTATCGGAGTTCCAACCTAGTAAATCCGTAAGCGTCGTCGTTTCGGAAAGGGCAAACTCGTTGAAATTTTGCAAATCGTAAAGGGCAAAGTAAGCAGAGGCCGGATTATTTTCCACGTTAGTTTTACTAATCATGAGCCAATGTTTATTAGGTGATAAAACAGGGCGTTGTGTAGGGTCACACCCAGACCACTCTGTGAGAAATTCTCCAGTTATTTTGTAATAGCTTAATTGGGTGCAAGGGTAAAAGGTTGAAGGGGCATCGTTTACCACTACCTCATTTGTTATCCAATGGATAGATGGACGCTCTGAATCTGGATTCATATCCACTTCAGTTCCTGAAATAAACATAGGCCTTGCATCAACATAAGCAATATTGAAAGTTGGCATGTAAAAAGGCAAACCTACTACCAATATTTTTGTTTGGTCAGGAGACCATTCAACTGATGCCTCCATTCCGCCTTGCCCCACTGAATAGGGAGGCTTTCCATTGGTTGACCAAATATATATCAAGCCATCCTTTGTCGAGTTAAAAGCCACAGCCGTCTCATCTTCTTTCCAATCAGCCAGGTAACAAACATAGCTTCCATTGTCAAATTCTCCAACAAGCTCACCAGGAGTACGAAATAACCGAATTGTTTCGCCGCTACAATCGAGCCAATAATTTCCCATCGGCGAATAATTTAGATCAAAGTTTCGTGGAGTTGGTGTTGGCGCTAATATTTGGTTTGTTTCTTCATTGCTTAATTCAAAGGCAAGCTCTGTTGCAGGGTAATTGAGTACAACAGAAATTTGGGTCTGACTTTTCCAAAAAACCTTTAGAATATCTTCCGGGGCTGGCCAATCAGCAATATTGATAGGTTTGATGTACCAATTCGCTGATGCAAGAGGCGCAGTTTCTGTCGGCGGAATCTGCGTTTTTGTTGGTGCAATCGTTGGTGCAGAAGTGGCAGTAACAACAAGCGTCGGCGAAAGGGTAGGCGCGGGCGTCTGAGTCAACGTAGGTGCGAGCATTTGCATCTGTGTGATTGTGGGCGAAAGTTCCGGGCTGGGCGCTGTACAAGCCGCGAGCAGAAGCAAAAGAGAAAAGGTGAAAAGGAGATAAGGTGAAGGGGAGAAAGGAGAACATCGCATATTAACCTTCTTAAAATCCGTTCAATTCGTGAAATTCGTGTCGAAAAATGTACCCCAATCATAACGCCAACCCGGCCCCTCCGCACAGCCCGGACTTGTGTCACTGGCGTGTCACTCGTGTGTTCTTCGTTCCCCCAAACCCTGCATTCCTCCGTATAATAAACGCCATAGTCCCCCCCGCACCCTTCGACTTCGCTGGACAAAGATAACTTCAGCATTTAAGTCATTCCCCGCTCCGCTCAGGGTGCTACTCATTACTCATCACTTTATCACTCCCCCACGCCTCTACTCCCCCACACCCGATGCCCTCCTCCCTCACCCCCTTCTTCACCCCCACCGGCGTCGCCATCGTCGGCGCGTCGTCCAACCCCACCAAACTCGGCTTCACCCTGGCCAACAACCTCCTCCAAAGCGGCTACCCTGGCGCGGTCCACTTCGTCAACCCCTCCGGCGGAACCCTCCTCGAACGGCCCCTCTACCCCACCCTCGCCGAAGTCCCCGACCCCGTAGACCTCGCCGTCCTCCTCATTCCCGCCCCCGCCATCCCCCACGCCCTCGCCGAATGTGGGCAGCGCGGCATCCGCGCCGTCATCCTCGCCTCAGGCGGCTTCCGCGAAACCGGCCCGGAAGGTGCCGCCCTCGAAGACGAAACCATCCGCGTCGCCCGCGAACACGACATCCGCCTCATCGGCCCCAACTGCGTCGGCCTGCTCGACACCCACGTGCCCCTCGACACCACCTTCCTCCCGCCCCCCGGCCCCACCCCCGGCGATGTCGCCTTCATCTCCCACTCCGGCGCGATCTGCGCGGCCGTCATTGACTGGGCACGCGGCCAGGGCTTTGGCCTCTCCCGGCTCGTCAGCCTCGGCAACCAGGCCGATGTCACCGAAACCGACGTCCTCGCCCCCGTCGCCGACGATCCGTACACCCACGTCCTCACCCTCTACCTCGAAGGCGTGAGCGACGGGCAGCGGTTCGTCCAGGAAGCCAGCAAAGTGACCCGCCAAAAACCCGTTATCGCCCTCAAAGTGGGGCGGTTCAAAAGCGGGCAGCAAGCCGTCGCCTCGCACACCGGCGCACTGGCGGGGCAAGAAACCGCCTACAATGCCGCCTTCCGCCGGGCTGGGGTCATCCGCGCGGAGACGAGCGAAGAGATGTTCGACTGGGCACGTGCCCTCGCGTGGTGTCCGCCCCCCAAAGGCCCCCGCGTCGCCGTCCTGACGAACGCAGGCGGACCAGGGGTGACCGCCGCCGACGCACTAGAAATGCATGGCTTGGAACTCGCCCTCCTCACCCCTCCCACGGTCGCCACGCTGCAAACGTTTCTCCCCTCCGCCGCTAGTTTCCGCAACCCGGTAGACATGCTGGCGTCCGCCTCCCCCGAACATTACGCCCGCTCCCTCCGCGCCCTCCTCGACGACCCAAACGTGGACAGCGTCATGGTCATCCTCCCCCCTCCGCCCGCCTACACCGCCGGGGGCGTCGCCCGCGCCATGATCCCGATCATCCAAAGTGCCAAAAAACCCGTTGTCGTCGCCGTGATGGGCGAACGGATGATTCAAGAAGCGGTGGAATACTTCCGCGCCGCCCACATCCCCGAATACCGCTTCCCCGAACGGGCCGCCGGTGCCCTCAACATCCTTACCCGCCGCGCCGAAACCCTCGCCCGCGAAGTCGAAGCCCCCCTCCACCGGGCAGACGTGTCCCCGGACAAAGTGGCCGCCGCACTCAGTACACTGCCCGAAGGCTTTGCCGACTTTCTACCCCATGAAATCACCCTGCAATTACTAGAAGCCTACGGTATCCCCACCCTGGGCATGGAACTCGCGCGGGACGCCGACGAAGCGGTCGAAATCGCGACCCGGATGGGCTTCCCCGTGGTACTCAAAGTCGCGTCCCCGGACATTCCCCATAAATCGGACGTGGGTGGGGTGCTGTTGGATGTACGGGATCAGGAATCCGTGCGGCGGGGATTCGCTACGGTGATCGAGGCCGCGAAACGCACGAAAGCAGACGCGTTGATCGAAGGGGTACATCTTCAGCGGATGGTATCCTCGGGGCAAGAGGTGATCACCGGCACGGTGCGGGATGCTCAGTTCGGGCCGTTGGTGATGTTTGGATCAGGGGGGGTGGAAGTAGAGGGGTTGAAGGATGTGGCATTTGCGCTGGCCCCCGCCACGCGTAGCGAACTCGAAGAAATGCTCGAAAAAACCTGGGCAGGCCGCAAACTGCGCGGGTTCCGCAATCTCCCCCCCGCGGACCGGGAAGCGGTCATGGATGTGCTCACCCACCTGGGTCAGTTAGCCGCGGACTTCCCCCAGTTGGCGGAGATGGAGATTAATCCGTTAAGGGTGTTGAAGGAAGGGGCGGTGGCGTTGGATGTGAGGATAAAATTTACCCCATCCTCCCCGTAATATAACTCTCCGTCAACTCCATCTTCGGATTTGTAAACAACTTCTTCGTCCGCCCAAACTCGATCAACTCCCCCAGCCAGAAAAAGCCGGTATCCTGCGACACCCGTGCCGCCTGCTGCATATTGTGCGTCACGATCACAATTGTGTACTCCTTCTTGAGTTCGGCAATCAGCTCCTCGATCTTCCCCGTCGCAATCGGATCGAGTGCGGAAGCCGGTTCGTCCATCAAAATCACCTCCGGCTTAACCGCCACCACGCGGGCAATGCACAACCGCTGCTGCTCCCCAAGTGACAGGCTCAACGCATCCCCCCTCAATTTATCCTTCACCTGATCCCACAACGCCGCCTGCCGCAAACTCGCCTCGACCATATCATCCAACTCAAACCGGTTCTTCGTCATCCCCAACACGCGCGGCCCAAACGCCACATTATCGTACACCGACTGCGGAAACGGATTCGGTTTTTGGAATACCATCCCCACGCGCTGGCGCAAGTACGCCCGGTCCGCTTCCGGCGCATAAATATCCTCCCCACTGATCAAAATCTGCCCTTCCACCCGCGTCCCCGCAATCGTATCGTTCATCCGGTTCAGGCAACGCAAAAACGTAGACTTCCCACACCCTGACGGACCAATCAACGCCGTCACTCGCTGGGCACGGATCGTCATATTAATCCCACTCAGCGCGCGCGTCGCGCCATAATAAAAATTCAAATCTTTGACATCAATAATAGGGGCGTGTTTTTTCGTCTTTTTCATAGATCAACTTCACCACAAAGGCCACAAAGGTTCACAAAGGTTTTCCCTTCATGTGCCTTTGTGCCCTTTGTGTTTAAATTTCCTGCATTGTACATTCATCCCTCCGAATCACACGTAATGCCTTGTTAACATCTTGTTAAGGGGAAACGGTCAAAAGCCCACAAATCCCGTTCGTGAATATAATCGCAAACGATGAAATCCTTCCGCCTGATTCTGCCCATCATCCTTCTCCTTCTCCTTTCCGCGGGTTGCGCCTCCCAGACGGAAACTTCCTCCGACACCCCCACCTCCTCCCTCTACATCGAAAACAAAGGCTCCGACACCATCGTTAACCTGGCCCTCGCGTGGGCCGAAGCCTACCAAACCGTCAACCCCGCCATCCGCATCTCCGTCACCGGGGGCGGCTCAGGCACAGGTCTAGCCGCGCTCGTCAACGGCACCGTAGACATCGCCAACGCCTCCCGCCAGATCAAAACCGAAGAAGCGGACGCCGTCCGCGCCAACGGGGCAGAACCCATCGAATTCGTCATCGCCCGCGACGCCATCGCCGTCATCGTCAACCCCGAAAACCCCGTGGACGAACTCACCCTCCAGCAAATCTCCGACATCTACTCCGGCAAAATCACCAACTGGCTCGAAGTCGGCGGCGAAGACCGCCCCATCGTCCGCCTGTCTCGCGAAACCAACTCCGGCACACACGTTTACTTCCTCGAAGAAGTCCTCCGCCTCGGCCAAAAAGACAACAAAACCCTCTTCTCGATGGACACACTCCTGCTCCCCTCCTCAGAAGTGATCAGCGCCGAAGTCCGCGATAACCCCAACGCCATCGGCTACGACGGCCTCGGCTACGTCACCGCCGACCTCAAAGTGATCGCTGTCGCCGCCGACGAAACCTCCCCTTACATCCTCCCCTCCGCCGCCACTGTCAACAGTGGCCAATACCCCATCGCCCGCGACCTCTACATGTACACCGCCGGAGAACCCACCGGCCACGTCAAAGAGTACCTCGACTGGCTCTTCACCCCCGAAGCGCAGGCGATTGTAGAAGAACTTGGCTTTGTCCCGATCAGTAACGAGTAATAAGTAACGAGTAAATTTACTCATTTCCCCCCCCATGCGCGCCTCCTCCCTCACCTTCCGCGAACGCCTCATCACCACGCTGATCAAAACGTCCGGCTACTCCGCCATCGTCTTTGTCCTGCTGATCCTCTACTTTCTGCTCGAATCCGGCTTGCCCGCGTTGGGAGAAGTGCCCTTGCGCGACCTGTTCGCGGTGCGCTGGTATCCCATCGAAAACTACTTCGGCATTTTGCCGTTGATTAGCGGCTCCATCGTCGTCACCATTGGCGCGTTGCTCGTCGCCTTCCCCCTCGGCATTGGCACCGCCATCTTCATTGCCGAGATTGCCCCCCGTTGGGTGCGCGAAATTCTCAAACCCCTCGTCGAACTGCTCGCCGGACTGCCCTCCGTCATGCTCGGCTTTTTGGGCATCCTCACCCTTTCCCCTCTCCTCCGCCGGATGCTCGATCTCCCCACCGGCCTCTCCGCCCTCACCGCCTCCCTGCTCCTGGGCTTCATCTCCCTTCCCACCATCGTCTCCGTCGCCGAAGATGCCCTCGACGCCGTGCCCAAATCTTATCGGGACGCTGCCCTCGCGATTGGGGCAACCGAATGGCAAACCATCTGGCGCGTCACCGTGCCCGCCGCCCGGACGGGGATTTTCACCGCCGTCATGTTGGGCGTGGGCCGCGCGATTGGCGAAACGATGACCGTGATGATGGTCGCGGGGAACGCGCCCGTTTTGCCCACCGGTTTGGGCGTGTTCCTGTCCCCCGTCCGCACGATGACCGCCACCATCGCCGCCGAAATGGGCGAAGTCGCCCAGGGCAGCACGCACTACCACGTTCTGTTTTTTGTCGGCATCATGCTCTTCCTCATTTCGTTACTCGTCAACGTCACCGCCTCCATCGTCATCTTCCGTCAAGCCAAACGCTCGGAGCGCATCTT
>JACKAX010000034.1 GCA_020634875.1 Anaerolineales bacterium | reverse complement strand
CAAACGCCCGCCTTTCCAGAACTTCAAGAAACGAGATAAGGCTGTTGCGCCTTCAAGCGAATAAAAATCAAAAATGTTTTTGTGCCAGCCACTATTAACCATCCCCTCAGTTTCTTCGGGATGAATATGACTGCCAGTGGCAACGACTAGAATATCGTACTTGACAACCTTGTTCTCTTTTGTTAAGCGAACCTGGCTTTGCTCCGGCTCGATTACTTCGATATCTGAAATAATGACTTCAACGTTCCTGGGAAGGAAATCCCGTTTGGGTTTGACCACGTCCTCCGGGTTGTAAATCCCGAAAGGAATGAAAAGAAATCCAGGTTGGTAGTAGTGGGTTTCATGTTTGTCTACAATGACAATGCGCCACTCATCCGAGTCTAGCAAACCGGACATCTTGTTGGCAACCATAGTGCCAGCCGTGCCAGCACCTAAAATCAAAAGAGTTTTCATAAACGATTCCTATTACTTAACTTTTATATGTGTATATCCGTATATCCATAGTGAAAATTCTAGCAATCGGAAAACAATGCTTGCAGAGTTAACTGTCCTATGTTCTTTGGGACATTTGCCCCTCTCTTCCTAACAGTAATTCTCGATATGGACACGAGCCGAGGAACGCCGTACCTTCATAAAACCTTGCCAAACTCCAAAAGACGTTCGTTAAGGAACGCCATTCGGCATAATAAGAATTGTTGCCTTCCCCAAGTTTTCAAACTCATGTATAATTTGGCAACTTATGAAAAGTCTGACGTACTTCAACAATAACGGCTTGAATGCCAACGATGCAGGATTGCGTCGAGTGGAATGTTTCAGGCTGGTATAAGCAGACTGTTTAGACACAAACATTTATCGCCCGACGCAATAGCGGAGGGCGATTATTTTTTTATTCCCACGGAGGAACTTATGTACAAATCTCATACCTGTGGCGAACTTCGCCTCGCCCACGAAGGCCAAACCGTGACCCTGGCTGGGTGGGTGCATCGCCGCCGCGATCATGGTGGCGTTACTTTCATTGATCTCCGCGACCGGTTCGGGCTTGTGCAGGTGGTCGCTAACCCGGAAATCTCCGCCCCCTCCCATCAAGCGCTCGAACAGGCGCGCTCCGAATGGGTGTTGCAAGTGACCGGGATCGTCCGCGCTCGCCCCGAGGGGATGAAAAATCCCGCGTTAGATACGGGAGAAATTGAAGTGGAAGTCCACGCGGTCACGGTACTCAATCCCGCCAAACACCCGCCGTTCCTGATCAACAAAGACGAGGAAGCTGACGAAAACACCCGGTTGAAATATCGCTATCTCGACCTGCGCCGCGAAACCATGCAGAAAAACATTCAAATGCGCCACCGCGTGGTCAAATACATTCGCGACCATCTGGACAATGCCGGCTTTTACGAAATCGAAACCCCGATCCTTTTCAAAACCACACCGGAAGGTGCGAGGGATTACCTCGTTCCGTCACGTGTCCATCCCGGTGAATTTTACGCGCTGCCCCAATCCCCTCAGCAGTTGAAGCAATTGCTCATGGTTGCTGGCATGGAACGCTACTTCCAAATGGCCCGCTGTTTCCGCGATGAAGACCTGCGCGGCGACCGCCAACCCGAATTCACGCAACTGGACATCGAAATGGCGTTTGTCAACCAGCGTGAAGATATCATGGACTTGATGGAATCCATGTACACGGCAATGGTAGCGAAACTCGTGCCTGAAAAGCAGTTGTTTGCCACACCCTGGCCGCGCTTGAAATATCAAGATGTGATGGATCGCTTCGGCACCGATCACCCCGACATTCGTTTTGGATTGGAACTGCGTGACATTACCGACATCGCCGCGAGTTGTGGCTTTTCCGTGTTCGAGAACGCGGTGGCGGGGGGCGGGCATGTGCGCGGCATCAACGCGACTGGCCTGGGTGATTACACCCGCAAGCAACTCGACGAATTGACCGAGTTCGTCAAACAGTTTGGGGCGAAGGGTCTCGCGTACATCGCGTTCACATCCGCGGGCGAGGTGCGTTCGACATTTGCCAAATTCCTGACCCCTGAATTTATCCAAACCCTGAAAGATCGGTATGAAGTCAAAAATGGCGACCTCTTGCTGTTTGTCGCCGATAAACCCGCGGTGGTTTATGATGTGCTGTTCCGCCTGCGGGTAATGTTGGCTGACCGCTTGAATCTCCGTGACCCGAACGTGTTGGCATTTTGCTGGGTGATTGACTTCCCCTTTGCATATTGGAACGAAGAAGAACAACGTTGGGATCCCAGCCAGCACCTCTTTACCATGCCCATGCCCGAAGATATCCACATGATCGAAACCGACCCTGCTAACATGCGCGGGACGCAGTACGACATGATCCTGAATGGCTACGAGGTGGCGGGCGGCTCGATCCGTATCCACGACCGAGCGTTGCAGGAAAAGATTTTCAAGCTGATCGGCCTGGAACTAGAAGTGGCGAAGGAACGCTTTGGGCACATGTTGGAAGCGTTTGAATACGGTGCGCCTCCGCATGGGGGGATCGCCTCAGGTATTGACCGGTTGGTGATGCTGATGGCCGACGCGCCGAACATCCGCGAGGTGATCGCTTTCCCGAAAAATCAGGCCGCGCGGGATGTGATGGCTGGGGCGCCTTCCCCAGCAGAAGACGGGCAATTGAAGGATTTGCACGTCAAAGTCCATATTGAACCATCTAAGCAAGTTAAAGTATAAAGAGAAAAGGGTAAAAACGAGTAAAATGGAGGGAACGAAGTATGCACAACATATTTTGTTCCCTCTTTTAATTTCTTTTCTTGATAGTAGGAGGAAGTGCAGATGAAAATGCGGATTTTTCTTCTTTTTATAGCCTTTCTATTTCTTTCGGCTTGTTCTACAACTCGAACTAATTCTCAGGCAACCTCTACCCCGAATTACGCTGCGACAGATACAGCAAATCAAATTGGAACCGCAATTGCAGCTAAATCCACCGAAACAGCGGTTAAAGCCTCGTACACGCCTACTCCGTCGCCCATCCCCCCAACCTTGCACGACGCGATATTGTCATCCGTAGAAGTCAATGAACTTGCAAACCGGTGGTCTGACGCGTATCTGGACGATACGGAAAATGTATCCCCGGAATACTGTGCAATAGATTGTGTATCTTTCACCTGGGAAGGGGGAACAAACGGATATTCCATGTTGGATATCACGATGTTTCAAGCGGGGAGTAGGGATGAGGCGACAACCTTATTAGCCTCTTTAAAAGCAGACTTTTTATCTGGAACGGCAACTGAACTTGAAAAGCCTGATCTCGCGCTTCTCCCGGAAGAAACTTTTGTCTTTCGGGCCGCGACAGACAAGAATAGAACGATTCCTGGATTAATGACGCGCCACGGTTCCATCGTCATTCTCATTGGGTTGGATATGCCAGACCTGAGCCCGGAAGAAAATCTCCTCTTTTTGTCTTTGTACGCAAACCACCAAATTGCGAAGTTGTTGGCGGCTGGTTATTGATGAATGCTACTTAAGTTCTGGGTTTCTCATCTTTCACTTCACGTCAAATAATCTACCCGCCGAACCAAATTTATGGTATAAAAAAAGCGACAAACCCTGCTGTGTGCGTGATGCAACTCCAACGGTTTTGGGCCAACACTCTTCTTCATGGGTTCTAACTTCCAGACGTGATGCGGTAGGCGCAAGTCAAGGCTGATCTTCTGAGGCGGAGCCCAACCTGCGAAAGCAGGTTCAAAACTCTGTTGCACACGGCATGGTGGGGTGTCATCTAAAACAAAAGGCTCCCCAGCTTCATTGCTGAGGAGCCTTTTATTTAACCTGGGTTAAAATACCTCTGATGTTGAAACCAAAAACTTTTCTGAGCCTGTTACCGATTGTCTTATTTTTTGCGGGCTGTAATTCCCTGAATCCCTTCACCACTCCGGCGGTGTATATCCCCCCAACTCTGGCGACTACACCCCTCCCGCTTGAAACGCCTCTCCCCACGCCCCTGTCCGTAACCCCTACTCCCTCCTGTACGAATAGCCTCACCTATCTCGAAGACCTGACCCTTCCAGACGGCACTAACGTTACCCCTGGTGAAATCCTGGACAAACGCTGGCAGGTGAAAAATGACGGTACCTGTAATTGGGAATCTGGCTACACCCTCCGCCTAATTACCGGCCCGGACATGGGTGCGAAACCCGAACAAGCCCTTTATCCGGCTCGAGCCGATACCGAAACGACCCTCCGCATCCTTTACACGGCCCCAGCCGAATCCGGTATCTACCGGAGCGCATGGCAGGCGTATGATCCCTCAGGCCAGGCGTTTGGCGACCCAATTTTTATTGAAATTGTCGTGCCATAAATCTGCAAGTTTTTCAAGTAGCTGCAAACCACCCCCCTCACTATAATAAAACCCCATGCGTTTCGTGAAATGGGTTTTGCTCCTTGCTTTTTCGATCCTACTGCTGGTGTTTGCGGCGGGTGCGAGTTATTATTTTTCCCCTCCTATCCTTTCGTCTATTCTACAAGTTCCCACAATAATCTCTGATTCTTCCCTACTCACCATTTACCGTTCCATTACCAACACCCCTACCCCCTTCCAACCGCAGACCTTCACCCCTACCATAACCCCTACTCCGACCAACACAGTTACACCTACCCCAACCCAAACCCCTACTGCTACCGCTACAACCACACCCACCGATACCCCACCTCCTACTGCTACCCCGCTTTATCCCACATCTTCCTATCTCGGAAACTTCTACGGCTTTCCCCAACACTACAATCTCAGTTGCGAATCCCGCTCTATTACCGACTTGGCGCACTATTTTGGCATCGAGTTCAACGAATTGGATTTTTTGTGGACGCTCCCCACTTCCGATAACCCTAACAAAGGCTTTGTAGGCAACGTCACCGACGCGCTTGGCGGCTTGCCCCCGAATGGGTACGGCGTCTACGCGGGGCCGGTGGCAGATTTGGCCCGCGCGTGGGGGCTGCCAGCCACAGCCCGGTTTGGGATGCCTTTTGAAGAATTGCAAATCGAAATCGCCGCGGGCCGTCCGGTGATGGTATGGGCAATCCGTAACATGGATTATAGTGATCCCATCCCCTACACCTCCGCGGACGGCGAAACCTCCATCGTCGCTCGGTTTGAGCACACCTTTATCGTCATTGGCTATGGCCCAGACTACATCACCGTCGAAGACAACGGCCAAATCTACAGTGTTGCCCTCCAAAAATTCCTCACCTCTTGGGGTGTTTTGGGCAACATAGCCCTCACCATAGACGGGTAAAATACCCACCCAACCAACTAACCGATCAACCAATCACCCAATCACTCAATCAAAAAAATGGACTCCCCCGAACCCCCTATCAAAGTCAAACAACCCCCCGTTCTCTTCAATAAAACCCAGGGCCTCGTTGCCAAAATCTCCGATTACCTGGATGGGACATTTCTCGCTTACTGGAACAACCCCAAAGGTTCCGTCTGCCACAATGATGTGGTGGCCTTATACGAAGTCGTCGAAAAACTTGGTAAACAGGACACTATCTACATGTTCATCAAATCCGGTGGCGGACATGGGCAGGCCGCGCTCCGCCTCGTTAGTCTGTTGCGCCAGTACTGCACGAACCTGAACGTTCTCGTTCCCCTGGAATGTGCCTCCGCTGCAACGATGATTGCCCTTGGCGCCAACCAGATCATGATGGGGCCGATGGCGTACCTGACCGCGGTGGACACCTCGCTCACGCACAGCCTCTCCCCCCTGGATCGGGACAACGACCGGGTCAGTGTCAGCCTCGACGAACTGAATCGCGTCCTCCGGCTCTGGCGGGAAAAATCCACCGACCCCGAAGAAAATCCGTACAAAGAACTTTACTCCTACGTGCATCCCCTCGTGATCGGGGCCGTAGACCGCGCGGGATCGCTGTCAATCATGCTTTGCAAAGAACTCCTCGCCCACCACATGGACGACGAAACCGCTCGCGACCGCATCGCCAACGCCCTCAACGCCAATTACCCCTCCCACAACTACCCCATCCTGTATGAAGAAGCCCGCCGCCTGGGTCTGAAAGTCGCCCACCTCCCCGCCGAAATCAATGCCCTGCTTCTCGAACTCAATGAGCAGTACAGCGAAATGGGCCAGCGGGCCACCACCGACTTCAACGAAATTCGTGCCCACAGCAATGAAATCCTAAATATATGGGAAACCAAAGACATGCAAATCTACTTCCAGGAAGACAAAGACTGGTTCTATCGCACGGAAGAACGCCGCTGGATCACGCTCAACGACAACAGCGGTTGGCATCAAATCGAACAGGTGAACGGCAAAAAGCACAAATCTGTTCTGCATATTGCCTGAGTGAAAAACCTGCCCCGCATCATCCGAATTTTCCGAATGAGCCTCGCGCCATTTAGAATGAGTGTCGCGCCATACGTCCTAACCCCCGCGCCACACATCCCAACCCCCGCGCCATACGTCCCAACCCCCGCGCCACACATCCCGACCTTCGCGCCACACGTCCTAACCCCCGCGCCACACATCCCGACCCCCGCGCCACACATCCCGACCCCCGCGCCATACGTCCCGACCCTCGCGCCATACGTCCCGACCCTCGCGCCATACGTCCCGACCCTCGCGCCTTTGTCATCTAGCCCCTCGTAGGCGGGACAACCCACTAATCATAAAAAAACACCCGGAGACGACCGTCTCCGGGTGTTTTTTTAGTGAATGCGCCAATCCAAAGGCCTCCCCTGTCATTCCGAGCGCAGAGAGGCATCCCTCTAGGCACTCGTTTCGCTATCGGGTTTGAAGATCAAAAATACTGCGTTGACAATGATCCCAAGCACCGCCGCGGTTGCAATGGCCGGTAAGCCGCTCGGAAAAATGCTCTGCAAAAACGGGATGGGCAAAAACCCACCTTCAAAGCCAATATTTCCACCGATGCCCACCACCATGATCGTGGCCCCGACCGCCAGGTTGCGGGGGTCGAACATGCTGACCTTGTGTTCCTGAATGAGCGCGATCCCTTGCATCCCGACCACGCCGAACAAGTAAATTGCCAGGCCACCACTCACCGCGAGGGGGACGGTTTGCACCAGCCCGGTCAATTTGCCGACGAACCCCAAAATGATCGCAATCACCCCGGCGGCGATCAGCACAGGCCCGGAATAGTTGCGGGTAATCGCCATGAGGGAGTTGTTTTCGCCATAGTTCGTCCCGGCGGTACCGCCTAGCAAGCCTTTGAGGAAATCATCCAACCCATCGAGAATCAGGTTGAAACCGATGTAACGGTCAAGGTGATATTTTTCGCGGTTCAGTTCGTCCGCAAAACGGTCCACGTACAGGCTCATTTGGTACAGGTGTGCCGTGGATTCTGGGACGGTGGCAATTGCCATGATGGCAATGCTGACGATAGAAGTCAACGCCAGATCGCTTGTGAAGTTGGGCAGCGTGAAATGCGGCACGACAAACCACGGCGCACTAGCAACCGAAGCAAAGCTCACCGACCCCGGCGCAATCACCGCCGAAATCGTATACCCGACTGCTGCCCCTAACAAAACCGGGATCATCCCCCAAAAGCCCTTGTTCTGCAAATAAACGGAAAAAAGGATGGTCACAAACAGCGTAACCAGCGACACGGTCCAATTCGCTGCCGCCATATTCAACGCCGCCGCTGCCAACCCAAACCCGATCACCGCCGCGACAGAACCTGTCACAATCGGGGGTAACACCTTATCAATCTTATCTTTGCCCAGGTAGCGGATTGCCACCCCAACCAAAATGTTAAACAGCCCCGTGACCATAATCCCAGCCTGCATTGTGCTGATCACTTCGTCGGGGGCTGCCACGCCGAACGCGGGTTGTGCGCCGGTCATCTTCTGGACAATCGCCAGATACGCGGCAATATAACTAAAGCTGGAACCATAAAAAAGCGGAATAAACTTGCCGATGCGCCATTTTGCCAACACGAGCGCGACAATCGTCCCTACCCCTGTAATCGTCAGAACCGTGCCAATATGAAAACCGCACAACGCCGCCACCAGCACGGTTGCCGGAAACATCGTCAAAACATGCTGAAAGCCCAGCAGAACCAGTTGTGCTGGCGGCGGGGTCTCATTGGGTAAATAACCCTGGACAGAATTTTTGAACATAAGAGTCTCCTAAAATATGATAAAAGTAGTTTTAAACTCTTGAACGCAAGTGCAAGGAAGCACCCTCATCAAAAATACTATGAGCAGTTTAAGTCAATTATTCCATCTGCACCTCCTAAAAAAAAACCGACCATCGTGGTCGGTTATCAATAGAAACAATCGCCTTCATCTGTTTCATAGGGACAGTACTCAAGGAAATTACGCATTTTTTCCGTTTCATCAAGAGAGAATAACACGCGAATCTTCCAAAAGCTACGCACTTCTGTAACCTAATATGCTGCTAAATAAACTTGCCATCCACACCGAACAAACCCCACACAAACTCGCCCTCGAATTCCTTGATCCGCCCTTCCAACGCCTAACCTATGCGGAACTGGCCCAGGAAATCGCTCGCGCGGTCACCCTGCTCGATCAGCTCGGCCTCCGCGCGGGGGATCGGCTCGCCCTCCAACTCCCCAAGACCCTCGACTTCATCCTCCTCCACCTCGCCGCCATGCGTCTTGGCGCGATCACCCTCCCCCTCAACCCCGCCTACCCCCCCGACGAACTCGCCTACTTCCTCCAAGACTCCGGAGCCTCCCTCCTCTTCGCCGACGCCGCCACCCAAAAACGCCTCACTCCAGTCCTCGCAACTATTCCTACCCTCCGCCAAACGATCTGGCTTGATTCAGCAAATCCGCGATTTATCTCCGAAAATTATCAATTATCAATTGCCAACCCACAATTTTCAAATAATTCCCCCGCCGTCATGATCTACACCAGCGGCACCACCGGACGCCCCAAAGGCGCCGTCCTCACCCACGCCAATCTCACCGCCCAAACCGAAGCCCTCCACACCGCCTGGGGCTGGCAACCGGACGACATCCTCCTCCACGTCCTCCCGCTTTTCCACGTCCACGGTTTATTCGTTGCCCTACACGGCGCACTGTACGCGGGCGCGTCCACCCTCCTCTTCCGCCAGTTCGACGCCCGTCGCACCCTCCAAACCCTCGCGGAACGCCGTTGCACTATCTTCATGGCCGTCCCCACCATCCACCGCCGCCTGCTCGATGTCCCCAACGCCGCAAACTTCGACCTCTCCCAGGTTCGCCTCATCACCTCCGGCTCTGACCGCCTCCCCGACGAAGTGTTCACCAGCTTCCAACACACCTTCGGCCATACCCTCCTCGAACGCTACGGGATGACCGAAACAGGCATGAACCTCTCCAACCCCCTGCACGGCGAACGGCGGATGGGTTCCGTCGGCTTGCCGCTCCCCGGCGTGGAAGCCCGCATCGCTCACCCCGAAACAGACGAACCGCTTCCCGACGGCGAAGTGGGCATGGTGCAAATCCGCGGCCCCCACGTTTTCTCCGAATACTGGCGGCAACCTGAAAAGACCGTCGAAGCCTTCACCCCCGACGGATGGCTCCGCACCGGCGATCTGGGTTCCCGCGCCCCGGACGGATATTTCACCCTGCAAGGCCGCGCCAAAGACCTGATCATCACCGGCGGTTTGAACGTCTACCCGCCCGAAGTCGAACGCGTCCTCGCCGAACACCCTGCCGTCGCCGCCAACGCCGTCATCGGCTGCCCCGACCCGGAGTGGGGGGAGAATATTGTCGCGGTCATCGTCCCCCGCGCGGGGGTGGAAATCTCCGCGGATGAATTAATGGCATATTGCCAGTCGAAACTCGCCCGCTACAAAGCCCCACGTCGGGTTGTGTTTACCCAAGAATTGCCGCGCAACGCGATGGGGAAGGTGCAAAAAGTGGCGTTGCGGGAGGCCTTTTGTGGATAATTGTCCACAGAAGGCACAAATTTTCACAGATGGGAGGATATTTGAGTTGTCATTTCGACCGAAGGGAGAAATCCCTGTGACGCTCGATTAAACGGAAACTTTATCGGGGGTTACCAAACCTGAATATAGCCCGCTCAAACTTTGAATATACTTCGCTAAATCATACCGATCCCCCACCTGCGCCACATGCCCGCCCCCTATTTTTCTCGTCTGTGCGGGGTTGCTGAGTGCGGATGTAATCGCCCTTGCCAACGTCTCCACATCTCCCACCCGAACCACCTGCTCTGGGGGCACTACCTCTGGCAGAATCCCTACTTCCGTGCCGACCGTTGTTACTCCGCACGCGGCGGCCTCTAACACCACCATCCCCTGGCTCTCGAACCGTGAACTAAGGACGCACAGGTCGGCAGCCTGGTAAAAGCGCGGGGTTTCGTGATGGGGAACTGTGCCGTGAAAAGTGAGATGTGCGGAGATGTTTAGTTCTTCAGCAAGCTGTTCGAGGGTGGGGCGGAGGGGGCCATCGCCGAGGAGGTGGAGGTGGGTGTCTGGGTGGGTTTGGAGCGCGCGGGCGAAGGCGCGGAAGAGTGTGGCCTGCTCCTTGATCGGGACGAGGGCGGCTGTGTGGAGGAGGTGGGTTTGGTTCGGCGGAAAGAGAGGGAGCGTGTCACCAGTTGGGAGGTGAAAAAGGTCGGTATCTACCCCTAATGGGAAAACTTGCACGGAAATTTCCGGGAATTGGGCTTTTGCCCTTTGCGCGAGATAGGCTGACCCTGCCGTGACCGCATTTGCCCCGCGCAACGCGTACCCGGTCAGCGCACTGTTTACGATGCTTAACTGCCCCCCGTACCCAATCTCCCGCAACCCAACGAGTTCCCCGCCCATCAGACTAACCACGCGCGGGATTTGGAGCATCCCCCCGGCAAACACCGCGAGAAAACCCGGTTCGTCTGCCCAAAACGCGTGGATTAAGTCGAACGGTTTGCGCCGCGCTTCGCCGAGGATGGCGGTCAGGGCGCGGAAAAGGAGCGGGATGCGCGCCCACCTCGCACGGTCCGCGCCCCCCAACGCGTGGACGGTGGCCCCGTGAAAGGGATACGTGCCCGCGCGGGGTGGGTGGCGGATCGTAAAAACGTGGATTTCATGCTCTCGCGCCAGTTCCCGCACGAGGTTATATAGAACAGGGATACACCAGTCGTTTTCATCGGTGCTAAAGCCGGGGGTGAGGAGGGCGATTTTCATTGGCGGAGTTTTGTTTACGGGGTTTTGGTGGCCAGGTTGTAGATTTCTATCTTTCCATAGGTCGGATCATCTATTATTGTTGTGAGTGAGTATCCTTTAATTTCCATCCAATTCAGAAAGGCAGTCGTTGGCCCCATTTCATTCGAGGGGCTTTCCAGGTAGGAGAGTGTGCGAGAGTCGATCAAAATGATGTCCGGTGAAAGGGCATCCATCGCTTCTTCTGCCAGAATAGGGGTAGGAGTACTGAGATAACTGGTTTGAAAGATAGGTAAAGCCCATGCTCTATATTCATACGCTTCAAATCCGAACCAAAAACTATGTGATCCTAAGATGGTCGCGTTGGCTGGTGTATAACTTTGGATTTTTTGGATAAAGGTTGGGTATGGGATAGTTTGATTCTTCAGAGTCTGTAACAGGCTGAAACGAGATATTCCTTCAAAACCGATGAGAATTAATAGAATGGCAAGGGTATATCTAGGCCACATTGAAGAGAATTGTTTCATCCTTGTCCAGATTTCATTTACTCCCCATGCCCAACAAATAGCCCAGATAGGGTAAATACAGATAAGATAATTTGCCATTTTGGGTTTGGAAAATATAGCAAATAGGATAGGGAAGATGAGCGCAGATGTGATGACTACGCGAGAAGCTAAATCATGGGTGAGGATACTTTTTTTGAGTAAAAGTAAACAGGAGACCGGAAGCAGAATGAGCGTGCTCCAAAAACCGATGCGTAGTAACCACTCCTCCCCAAATGGCCCTAGACCTGGTCCATACCGGTGATACTCGCTGAGAATATTGTTTATATAAAACTGTAAGTTTAAAAGGTTTAACCGAGGGGCCTGTTGCCAGGTTTGAGGTTGCCAGTTCGGAAGATCATTAAGTACATAAAATATGTAAGGAATCCAGGATAGGATAAATCCGGAAATTAAGGCGGCCAATTTTTTTTGAGTATTCTTTTCGAAAATGACCAATATAGACAATATCACTAGCCAAAAGCCGCCGTAAAGATGGCTCAAGCTTGCAATTCCTACAACCAATCCTGCTATTGCATAATACAACAAGCGCTTACGATCCGCGGATAAGTAAATATGCAAAGCTAGTAAACCGAAAAAAGATGCAGACAAGTCATAACGAACAATACGAACAATATCCACAAAAAGGATACCAGTGATTTGACTCGGCGTTGTTCCAGTCAGCCGGGAAAATAAGAGAAAAAAGATTGCGAGCGATCCAATCGTAGGATGAAACAATCGGGACCCTAACTTGTAAGTAAGAATGAGCGTGATCGCACCAAGTAAAACATTGAATAGCCGTGCTTGAAAAAGGCCTATCCCTATGAGGTGAAATACTCCTCCTAGAAGGAGCGGGTAAACAGGTGGAAATAAGAACACATGATTTTCTATCCCATAAAATCCAGTAAACAAATCCGTACCAAACTTCCCTTCTGTCGCGATTTTCCACCCAGTTGACGCGATGAAGGGTTCATCCTCATAAACTGTAGGAAGAGTATCCAGATTTTTTAACGAAAAAAACAAATAAACCCCTAATAATAAAATATAGGCTAAAGTCTGATACCTAATGCCATAAGTCTTCATTTTATGGCACTAGAGGAATGATTTCGAGCAAAGAATACGGAGGATATTTTGTTGAAAGAGACTGCCTTTCATAGAGAATCGCTTAAAATTTGGGATCCTTTGACTTTATCAGGATTGTTTAGATATCTGGCGATCAACCCTATGGTTAGGAATGTAAAAACAAATGTGTTTGCCAAGACTGTTAACGCTGCACCCGTTGTCCCAAATTTTGGGATTAACCATACCCCAATCAGAAAAGTAATGAATAATTGTACGAGGTTTCGCAAGGCGATTAGATGTGCTTTGTTTAGGGGAAATAAAAGGTAAGAGATAGGCTCTATATTGAGGCTTAGTAGAAAAGAAATTAATAAGATAATGAAAGTTGAACTGTCCTGCTTATAAGAAGACCCAAATAATAGCGGAATAAAAAAATTCCCCCAAATTACCAAAGGGATCATGAGGAGCGTAATGCCCCCAGTTAAAATTAAAGTTCCTCGAATAAAAGCTTTTTGTTCGAAACTTGTTACACAATGGCAAGCTTCGGCAAAGGCGGTGGTCAGAATTGGTCCTTTGATAAAGTTGAGACGGACAATCAATGTTTGGGTAGCAGCATATAACCCAACAACAACTGAAGTGTGATAATAGCTTAACAGTAAAACATCTATACGGGTTACAAGTACGGCAAAAAGAGTAGAGAAAATCAGCCATTTCGTAAATCCAAATAACATAATCCAAGCGGGCCGAAGAGACATAAGAGATTTTCTAAAATCGGGAATAGGTTGGAGATGAAGAGTATATAGGAATACCAGGAGTGGTAATACAGATTCAAAAATAAAAAATATTGGTAGGGTGAGTTGTTGTCTCCAAAACAAATAAGCAATCAGAGCGGCGCGAATACTGGCCTGAATAACATTTAATCTTGAAATAAGTGAAAATTTTTGGTGTGCTTCTAGAATAGCGATTGAAAATCCCAGTAATCCATTGGTTAAAAGTGTGAATGCAGCAATATGCACGAGTGGCGTGATATCTGTTGATTGGTAAAACCGATTGGAAATCCACCCTGCACCTATAAGAGCAGCAGAGGAGGCAGCTAAAGAGAAAAAAAGTTTTGCCACAAAAAATGCACGCGTGAGGGCTACCGTTTGGGCGAGATCATTCTGCCGGTATCGAGCTATGTAATTAACCGCTGCATCACGCAAACCGAATTCCCCAATCACGGAAAACACTCCGACAACATTTAAAACTAATGTCATTTGACCGGCCTGATCAGGTTTCAGAGCGCGCAAAAGTAAGGAACTTGCAATCAAACCTACTAAGATTTTGAGCAGATTTCCGGTCAGAAGAATAAAACTACGTTGGATTTGCTGAAACAGGTTGGGATATCGTGTGAAAAGAGGTTCAAAATATTTTTGGAATTTTCCCATCATACCCAACCTAAGGAGGCTAATATGTAGGCCACTCCATGCTTGCCCATTTGCAGAAACTCGCCTTGTCTACGGTAGTGTGATATCAATTTACGATGATTGTAGCTTATAACTTTTTGCAAAGTCGAACGATATGCACGCCATTTCTCAAACGACTGGGCTTTTAGTTTCTTGAGTACTCTCAAATTATATAAGCATACTCCCATTGTGTTCCGGCTGATGCCCCCAGTATGAATCAAGATGTTCAATAGTACCTGATCACAGTATATTCCCGGATAAATTTGAGATAACCGGAGCATAAAATCCCAATCATCTACATAGGTGATAGCTGGGTCAAATCCTCCGATTTTTTTACAAGCAATTTGCCGCACTACCAAGGAACTCATGTGTATATACATTCCCTCCAAAACGCGAAAAAAGATATCGCCGGATATTTTTTCGTGAGATTGTAAACTTGCTGATTTAATCAGGCTATGTTCGTTCCATTGGGAATAGTCACAATATGAAAATCCGCTGTTCGGGTTCTGTTCTAACATTGCGACTGCGTATTGTAAGAATTCCGGATGCCACCAGTCGTCAGAGTCCAAAAACGCAATAAAATCGCCAGATCCCAATGCAATACCAACATTTCTTGCTTTACTGCTCCCACTATGTGGTATTCTCCGGTAAATGTGAGGAATATTCACTCTGGACACCACTTGTTCTGTTTCATCATCCGATTCATCATCTACAATAATAATTTCATAACGAGTATATGTTTGGCGGGCAATTGATTGGAGTGTTTTGTCAATGTATTTAGCTCGGTTATAGGTTGGAATGATAATGCTGACCAAAGGAGCCATAATTTACCGTTTCACCAGGTGCAACAAGAAAAAATCGCCCCAGTCCCGTAAAATTGGCAATGTGTTGACACGCTTTTCCCAATGCTCCAAGTATCGAACGAGCCAAAAAGGGATATAACGAATATGCGTGTGTGGGCGTAAAGAACCCAATCCATAACTCTTGAATAGCTCAAAATCTTGGACAAAATATTGATAATAGGTTTCGCTGGGAGAATATAGATAATGTGGTACATCGATCCCGGCAATAGATACTGTGAACGTCAGCCGGGTAGGATACTTAACTGCTTCTTGCCATCTTCCATGCGCTAACAAGGCAAGCCATTCCCAAACACAAAAACGATTGAGCATGTGAATGAATAAATGCCCACCAGGTTTGAGCAAAGCAGATATCCCCTCTACAAAAGAAGCGAGATTCGTTGCAGTATTCAACCCAGCGAAAGATGAGATAGCCCCGTCAAAAAATGGTTGTTTTGGAAAAGGCAAATGAGAAAAATCGGCAACTATCGTATTTACATGAATGTGCTTTGATTCTGTAATACCTTTTTGGGCCAATTGGGTAAGCATTCCGAACGAATGATCAATGCCTGTAACACAAATTTGATTTCGGGCGAGATGTAGCGCGTCTATTCCTGTGCCGCAGGCGATATCGAGAATGTGATCTCCAGGAAGGAAACAATCTAGATATTTTTCCCACAAAAAGTTACGCATCCACGCATTAGGAGAAACACTTACATCATAAGCTGACGAAATCGCATCATATGCATGGGAAGACGAATTTGTGCTCCTCGATGGAGAAGAAGTTATAGGGTGAGCCATGGGGAGATATCCTTATCAATTAACTTTTGAAGTTCAAGGAGATCATCGTAAAAATCTTCCATCAGACTTTTACGGATGTCTTTGGCCAATGGCGGTTTAGCGAGAGGCCAATGGGAAAGTTGGCGATTGAGAAATTTTCGGAGTGAGTAGGGGATTATGTGGCGTAAAATGATGCGCAAAGAACGTTTTCGAGTGAGCAATGCATATAAGGGTTGATTACGAGGTACTCCAGAAACATTTATTCGCTCACGAATGTCAGGCAAAAACGTATCATCTACCTCTAAAAAGTTGAAAATCTTTCTTAAAACCTGTTCAGGGGATGACAGAAATTCGTCATATAAGAAAACACGAATTTGGGCATTGGGAAACTGAGCATAATATCGTTTGAGTTGCTTCCCATAATACCCCATTTGCCGATAATGCCAGATTTGCCCCCATCCTAATTTGATCCGTTGCGCCTCTACCTTTAGTGTTTCTCTAAAGTCTGTCAGTGGTTCGCGCCCATCTCGTACCATTTGCAAAAAGCTAGAATATGCTCGGTCTACCGGGTTTCGGAGAATAGCAATTAGTTTGATAGATGGGAGGATTTGACAAATATTTTCAGCTGCTTGAGGATGGTAGAGATAAGCTGTTGTAGCTTCTCCACGGGCATGAAATGAACTCGCGCTAGCAAAAATCTTTTGATATTGGAGCATATCCAGAACAAGGTAGACACGTTCTTCCTGGTCTCCAGGGCCGGCTAGAGATGGATGTTGTTTGTGATAAGCAAAATAACCAGGCTCTTTATTCGTTGGCAGGAAAATTTGCGGGTGTTGGCGCAGTAGGGAGTGCAAGGCGGTTGTTCCGGCCTTTGCTGCCCCGATTACGAGGAAATTAGGAAGAGTCATAGAGTCATATTTGAATTCTAAAGTCTGGAAGCAAAATCTATTAGATTTGGTGAATTTCTGTCATCCCGTCTCAGGCAAGAATATCTTTCCTTATCCCAATGTGGAGAGTACACACACATTTCTGGCAGACCGGATTGGTCTTGACATCCAAATTTTGCCGAAACTGGATCGCCTCCGGGCTGTTCAACACCTCCAGCAAAGGCTTCTCGTGGATGTTCCCGATCACAGGATGGAAAAAACAAGGCCGCACCCCCCCATCTGCTTCAACCACTGCCGAAACCCAGGGAGCGTTACAACTCGTCTCCGGGAAGGACACAGTCCTATTATTAATCGCCCCATAATACTGCCCTAAGCGTCGCAATTTGTCAGGGGATTCCTCAATAAAATGATTCGCAAAATCCCTTTCAAAATCCCGAATAGTTTCCTCGATAATTGCCTTAAACTCATTTACTTCATTAGGACTTAAGGCTATTGCTGAGACCCGTTCATCCTCCCAGGGTTGGAAGCGATTGAATGCTTCACTTGTTACATCTGCCGAAAGAAATGAAACACGACTTAAACCCAATTCATGTGCTGCCTTAACGATATTAGGCAAATCGCGGAAATTCAAACGCTGCAATACACACCTGGCTCCAATCGAAAAATCCGGACGTAATTCCCGCAAAGCGCTCACCCCCTCCCTTAATCGTTCATATGCATGGGGAATATTCCGTATCGTATCATGCACTGGCTGACTCCCATCTAATGAAACAATCACCTCATCACACCAACGCACAATGTTCTCTGCATTACGTTTGAGCAACAACCCAGTAGAAAGTAAAGTGATCTTAATCCCCTCAGCCTTCAGCATTTCAGCCAATTTCCATAAATTCGAGTGCATGAGTGCCTCCCCCCCCGAAAAAGTCACCCACTTTACCCCTAACCTTCGGAAGGATACTAAATGATGCGCCAAGTCATCAGATGACAGTTCCTGCATATTTTCATTGGCTTTCCATATATCGCACATTACACACCGGCAATTGCACCGGCTATGGGGAAAAAGCACCAACACCGGCATGGTATATATCCTGTGCGTCGAAAAATTCAATTGTCGTTTGACCATTTCAATCGGGGAAATCACAGGCTTCTCCTAAAATCCACTCGTCTCCGGTCTCTGATACGCCAGCACCCGGTGAACTGCCTTCAACTCATACGGCAGTGCATACACCCCCAAATGATAACGCCACGCCGCAACCGTTCGCAACGCCGTCCGCTTAAACCGGCTCATCGTCACGTCTGTCATCGTTGGGTAATATGCATTCAACACCCACTGAAAATCCTGAATTTGCCGTTGGATCGGGTCCTTTAACCAGGGCACATGTGTACTCCGCCGCTGAGAAAACTCTTGCCACGCTGGGCTGATCCATGCCTCCAACGTCTCCGGGAACGCGAACCCCTCCGCCTTCGCCTGCTCATACAATTCCCCCGCCAAAGGTACAGGCGTATACATATACATGATGATCTCTGTTGCCGGATTGACCCCTTTAACCTTACGAATGAAAGCAATCGTATCCTGCGCATCTTTTTCCGGCTCCGGCGGGTTACCGAGCACGAACGACATCTCCGGCACGATTCCGTACCGTTGCATCTTCTTCGCAATCTCCAGCGTCTTCTCTGCCGAAGCTGTTCCCCCCTTATTCATCCGAGCCAATGTTTCGTCCGAACCCGACTCTGCCCCCAGAAATACCATCCGCAGCCCCGCATCCCGCATCAGCGCCCATGTCCGGTCGCTATATTTCATCATCGTATCAATCCGCGCCTCGCCCCACCAGCCAATCTCCAGCCCCATCCCGATGATCCGCTCACAAAATTCTGCCACCCGTGCCTCCGCGGTGAAAAAGTTATTATCATCAAACTCCAGCGCATCCACCCCAAACGTTTTCACCAAATATTGTGCCACATTGGCCACCTGCTCCACGGTCTGTGCCTTCCATCCCCCATTGACCATATTCACCACCGCACAAAAATTGCAAAAGAACGGACAGCCGTAACTCGAATGGTGAGGAAGTGTCCGTTTCCCCAAAAATGTATTACGCAAATAGCGTTGTAAATCTACCTTGTGATAGGGGAACAAATCCGGCAACTCGCGAGGATGGGGAATAGGCGCGGTCCCCAGATCGGTGACTGCTTCCGAGGTTTCCCGATACGCCAGCCCCGGCACATACGGAGTCCTGTCTCCCGCACGCAGTGCCCGCACGAGCGCACGGAACGAAAACTCCCCATGCCCACGCACCACATAATCCACATACTCCGCCTTCAAACACACATCAAAATGCTGAGATGGAAAATACCCGCCCCAGACAATCGTCAAATCAGGAAAACGCTTCTTAATCTCCCGGCATGTGGGCACTGCATCAAGTAACTGTGGCCCCGGCATCACCGTCACCGCCAAAATATCCGCCCCTGTTGCCCGGATCGCCTGTACCAACGCACCAACCGTATCCCCCACCAGATTCCCATCCACAATCGAATACTCAAACTCTCCCTCCAAAACCTGCCCTAGCGCAAGAAGCGACATAGGCAGCACAGGTTTGCGGGAGGCGGAGGAGGGTGGGTTGTATAAAATTAAATGAGGCATGCTGATTTGGGGGAGGCCGGAAATTGAAACATTTTATCATTAAGCCCTGGTAATCAAAAACTCCCGAAAGGTTGTTTCGGGAGTTTTTTCATTGACTAATTACGTTTGACCCCTATTTTTAATGCTTCCCCTTCCACCTTTTGTTCTTCAATGTACGCGTCCTCCCCAGGCTCCCCCGTGATGAACACAGTGGTCAGCGTTTCGGCCTTTACATAATCTCCCCACGCTTCGAGTACACTGACTAATTCGCCACTCGCGACGTACCACGTTGTAATCCGATCCTCGATATTGAACCCAGCCTTTTTCCGCATATCCTGAATGCGGCGCACAACCTCACGGGCGAGACCTTCGGCTTTCAGTTCGGGCGTCAGGGTGGAGTCAATGCCTACGGTGACGACTTTGTCGAAGGCGACTGCGTACCCTTCGGCGGGTTGGGTTTCAACCAGGATTTCTTCGGACGCGAGTTCGACGGATTCGCCGTTCAAGGTCAAGGAAACGGCGTCGCCCGCGGCCACGGCGGCGGCGACTTTGGCGGGGTTGAGTTCCCCGAGGGCGGCGCGGAGGGCGGGGAATTGAGCACCGAACTTCTTCCCGAGGAGTTTGTTGTTCGGCAGGACGCGGTAGTTGACCAACTTCCCGGCCTCGGAGACGAATTCGAGCGATTTGACGTTTAGTTCGTCTTCCACGATTTCAACCAGGTCGGCAGTGAGTTCCGCACGGCCTTCGCTGACGTGGACGAGGACTTTCGCCAGGGGTTGGCGCACTTTCAGGTTCGAGGCACTCCGCGCGGAGAGGCCGAGGCTGGCAACGCGTCGGGCGAGGTCCATTTGGGTTTCGAGGGTATCGTCAAAGGCGGCTCCATCCACTTCCGGCCACAGGGTGTGATGGACGCTTTCGAGGGCGTTCGGGTACACGGAGGTGACCAGATTTTGGTACATCACCTCGGTGACGAATGGGGTGAACGGGGCAAGGACGCGGGCGAGTTTGACGAGGACATGATAGAGGGTGGCGTAAGCGGCGTTTTTGTCGGCGTCGGCTTCGCTCTTCCAGAAACGGCGGCGGGAGCGGCGCACGTACCAGTTGGTCAGGTCTTCGATGAAGGGTTCGATGGCGAGGGTGGCGGCGAAGGCGTCGTATTCTTTGAGTGCTTCTCCCGCACGGGCGGTGATGTGGTTGAGGCGGGAGAGGATCCAGCGGTCGAGGGGATTGTCGCTCGAGGGCGTCGCGCCTTCGGGGTACGCGGGGTTCCAGTTCTCGTCCGCGGCAGGAGTCCACTTATCGAGGTTCGCGTAGGTGACGAGGAAACTGTACACGTTCCAAAGCGGGATCAGAAAACGGCGGCGGACATCGTCGGCGCGATGATAGCCGAAGAGGAGGTTGTTTTCGGGTTTGTGGTTGCAGTAGAGCCAGCGCATCACGTCCACGCCCATTTTGTCGGCGGCTTCGTTGAATTCGATGGAGTTGCCCCAGGATTTGTGCATGGCGCGGCCGTCTTCGG
The DNA here is from genome assembly GCA_020634875.1 of Anaerolineales bacterium. The sequence continues at coordinate 14,040 of JACKAX010000034.1, read as the reverse complement.
CGAGGAGGGTGGAATAGCCGAACAGGTTGAGAAACGGCGGGCGTCCGGTCATGACGGTGCCCATCGCGAGCAGGCTGTAAAACCAGTTGCGGAACTGGCCGGGGAAGGATTCGGAAATCCAGTCGGCGGGGTACCATTTCTCCCACATTTCGGGGTGCTGGCGGTAGCCCAGGGTGCTGAGGCTGACGATGCCCGCGTCCAACCAGGGGTTGCCCACATCGGCGATGCGGTGCATTTTGCCGTTGCAGTGTTTGCAGGCGATTTTGACCGCGTCCACAAACGGGCGGTGGGGGGTGTGACCCTTGAAGGTTTCCCAACCCTCGACGGCGCGCTCTTCGAGTTCGTCATCGCTGCCGATAACTTCAAATTCGCCGCAATCTTTGCAGACCCAAAACGGGAGAGCGAGGCCCCAGTAGCGCTTTTTGGAGATCATCCAGTCGTGCATGTTGCGGAGCCAGTCCATTTCGCGGGAATAGCCGAAGTCGGGGTACCAGTTGATTTGGTCCACGACATCCATGATTTGATAGCGGAGGGATTGCGCTTTTTCTTCGGCAGTGAGTTCTTCGCGGGGTTTGTCGTAGGATTCGCCCATGCTGATGAACCATTCGTCCACGAGCCGAAAGACGAGTTCGGTTTTGCAACGCCAGCAAGTGGGGTAACGGTGTGTGTAGTTTTCAACTTTGTAGAGAACGCCTTTTTCGCGAAGAGCGTCGAAGATGGCGGTGCGGTGGTTGCCGTCTTTGACATCCCACCCGGCTAGCCAGCCAAATTGCGGGAGGAAATAGCCTTCTTCGTCAATCGGGGCGATGAAGGGGAGGTGATATTCTTTGCCCAGTTGGAAGTCTTCCGCACCACAACCCGGGGCGATGTGGACGATGCCCGTCCCTTCTTCTTCCCCGACTTCATCCCACAGGATGACGCGGTGCGCTTCTTTGGCGGTGGCAGTGACACCCTTGAGAACGACTTCACGTTGTTTGGGAGTCAGGGCGACCACGCCGCCAGGGGTGTTCGCCGCTTCCAGATCATCGAACGGGCCGTCATACGTCCAGCCTTCCAAATCTTTGCCTTTCAATTCTTCGATGATGGTGAAGTCCCCTTTGAGCATCTTGAGCGTGCCTTTGGACAGGTAGAGAAATTCATCGCCTTGCTGGACTTTGACGTAGGTGAGTTCCGGGCCAACCGCGGCGGCGACGTTGCTGGTGAGCGTCCAGGGGGTGGTGGTCCAAACGAGGAGGGCTTCGTTTTCCCGCCCACGCAGGGGGAATTTTAGGGTAACGGAGGGATGGGTGAGATCGGCGTAGCCATCGGTGACGATTTCGTGCTGGCTGATGCCGGTGGCACAGCGGGGACACCACGGCATGGAGTCCGCGCCCTGATAGAGCCAGCCGTTTTCCCAACATTTTTTGAGAAATGCCCAGATCATGTAGTTGTTCTCGGTGGAGAAGGTGAAGTAGCTGCCACCGACTTCCGGCAGACCGAGTTGCCCGACGAGCTTTTCGGCGGTGTCTGTGAGGGGGCCGAGGGGAGTGTCGAGTGTGACAAGCTGGGAGGGGTCTTCGAGCAGTTGTTGGCCGAGGGCGCGCAAACCATCAGGGTCGTTCCAGTCCATCCAGTAACCGAGGCGGATGGATTGCTCGGTCTGGTAGGCAGCGTATTTGAGGACGCGTTCTTTGCATTTGAGCACGAATTTGTCCAGGCCGTAGTCTTCGATGTCTTTTTTGGTTTTGAAGCCTAGTTCTTTTTCAACTTCGACTTCGACCCACAGACCCTGACAGTCAAACCCTTGTTGGTAGCGCAGGTCGCGATTTTGCATGGCCCAGAAGCGGTTGTACAAATCTTTGTAGGTGCGCCCCCACCCGTGGTGAACGCCCATCGGATTGTTCGCGGTGATCGGGCCGTCAATGAACGACCAGGTTTTGTTCCCATGCCGCAATTGACGCAGTTTGCGGAGGGATTGGGACTGTTTCCAAAATGCCAGGGTTTCGTGTTCCTGGGCGATGTAATCAACTTTGTTGGGGACTTCTTTGAAAGCCATAACTTCTCCTGATAAGTGATGAAGTGATAAGTGTTTGCCGGTTTGTTTGTAGTGAGGCATGTCAGTGCCAGAAGAACGGCACTGGCGTGCCTCACTACGAACGAGGGGAAAATTAAAAACTCTCGTCCCAAAGTCAGGGACGAGAGTTTGAAAAAACAAAACTCCCGCGGTGCCACCCTGGTTCCTACGATGAGGCAGGCACTCAGTGGTCAATCACACGATGGTGATTGTGCCTCGGATAACGGGTGGCGTTCCCGGCTTTCTTACTTGCTCAGCATTGTTATATGCTCACTTTCAGATTGCGGCTCCGGAAGGATTTTCGGTCTGGGGATTTGGCCCGGCTCACACTGTCTCGGGTTCGCTGTTCAAATCGAGAAAATTCGTAAATTCTGATATAAGAGTTCCGAAAAAAGGAAGGGTGGGGAATGTACATTCCCCACCCTTCCTTTTTTCGGGGACCTAATTTAGAAACTTTGAATTTTTACAGACTTACTCGTTTCCATCATCGCCTTTGGTGGGGCGGTATTTTATTGTTGGGTTGGATTATGCCACAAGTCGGAAATCGGGTCAACAAAAATAGCGACCGCATTCCGATAAAAAAAGCGAGCGGTAAAACGCTCGCTCAATAGACGAAGGTTTTCCGTTTAGTAGTACAAACCCCAATCCGCACCTGCGCCGTCTTCCATATAAGAGAAGTCCCACATTTCGTGGCCCATTTTGATGGTGGTTGGCATGGACAGGGCCGTTTCTGCGCGCTGGCGCGTCATTTCGAGCATCGCCGGGCCGTAGGGGCAGAAGGGGGTGGTGAGGATCATGGTGATGGTGGCTTGCTGTTCGTCAATGGTAACGTTCCGAACCAGGCCGAGTTGGATGATTTCTAACCCAATTTCGGGATCAACCACCTCGCGCATCGCCGTTTTTAGGGGTTCCACCAAGTCTGGATGGGTACTTTCCATTTCCCAGACCACAATATTTTTGGTTTCGGTTTCAGGGGCAGTCATAGGTACTCCGCGTAAATTTGTAAATCAAAGTTTTAGATCGCACCAGTTTGCACATCCCCCAGCGCAATGAAGGGAACGACATAGGTGCAGTAGCTGTCGCCATCCAACAAGCATTGAATTTTAGTGGCGGGGACAGCCAGCATTTTCGAGATCAATTTTTGATCCACCTCACAGATTTCGGGGTGGTTTTGACCGATATGATAGTACGGGCAGTTCAATTCGCGAATCTGGTAGGCTTCTTGCGTTTTTTCCCATTCAACCTGAAAGCCTTCATCTTTGAGCACATCTTTCAACAGTTCAAGCCGGTCTTCGATGGGGAGGTTTTCCATATTTTGCCCGGAGACAATATCCTCAGCCATCTCTTCGCCCATCTGGGTGAACAGATTTCCGACCACTTCTGACGGAAAACTTTCTTTGACGCGTTCAAGCAGGCGATTGGTCAGGCGGAGATAACGCGTGGGAAACTGTTCCTGTCCGCTTTCGGTCAGAAAATACACGCGTCGGGGCCTTCCCACGCCGTGTCGTTCTTCCGCGGAATCCACAACCCCCTCACCTTCCAACTTCAAAATGTGATGCCGGACAGAAATCGGATTGATGCCCACAATGTCGGCAAGCTCGTTGATCGTGACCTTTTGGTGCTTGAGAATAACCTGAATAATTTTGTCTTTTGTACTGGTCATTGGAACACTTATCGTAACCTCAGGCTTAGCGAAGAAGTTTCCGAAAAAAGGGATGGGTGGGGGGATGTACATCCCCCCACCCATCCCTTTTTTCGGGCTACTCTCTGTTCTGGTTAAATAGCTACCACTTATTTTTCAAAAAATGGTACGAATTTTGTTGAGTATATCAATGGTTAACACGATAGTCAATATTTTTTATATTTTTATCTTAAATATTGACATAGGGTATCCCGCTTGCTATAATTCCGCCATCTTGCCTCAGGTGAAAATGGGGTAAGTTTTTTGCTCGGTGCCTTAAAAACTTGTGTACTTGAGCGTAAATTCTAAAATTAACACCTTCCCTAAAGGAGTATTTTTGACAATGTCTGAATTGGTAATTAAGAATCTGCACGTCAATATCGAAGGCAAAGAAATTTTGAAAGGGCTTGACCTGACCGTACGACAGGGCGAAGTCCACGCCTTGATGGGGCCAAATGGTTCCGGGAAATCCACCCTTGCTTATACGTTGATGGGACACCCATTTTATGATGTGACGGACGGCGAAATCTGGTTCAAAGGGCAAAATATCCTCGAACTGGAACCCGATCAACGCTCACATTTGGGCATGTTCCTGGCCTTTCAGTACCCGGTTTCGATCCCTGGCGTGACCGTGGCGAACTTTCTCCGTACCGCCATCAACGCCCACCGCAAAGCCGCCGACCCCGAAGATAAAGGCATCTCCATCCCCGAATTTCGCCGTCTGCTGACCGCCAAAATGAACCTCCTCAAAATGGACAATTCCTTCGCCGGACGCTACCTCAACGATGGTTTCTCTGGTGGCGAAAAGAAACGTGCCGAAATCCTTCAAATGGCAACCCTCCAACCTGAGATCGCCATCCTTGATGAAACCGACTCCGGTCTGGACATTGACGCGTTACGTATTGTGTCGGAGGGCGTCAACGCCCTATATGGCCCGCAAATGGGCGTGTTAGTGATTACCCACTACCAACGCATTTTGAATTACATCAAACCTGACTACGTTCATATCATGCTCAATGGGCGCGTGGTGGAATCGGGCGGCCCTGAAATGGCCCTCTACCTCGAAGAACACGGGTACGACGATATTCGTGAAAAATACAACGGTGTTCCTGCCTGATGTTTGGCGAAATAATTTTCGCCTGACGAGGAGATTGATATGAGCGCAGATGATGCAAAACTTTTAGCTGGCATTGACGATTACCGATACGGGTTTGTAGACCCGGATGTCCACGTTTACAAAGCCCCGCGCAAAGGGCTGGACGCCGACATTGTTCGTCAAATCTCAGCTATGAAAAACGAACCTGCCTGGATGCTGGAATTCCGGCTCAAGGCGTTGGACCACTTCGAAAAACGTCCCATGCCCATGTGGGGCGGCGACCTGGCCAAACTGAACCTGGACGAAATCTACTTTTACACTAAACCGGTCGAAAAAGAAGGCAAAACCTGGGACGATGTCCCCGATACAATCAAAAACACTTTCAACCGGCTCGGCATCCCCGAAGCGGAACAGAAATTCCTCGCGGGCGTGGGGGCACAGTACGAATCCGAAATGGTGTACCACTCCATCAAAGAACACCTCGCCGAACAAGGCGTGATTTTCAAAAGCATCGAACACGGTCTGCAAGACCATCCCGACCTCTTCCGCGAATACTTCGGCACGATCATCCCCATCGAAGACAACAAATTCGCTGCCCTCAACAGCGCGGTCTGGTCCGGTGGCTCGTTCGTGTACGTGCCCCCCGGCGTCACGGTAGACATGCCCTTGCAGGCCTACTTCCGCGTCAACACCGCCGAACTTGGACAGTTTGAACGCACCCTCATCATCATTGACGAAGGTGCTCAAGCCCACTACGTCGAAGGGTGTACCGCTCCTATTTACACCAGCGACTCCTTCCACAGTGGCGTCATCGAGATCATCGTCAAAAAAGGCGCGCGGATGCGTTACTCGACCATCCAAAACTGGTCCACGAACATGTACAACCTCGTTACCCAGCGCGCCATCGTTCACGAAAACGCGACGATGGAATGGGTGGATGCTAATCTCGGATCCAAACTGACGATGAAATACCCCTCCTGTTATCTGATGGGTGAGGGTGCACACGGCGAAATTCTCTCGATGGCCTTTGCTGCCAATGAACAGCATCAGGACACCGGCGGTAAAGTCATCCACCTCGCGCCAAATACCACCTCCAAGATCACCTCGAAATCCATCAGCAAGAGTGGCGGGCGTGCCTCGTATCGGGGTCTGCTCAAAGTCCACCCGAACGCGGAAGGCTCTAGCTCCAACGTGGTTTGCGATGCCCTATTGCTGGACGAAACCTCCCGGTCGGACACCTATCCCTACATCGAAATTGATGCCCAGGATGTTACCATCGGTCATGAAGCTTCCGTCTCGAAAATCGGCGAAGAGCAACTCTTTTACCTGATGAGCCGCGGCCTCACCGAAGAAGAAGCCAGCACTATGGTTGTCGCCGGGTTTATCGAACCCCTCGTCAAAGAACTCCCGATGGAATACGCCGTCGAAATGAATCGCCTCATCCAACTTCAAATGGAAGGCTCAATCGGTTAATAACCCCAAATTTCGGAAGTCTCCAAGTGGCTTTCACTTGGCTGATACCGGATTTACCAACAGATTCTCGCTTGAAGTGTATCCTTAAGACTTCCGAAATTTGACCCTGCTTCCTAATTCCTGATCCCTATTTATTATGGCTGAACGAACTGTAAAACGTATCGTCCGGCGCGGCGAGACCGCCTCGGATTTTTCCTTCACTCAAGAAATGATGCCGTCGGAAGATTCCTTCCGCGCCCTGAATGGGAAAGGCTCCCCCGTCGTACGGGAATACCGCCAGCGTGCGTGGGAAATTTACCAAGCGCTTCCCGTCCCCACCCTGCAAATGGAACCCTGGCGGCGCACCGACCTCAAACGACTTAACGTGGGCGGTTTCCGTTTCCCCCAAAAGGACGCCTACCTTGACCTCGCCCCTGTCCCCGAACATCTCCTCGCCCCCCTCGTGGCGGACCAACATGGCGGACAGATTAGCCTCCTCCCCGGCGGTGTCAAAGTGGAACTCGACGAGTCCCTCATTCGCCAGGGTGTGATCTTCACCGACTATGCCACCGCGGAGCAAAAGCACCCCGAAATTCTCGCCAAAATCCTCGGCCAGATCGTCTCCCCCGACGAAGGCAAATTTGCGGCGTTGACCGGGGCCTTTGCCCAACAAGGCGTGCTCCTTTACGTGCCTCGCAACGTGCTCGTAGACCAACCCCTCCACTCCGTGATTTGGGCGGCGGGCGTTGGGCTGGCGAACCTTTACCACACGCTGGTCTACCTCGAAGATGGCGCTTCCGCCACTTTTATCCAGGAATCGGCGTCCCCCGACGAAACGGGCGGGCAAACCCTCGTTGGCGGTAACGTTGAAGTTCATGTGGGTGCGAATGCCCAACTGCGTTTTGTCGAACTGCAATCGCTGGGTCGTCACGTGTGGAACTTCACCCACGAACGTTCCCGTGTCGAACGCGATGGCAACCTGGACTGGATTTTTGGCGCGATTGGTTCCCACCTCACGAAGAACTTCTCCGAACTCAACCTGGATGGCCCTGGCGCGGTCGGGCGGATGTCCGGGTTCTACTTCACCGACGGGGTTCAGCACCTCGATCACGATACCCAACAAAATCACAACGCTCCCCACACGACCAGTGACCTCCTATTCAAAGGTGCCCTCAAAGACACCAGCCGCTCCGTTTGGCAGGGGATGATTTACGTCGCGCCCGGCGCGCAGAAAACCGATGGCTATCAGGCGAACCGCAACCTCGTCCTGAATCCCAAAGCCCGCGCGGATTCCATCCCCGGTTTGGAGATTCTCGCCGACGATGTACGGTGCACACATGGGGCAACTGTTGGTAAAATAGACCCCGAATTGGTCTTTTACCTGGAATCCCGCGGGGTTCCCCGTCACGACGCCGAACGCCTGATTGTGGACGGTTTCTTTGACCCGATCATGCAGCGTATCCCTTACGAAGGCGTCCGCGAACGGTTTGCAAAGGCCATTTTGGACAAAATGGGATAATTACCCAAGTACTATCCCTGAAAAACCGAGTTTTTTCCCTGAAAGCAGGGATGCCCCTGCTTGTAAAGCAAAAACTCGGTTTTTTCAGTCAGGCGAATTGGCAATTCGCGCTACAAAAAATATGGAGGCCCACATTGGCAGAATTACGTTTTTCCGCAGCGCCTGAACATGAAGAAGTTTTTCAGGTTGGGGATATGGTCGAAGTGTTTTGCGACCATGACAACGATAAAAATGAGCGCGTGCGAGGGTGGCTCAAAGGGGTGGTTGTCCAGGCCGATACCAAAATGGTGGCTGTCCAGTTTCAGGAAAATGTGTACCTGACCGACGGGTGGATGGTTCCCGATCACGTTTTGTGGTCTCAGCAGAAGTCTCCGAATATCCGTTACTTCCGTGAGAAGAAACGCCGCCGCCGCCGTGAGGAACCTGAAAGTTAATAGATAAGGAAGATGGCTGTCAACCTTTGACAGCCATTTTTATAAGTGCGCGAAAAACCGAGTTTTTTCGCCGAAAGCGGAGGAACCCTTTTTAAAAATATCCTCCGACAATTTCTCCCGTCAAAATAGAAAAACTCGGTTTTTCCCTGAGAACCCTAATGACCTCACCTGTTCAAACCCTTCTTGACCCCGCCCGCATCCGAGCGGACTTCCCCATCCTCTCGCGGGAACTTCGCCCGGGCGTGCCACTGGTTTATCTTGACTCCACCGCGACCAGTCAGAAACCAACTCGTGTGTTGGAGGCGATGGACGCGTACTACCACCTGAACAACGCCAACATCCATCGGGGCATTCACACCCTGGCGGAAGAAGCCACAGCGGCCTACGAATCTGCCCGCGAACGGATCGCCCATTTCATCGGAGCGGCGTCTCCCAAAGAAATCATCTACACCCGCAACGCGACGGAAGCGATCAACCTCGTGGCCCAATCGTGGGGCCGCGCCAATCTGCATGTGGGGGATTTGGTTATCCTGACCGAGATGGAGCACCACTCCAATCTCGTCCCCTGGCAGATGCTCGCCGCCCAACTCAATCTCCGGCTGGACTTTATCCCCGTCACGCGGGAGGGCCTACTCGATCTGGACACCTATCACCAACTACTGGCGCAAGGCCCGAAACTGGTTAGCTTTACGCAGATGTCGAACGTGTTGGGAACGATCAACCCGGCGCGGGAGATGATCGCGGCAGCCCACGCGGCGGGAGCAGTTACCCTCGTGGATGGGGCGCAGTCGGTTCCCCATTTTCCGGTGAACGTGCAAGATTTGGGCGCGGATTTCCTCGCGTTTTCCGCACATAAGATGTGTGGGCCGACCGGGATCGGGGTGTTGTACGGGAAGGAAAAATTGTTGGACGCGATGCCCCCGTTCATGGGTGGGGGAGACATGATCAAGCGGGTGCGGCTGACTTCGTTTACGCCCAACGATTTGCCCCACAAGTTTGAAGCTGGAACGCCCGCGATTGCCGAAGCGATTGGCTTTGGCGCGGCAGTGGATTATTTGACGGAAGTGGGGATGGATGCGATTGCCGCGCACGAACACGCCTTGACCGAATACGCCCTCGAACGGCTGGAAGAAATCCCGGGGGTGTGGGTGTTCGGGCCATCGGCGGACAAAAAAGGTGGAGTGGCGGCGTTTACTTTGGATGAGATTCACCCGCATGATGTGGCAGAAATTTTGGATAAGCATGGGGTGGCAGTGCGGGCCGGGCATCATTGTGCGATGCCATTGCACGAAAAATTCGACATCCCCGCTACTACCCGTGCCAGTTTTTATCTTTACAACACGCGGGAAGAAGTGGACAAACTAGTGGATGCGATTTATCATGTGAAGAGAATTTTTGGGTAAATATGGACGACCTTTTTCGAGACCAAATTATTGATCGGTATAAAAATCCCCGTTATCGGGGCGTTTTAGATCCGCACGACATTACTTACGAAGACGATAACCCGTTGTGTGGGGATCGCATTCGGATTGATTTGCGGATTGATGAAAACAACCACGTGAAAGAAGCCGCGTTTAGCGGGCGTGGATGCTCGATTTCGCAGGCTTCGGCGGATTTGCTTGTGGAGAGTATTATCGGCAAGGATTTGGATGAAGTCAAAGCCTTGTCCAAAGAAGATATTCTCGACATGCTGGGCATCGAACTCGGCCCGGTACGGCTCAAGTGCGCCCTGCTCTCGCTCAAAGTGGTCAAAGCCGGGGTTTACGGCATTGCCGCAGGCGAGGCGGGTGACGAACTTGTAGAGAGGTAGGCCCCATGCTCAACTACACCCAACTCGACCCCTCCCAATGTGAATTCATCCCCGTCGCGTCCGTGCAAGACCTGCCGAACGGGGAGCGGATGTTTATCGAAATTGACCACGAATCCATTGTGATTTTCAACATTGCTGGCGAATATTTTGCGATTGCCGATGTGTGTTCGCACGATAACGGTCCGCTCGGCGATGGCGATTTGGAAGAAGGCCATCAGATTTCCTGTCCCCGGCATGGTGGGCGGTTTGACATTCGCACCGGCAAGGCGATCATCTTCCCTGCGGTCGAAGATATTCCCGCTTATCCCGTGCGGGTTGTGGACGGGGAGCTTGAAATCGGGCTGCCCCTGTAAAATATTTTCCTTTTTGGGATGAAAACGGCGTTTCCCCTCAGAATCGCCGTTTTTCTTTGTCTCGGCTAACTCACCACACCCTTCGACTACGTGTTTCGACTTCGCAAAGCCCCGTCAAAACCCTCCGCTCAAGGTGCTTCCCAATCTTCTCTTCACCTTTTCTCCCCTTTCAACATGCGCTCCACTACTCTCACCCGCCATACGAACGAAACGCACATTACCCTCTCCCTCGCCCTGGATGGCACCGGAAAGGCCGATATTCACACGGGGATCGGTTTTCTCGATCACATGCTCACTCTATTCGCCTCCCACGGTCTGTTTGATCTCACCGTTCACGCGGATGGCGATTTGCACATTGATGAGCACCATACTGCCGAGGATACGTTCATTTGCCTGGGGAAGGCGCTCGATCAGGCGCTCGGTGACCGGCGGGGGATTGTCCGCACCGCGCACAGTTACGTGCCGATGGATGAGACGCTCGCGCGGGTAGTAATTGATCTGAGTGGGCGGGCGTACACCGTGTTCGATGCAGCGTTTGCTACCCCCCGCGTGGGACAGCTTTCTACTGATTTGATCGAGCACCTGTTCGAGACGTTTGCCACGCACGGACGCTTCAACCTCCACGCGGAAGTCCTCGCGGGACGCAATGATCATCACAAAATTGAAGCCCTTTTTAAAGCTCTAGCTCGTGCGCTTGATGCCGCCACCCAATTTGATCCCCGCCGGGCAGATGTGCCGAGCACGAAAGGGACTTTAACCGAGTAATATGACCTATCCCCTCATCTCCTACCACGGCGGGCACAGCGGCGATCTGTGTGATCACGCCCAAGATACCAAAGTCGCCCTTTTGGAAGCGTATATTGCGCGGGGTTTTACCCACGTTGGGATCACCGAACATCTTCCACCCCCGGACGATGCTTTTCTCTATCCGAACGAAATCGAAAAAGGGCACAATGCGGCTTACCTGCAAAAGGTGTTTGATGAGTACCAATTTCAAACCCGCCCACGTCTTCGTGAGCAGTACGGGGATAAACTCCATATAGCCTTTAGTTTTGAGACGGAATGGTACGGGAAACAACCTGCACGTTGGATCGAAAAGTGTATTGAAAAATATCGCCCGGATTATGTGATTGCCTCGGTTCACCATGTCAATGACATCCCAACGGATATGACAGCCGATGAATTTGCCGCGGCGGTGCGGATGGTCGGCGGGGTGGATGAGGTGTTTCAGGCGTATTATGACCGGCAGTTTGCCTTGTTTACCACCCTGGCTCCGTATGCGTCCCAGATTCCCATCGTTGTCGGGCATTTTGACGTGATCAAACTTTTTGCTCCTGACCACGAATCTTCCGAAGAAGTGTGGCGGCGCATGGTGCGGAATTTGGATTTTGCGATTGCGAACGATTATGTGTTTGAGGTCAATGCCCGTGCGTTTAAGAAGGGTCTGGGCGAACCGTATCCTTCCGAACACTTGCTCACCCAAATCTGCGACATGGGGGGGGAGATCACGTTTGGGGATGATTCACACGCCGCTAGCGAGGTGGGGTTGCATTTTGACGATGCGCTCCCGGTAATCCGTTCGGTTTTTGGTGAGGTGGTGGCGTTTGAGTGGGGGGCGCAAGCGCAGGGGAAGCGGGGACGATTAAAAAAAGTGTATCTCCCGCTTTAGAAGATTTACTGGAGTGTTCTACGGGGAATCTTGTCGCGGAAGAAAGAAGTCGCAGAAATATATAAAAAATTTCTGCGACTTCTTTCTTCCGCGATAAAGAATTTTCAGGAGATGAGGCTTACTTCTGATGCCTTCTCCTCAACTCTTCTTCGACTTCTTCTAACGTTACTCCCTTTTCTGCTAGCATGACCAGGGTATGATAGAACAGGTCGGCGGTTTCTTCGATGAGGCGTTGTTTCCCCTGGCCCTTGGCGGCGATGATGACTTCAACGGCTTCTTCGCCGACTTTTTGGATGATGCGATCTTCCCCGCTGGCGAAGAGGCTGGCGGTGTAGGAGCCTTCGCGTGGGTTGGCTTTACGGTCTTGGATGATTTGGGAGAGTTCGTGGAGCATAAGATATGTAATAAGTTTTGTGTTTTTCGAGGATTAAATTTGGGGAGTGTTTATGACAGTAAACCCTGTTTGCTTAGGAAAACTTGGGGCGAACCGGCGCAAAGCAAGCCATGTCGGCAAAAAAAGTCAATTCCGGGGTGTTGAGACGCAGAACACCAAAATTATTTTGTAAATCGCGGTGCATCTGTGCCTCGAATTCTGTGACCAGGGCATCCTCGGTTTCCGTCAGCACTTCGATGCCGTAGGCCAGGGTGATGTGAAAGGTGTATTCTGCATGGTTGGGGTGACGGATGCCAAAGGCCGCGGAAAGCTGATCTCGAAAGCCGCGTAGCTCCCGCTCGACTTCCAGCGTGGTGGGTTGGATGAACATGCCGATGTAGTCGTGGGCATAAAACGAGCGGTACTGCATGGAGAAGCCCGCGGGTTTGGGAACGTTCGGCCAGGCGGTTCGCAGGACATCATCCACTTGTTCGAGGGACGCATCAAGGGGTAGTTTGGAAGTCCAGTTTTCCGGTTTCCGCACCTGATCGCAGACGCCATCAAAGACGGTCATGTGATAACTGGAGGGGGGCAGGAAACTGTATTTTCTTCCCCAGGGTTGGGCTTCAGCATCCCGGCGGACGCGCAGAAGTAACTCAAAGGTGGCTGAATCCTGGGGGACATGGCAAATGACGGTGTTGCCAGGGAATGCTTTGGCCGAGCCGTCAGGGTTAAATTTTTGTCCGACGGAGGGGGTGTATTTGGGGGAGGGTTGGGGGTTTATGGTGGGGTCTCCATATTTGCCAAATTTTTAGCGTATTCCTTTGGCTTCCCTTTGATTATGAAATGTAAGTCGCAAAATAAATTCGGCGCTTTTTCAATGCTTCCATAGCTATTTGCTCTGGTTTTCTGCTTGTTGAATGAATATTTTGCATTTATTTTGTCGTTGCTCTTTTGATTGACTATCCCTTTGCAGGAGCAGAAAAGTCCATGAAATAAGTTTCGTCATCAATCTTATAAAAATTTATATCAGTACGTCCATATCTTTGTAAATCTTCTAGTTTTACGGGTGCACCGTTTGGTACTCCCAAGCGATTTCTAAAATATTCACCAATCAAACTATTATTATGCGGCGTGTGGATGGCTTTTCCATTATCCTGAGCCCGTGAACAAATTAAAACTCTTCCATCATCAGTTAATACCGTAAAATGGATAGTTCTATCTGGAAAAAAATCCGTATTGTAAACACTTGATGGTAATTTTATGTATGCTTGGTTTGGTTCACGTCCTACTTCTGGGCGTTGCCCCCAGTTAAGACCTGAGCGTTGTGGAAGGCTTGTACCAAATCTATCAAGCAAGGTAAGATTCACTGATGGCAACCCAATTAAGCTTGGCTCTATATTCATTGCCGCAGGCCCTGTTTCACTTTGCTCAATGGCTTCTTTTTCACGTTTGACCCTTGTATAACTGCGAGTATCAAAGATATTAACAACGTTTTCGGCTTCGATATTGTCGCAATAAATTGTTTGTGGAACTAAACCCTGAAAATACTCATATCCTTCTTGAGGATCTGACACTGTCATCACTTCTCGTTGTTTTC
>JACKAX010000033.1 GCA_020634875.1 Anaerolineales bacterium | reverse complement strand
GGGCGGCGTAAAGGGCGGGTGGCGCTTACCGCGATTGGGGTGGTGATCGGCACGTCGGCGGTGGTTGTGTTGGTTTCTTTGGGGCTGGGGCTGCAAGAAAACGCCAATTCTCAACTTTACGGCATTGGCGACCTGACACAGATCCAGGTTTCGCCGGGGTATGGCGAAGGGCCAGTGGTGGTGAATATCGGGCCGGGTGGGGGGAAAGGCGAATCGGGTATTACATTGATCACTGACCAATCCCTAGCAGATTTTGCCGCCATTCCAGGGGTGGAACGGGTGATTCCACGGGATTATTTCTATGGCTCGGGGATGATGTATTTCAACCGGCTGGAAACCTACGCAAACCTCTCCGGGGTGGGCGTGGCAGACCTGGCAGACATGAACTTACAGGCTCAAGCGGGGATCACCACTCTCGACCGGGGCACCGCCGTGATCGGGGCCATGATCCCGATGAACTTTTACGATCCGCATCTGCGCCCCGGACAGGAACCCCCACCCCCACCCGATCTGGTCGGCCAAACCGTCAAACTCACCCTAATCAAATGGGATCAAGATGGACAGGAGATTCGCAAAAACCTGCAACTTCGCATCGTCGGCATGTTGACCGAGACCCAAAACGAACCGGACTGGAGCATTTACATCCCCATCGAAGACCTGACCGCCATGAACGAGTGGGTGAACGGCAAACGCATTGACCGCAATAAAGACGGCTACCAAAACGTCATCGTACAAGCGGCAGAGGCCAAAGATGTAACGACCATTGCCGATCAAATTACGGCGATGGGTTTCATGGCGTACACTCCCCAATCTTACGTGGAGGGGATTAACAGTTTTTATCTGGTTTTGCAGGTAATGTTTGGCGCGATGGGGGCGATTGCGCTGCTCGTCGCGGCAATTGGGATTGCCAACACAATGGCAATGGCGATCCTGGAGCGAACGCGGGAGATCGGGCTGATGAAGGCCGTGGGGGCGACGAATATGGAGGTGCTCAGTATTTTTCTGGGCGAGTCTGCGGGGATTGGGTTTATCGGCGGGTTGGGAGGCGTCTCGCTGGGATGGCTCGCCGGACAGGTTGTCAATGTGTTGGGGCAGGTGTATATGGCGGGGCAAACCCAACAGCAAGGCTATCCTACAACGGCCATCGGTGTCGTGACCCCGTTGTGGCTGCTCGGTTTTGCGTTGTTGTTTGCAACGCTAGTGGGACTGATTTCAGGGATTTATCCGGCATTGCGCGCGGCGACGCTGGTTCCAATCACGGCGTTGAAGTATGAGTAGGTTATACCTGCCGCTGCAACAGCATATTCGCAAGCTCCACTAATGCTGCTCCTGCTTCCCCTCTTGGATTGACTTCTTGCAAATACCTCACTGCTTTTCCGGTTAGTTCGTCAGCCATTTTTTGAGTATAGGCGCGAGCCCCTTCTTTTTCGAGTTGGTTTGCAAGAACGGCAACTTCTTCCGCCTGAATAGGGCCTTGCGCCCAACGCGCGGCGAAGGGGCCATCTTGGGCAAAACCGTACACGACGGGGATGGATTTTTTGCCCGCGACCAGATCACTTTCGGTGGATTTGCCGGTGAGGGCAGCGTCTCCCCAAATCCCCAATAAATCATCCTGCACTTGAAAGGCTAAACCAAGATAACGCCCAAATTCACGGTACCCTGCGCGAGTCGCATCGTCCACGCCTGCGATCAGCGCGCCCAGCTCGGTACAAGCGGCAGTCAGTGCGGCAGTTTTACCCCCAATCATCGTCCAGTATTCATCCAAAGAAACCGAGGAGCGGGTTTCAAACGACATGTCGAGATACTGGCCCTGCGTGAGGGCGATGCAGGTATTTTGCAGGATATTGATTGCTTCGAGCGCGATGGCGGGCTCGGTTGTTTTGCCGAGTTCGAGCATCGCGGTGAAGGCGAGCGTGTATTCCGCATCCCCCGCGTTGATGGCTTGGGCGATCCCCCACTTTTGCCATACGGTAGGGCGTCCCCGGCGGAGTGGGCTGTTATCCTGAATGTCATCGTGGATGAGGGAGAAGTTGTGCAGGATTTCGACAGAGGCGGCAGCGGGGAGGGGAATGTGCCAGGTATCAGGTGTCAGGTGTGAGGGAGGAGGGATGGCGGCTCCGTACGAGAGGAGGACGAGCAAGGGGCGGATACGTTTGCCCTGGGCTTTAGGTCCGGCCCCTTCACCTTCCCAACCCATGTGGTAGGCAATCATGTGATGCATTTCTTCGGTAGAGGGGGTTTGGAGCCGCGCGATAATGCGCTGCATTTCAGTTTCGACCAGCGGAAGGAGAGTGGATGAAAGGGACATATTAGGATTTTTTCTTTTTGGGCTTGCGGCGCAGGAAAGCGTAGCGTAACACCTGGCCCCAATGGGTTTCGGTAAGGTAATCGAGTTTGGTGGAGAAGCGCGAGGGCAAAAGACCAAACGTACGAGGAACAGTATCGAGCGGACAGGTGCGGTTGACAGCAAGGTAATCTATCCAGAAAACGGAAACGGGAAGGATAGGAAAAATGGTTTCGAGGAAGAGCGTCATCCCGCGAATATACGGAGGGCGAACAGAGATTAGACGTTTGTTTACCCCAATTTTGGTCATAATCATCTGGACAATTTGCTGAAAGGTGAGATATTCCGGGCCACCGACTTCGAACGTTTGCCGCCTGGTGCGGTCGTCTTCCAAGGTCCAAACCAGGCAAGTTGCCAGGTCTTCTACCCAAATCGGCTGGAGGAGGGATTGCCCATTGCCCGGGACAAGAAAAAAGAAGGGTAGTGCGTACAAAAGGGCGGCTAAACCCGTTGTGAGTGTATCACCCGGCCCAAATGCGGGTGCAGTGCGAATGATCGTATAGTCTACGCCGCTTCGGCGAACATGTTCTTCAGCGATGCCTTTGGCCTTGAGGAGAGGATAGGCCGAAGAGCGATCTGCGCCCAAATGGCTGAGGGTGAAAAAACGATCGACACCAGTTTCCGCAGCAGCCTGGGCAACGGCAAGCGTGCCTTGAATGTCTACTTCGAGGAGTTTGGCCTCGGGGCCTAAACGATCTGTTCCGACGAGATGATAGACAACATCCACCCCGGCCATTGCAGCCCGTAACCCGCGCGGGTCTGTTAAACTACTGACTGCAACTTCAACGGGGAGACCTTTCGGCAAACTAGGGGAATCGGGGGAGGGGCGAATCAACATTCGAACCGGATATCCCGCTTCTACCAATTGACGTGTCACAACTTGACCGATAAAGCCCGTGCCACCAGTAATGAGGATCATGAAAACGTAAAAAGTAAAGCGCAGAACGAGATGTTTACGTTTTGCGTTGTAAGTTATTCAAGCTCCCATGTGGAGTGGATTTCGGGGAAGTGAATGTGATCCATCCCTTCGCCTTTGAGGATTTCCATCAAGGGATCAGCCCCGCGCGCTTCGCCGTGAACGAGGAAAACTTGCTTGACCTGATCTTTGACAGCGAGGGCGTAATCGCGTAGGAGGTGTTGCCCCGCGTGGGCAGAGAAGCCCCCAATCGTTGCAACTTCGCACCGGCGCATGTAGGATTCCCCGAAGATTTTGATGCGTTCTTCTCGATCTGCGATGCGCCGACCGAGGGTGTTCGGGGCTTGCCAGGAGCAGATCAGCACGGTATTGCGGCGGTCTTCTACGTTGTTCTTGAGGTGGTGAAGCACGCGTCCGGTTTCAGCCATGCCTGAGGCAGAGATGATAATCATAGGTTCTTTTCTGTCATTGAGAGCTTTAGATTCTTCGACAGAGCGGATATAGGTAAGACGGTGGAAACCCAGGATGGAATGGTCTTGGTCTGTGGCAAGCATCTCCAGCGCTTCTTCGTCGAAACATTCGGTGTGCTGGCGGAAGATGTCGGAGATATTGACGGCGAGGGGGCTGTCTACAAAAACGGGGACTTCGGGCAGCTCTCCAGTATCGAACATCTGATGGAGGGAGTACACCAGTTCTTGGGTACGGCCCACGGCAAAAGCAGGGATGATCACTTTGCCCCCGCGTTCAATCGTGCGTTTGACCACCTTTTGCAGTTCTTCGTAGCTTTCTTCTGGGCTACGATGCGGCTTGTCACCGTAGGTACATTCCATCAGCAAATAATCCGCGTGGTCAGGGAGAATGGGGTCGCGGAGAATGGGTTTGTCGAAACGTCCAATGTCACCGGAAAACCAGAGACGGAATTTGCGCCCATTTTCTTCGATGTCCAGCACGATGGCCGCAGAACCAAGAATGTGTCCCGCCTCAACAAAACGTGCAACAACGCCCGGAATAGGTTCGATAGCCTGGTCATAATTTACCCCTCGCAAGTATTGAATGGTATCTTCGGCATCTTCCATTGTGTAAAGGGGGTCAACAGGAGGTTCCCCACGACGTGCGCGCTTTTTATTGACATACCCCGAATCCTGTTCCTGGATTTTTGCAGAATCCCGCATCATAGCCCCGGCAAGGTGGGCGGTGGCATGGGTGGCGTACACAGGCCCGTTATAGCCATTTTTGACAAGGTTGGGCAGGTTGCCAACGTGATCAATATGGGCATGCGAGAGAAGCATCGCGTCCAGTTTGTGCGGAGAAAATTTAAAATTCTTGTTGATTTCGTAGGATTCTTTGCGGGAACCCTGGTAGAGACCACAATCAAGAAGCAGGCTTTTGCCGTTGATTTCGAGGAGGTGTTGGGAACCGGTGACGGTTTGCGCCGCGCCGTGGAAGTGGATTTTCATGGGAACTCCGTGATGCGAGGGCGATATTGGGAATTTTTAGGAACGATTGACGCGTTTAAGTACGCGCAGGATTTGCTCGTTGAAGTGTTCGTACCGCCAGGGAACATCCTCCATGAGCGGGAGGAGGTCGGGGCCACCCGCGGGATTAGCCCGAGCGATCTTGGTGATGTGCTCACGAGGGAGGACAACATCGGACTCAACACCGAGAGATCGGGCGCGGATTTTCCTCCAGTCGGTTAACGCCTCCATACGTGCAAGATAGTCATCATCTGGGCGGGGATGTACGGGTTGGTACAGCGGTGAGGCAGCCATGCCCCGCGAAATTGCCGCCAGCACGCCCTCCCCAAACCGGTGAAGTTGGCGCTCGGTCATCCCCGCGCGGACGAGTTCGGCTTTATCCAGGGGGAGATGCTGCGCCAATTTCACCAACAGTTCATCATTCATCACTTTGAAAACGGGACGGTTCAATTTGGCGGCCATTTGATCCCGGTAGAGACAAAGTTCATTGAGAACCGCAGCCTCGCCCGCACTCAAATCGCGTGCCCCGTTGATACGCCAAACAAGATCTTCTTTCGGCGTAGGTTCGCGCCCGTTAACGTGGCAAAGGCGTTTGAAATCTTCTTCGGCAAGCGACCATAGATTTTTTTGATGAAGTTGGTCACCCAAACGGTTTCGAAGGGGGATAAGGTAGTGTGTATCTAGTTGGGCGTAAGCCTGGAGATATGAAGGCAGGGGACGCTGGCCCCAATCAGCACGTTGATATTTTTTGTTTGCGATTACATGAAATTCTTCTTCTAAAATCGAGCCCAGGCCAACCTTTTTGCGCCCGAGGATTCGGGCCGCAAACATGGTATCGAAAAGGTTGGTAAAGACAAATTCAAAATCCCGCTTGAGACAGATCAGGTCATATTCAGCGGCGTGGAAGATTTTTTCGTGCTTTGGATCAGCAAAAAATGGGGCAAGTGGTGCCAGCGAGTCAAGCGAAAGAGGGTCAACCAGATAATCTCCATCGGAGATGGTAAATTGAATGAGACAAACCTGTTCTTGATAAGCATGCAGGCTGTTCGACTCGGTGTCCACAGCGAGGAGGGGTTCTTTGGGAAGTTTGCCTGCAAACGCGCGGAGTTGCGCCATGCGGGTGATGAGTGTCGGGGCAGTGAGGTTGGTAGAGGGCACGAGATTATTATAGCACGTTGAATATTAGGTAAAAAAAAGGCCCGACCTTGTATTGTCGGGTCTTTTTGAGTGGTTCGGTATAAAATCCTAAAACAAATGCACCATAGAATTCGCCGCCCAGGAAAGCAACGGACTGGCGAAAAACATTAATGCCACCGTACACAGGGCCGAGGCCATCGCAGTGATGCCAAGCCAGCGCTCGCGGTATACGGTCGGCTGGCCTTCTTGCATGTACATGATAACGACGATGCGCAGGTAGTAGTATGCGGAAATGAGCGAAGTCAGCACC
The DNA here is from genome assembly GCA_020634875.1 of Anaerolineales bacterium. The sequence goes on along the minus strand of JACKAX010000033.1, from coordinate 33,022 downwards.
CCAATTACGGCGAGACCGACGAATCCTCCTTCAAGGGCGGTACGGAAGAGGAACAGTTTCCCAGCAAAACCAAGCGTGGGCGGCAGGCCGATGAACGAGAGCATAAAAATCGTCATCGCTACACCGAGGCCAGGGGAGCGGCGACCCAACCCGGCGTAATCGTCCAGGGTCAAACCTTTGTGAAGGCCATCTGCACCATCTTCAGAATTTTCGAGGGTCATTACAACAGCCCAAATACCGAAACTGGTGATCGCAAAACTGAGCAGATAGAACAACGCTGCGGCAATCGAGTCACGGGCGACTTCAGGCTGAGCAAAGGGAACAAGAGCCATCAAAATATACCCGGCGTGGGCGATACTAGAATAAGCTAGCATCCGTTTGATGTTCTTTTGGGAAATTGCCAACAGGTTACCGACAATCATCGTTACCGCCGCAAGCCCCCACAAGACCGGGGTCAGCTTACCGATGAGAATGTAGTTTGTGCTAAATGCAGAGACAAAAATCCGCAACAAGGCCGCAAACCCGCCGACTTTTGCCCCAACCGCCATGAACGCGGTCACGGTCGAGGGCGCACCTTGATATACATCAGGTGTCCACATGTGGAAGGGCACGGCCCCGACTTTGAACCCTAACCCAACCAGGATCAACGCCGCACCAATAGTCAGCATTGCGGGGTTGAACGTTCCCGCGTCCACCGAGGCGACGATCCCTTGCAAAGAGGTGGTCCCTGTCGCGCCGTAAGACAATGCAATCCCATATACCACGAACCCTGAAGCAAATGCACCTAACAAGAAGTATTTCAGAGCGGATTCTTCAGAATCGAGGCGAGGGCGGGCGAACCCAGCCAGGATATAAAGCGGGATGGAGAGCAATTCCAACGCCAGGAAAACGACAATCAGATCGGCAGCATAGGCCATTAACACCATGCCACAAATCGAAAAAAGCATCAGCGTGTAGTATTCGCCACGTTCGATGCCCATCCGTTTGAGGTAATCGTATGACAGGGTAATCGCTAACATGCCGCTGGCAAGGACCACCATGCTGAGGAAGGAGGCAAACCCATCCGCAGAAATCATTCCACTGAAGGTTAATTTATCAGGACTTTTAAAGAGCGCCGTAAGCACGAGTGCGACCAATAATCCCAGGATGGATAAGATCGCCGTCCATGTCTTGCGCGGGCCGGGGATGAAGAGGTCTACCACGAGCAGAATACTCGCCCAGACCGATAAGACAACGAGGGGCAGAATAGAAAGGAGGTCTGATGAGTTCATCTTAATGCATCACCATCGCTGCGGTTTGAAGTGTCGCAACGAGATGATTTACTGCCGGGCCCATCAAATCAAAGAAGGGTTTGGGATACAAACCAATCCAGAAGATCATGATCAGGAGCGGCAACAGGGTCGCAATCTCGCGCCAGTTCAAATCGTGCAATTTTTTGTTCTCTTCGTGCGTCACCGGGCCAAGGAACATTTTTTGGAACATGTAAAGAATGTAGATTGCCGCAAGAATGACGCCAGCCGCAGCGAACCCGGTCATCACGCCTGGGTGCAAAATGCCGTACCCGATTTTTGAGGCCAACGCTTCCGAGCCGAACGCGCCGAGGAGAATGGTGAATTCACCTACGAACCCGTTCAAGCCGGGTAAGCCCATCGAGGACAGGGATACAATCAGGGTCAGGATGGCGTACACAGGCATGATCGTCCACAATCCACCGAAAGCGTCCAGTTCCCGGGTATGGCGACGTTCATAAATCATCCCAACGAGCAAAAACAGGGCGCCTGTGCTCAAACCATGGTTGATCATCTGCAAAATACCGCCCTGAATGCCTTGCGTATTGAGGGCAAACAAGCCGAGCATCACAAACCCCAAGTGGCTGACGGAAGAATACGCAACCAGTTTTTTGACATCTTTCTGAGCAAACGAAACCGCTGCACCGTACAAAATCCCGATCACGGCGAGCAAGCCCATCGTGGGGGCTAGTTGTAGCGCCGCTTGCGGGAAGAGGGGCAGGTTGAAACGAACAAAGCCATAGGTGCCCATTTTCAGAAGGACGCCAGCAAGGATGACGGAGCCTGCGGTAGGAGCTTCAACGTGGGCATCGGGGAGCCAGGAGTGGAGGGGCCACATCGGGACTTTGATGGCAAAGGCCGCGGCGAATGCCAGGAACAACCAGGTTTGGGTGGCAGCAGGAATATTGCCACGAGCGATCAAGTCCGGCAGGTAGAATGTACCGCCTTCGATACCCAGCCACAGGATGGCCAATAGCATGAGGATCGATCCGGCCATTGTGTAGAGGAAGAACTTGACTGCTGCGTAACGCCGTCGGGGGCCGCCCCAAATCCCAATCAGGAAATACATCGGGACAAGGGTGAATTCCCAGAAGATGTAGAACAGGAACAAATCCTGGGCTACAAATACGCCCAACATACCGGTCTCGAGCATCAGGAAGAAGATCATAAAATCTTTTACCCGGTCTTCGACGGCAGTCCAAGTGGACAAGATGGAAATCGGCGTGAGGAAGGTGGTCAGAAGCACCAGCAATATGCTCAGGCCATCAATGCCCATCGCAAACTTGATGTTCCAGCCCGCGACTGTGATCCAGTCTGCTTCAGTCGAGCCTTGCAAACCCGGATTTGAAGGAACGAACTGCATCAAAGCGACAAGGGAGATCACAAAGGTTACCACCGAGGTTACCAGGGCAATCCAGCGGATCAGGTTTTTATTCTCCTGGTTGACGAACAACAGGATCAGTACCCCAACGAGGGGGAAAAAGGTAGTTAATATTGTCAGCAAAGGGTTCATAGAAATCCTCAGGATTATCTTAAGATAACGTAACCTAAAATCACAACCACACCCATGAAGACCATGAGCGCATAATTACGAGCAAAGCCATTTTGCAAACGGCTTAAGAGACGGGATAAACCACTCGTCCCTTCCGCCAGCCAGTAGGATACCCGGTCCACAAAGCCCAGGTCAATTGGATCAGCAAGCAAACGGGTCAGGCCCTGGAAGCCAGCAGCAATGACTGAGTCGTGGAACCAATTGTGCCAGAAGTCCCAGTCCACTTTATCTGCAAGAAATGCAGCAAAGCGTTGATAAGGGCGGATGATCAACCAACCATAAAATTCGTCTACCATCCATTTCCGGTTCATTCCGACGAAGATTGGACCAAGCATCCGGCGAAGAGGATCAGTGTCCTCGGTAGAAGCAAGCGGTTTACGTCCGTACAACAACCAGGACAACAAAATCGCAGTCAAGGCAAGCACCGTTGAAACAATCGCCACCTGCGGGTTGAACTCACCGGCATGAGCAGCATGTCCCATCGTGTGTTCCAGCCAATTCGCAAAGGTGTGAATCGTTGGCAGATTGAGCGCCCCACCCACGACGGACAGAAAAGCCAATATACCTAACGGAATGGTCATCGTCATGGGGCTTTCTTTGGCGGCTTCTGCGGCGTGGGTGCGAGGTTTGCCAAAGAAGACCATCCAGATTTGGCGTCCCATGTAGAAAGCAGTCAGAAAAGCGGCGATGGTCAACAACCAGTAGGCCAGAGGAAATTCTGCGGAGGCATCAGCTAAGATTTCGTCTTTCGACCAGAATCCGGCGAATGGGACAATCCCTGCCAACGCCAGCGTGCCCATCATGTAGACCCAAAAGGTCACGGGCATACTCTTCCGCATCCCGCCCATGTTCCGCATGTCTTGTGGGTCGAACGCGTGGTGGTCATCGTGCCCGGCATCATGATGTCCGGCATCGTGAGGCCCAGCATCGTGATGGGCCTCTTGCCCTTTGCCGTGTTTCGCTTCTGCGTGGGTGCCTTTTTTATTGGCTTTAGCAGGCGCATCACCCGTAGATTCCAGGGGGTGATGTCCACGTTCGACACCTAAAATAACCGAACCAGCCCCGAGGAAGAGCAACGCTTTGAAGAAGGCGTGGGTCACGAGGTGGAACATTCCGGCGACAAAACCGCCCATCCCGACAGCGGCAACCATGAAACCTAACTGGCTGACCGTCGAATACGCCAGAACCTTTTTGATATCAAACTGTCCTACCGCCACAGTTGCCGCAAAAAGTGCGGTGACAGCGCCAACGGTCGCAACAATCGTCTGTGCGAGGTGGGAGGCTTCAAAAATCGGGTACGAACGAGTCACGAGGTAGACCCCTGCCGTGACCATCGTGGCCGCGTGGATCAGGGCCGAAACGGGGGTCGGGCCAGCCATCGCGTCCGGGAGCCAGACAAACAACGGGATTTGGGCCGATTTTCCGGTCACACCAACGAGCATAAAAATGCCAATCGCAGGAATGACCCAGGATGGAACGGTCGAGGCCATTGTTTCCACCGCATGAAAAACCTCGTGAAATTCCAGCGAACCGAAATACCAGAAGGTCAGGAACATGGCAATCAAAAAGCCGAAGTCCCCGACGCGGTTGGTGATGAAGGCTTTTTTCGCTGCGTTGGAGTTGTTGATCCCGATCGAGCCATCGGGGTTCCGCGTAAACCAGAAACCGATCAACAGGAAGGAGCACAAGCCCACCCCTTCCCAGCCAACGAAGAGCATCAAGTAGCTGCTCCCACTGACGAGGGTCATCATGAAGGCGATAAACAGGTTCAGATAAATGAAGAACCGGGTATAGCTGGCGGGGTCTTCCTTGTAGCGCACATCGTAGTGCATGTACCCGGAGGCGTAGATGTGGATGAGCGTTCCAACCCCAGACACAACTAACATCATCGTGACGGAGAGCGTATCCACATTGAATGCCCACGGAACATGCAGTTCGCCAATCGTGAGCCAATCCGCAAGAGTAACGACCATGCCTTCAGGTTGACTGCGAAGCGAAAGAGCGAGCAATACCGAGACAATAAAGGCTAAAAATGCCGCTGAACTAGCAACAATGCCCACAAACCGTTCGCCCATCCTTCGTCCGAGAATGATGTTCAAGAGCAGGCCAATAACCGGGATAAAGACCACCCAGGGGGCCAGGGCAAAAAAAGTAGGACCGGCAGAAACTTCTGATAAAAGCATAAAAAACCTCGCCTATCCTTTCAAATGGTGCAAATCATCAATGTTGATCGTCCCCCGCGAGCGAAAGATTGCGACGATCAAGGCTAAACCGACGGCGACTTCTGCAGCAGCGACGGCCATCACAAAAAAAACAAACACATGCCCGCCCACTTCTTGATAAACCTGGGCAAAGGCAATAAACAATAAGTTCGCCGAGTTCAACATCAACTCAACGGACATAAAAATCACAATCGCATTCCGGCGGGTTAAGACGCCCATCGCTCCGATGGTGAACAAGATTGCGGATAAACCGATGTAATTTTCAACAGGGATCATTGACATCCTCTCTTTACACGTTTCACTTACCACGCCGTTTGACAGGGGATAAGCGGCACGCGGATTATTTCTGCGCCTTCTTACTTTCGCCTTTTGTCAGCACAATCGCGCCGACCATCGCGACCAACAACAGGATCGAGGTCACTTCAAAGGGGAGTAAATATTGGTTGAATAAAATCATCCCGATGGATGCCGGGCTTCCAAAATCTCCACCAGGGAAAGTATGGATCATCGCATCCGTCACACCGCGGAGGGCAATCTGGTACATGCCCACCCCGATCAACAAAATCGCTAACAACCAGGCAAAAGGCTTTTGCCAGATCAGCGTATCTTCTCCGGCAAGTTTTTCTGTCCCTAAAAGCATGATGACGAAGAGGAACAGCACCATGATTGCCCCAGCGTACACCGTTACCTGCGCCATTGCGATAAACGGTGCGCCGAGCGTTAAATAATAGACGGCCACGGTTGCAAAGTTCAAAATCAGGAACAATGCCGCATAGACCGAGTTCTTGCTAAACAACAAACCCAGCGCAGCGCCAATGGCTACAAGGGCAAGGATATAAAAAGTAATGAGGTTTCCGTCCATATCTAATCCGTCGGATTTTCCATTTCCGGCACGCTGCGGGTAAACACACCGGGAGGGGTTTGCTGAGGGGTCGGCTTGCCGCCTGAAATCACAGGTACAAGCAACATGTCTTTGTCGTAAATGGCATCTCTACGATCCGTAAAGGACAACTCGTAGTTATCGCCCAACACAATCGCTTGTGTCGGGCAGGCATCTTCACAATAACCGCAAAAGATACACCGCAAAAAGTTGATTTCGTAAGTGCTGGCATATCGTTCACCAGGAGAGAACCGCTTTTCATCGGAATTCTCGGACGATTCCACAAAAATGGCATCTGCCGGGCAAGCCGCCGCGCACAAGGAACACCCGATACACCGTTCCAGTCCGTTGTCGTAACGTTGTAAGACATGCCGCCCCTTGAAGCGCGTCCGCACCGGGCGTTTTACTTCCGGGTATGCGTAGGTAATCGGTTTATCAAACATGGAACGAAAAGTCGTCCACATGCCCACCGCAATCGCTTTAATTTCATCTACACCAGTCAAGGCTCAACCTCCGGGGAAGGTACATAAGGTAAATAAGTAGATAAAGTGCCTATTTACCAATTGCTACCACCACAATCGCCGTGATAAACACATTCACCAGTGAAAGGGGCAACATAATTTTCCAACCAAATGCCATCAGCCTGTCATAGCGGATACGGGGCAAAGTCGCCCGGATCCAGATCATGAGACCGAGGCCGATGAAAATCTTGAGAAACAACCAAATAGGTCCCATCAAAGGAGCGTTTAACCATGCAAACCAGGGACCAATTCCGGGGATCCACGTCAAATCAGGACCTAAAAACCCACCAAAGAACAATGTCGCACCAATCGCGCTGACCGCCGCCATTTTGATGTACTCCGCCATAAAAAACAGGGCGAACTTCATCCCGGAATATTCTGTGTGGTAACCGGCAGTCAGTTCTTGTTCCGCTTCAGGCATATCGAACGGAGCACGGTTCACTTCCGCCAGCACCGCAATCAAGAAAATCAACGCCCCCAAAGGCTGGTAAACGATAAACCAGACATTCTTTTGCGCTTCCACAATCGCGCCCAGGCTCATCGAACCAGCAATCATAATCGGCCCGACAAACGCCAACCCAAGCGCCAGTTCATAACTGACCATTTGCGCCGCCGACCGCAACCCACCCATCATCGCATATTTATTATTCGAGGCCCACCCCGCCAGCGTAATCCCATACACTGCAATCGAAGCCACCGACATAATATACAATGATCCGACATTGATGTCCGAAATCCCCAAAAATACATCCTGCCCAAACATTTTCACCGTCCGCCCCCACGGCACGACCGCCATAATCACAATCGAGGGAATCATCGTCAGGATCGGAGCCAGTACAAACAAAAACTTGTCCGCTTTATCTGGGATCAACTCTTCCTTAAAAATCAACTTGACCCCATCCGCCGCCGGTTGTAACCATCCCCCCGGCCCCACGCGGTTCGGCCCCAGACGAATTTGAATCTTCGCCAACAGTTTGCGCTCATAAAGCGTCGTATACGCAAAACCCGTCACCAGGGCGAGGGTCAGAATTGCGGCCTTGATAATCCATTGGATAACTAATGCACTTTCCATTTACGCTTTCTCCACTTCAACAACCACCGGAGCATTCACGGTCAGCCCCAAACTTCGAGGAACCAGTACAAAGCCTTCAGGCATCGTGCCATCGCAATCCACGGCGGCCTCTGCCGAAGAACCATTCCAGGAAAGCCGGACCGTCGCGCCTTCTGCTAACATCAATTTTTGGGCATCATTCGGATGGAAGACCACGGACGAGGCGGACAAACGCGGGCCTAACGTCTTCGACCGGGCGATGATCGTACCCCGATCATATAACCGGGTTACCGGAACCGCGACGAGCGCGGTGTCGCTGGAAACCCCGGACAGGGCTGCCACTTCAACCGCTTTTGCCTCACCCCGTGCGGCTAACTGAACGCCCAAACCTTGTGAGTTCTCATACGTCGTCCCGCCATAGTACATATCACCGCGCCCGACAATCGGCCATTGCTCATCCACCCGCGCCAGATCAATGTAACTCACCCCGGCATATTCGGGGGCCACTTCGCCAATCTTCGCAAAAATGCGAGCGACCAAACGGCCTTCAAGTTCCAGCCCCAGACGAAGCGCAATCTGCGCCGTGATGGTGAAATCGGGGCGGGTATCAGAACGCCCAGGCACCGCGGTGTAAAACCGCTGCACCCGCCGTTCGCCCGAAGTGTACGAACCGTCACGTTCCACATACGCCTGAGCGGGAAGCACGACGTCCGCCAATTTCGCCGTCTCGGTCAGGAACAAATCCTGCACGACCAAAAATTGCGGGTGGCTCACTTTCAGCAGATCGGGGTCATCGCCATAAGGATTGGAAGCGACCACGTAAGCCACCTTCGCCCCGGACAACGCCGCTTTCAAATCGCTGGACGGACGGAAACCCAAATCCCACGCACCCTGATCGTTCACTCGTGGGTGAACTGCAACCAAGCCGTTGTTGGGTTTACCGGCATGTCCGGTTTCAATCAATAAATTCGCACAGCTTTGAGCTAAAGCACTAGTTCCTTCCAGCCCCAACCCTTCACTGCCGTAAAACACAACCAGATTCCCATCCGTCCCCAAATTGAGTCCCGAAAGGGCTTTTCCTTCATCCCCATATTTGTACCGGACCACTTGCTTCGCAACTCGATCCAGTTTGGTCTCACGCGGGTTTGCCACAATAAGGTTCGCACCCCGTTGCGCCGCTTGCCGCACACGCAACCACCAAACGGGCGCTTCTTCTTCCAAATCGCTGGCAATGACCAGGATTGTATCGCCCTGCCCGAGGTCGGCGAGGTTCGAGCCTGTGCTCAACCCCACCTGGGCAACCAAGTCCCCACCACCCACGCGGGTGTCCAATAGTGCTTTGCCGCCCTGATAATCCGCCAGTTTGCGGAGATTGTAGAGGTCTTCGTTAGAGAGACGTCCACTGGCTAAAACCACGGTGCCATCTCCGGCTTGTTTCATCTTTTCGCCGATCAGATCGAGAGCCTCGCCCCAGGTTGCGGGGGTTAGTTCGCCATTTTTACGGATCAACGGCTGGGTCAGACGGTCGGCGCTTTCGCTAAATTGATAGGCGGAGAAACGACCTTTGTCGCAAATCCAGATTTCGTTGACCTGCTCGTTCTGGCGGGGCATCACCCGTTTGATCGCATACGCGCCCCCAGTTTTCGCCTCGCGGCGGGTGTTGAACGTGATGTTGCACCCGACCGGGCACTGGTTACAAACCGAAGCAGCAGCATTCAATTCCCACGGGCGTGCGCCAAAACGGAAATCTGCCGTCGTCAGTGCCCCGACCGGGCAGATGTCCGAGGTGTTCCCCGACCAGTAGGAGTCAAATCCAGGGTCGGAGTAGGTCACGATGTCGGTGCGGCGGCCCCGGTTGAAGAACTCAATCACGGAGTCATCGGCAATTTCATCCTGAAAACGGATACAGCGGGCGCATTGGATACAGCGTTCGCGGTCCAGATAAATCAAATCGCCCAACGGTACGTGTTTGTCGAGGTGAAGTTTGTTGTCAAAATCAAAGCGACTGTTCCCTGGCCCATGCGCCATCGTCAGGTTCTGGAGCGGACATTCGCCACCTTTGTCGCACACCGGACAATCGAGGGGGTGAGATGTCAGGATAAATTCGACAATCTCATCGCGGGCCTCGGTCACTTTTTCTGTGTAGCCGCGGACGACCATGCCTTCTTCGACGGGGACAGTACACCCGGTTTCCAGCTTAGGGCCGAACCCAATCTTGGGTGAGCCATCCGCTTCGAGAACGGGTTGTCCGGTAGCACGATCCCGCATAGGGCGTCCCACTTCGACCAGGCACATACGGCACATGCCAACGGGTTCCAATTTGGGGTGGTAACAAAAGACAGGGATGTCAATCCCCGCTTTTTTAGCGGCATCCACAATCATCGTTCCAGCAGGAACGGTGACGGGGGTGTTATCAATAGTAAGGTTTACGGTTTTCGTCATTCGATATCCGATATTTCGTTAGATTAGGCCGGGACCATTTCTTCGGCAGCTTTTTTAGGCTTTGTTTTTGCCTTCCAATCATCCGGGAAACGATCAATGCCCGTGACCACGGCCTGAATGGAGAATTCGCCGAGGGCACAAAGGCATTTGCCTTCAATGTTGCGAGCCACATCGTAAAGGAGTTCGACTTGCTCGTACCCCTCGCCGCCTTCTTCAATCCGGTCAATGATGTGCGTCATCCAGTACGTTCCTTCGCGGCAGGGCGTACATTTGCCGCAGGACTCGTGTTTGAAGAAGTGTAGGGTCTTTTTGACCAGCCAGTCCATACTGACCGAATCGTCAATCACAATCACGGAAGCAGAACCAAGCATTGAACCGACATTGGGCACAGATTCGTAATCCATCGCGGTGTCTAGCGCATTGTCATCAGCGACGATGATGGCGGAGGAAGCGCCCGCAGGCATGATGGCTTTGATATTGCGTCCACCGGAAATGCCCCCACCGTGTTCGTAGATCAGTTCACGGAAGGTGGTGCCAAGTGGGAGTTCATAGTTGCCCGGTTTGTTGACATTGCCGGAGAGGGAGAAAATTTTCGGGCCGGGGGATTTTTCCGTGCCGATGGTTTTGTACCAGTCCGCGCCTTTGGCGATGATCATCGGGACATTCGTCAGCGTTTCGACGTTGTTCACGATGGTCGGTTTCCCGTACAGGCCGAAACTGGGCGGGAACGGCGGGCGGAGGCGAGGTTGGCCGCGTTTACCTTCGAGCGATTCGAGCAGTGCGGTTTCTTCCCCGCAGATATAAGCGCCTGCCCCAAAATGATTGTACAAACGGAGCGAAAAATCTGTCCCGAAGAGATTGTCACCGAGGAAACCCGCCTTTTCGAGTTCGGCGAGTTTGGCGTCGAGGGTGGGAACCAGGGGCCAGAATTCGCCGCGCAGGTAGTTGTAGGCCGCGTTGGCACCTACTGCATAAGCACAGATCATCATCCCTTCGTAAAACTGAAAGGGGTTGCGCTCCATAATTTCGCGGTCTTTGAAGGTGCCAGGTTCGGATTCATCTGCATTAGCGACAACGTAATGGGGCCATTGGTTTTTGTCAATAAAGCGCCATTTCAATCCGGTCGGGAAGCCTGCGCCCCCGCGCCCGCGTAAACCAGATTTGAACACTTCTTCGACCACTTCTTCGGGTTTCATCGTGGTAACGACTTTCTTAAACGCCTCAAAGCCGCCGTGTTTGATGTACACGTCGAGTTGGTCAATCTCAGGAATGTCTCGGTGACGGAATAAAACGTAAGTCATAAATATCTTCCAATATTGGGTATTGGCTATTTGTTGCGTAATTCTTCCACCAACTTCACGGCGCTCTCTACCGTTTGATTCTCGTGGTAGGAAAGGCCTTCGCCAGTTTGAAGTTGGAACATAGGGGCTTTGTCGCACGCAGCCAGACACATCACGGCTTCGATTGTGACTTTGCCATCTTCGGTTGTGCCGCCGTGATGGGGATCGAGCTTCAGGTGGTGACAGACACCTTCCATAAATTCATCGGCCCCGCGCAAAGCACAGGGGAGGTCGGTGCAAACCTGGATGCGATATTTTCCGCCGGGTTTGTCGTAGTAGAGGGAGTAGAACCCAACAATTGAAGCGACATCGGTGGCAGGCACGCCGATAATTTCGGCGACATCCGCCATATCTGCCTTGGAAACGTACATCTTTTCGCGTTGTGCCACGTACAAAAGCGGCATCACCGCGGAACGTCGTTGGTCGGCGGGGTATTTGTTCAAGATGACTTGAACTTCATCGTTGTATTTTTCGAGCAAATTGTTCATTATCGATCTGTATCTCCCAACACGATATCAACGCTACCAATAATCGCAACTAAATCGGCAACCATGTGGCCTTTGGAAAGGACATCCAACGCTTGGAGATTGGCAAAGGAGGGCGTGCGCCAGTGAACACGGTATGGTTTCGGGCCGCCATCGCCTTCCAAATACACACCAAGTTCCCCGCGTGGGGATTCAACTGCCGAATATACGGAGGCTTTCGGGGCCGGGAAGCCTTCCGTCCACAGTTTGAAGTGGTGGATGAGCGATTCCATGCTGACGCCGATTTCCGCGCGGGGGGGTGGGACAAATTTCCGGTTATTACTACGGAATGGGCCTTGCGGGAGTTTGTCCAGGGCTTGTTCGATGATTTTTTGCGATTCGCGTAATTCCTGCATCCGCACAAGGTAGCGAGCATACACATCGCCCTCGGTGAGGGTGGGCACATCAAAATCATATTGTTCGTAACCGGAGTAGGGGCGAAGTTTACGAAGGTCAACGGCGGGGCCAGAAGCACGTAAAGTCGGGCCGCTCATACCCCAACGTAGCGCATCTTCGCCGGAAATCACACCGATGTTTTTCGTACGGTCAATGAACAGGGGGTTTTTCGTGAGCAGGCGTTCGTATTGGGCAATGCGTTCGGGGAAAATCTTGAGGAAACCGCGGACGGTGTCTTCCCAATCGGCGGGGACATCGCGCCATAGCCCGCCGGGGCGGAAATATGTCGTCATCATCCGCTGCCCGGAGCACATTTCCATGATGTCCAGGATGGTTTCCCGTTCACGGAAGGCGAACAGGAACACAGTCATCGCGGCGAGGTCCAGCGCGTGGGTTCCGAGCCAGACCAGGTGCGAGGCAATCCGTTGCAATTCCGCCATAATGACGCGAATGGCCTGTGCGCGCGGGGGCACATCCAAATCCACGAGTTTTTCGACTGCCATACAATAAGCCAGGTTGTTGCCCATTGTATTGAGGTAGTCGAGCCGGTCGGTCATGACTTCCGCTTTCTCGTAACTCTTGGCTTCCATGTTCTTTTCGACGCCGGTGTGCAGAAAGCCAATGTCCGGGATGCAATTGACGACGATTTCCCCATCCAATTCCAGGAGCAGTCGCAAAACCCCGTGGGTGCTGGGGTGCTGCGGCCCCATGTTAAGCAGGACAGTCTCTCCCGTAAGCGCACGTTCGGAGACGAGGTGTTTTAGTTCATCAACAGAAACTTCTTGAAGTTGGGCCATAACTTACTCTTTCGGATGCGGTTTACGCTGTCCAATTTCATCATAATTGAAGGAAAACTGTACTTCTTCGTACCCAAGCGGGTAATCTTTTCGCAGGGGATGGCCTTGCCAGTCGTGGGGCATCAAAATCCGGCGCAGGTCGGGGTGGCCTTCGATTTGAAAACCGAACATGTCAAACAGTTCGCGTTCCGGCCAGTTGGCACTCCAATACACTTTTGAAATCGTGGGCAGAGAGGGTTCGTCACCCGAAAGCGGAACCCGTACTTCCAACCGGCAATTGTTTTTCAAGGAGGAAAACTGGTACACGGCGTGGAACCGGGGATCATCTTGGGGCCAGTAATCTACTGCGGTGATGTCGGACAGATATTCGAACCCGAATTCTTCTCGCAGAGCAGTCGCGACTTCAACGATTTGTGCGGAGGTGACGATCAAACGCGGGTCACCGCGAAATTCGCCTGTTTCCCCATCGAAACGTTCGGCTAAGGTTTTTTGGACTTCAACTAAATATTCTTTGCTCATATTTATGCCCAATTTTTCATCTTTTCGGTTTTGACTTTTTCGTGGAGGGTCATAATGCCGTGAATGAGGGCTTCGGGCCGGGGAGGACACCCCGCGATATACACATCCACCGGCACAACTTCATCCACGCCCTGGACGATGGCGTAATTGTTGAACACGCCCCCGCTCGATGCACAATCGCCCATCGAAACGACCCATTTCGGGTCAGGCATTTGATCGTATAAACGGCGCAGGACGGGGGCCATTTTCCGGGTCACGCGTCCGGCGACGATCATCAAGTCAGATTGGCGGGGACTGGCACGCATCAATTCCATCCCAAAGCGGCTCATATCATACGTTGCGGCCTGCGAGGCCATCATTTCAATCGCACAACAGGCGAGGCCGAAAAGCATCGGCCACATGGCCCCTGTGCGACCCCAGTTAACGAGGTCTTCCAACCGGGCGGTCACTACGCCCATGTTGCCAAGTTTTTGCTCTACTCCCATTCGAGTGCTCCTTTTTTCCAGGCATATACATAGCCAATCAGCAAAATACCAATGAAAACGAACATTTCTATGATCCCAAACCACCCTAATTCCTTAATGACCACCGCGTATGGCAGGAAAAACACCACTTCAATATCGAACAAAATGAACAGCACCGAGACCATGTAAAAGCGCACGGGAACCCGACGCGTTCCAGGGCCAATTGGCGTCATCCCCGATTCGTAGGGGTTTGACTTGCGTTCGCTGGGGCGGCGCGGCCCAAACAGATGTCCCAAGACAACGACCAGACCTGCCAGCCCTGTTGCCAGGACGAGAAGAATCCCTATGGGTAAGTATTCATTTAGCATCGTTTTAACCTGTTTTGAGGGTAATAATTTATGGGGAAACTTGAGAAAAAATCCGAAAGTTTAGCCCGGAAAAAGCGCGGTGATTGTATCATAGGCCATAAGGCCCATCAAGGTGAGTGGTAAATTTCACAAAGTCGCCTAAAATAACCCGCTTGAATATCCGAAGTTTCGATTTAAGGGGTAAGACTCCCCGATTTTCTAAGGCACTCGGTAAATCGTTACCCCTTCTTGGGCGTAAATCACTTGAAAATCCGGGCAACTTGCCATCCCTTCCGGGCGCAGAGGGCCTTGATTCGCGCCTAGATATACATAGGTGAGTTTATTTTCCGTCAGAAACGCGCGGAATTCGTCAGTGCAGGCGTTGAATTGGGCGGCGCGGGCCGCGAGGGCATTGGTCGCCTTCACTTCATCCTTCGGGCCAAAGAGGAACAATGCGGGTGGCAGGAACGTTCGGCGTCCGGTCAGGGGCATGATCCACCACCCACCGTCCACACCGCGATAGGAGCCGGTTTGCCAGTAGGCAACGTTGATAAAAAAGTCCACATCGGTAGGAGTGTTTTCGGCGATCCAGGTTAGGGCGTGGAGGTCGGCCTGGGTGGCGAGGATGGTGCCGGTGTTGAGGATGTCCCGCGTCTCGCGCACGCCCCAAATCAGGAGGCTGATCAACGCGGTCGCGAAGGTGCCCCGCGCGAGCCAGCGAAACCAACGGGATTCTGCATCCATCGGGGTGATGAACGCGTCCGCCAACATCATCCCCGCGGGGACGAAGAGAATGATCACCCCATGATCGGGGCGGAAGGGCTGAATGTGGACGCCCCACGGCAGGCTCAACAAGATAAACGCAACGCTCCAGAGGGCAAACGGGCGGACACGTTTCCGCCATCCAACAATCAAAAAGACGATTCCACCCAAAATCAGAAACACATGCCCTCGATAGGGTCCCATGAGTTGCCACAAATAGCCCAGGTAGCCGGAAAAATAGGCCTCGTCTGGCGATTCGGTTGGCCCGACGACATTGACGCCGAAGTAGCGTCTGCCCGAAATCCATACATGCCATACCCAGGGGGAAGCCAGCAAAAATCCGGCGAACCCGGCCCAAAAGAGGGTTCGCACGCCCGGGTGTTTCCAGACCTGCCATTGGCCCGCGAGCATTTGCTCCAGAACCAGCACGCTCAGGAATAACGCCAGCAACCCGGCGGCGAAATAGTGCGTGAGCAGGGTTCCGGCAACGTATAGCGTCAGACGCGCGGTGGCCTCGGATGTGGGGGAAGGGGAGCGGATCACGTCCAGAGCCGCGGCCATCGCAAGGAGCATCAAACTCAGCCCGGTCAGCAGGGTGTAGCGTCCCCAGGTGAGGTAGTAGGCGGGCATTTGTGAGACGAATCCGGTCAAGAGGAGGGCAAGGAGGGCGCGGCGGGGGTCGCGCCAAAGGGACATCGCCAACCGGTACATGGCGAGGGAAACGAAGGCGTTGAGAAATTGTCCAAAAATCAGGACGGCTTGATCGGGAGTGAGGCGGGTGAAGAAGGCGAAGAGGGCAGCGTTGAGGTGAAAGCCAAAGTGGTAATAGAACGTGATGGGCAGATATGGGTTAGCCGTGGGAGGAACACCGCCCGTTTCGAGGAACAGGCGCACGATGAGGGTGTGGTGGACGGAGTCGACCCAGGCGGGGAGGACGAGGGTGCGGGATTGGTAGAAGCGGAGGGCGAGGAGGATGGCGAAGGAGAAGAGGGAGAGGAATGTGATAAGTAATGAGTAATGAGTGGGGAGTGGCGAGGAGGGAATGGCGGATTCAGGGGAGGGTGATTTTTTTCGACGTCGGAAGAGAAGGACGAGGAGGACGGCAGCAATTAGGCCGTAGAGGAAGAGGAGCGCGGTCCCTGAAAAGCGCCAACCAAAGAGGAATGTACCCAGGCCGACCAACGCGGCGAGGGCGAGGCTGATGCCGATGAGGTCGGCGAGGCAGGAGGGTAGATCGTAGGACGGATTGGCAATCCGTCCTACGCCAAAGCCGATCTGCCAGAGGAGACCGGGGAGCAGGAGGGCGAGGGCAAACAGAGCGGTGAGGGGGGGGAGCATAGGAGGGGTATTTTACTGGAAAGGCTTTTTTTCATGGTTCCGGGGTCGGAAACACGGCGATGATTTCCCCATTGATAACCAATTGATAGGTGATCCTCGTGTGCCAATCCCCGGCTTTGTCCACGCGCACCAGTTGGTAGGGGGAGGTGATCGCACCCGTTGCCCCGCCCAAACCCGGTTCGGTGAACCGCGCTACGACCGTGACCACGTCTGCTGTGCGGGTAATGCGTTCGATTTCGACACCGTATCCCCCTGTAGTTTGCCACCCCTGAAAGACACCTATCGCCAGCCGTGTGGTGAAATTTAGCTTGCCCAAGGCTTTCCGGCCCTTTTCGCCAAACCAGTTTTCGTATTGGGCGCGGGAGTCTTCGCTGTCAATCACCACTAATCCCGGTTCGAGAGGGGTGTATTGTTCCTGGAGGCTGTAGGCGGAGTCGTTTTTTTGTTCGAGGGTTTGGAAGATGAGGGAGCCGTCTTCGGGGAGGGGAGGAAGGCAGGCGGTGAGGAGGAAGGCCAAAAGGAAGCAGGAAACAGGAAGGAGGAAGAGGCGTTTCACGAGGGGGATTAAAGCATAGGTGGTGAGAGGATGGCAAGGGAAACCGAAATGCTAGATAGCTACCCAAGCGCCTCTCGAATCCACCCCCGCGCCAGTTCGTGTTGCGAAGCATACGCTGCCCAAACGTTTTCCATCCAGGCGCGCGCGGTTTGGGCATCGTGCACGTCGGCGATGGTCATCTCTCCCAAATGCGAGAGGATGGGGGGCTTTTCAAGTTTGCGGTTGCCGTTTAACCACTTTTGGATGGCAGCATACACGCGCGGATCGGCATCCATTTCCACCCCACAGCATAGGCGGGTCAAGTGCGCGGCGTAGGACTTAGCAGAGGCACAGTACTTGTCCAAATGCTGCATACAGTACGCATCAAACGCTGGGCCACTCACCGCGCCAGAGTACAACAGTTCGTGCCAGAGGGCTTCACATCCTTCAAGGCCACCAGAGATATGCGCCCCACACGCGGGGCAAGAAGTCGTTTCCATAAAAGTACTGGTTAAATGATCACCCTTCAATCCATACTTGTCGTCGGGGTAGCCTGCAGAATTTTATGTGTCCAAAACCACCATCCCCCAAGAGCCAGGCCGCCAACCAAAATTGCCGCTACGATATAAGGGAAAAATTGATGCAGATAGCCACTAATCAACGGCCATTCCACCCCAAACACATACCCTACCCCCAATAAAAGCGTACACCACACATACGCTCCGGCAAACGTTGCCACGGCAAAAGTCGGATACCGCATCCGGGCCAGCCCCGCAGGAATGGTGATCAGCACCCGTACCCCCGGTACAACGCGCCCCAAAAAGACCGCGGCCACGCCCCAACGTTCAAACAAGGTATCCGTTCGCTCCAGATACGCCGTCGGAATCCGCAACGCACGCGCCATCCGCTCCACGATGGGACGCCCCCCCGCACGCACAAGCCCATAAGTCAGGGATGAGCCAACCAGAGAACCAATTGCAGCATACAACCCGCCCAAAAACACAAACGATAGGGGCAACCCGTGTGCCTCGATCAACATCCACCCGGCCAAACCTAGCAAAACCTCACTGGGCGTTATGCCCGTCGTATTTTCAAACGCCATCATCGCCATCACCCCCAACCAGCCAAATTCATCAAAAATCATTTGCAAGTTATCCAAAATAAAAGTCTCAACTTGTTCCACTGTAAATACTCCTCGGTCAAAAGTTGCGCCTAATTATATTGTTTTTTTAAGACAAAATCCTTAATAATCGAGAAGTATCAACGCTCACGCCAATCATTCCACTTTAAGAATCAAGGCCCCAGAAACTGACAGGATACAGTTTCTGGGGCCTCAACATTTCGGCCACCCCTGGCGGCACGAAACACAAGCAGACAACTAGCTGAAATTTCCAGGTGCGGCGCAGTTTTGCAGATGCGCCGCACCATTCCCTGTTCGTCTCACATCCATTTTTCTTCTCCCCTAATCTTAATAAACGACGGAAATCAAATCTTTTATTGAATTTCACAAAAAAAGCCGAATTTTGTTCAAAATTCGGCTTTCTAATCATATACTCATTCGTTTACCCCTGAAATCTATGGATTTACATATCCAATGTCAATCACCCATCATCCCAGGAAGCACTTTCTGCACCATCATCTGCCTCGCCCCATGCAAAATTTCCTCAGCAGAACGAAGCGTCCCTTCGCTCACATCCCCCATCATCAATGCTAATTCAGTTAAGCGTTTATCCCCTGCCAGCGGTTCGACAGTTGTGGAAGTACGCCCATCCTGGATCACCTTCTGGACACGGTAATGTTGCTTGCCAAACGCGGCCAACTGCGGAAGGTGGGTGATACATAATACCTGATGCGCTTGCCCCAACTGCCATAACTTCTGCCCGACCACCGTCCCCACACGCCCGCCAATGCCCTGATCAATTTCGTCGAAAATCAACGTGGGCGTCTGATCCGCTTTAGCGAGGACGTTCTTCAATGCCAGCATCAACCGCGAGGTTTCCCCCCCAGAGGCGATCTTTGCCAGGGGTTTAAGCCCTTCGCCAGGGTTGGGGGCAATGAGAAATTGTACGTTTTCCAACCCCTGTGGCCCAAAGGCAACCTGCGCCCCATCATCCAACATTACCCCATGCGGATCGTGCGAAACCTGAAAATCTACCTCGAACCGTGCGCCGGCCATCCGTAAATCGTTCAACTCAATCTCGATCGCGCGCCCCATTTGCGCCGCGGCTTTGCGGCGGGCGGCAGAAAGCGTTTGGCCGCGTTTGCCCAATTCGAGAAGCAGTTTACCCTGTTGGGCTTCGAGCTCGGCAATCCGTTCTTCGGCGTGGGTGATGTCATCAAGTTGGGTACGGGCTTTGGCGGCAAATTCGAGGATGGCGGGAATGGTCGGGCCGTACTTCCGCTTGAGGCCATGCATCAGATCGAGACGTTCTTCCACTTGTTCCAGGCGACGTGGATTGAACTCGACACTTTCCAGATAATCGCGCAGGTCGCGGGCGAGGTCGGTGAGAGATTCAAAAATGCCATTCACTCGTTCACTCAACCCCGCCTGAGAGGGATCGGTACGCCCCAGTTGGGACAAGGCCTGCACCACCTGCCCGAGGTGATCGGTGATCGCAGGCGTTTCGGGGTCACCCTCATCGAGCAGGAAGAGGCTTTGCTGGGCCAGGGAAGCGAGCGATTCGGCGTTGGCGAGACGAGTGCGTTCCTGTTTGAGGTCTTCTTCCTCGCCGGGTTTAAGGCGGGCAGATTCGATTTCTTCGAGTTGATAGGTAAGCATATCCGCGCGGCGGACGGCGTCACGTTCGGCGTCGCGGAGGGCGCGGAGATCGTTTTGGACTTTGCGAAGGGCTTGATAGGTGGTGCGGTACGCGGCCAGGGGCACGTCCACCCCCGCGTAGCCGTCGAGCAGGCGCAGGTGTTCGTTCACCCGTAGGAGGGAGAGGTGTTCGGATTGGCCGTGGACATCCACCAGATATTCCCCCAACTCGCGCAGCAGACTCACGTTCGCGGTGCGCCCGTTGACGCGCGCCAGACTCCGCCCCTGGGCACGGATTTCCCGTGTGAGCGTGAGGGTGTCGGGGTCGTCGAGCAATTCTTCGCGTTCCAAAATAGCGTGAACGGCTTCACGCACCGCGGCGGGAATCTGAAAATCACCTTCGACGATGGCACGGTTGGCCTCAGCCCGCACCCAGGTCGCGTCCACACGCCCGCCGAGGAGGGCTTCCAACGCGTCAATGATGATGGATTTGCCCGCACCGGTTTCGCCAGTAAAAGTGATCAAGCCGGATTCAAAGCGCAGTTCGAGGTGGTCAATAATGGCGAATTGGGTGATGCGAAGTTCAGTGAGCATGAGGAAAATGATGAGTGATGAGTGGTTTAGATTTGGATGCCGGCGAGGCGATAGTAGACGGCGGAGGTGGCCATGAAGGCGTACACACCCTGCCATATCAGGCTGAACCCAACTCCGGCCAGATACCCGGCAACTTGCTCGCCCATCAGCATCGCAAGAAGCGGCAGAATCAGAGAGCTAAACACAGGTAACATGCCTCCGATAAATACGGATGCGGCAATGAATTGAAAGAGGCGTTTGCTCCTGCGCTTTTGCAAAACGCGGCGAATAATTTCGGCAAAAATTGCTCCAGCGGCAGGGGAAACAAAGAAGACAAAAAACGATAGATTCGGAACAATCAACCCGCCGATGAACCCTAAAAATCCGGCAAGCGGCACGGCGATGACATAGTCCTGCGTTTGACTGGTGTCGAAGACCTTTTGCTGGCCGCGGACACATTCTTTACACCTGTAACCAGTTGGCGTCAAAACGGCACATTTGGCACAGATTGGTTTTTCGCAGCGATTGCAACGCAGGGTGGTTTCCGTATGGGGGTGGTTCGCGCAATATAGGACGGGTTCTTGCGCGGGATCGGTAGGAGTATCGTTCATACAGGTTTACTCGAAAAAAGAATAGTACAAGCACAAAGGCCAAAAAGAAATTTTACCCGCAAATGGCTTTATGCCGGAGAATCAGAGTGGTCTTTAAGCGAATTCAAATTCATGCGAGAGGTCAGGTTGCGATAGAAATAACCAATATCTTGCAAACGGACAAAGTGGACGGTATGTTCGCTGGCCCGTACCTCGATTTGATCGCCGTCGAGTAGGTCGATGGGCGGTTGGCCATCCAGGCTGAGGGCAGCAGTATGCTCGGTATGCACGATAATTGCAACACAAGTTCCTTCGGCGAGAACAATGGGGCGGTCAAAGGACAGATGTGCAGCAACCGGCACGAGCAGAATATTCCGTAAGGTGGGGGGAAGTACCGGGCCACCTGCAGCGAGGGCGTAGGCTGTTGACCCCGTGGCAGTCGCAGCGATCAGGCCATCGGCAACATATGTATTGAGGGGATGATCATCCGCGAAAGCGCTCAACCGCACCGGGCGCATGAAACATCCCCGGCCAACCATCACTTCATTGAGTACTTCCCACGCGTCTAAACATTCTGTACCGCGATGGTGTTCCACGCGAAGCATCATGCGAGGCTCGAGCCAGTATTCCCCCTGAAGCAGTTGCTGTAAGGAAGATTCCCATTCGCCTTCTTGAATACTGGTCAGAAAGCCGACATGTCCCATATTGATGCCAAAAATGGGCAGACCGTATGGCGCGCAAAGATGCCCGCTCCGCAACATGGTGCCATCACCGCCCAAGGCGATCCAGAGATCGAACCTTTTTTGGGCAACCCCTTCGACCAGGTTGGGGGAATTCATAGGCCCGTGGGTCACTTCAAGCCCTTGTTCCGCCAGGAATGCCGCAATTTTCCCAGCTTCTCGAAGGGCTTTGGGCATTTTGGGATGGACGCCAATAGCAATATGTTTAAGAACAAGCGACGACATGACAGAAATTATATATGATGAATGGGGAATTATGAAATGGAGGGGTTAAAGCCGCTCGTCGCAGATGTTGCGAAAACCACAGCGGGCACAGCGCGCGGGTTGAGTGTGCGAGCGAGGGAGGTTCCGCTTACGGCGAGCGAGGTGCATTTCATCGAGCAATGTGAGAAGTTCCCGTTCGAGTTGGGGGGTGTAATCAATCTGAAACGTGCGGTGGGGATACTGGATGAGACCATGTGTGGGACGGCGTCCATAACTCCGTTGCACCAAGAGACAATAAGCAGCAAGTTGATAGATATGGGAGTCGTAAGGGGCAGAAGGCGTGCGCCCGGTTTTAACTTCGACAGGGATCAGGCGTTCCCCTTGTTCGATCAAGTAATCGGGTTTGCCCATTAAGCCAAGTTGGGCGTCATAAAGCGGTTTTTCCACCCGTGTCCAATCGTGCGTGTCAGAGTACACGATCCGCCCGCCAGGAAGTCCGGTTTGCTTCTGCTGGCGGCTCGCCATCCAAAAGAAAAGGAGGGCGAGGATGAGGGTGAAGAAAATGAAGTAAGGCATGGATGGGAGTGGGGGGTGCAGGGGAGAAAAGGAGCAGGGGATTTGGGAGCGTGGATAAATTCCCAGGAGTTCCCAAGCATTCTATCCACTCTCTTTTTACGGAAGCAACAACCTCAACCCATAAACCGTCACCAGCACCAGTGCGAGCAAAACCAGCCCATATGCGAGGGCGCGCAACAGGCCCGCGGTCAACACTTTGCGCCCATGCCGGGCGTGAAGTTCCGTGCCGGTGAGCATCTCCGTCCGATTGGAGGATGGTTCTCCCTCACGTTGATACCCCCAAGCCCGTTGGCAGTAGAGGTACGTGCCAATTTCGGAGGCTCGAATGGTCGTAGAATCTTTGATGGTCAAGGAATTTTTTTAATCCGGCAGACGCATTTCCAAACTGCGAAGGCTGTTTTCCAGGCGCGCTTGACGCAGACTGATCGTGAGGTCGCCCCGCGTGCGTTCTACGATACCCCGGACGAGATCGGTCAGACGGCGAAGGCCTCCGGTGATGGCGTCGGAGTAATCCATCGTGACCAGTACGCCGTAGATTTCGTCCATCACGTCCATCAAGCGTTCGGCTTCGTCGGAGTGTCCATCGCGAAGGATATCCAAACAGCGGCGGCGCATTTCCCCAACGGATTCGGCAAGTCCTTTCAGGTAGGTGCTGTGCGGAATGTTGAGTTCTTCGGGCGTGGGAAATTCCTGGCCGTTGAGCAGAGCATACACGATGGAGGCTTCGGCAAACTCTTTGAGGGCATCTTGTGTATACCCAGCAAAATAGACGGAGGGGAATTCGTGCAGGTTGCCTTGCAGTTCGGTCGCTAGTTTTCCCGCATCTGCCAGCTCTTTTTGCGCATCTTCGTTATCCCCGCGGTGGACGGCGCGGATGGCGTGGGAGGCGTGACGAATGAGGGTGCGGGTGATCGAGAGGGCACGATCCCGCGCGATGGTATCGGCTTCCATCACGCGATGGGTGCGTTCAGTAATTTCTTCGAGACGATTCATGGATATTTTCCTAAGTTCAAGCATGTTGAAACTTCGGAAGTCTCTGGCGGATCTAAGTAAGTGGCTCTCTCCAGACTTCCGAAGTTTTTCCGCACGGCAGGGGCTATTCTTGCGGAGGGGATGGGGGACGAAAGAGTTTGGTGTATTCGTCCAGATTTTTATCATCCAGGTTTTGGCCGGGGATGCGGATTTCACCGAACACCGCTTCATATTTGGCGAGGTTTTCGGTCAGGGCACGGTGTAAAAGTTTAGCGCTAAGTGGGGACATGACCACGCGGGCCATCACTTGTGCGTTTTCCGGGCCGGGAACTTTGAGGGCAAAGTCAAACACGATTTCGGCGGGCATGTGACTGAGGCGGGCCATGTTGCTGTACACCGGGCGTAAATCTTTGGGGACTTCCATCGGGGGAATGTTGTTTTGCGGGAGGGAGGTGGGAGGTTTGTTCATAGGATGTGCGTTAAATAAAACGACAGGATACCTTCGCCTGTTCGCATGCACGGATTGCGTTCATCGGTCGAAGAATATCCTGTCGGCTGGATCAAAAGTGAGGTCTAGAAGGGAATGTCGTCTTCGTCAGCAATGCCGCCCATGCTGCCGTCGGCTTGCTGATACATCATGTCATCTTCGCGGGAAGAGAGGAACCGCACCGCTTCTGCGGTAACTTCAAAGGAGGCACCTGCGGATCCGTCTTGCCGGGTCCAAACACGGGGGCCTCCCGTGGCAGGGTCAATATTCAGACGCCCTTCAATGAGGACTTTGCTGCCTTTGCGAAGATATTGGTTACAGCTTTCGGCAGATTTGCCCCAGACAGTTACGCGAAACCAGGTGGTTTCTTTGACGCGTTGCCCGCTTGCATCACTCCAGGTGCGATTGGTCGCGAGCGAGAGATTGGTGACAGCTTGCCCTGTGGGGGTGTAGCGCATTTCCGGGTCTTTGCCCAGATTTCCAATCAAAGTCAATTTTTGGTACATAACATTTCTCCTTTCATTGAGCGATTAAGGTTTCCGTTCCGAGTGTCAGCCACCCGTGCAAGTCTAAAAGTGCACTCAACGGTCAGAACAATTGTACTACAAATGATGCTACACAACCAGGGTTGAGAGTCTCTCAGGAGTTTGTAATTTTTAATTTATTCCCGCCAAGCCGTGGCAAACCGCTTCCAGTTAAACGTCTCCTGCGAAAGCAAATTTCCTGATCGGAAAAAGCGCGCTGACACGAGAATGAAGACATACGCCGTAAGCGCTAATCCACCGACACTGACAAGAATCTGCCAAAGTGGAACCGTCGCTACCGCGATCCGCGTCACCATCGCACTTGGTGCGCTGAAGGGGAACAGGCTCAACACCATCGCAAGGGTGCCGTGCGGGTTGGCCAACATCTCACTACCAAACATCAACGTCGGCATCAACGGGATAATCAAAACCCAGATCACCTGGCCGCTTTCTCGCGCGTTTTGTGCGATAGCCCCCGCCGCCGCCATGATGGAACCATACAGCATGTACCCCAAAACGAGGAAGATCAACGCCCAAAGGAAAAATCCAGGCGGAAAAGTGTACGTAGATACATTCAAATACGCCGCCCCCCGGTTGAGAATCAGATACCCCCCGCCCAACCAGACAATCAACTGGATGAAAGTTACCACGCCCAACCCCAACACCTTTCCAATCATCAATTCTTGCGGGCGCACACTGAGTAATAACACCTCTGCCGTTCGGTTTTCCTTCTCCGCCACCACGCTCCGCATCAGATAACTGCTGCTGATAATGAGCAGAAAATAGAAAATGTACGGCATCAGGTTCGCCACTAAAATCGCGAGGTCTTGCGTCTGGGAGGCTTCCACGACGGGGGCGAGACGATGTTGGGTGGCAAGAGTCCCTGGGGTCGGGTTTTGCATGGCATACGTCAGGGGCAGGTCACCGGTCAGGTTGTAATTAATCAACCCACCCAAAATGGCTTCATCCGCGCCATC
Source organism: Anaerolineales bacterium (assembly GCA_020634875.1). Next base: position 7,642 of record JACKAX010000033.1, on the reverse strand, counting down.
GAAGGCCGCGCCCATTTGCTGAGAGCCACCCATCAACTGGTAATCCTTGTCGTAAACCGTCACCTGCCCCGTTTGCAGATAATCTGTGGGGATGACTACGTATTGATCGATTTCATTTGCGTCCAGCGCCGCGCGGGCTGTGGTTGCGTCGTCAAAACGGGTGAAAAAATCGGAAGGAAAATTCGGAGGAAATTGGGTGATCAGCCCCCCTTCATCCACTAGCCCAATCCTGGAAACAGCAGGGGTAGGTTCCGCGGACGCCGTTTCCCCGGACGTAGCGCTGTTCCCCGCGTCGGAGGATGAGCCAACGTTATAGTCTTGAATCAGCGCATACGAGTTCGCCCCTAACAAAATCAACGGCATCAGAAAGGTCATAATCCAAAACGACTTTTGCTGAAGCGTGTTCTTAATTTCTTGTTTCATGACAAGCCAAATGGTGTGCATCTTTGTCTCCTTGCGCCGCCTATCCGTGCAGCGCCCCCCACACAGACTTCATCGAGAGCGGTTGCCCGTAGTGCAACATCCCGGCCCGGAAAATCCGCGCAGCCGCCCAAATTGCCAGGGCAGCGGTCCCTACCAAAATCATCCAACTCACAGCCATCTGCCAGAATGGCACCGTCCCCAACCCCCAGCGCAGGGAAATGGTCAAAAACGAGGTCGTCGGGAAAAAGGTAAAAACCATCATGATCGGGTGATTGGGGTTCGTGAACAACACTGAAACGAGCATAATCGGCAGCACGAACATCAGATTCAAAATCCCGGCCACTTGCTGGCCCTGTTGGAGTTCCGAAACCGAGCTGCCAATCGCCACCATCAACGCCGCAATCAGCGCGTACGAGGGGAAGAAGAACAACGCCATCACCCCCAAATATCCCCACGGAATCGTCACATTTTGCAATTGTGTCACATAAGGCGCGGCAACAACCAAGCCGACCACAATCGCAATCACATAAATGCCCAACTGTGTGAGCGAAGCCGCCAGCAATCCCAGCGACTTCCCGCCGATCATCTGCGTTGGCGTGACGGAAGTCAGCATCACTTCCATCATCCGGTTTTCTTTCTCATCGGCCACCACCTGCAACATATACCCCGCCGCCGCCATCGTGGCAAACATAAAGAAAAACGTTCCCACAAACGGCAAAATAATGTCCACGATATTTTGCTCGCTAAACGTGCGATTGCTAGTGATGTCATGCACTGAGATCGCCGGGCCATCTACCACGCGCGTCTGGACCTCCGCGGGCAAGGTTTGCACCAGATTGAGCCGCACAAAATCGTCAAACTGCCCCCAAACATCGTTGTCCAAGGGCTTACTCAGATAATAAATATCCGTCGCGAGCGACTGCGGATAGTCCGCCGGAAAGACAAAATAGGCTTGAATTTCGCCTGCATTGAGGGCCGACCGTGCAGAAATCTCATCCGGGAATTCTCGGAATTCCACATTTTTATCCGCCTCGGGAAGCGCCGTTTGCAGGGCGGGGTCAAACAAATTAGGCTTGTCCACGTACCCTACGGGCAACTTATTTTCCCCGGAAACCGCCACCGCGATCGAAATCCCAATCACAACGGCCATCAAGAGCGGCACAGCAAACGTCGCGACAATAAACGCGCGGCGAAACACCATCCGCCGGTATTCGTGTTTGGCAACCAACCAGAAATTATCCATCGGTCAACTCCCTTCCTCCGCCACCATTCGACACCGGCCCCCCAACCACGTTGACGAAAATGTCATCCAGCGAAGGCTCAGCCAGTTCAAACCGTTCGATCCGCACCCCCTCGCGGTTCGCCAGAAAACGGAACACCTCCTGCGGGTCCATCCCCACTTCCAACCCTAGATGCCACGTCCCATTCTCCCGGCGCGTTTCCGCCACCCCAGGAATCTGTTCAAAATCTCCGTTTCCCTCGATCACAACCGCGTTCCCTGCGAAATTCCGTTTAATTTCGTTGACCGCGCCATACAAAACCGTCTGGCCTTTGTTGATCAGCACAATCCGGTTGCATAACGCTTCCACCTGATACATCTGGTGGGTAGACATGATGATGGATTTGCCCGATTCGCGCTGTTCGTCAAAAATCTGTTTGACCAATCGGGCGTTGACCGGATCGAGGCCGGAAAAAGGCTCGTCAATCACGATTAAGTCGGGTTCGTGGATGAGGGTGGCAATAATCTGGGCTTTTTGCGACATGCCCCGGCTTAGTTCTTGAATCTTTTTCTGCCGGTGATCAGCCAGATCGAGCCGTTCCAACCACCCGTTCAGGCGGGCACGGACCGTCTTTTCGTCCAGCCCTTTCAGCGTCGCCAGATAGACCAGCGTGTTTTCGAGCTTTTGGTCTTTGTACAGCCCACGTTCTTCGGGCAAGTAGCCGATGCGCCGCTTTTTCGCGAGGTCCAGTTCCCCGCCGAAGACGCGGATTATGCCCGCATCGGGTTTGAAAATGTCCAGCATCATGCGGATGGTGGTCGTTTTCCCGGCCCCGTTCGGGCCGAGCAATCCGAAAATTTCGCCGGGTTCGACAGCAAACGACACATCCGACACCGCTTGCGTTTCGCCAAAGCGTTTGGATAAGTTAGAGATTTCAACAGTGTGCATAGTTTGTCCTTTGAAGAAAGCCCCTAAAAAAAAATATTAGGTTCCTACACGAACCAACAAAAAATTGTCCATCCTTTTTACGGTAGAAAATGCAGTGCGGTTGCACCACAACCACACAATTTTACCCCTCTCCCACCGAACTGGATTTGTGGCCCTCTTAAAAGGTTACTGGCTTAAACTATAGATCACCAAATCCGAAAAATTTACCGTCACCGCCGTTTCCCCCGCCGAACGGGCAAACACCCCAATACCCCCGGAAGGAAGCATCGGATCGCTCACCGAAAATTGAAATTGATCATTAATGAAAAAGCGCATTTCCCGCCCTTGCGCCCAAACCGCCAGCCGCACCGTACCCGATGGGCCCACCGGAACCGCGCTGGTGAACATCCATGCCTGCGGAGAGGACGCAACCCCACCGACGAGCCGATCAAGCCGCGTCTGCCCATCGCACGACAGGGCAAACCGGTAAAAATCCGCCTGCGACGCCGCCCGTAAGAGCAAGCCATACTGATCTTCGCCCTTGCACAAACTCGTCTTGGCCGTGATTTCCAGATAAAAATTCGAGACGATGACTCCCTGCCGGATGGAGGAGATCGAAGTTTTAGGGTTCAAAACGGTCAGGGTCAAGGTGTTCATGCCGAGGGCCACGTTGCCCCGCGTGGAAGTGAGCAAAGGCCATCCCTCGCCCGTGCTGAAATCATCGGCGTAGATCACATCGCCGATGCCGGTACGTTGATCGGGGGTGGGAGGGATTTCGACGGTAGGGTACGGGGTGGGGGTGTTCGTCGGGGGGAACCAGATGATGGTGGGCGTGGGTGTTAACGTCGGGGTCGCGGTGACCGTGGAAGTGGGGGTGGGGAGGACGGTTTCGACGGGTTGGCAGGCGACGAAAAGTATCGAGTAAAAAGTAATGAGTAAAAAGTAAAGAAGCGGGGTAAAGGGACGGCGCTGCTTAAGGAGCAACGCCGTCCCTGGATAGGGTAAAAAAAGGGGGAGGCGTTTCACAGGAGAGAGGGGCGTTAGAGCCAGTTCATCGCAGCACAAATCCCATGAGAAATATCGGCTAAGGTCACTTTTCGTCCGGACTCGGCCTGGCAACGGGTTTCGATGGAGGAGGAAAGTTTTTGGGTGAAGGTGGCGACTTGTTCGGGGGTGCCGGAGGGGAGGCCGTACACGAGCAAGGCACGGGAATCGTCAGGGTGCAGGCCGCCGTGGACGCCTTTATACGGATAAGAGAAGTAATAGCCTTCGGCATAGTTAGAGAAAATGAGGATGTCACCGCTGTTCTGGGAGGAAAGGGCGTTGAGCCGGTGAATGGGGTCAAGGGTGTTGAGGTCACTGCGCGTGGGCAGGTATTCTTCCAGGGGCATGAGGCCGTTGGGCGTGTAAGCCTGGTACGGGCCGTTCCAGCCATCGCGTTCGGTGTCACGGACAAGGATCAGGTCGAGGGCATTGTACAGGCCATCGTAATATCGTCCGGTGGTGGTGGCTTCCCAAAAGGCTCCGGCGATGGGGAGCAAATCCCGTTGAAGTTTGGGGGCGTGATCCCACCCGCGGAGGCGCGGGCGCACGTAAATGTGGCCCAGCCCCCCATTCATGCTCAGGACGCAATCTACTTTCGTTTCGCCGGGCAGGTCGAGCACATCGCGTTTGAGGGCGCGGAAGATGTAGCCGATGCCTAAATCGAGCGGGGGGAAGCGCAGTTGGAGGCAGTGGGTGTCGTCGGCGTAGACTTCGATTTGCCCGTGGTCGGAGAAGATGACAAACATCGTGTCTTCCATCAGGCCCATTTCCCGGTATTCGGCGAGGAAACGGCCCAGCATCGGGTCGAGGATTTCGGTCAGGTAGCCGTATTCGCTGGAGGGGCCTTTGACGTGGGCGGTGTGGTCGAGGCCCCAATAGTAGAGGTGAAGAATGCCGGGGCGGTGGCCCGCGCGCAAGTGTTGGAGGGCGTTTTCGGTCATCACTTCGTCATATTTTTCGGATGAGATGCCGAGGGCTTCGTTGAGGGTGAAGAAGTTGCGCCAATCTTCGATGCCGGGTTTGATCCAGTGGGTTGCGCCGCGCCCGTACATGTGGAAGACCGTGGTGGATTTCACGCCGCGTTGGGCCGCGATTTCGTAAAGGGTGGCAACGTCAGGGCTGATGGATTTGCTGGCGAGGTCGTTGAGGAAGACTTGGAGGGTGTCGCCGAACGCCATCCGGTGCCCGCCGATGTCGTACACGTAGTGGCGCGGGGAGCCGGAGATTTTCCCGAACCGGTCGAAAAACTGGTTCCCGGAAATCCCGTGTTCGCGGGGATGAGAGCCGGTGACAATCGAGGCCTGGCAGCAAAACGTAATCGAAGGGGCGGTGGATACCATGTCGAATTGGAGGCCCTGGGTGATGTTTTGCCCGCCCACAAGGCCGGCCAGGTTTGGAATTTTGCCGTCCCGGAGGGCCTGGTTAAACACGTCCGGGCGTAGGCCGTCTATATTGAGCATGATGACACGTTGAGGAGTGTACATGGGGGAATTGGGGGGATTTAGTGATTGGGTGATTGATCGGTTGGTTTGTTGGTTGGTTGGTTGGTATGTTACCGTATTTTGGCGGATGACAAATAGGAGGGGTGTGGCAGTTTCGTAACTAAATGGTTAAGGGAACTGAGGGCTAAAGGTATAAACGATCAAAAACGGGCTACTTTATCCGTAGCCCGTTAAATTTCCTGACCAAAAACCGAGTTTTTGCCTTATGAGCAAGGCAAACCTACTTTTTAGGACCATTTTTTAGAAAGAAACGCCCGCTTTCAGGGAAAAAACTCGGTTTTTCAGGGATGGTAGCAACTTGAGTTAACTATGAACTCGCCACCTCTTCCCCGTACAACTTCCGGTGCACCACGCTCAGTGCGCGGACCTGTTCGTCGGCATGGTACGACGACCGGACGAGCGGGCCGCTTTCCACCCACTGGAAACCGATGGACATGCCAAAGTCCTTGAGTTCGGCGAATTCTTCGAGCGTGTAATACCGTTCGATAGGCAAATGTTTGCGGCTGGGTTGCAGATATTGTCCGATGGTGAGGATATCCACACCCCACGAGCGCAGGTCGCGCATGACTTCTTTCACTTCGTCCATCGTTTCGCCGAGACCGAGCATAATGCCGGATTTGGTCAGCACTTCGGGGTCCATCTTTTTGGCGTTGCGGAGGATGGCTTCGGTCCAGGTGTAGCTGTCTTGGGGCTGGATTTTTTTGAACAGCCGGGGTACGGTTTCCACGTTGTGGTTGAGAATTTCCGGGCGGGCGTCCATCACAATTTGCAATGCTTCCAAACTGCCTTTGAAGTCGGGGATCAGCACTTCGATGGAGCAGCCGGGTTGCAACTGGCGAATGCGGCGGATGACCATCGCGAAAATCGGCGCACCGCCATCTTTCCGGTCGTCGCGGTTGACGCTGGTGATGACGGTGTGACGCAGGTTCATGGATTTGACCGCCTGCGCGATCCGTTCGGGTTCCAGCCAGTCGAGGGCGTTGGGCATCCCGCGTTTGATGTCGCAGAAGCCGCAAGTGCGGGTGCAAATATCCCCCATCATCAAGAAGGTGGCGGTGCCGCGCCCCCAGCAATCACCGAGGTTGGGGCACATCGCTTCTTCGCAAACAGTGTGTAAGGATTTGGAGCGCATCAAATCCTGGAGGTGTTCGTAGGTTTCGCCGGAGGGGGCGCGGACACGAATCCATTCCGGGCGGCGGAGCGGGCGCGGGGCCACGTTCACGTCGTCGAGTTTGATGCGGTCACGGGTTGGGGTATGGGACATAAGAAATCTCTTGGAGGTTATTTGATTTGGTGACTTTTTTAAGCACGAAGCACGAAGGGCATGAAGGATTTTCACAAAGGACACAAAGTTCAGAAAAATCATTAATAAGACGTTGTGTTCTTCGTGCCTCTTTCTTTGTGTACTTTGTGTTTCAAAGGTTTGGGGATTATACCTGTTTTGACGCCAGAACATAAAAGTTACGCCGTTGCGCGCCTTCGTTCTCTGACAGAAAATCTACAACCCGGTAACCTTGCCCGAAATAATGCAAAAAAAGCTCGCGCGTTTTCATTCGCCAATCAATATCCAACCCCCCGCCGCGTGAATGCTCGCGAAGGCGCTCAAAACTGCCCGGGATTTCGACGAGCAAAAATGGGGCGCTCAACGTGAGGTCAACATTTCGAATCACCTGCAACCCATCCGCGTTGACTTCTACCGGATTGATCTGCGGAATTTGGGCGATCGCGGGGAACTCCGGGCGTGCGAAACTCCCATCCACAAACCACTCCAACAGAAACCGGTCCGCAGGCATCCCCATGTTTTGCGGACTGCCCCCTGCGCGGAATCCGTACCGGTTGATGTAATATCTGCGGGCGATCCCACCCAGTTTGCGGATATTCAGCGTCGCATTCGCCCCCTGGAGGGGATCGTATGTCCACGCGATTTTGTACGCCCCCTGCGCGCGGGCGATTTCCGCGTGGGCGTATTTGAGTTGTTCCATGATTTTGTGATGGCGATAGGGCCCAAGCACTCCCGCTAACCACGAATAGTGATACAGGCGACCTTCATCGTCCAACTCTCTACTACCATACAAAAACCCTACCATTTTGTCCCCGTCCCACGCGCCGATCACCGCGCCGCTCAGTTCCATTTGCGCCATGAGCATGTGGATAGGAATCGAAAACCCCGCACTGCCAGGGTGCGAGGGCCAAATTGCGACCTGCAAATCTTCGCAGGCCTCGGCGTCTTCGAGGGTTTGGAGGGGACGGATGGTGAGGGATGATAAGGTATTCATGTGTGTAAATCTATTTACCAAAAGGCACAATTTTTCTAATTTGGCAGTCTGAGGTATTCCAAATCTGGATGTCATTCTTTGATGTGACCATAATAAACGTTTTCCCATCTAAACTGATTTTCCAATCTGGGGAGCCTATGATCCCATCAAATGTGCAAACGAACTTTCCGTTACTCCACAATTTCCATTTGTTATCAACAAATTCATGAACTAAAAACTGTTTATCGTCTCTTAAAAACCTGACTTCGTT
>JACKAX010000032.1 GCA_020634875.1 Anaerolineales bacterium | reverse complement strand
CAGGTGGGCGTGACGGATGTGCGTGCAAACCTGCTTCCCGAACACAAGGTGGACGCGGCGCGGGCATTGTTGGCTGAGTTCGGCACGGTGGCGATGGTGGGCGATGGCATCAACGATGCCCCCGCGCTGGCAACGACCTCAGTTGGCATTGCGATGGGCGGGGCGGCCCTTCGACACGGCTCAGGGCAAGGCTTGGGACAAGGCTCGGCGATTGCGATGGAAACCGCCGATGTGGTGTTAATGGGGGACGATTTGGAAAAACTGCCCTTCCTGATCCGGCTCGCGAAGATGACGATGCGGGTGATCCGGGCAAATATCGCCCTGAGTTTGGGGATTAAGGTGTTGTTTTTGGGGTTGGTGCTGTTTGGCTGGGGGACGATGTGGTTGGCCGTCCTGGCGGATATGGGCGCGTCACTGCTGGTGACGGGGAATGGGATGCGGTTGGGGAGAGAATGCAGGTAAACAGGGAGATGGGGAATAAGTAGACAGAAAAACCCAAAGAAAAAGTGCGAGACAAATTCCCGGTTTGGAGGGGACAAGTGCCCCTTTTTTGCCGTAAGGCGGGAAGAATAAAATCAGACGATGGGTTACAGGGAATGGTTCTACATCGCCCTTTCAAGATAACTTTCACATTTTATAGGAGCATTTTGATGCAAACTTCAACGTTTTATCGGAGATTGGTTGTTTTTTGTTTGCTTGTTTGTTGCTTGATTGTGCCTGTGGGGCTGGCTTTGGCACATCCCTCGGCTGAGACGATTGTAGGCGGGTCAATCATTTCGGATACCACCTGGACGGCGGAGCATAGTCCGTATATTGTGACAGCTAATATTAATGTGGTAGAAGGTATTACCTTGATAATTGACCCTGGCGTGACCGTGCGCTTTAATGCCGGTTATAAGCTGCAAGTTAACGGTCAACTGATTGTTCAGGGAACAGGTGAAAGCCCTGTTCGCTTCACCTCGAACCAAGCAGACCCCCAACCAGGTGACTGGGACAAGATCGAGTTAATCCCTACGATCACCGATGAAAACGGGGTCTATATCAGCGGCAGTTTGTTGACTGGGTGCGTAGTGGAATATGCGGGGGAACCGGGATCGCTACCCAGAGCATTTATCTGCGCGGCGTACTCATAAAAGATTGTGTTGTACAGCATAACAACGCCATTGGGGTGGAAGCGTATCCCGCGGGGGATGTGGCTGCCTGGATCGTCAGTAGTACGATCCAGGATAACCCAGCAGGTGCGTACATCAATCAGAGTGTGATTAAAGATAGTCTGATTGCCGACAATATTTCCATCAACGGCGTTGTTCCAGGTATCTATGCCGAAAATCATAGCCAGGTGCTCAATAACGATATTCTCGACAACCATGCCACTGTGTACCCGGAAGCCACTGGTCTGCGTGTACGAGGAGCGGTCGTTACAGGTAATGTCATTCGCGGCAACTTGTCTGATCGTGCTACGGCAGAAGCGTTATGGGCCTCCGGCTATTTTAACGATATTACGTAAATCTCTGGGAACATTATCCAGACGAATGTGGGCAGTAGTGGTGTATATTTGTTTGGCGAATATGTCCACTTTGAACAAAATATTGTCACTGACAATACCAATCGAATCCATTGGGGGAAGGAGGTGGCATGCACATTCGAGAAGGTAGCTCTGTTGCCTATAACACGATTGCGAGCAATTTTGTGACCGGCGCAAATGGCATTGGTTCGGGGGTTTATATCTACCGTTACTATACGGCAGTTCAGTTTACCTATAATACAATAACGGGAAATCGTGCCCCCCAATACTGAGGAAATCACGGGGGGGATTTTTCTGGAAGGTGGCCATGAGGTCCATTACAACACGTTTTATGATAATGGCTTGTATGATGTTGTTGTCCACGGGGCAAATGATACCAACAGGGAAAACAACTACTTTGCCACGGATGTAGGCAGCCAAATTCTGGCTCGGATTTACGATTTCTATGACGACAGCACACGCGGCGAATTCCTGTTTAACCCGTTCCTCTCTACCCCAGACCCGAATGCCCCGATCGCCCCACCCTTAGGCCTGACCCGGGAGCCGCAATCCAACGGTTCGATGCTCGTTAGTTGGGACGCGCCGCCTAGTTTCGCCACCGGATGGGGCTATAAAGTGTATTGCAATGAGACCGGGTTTCCGCCTTTTGATGGCACCGGACAACCCGCGGGCAATTCTCCAATAGATGTTAGCGCAGCCACTAGTCTATTGATGACGGTTCCCTTGCCCGCGAATGTCACTGTCACCGTTTACGACATGCAAGGCCATGAAAGCTGGTATGCCTTACCGCTTTTGATTTCGTCGCCAGAATGGTCTATCTATCTTCCCTTCACGATTCAATAAAGTTGGGTGTAAATCAATAGGGCGTAAATCATTTGACAGTTACCTCAAGCGATGTTTAGTTGCTAGTGACTGTCACTTGTACGAACGCGCATGCCCTTGAAGGACCTGTGGAGAAAAACTGGCCCGGCTTGTTCCAGAAAATAGGGTATAATTAAAAAGGTTCAATCAGATTGAGCTTCCCCCCTTCGTCATTTCATCACTAACTATTTTGATTTGGCACCTCTTGCTGATAAGGTAAGAGGTTTTATGCTTTGGAGAAAAGATACCTTATGGAAACAAAATTATATGTTGGAAATCTTGGCTACGCAACAACTGAGGACGATTTGCAAACGATGTTTGCCCAGGCTGGAACAGTTAAATCTGTGGCCCTGATCAAAGATCGAGAAACAGGGCGTTCAAAAGGTTTTGGCTTTGTTGAAATGGAAAATCAGGCCGATACTGAAAAGGCGATCAGTATGTTTCACGGAAAGATGATGCATGAACGTGAACTGACTGTGAACATTGCACGTCCTCGAGAGGAGCGTTCAAATTTTGAGTCCCGCACCTTTAACCAAACTCGGCAGAAAAGCAACCGCCGACGCTACTAAACGCATTCATTCACAGAAAACACATTCCATTACCTGAGGGGTTGGAATCCTGCACTGGTAAAACTTAGTTTCAATTATTCTGCCCATTACGAATGGGAAATCGTCAAAAATGAAGGTTATGGGGAATGTATGCCTCCATCACCTCCATTTCTTCGGGTTCCATTCCATGCATCCCGATGGCTTGATAAAACTATTTGACCGGGGTTTAAAATTACCGTTCTGTTAGGAACCGTATTTTTATCTATTCTCAATCTGACTTTATCCGTGACCTTTAGGTCTCTCACAAAGACGATCCTAAATGCAGTTCAAAAAGATGTGTAAAGGGGTTCACCTTTTTACACATCCTTTTTCGAAGCTTTCTGTGCATAGAAAATAACAAAGGACGAGGCTTTTGTTCCAAAAATTCCACAATCGTTTTGACAAATATAAAACGCTTCATGTTGCTCCCCGGCAGTATTCGGGACATGAACTCTTGCATCATTTAGGGCTTCGTCCAGAGGCTCCTGTGCTTGTTATTCAAGAAGATGACGCGCGCTGGCGAGATGAACGTCTGGGGAAAATCGTTTGTGAAGAAATGGCGCGCGCGGCGGTGGCCTTTGGGGTCAGTATTGTGGATCAAGGGATAGATGTTGGGCTGCCCGGCTTATTGAATACGGTTCTTCGAGAACGTCATCATCCTGGTGTTTTTATCGGTGTCGCATCAACCACCTTCGAACTACAACCCCAACAACCGACAGATGCCCCTGGCATTCGCTTAGGCGATGCCCATACACACTTTGTCTTGGTGGAGGGGAATGGGGTGGGGATTGAACTTCCAACGATGCGGGCTTTAGTCCATGCCCTGGCAGAAAAAACATTCTATATGTTGATTTCGGTGCGAGGGGGAAAGGCGTTGGAAGAAGATGAAAATAGCGAAAGAGATCCTCAGAAAACATCGCACTACCAGGGGTTCACCTCCAGTGTTACCGGCATTTCGTTGCAATTGCGCTTATCTGAGACGCCGCAAAAAGTATCGCGTGAAGATTTTTTTTCCCTAAACGATCTTTATGCGGAACCCGAAAAACCTGCCAATCGCATCAGGCATTATATGCGGACATTTATGGAAATCAAATAGAGGCCCTCAACCCTGAATGGTTACCAAGGAGTTTTGAAATGAGTTTATTGACCTGGGTTTTCGTGGGGATGGTTTGTGGTATTGGGGCCAGTTTCCTGTTAGGGAAGGGAAAACTGTTGAATTGGCGTTTTAATCTTCTGGTTGGGGTGGTTGGGGCCATTCTGGCGGGAATCTTTATTACGCCCTGGTTTGATATTGAAACCATCAACCAGCGGACGTTCAGTGTGCCTTCTCTTTTGGTTTCTTTGGGTGGGTCGGTCGTCCTGCTCATCGTGATTATGCTTGTTCGCCGCGTGAGAACAAACACCCCCAGCGTATAGTGACCGTCTGAAAACTCAAAGTGCGCCGCACCTGGCCCCAAAGTAGTTTTTAGACACTTTCCTAGTGACCGTTCATCCGATGTCTGTGACAAATATTACCTTGCACAATCAAACAGAATTAAAGACCCAGGCCCTGATCTTTTTAGGGCAACGGCTGGCACATATCTGTCTGGTTGCCCCAGGAGAAACCTGTTTCCTGGCAAAGGTCTCAGGCCCGTATGATATTTTTCTCAAAAACGGGGCCACCGGGTGGGAGATGGCCCGTGCCCTCGACAGCCGGGCCTCTGACCTGACCCTCACGAAACAAAAGGGGGGCTGGTTTCAAATTACGACCCGTTAACGAACCCAAGCAGACCTTGAATGCAGGCGATAACCCCGGAATGGTGAATGAACATGTTGAAATTTGAAGAATGGTTGACCGCTCAAGAAGTCCGTGAAGATAAGATTGGGGATTTTGCCAGTTTTTGGGGAAATCAGCCTCCTCCCAAAACGTTTTCAAAGCGCAAAGTTGACGAACATAAAGAATGGGTTGAACGTATTTGCCGCGTGGCCCAGCCTGGGCATATTGTCGCCTTTAACAACGCCTGGCAGGAATTTGTCCTGGCGCGGGGTATGGAAGAAGGGTAAAATTATCTCCATCACAGGGGCAACCAACCGGGGGCAATCTCCGGGGGGACCCCACAATATCTTATTTGATTCAAGGAGTGAACAAAATGAGTGTCAAATACAATGTTGTGGAACGCGGTAAGCCAGGCGATTTGCTTGCGCCAAAGAAATATTACCCTTCCGTCACGGCCTCAGGACGCAGAACCCTGCGCCAAATGGCGAATCGCATCTCACAGATTTCGACGATGAGTTCGACCGATGTCATGGCGGCCATTGAAAGTTTTCTCACGGTCATCCCGGAAGAACTTGCAAATGGCAATATTGTCGAGTTGGGTGATTTTGGCACGTTCTGGCTGAAGAACAATTCTGATGGGGAAGAAATCCCCGAAGCTGTCTCGGCGAAAAACATCACCAACCTGCTCCCTCGCTTTACACCAGGGAAAGAATTCAAAAAAGTGATGAAGACCGTCGAGTTTGAAAAGACGAGCACGCCATCTATCGGCGGATCGTCTTAGGTTTGTAGATTGTAAAAGGAATGGGGTGCATGGTTTTCATGCACCCCATTTCGTTTTAAACGGGTCAAAACAGGCTTTAAATCCTCCACCGACGCGTTTTAAATCTTCCGGGCAGAGGATTCGAATCCTCCGCCGACTCGTTTGCAATCTTCCGCCGACTCGTTTTAAGGGCGGTCAGGACTGATTTTATCGGTGTTTAGTCCACAAATATTTTATAAAGTTTGAATATTAAGATGAGATTTGGCAGGGCAATCGATGTAAAAAAAGCGCGCGATAAACCTGCTGGCGATGTCTTTGCGAGGGGCGGATTTTAGTCCCCCGCACGAAAAAAGGGTGCATTTCCGCCCCGAAGCAATCTCCTTCTCGGCCAGGGAGATTGCTTCGCCGCCAAAGCGCGGCTCGCAATGACATTTCCCTAAGAACATGCGATTGCCCTATGAGACTTGGAGATGGCAAAAAATTCAATCGGAAGTAGTTTATAATTTTGCCCTATGTGGAAAAATAACAAAATCAACCATGCGAAGGAGCCAATCTGTGGCGGCCATTGATTCTGAAAAGGCAAAGCCTTCACCGAAGATGGTTTTAAGACCCTAAAGGTTTTTCTCGATGAATTTGGGACCGTATTGGCAAACAGAACCTGTTTTTACATGACCGTCTCTTACAAACGAAACCTTTAGGGTCTGGCCTGATTCGTTACGGCAGGACTGGTTTTATTATGGCAAAAGTATTGGAAAAGGCAAAAAAGAATAAGGCGGACGAATTTTATACGCAACTCCCAGACATCGAAGCAGAAATGCGCCATTATAAAGAGCATTTTCGGGACAAAGTCGTTTTTTGCAATTGTGATGACCCCTTCGAGAGCAATTTCTTCAAATACTTTGCGATGAACTTCAATTATTTGGGGCTTAAGAAATTGATTTCAACTTGCTACGCTGAATCCCCCGTTGCATCCCAGCAATTGTCATTGTTTGATGTAAAAGACCTGAATGTAAAAAGCGATGACGGAAAACGCCCCCATAAAATTGAAATCACCGAAGTCCGGGATGAAAATGCAGATGGTGCAATTGACCTGGCAGACGTGGAATACCTGCTCAAAAATAAGAAAAACACCCTCACCTTGCTCGATGGCGACGGCGATTTTCGTTCGGCGGAATGTATCGAGTTGCTGAAAGAAGCCGATATTGTGGCCACCAATCCACCCTTTTCCCTGTTTCGCGAGTACATCGCACAGTTAGTGGAATATGACAAGAAATTTATTATTATCGGCAGTAAAAATGCGATTACTTATAGAGAAATTTTCAAGCTGATACAAGAGGATAAACTTTGGCTTGGTAACGGTTTTCCCAATGGAAATGCTTTTTTCAAGATTCCTGAAGAATATTCGCGTGAATGGGCAAGTGGGGTTTACAACCCCGAAACCGGCTTGGTTAAGTTTCGTAATGTTGGCTGGTTCACAAATTTGGATTTTAAGCAACGCCACGAGAGCATCACTTTATACAAGCAGTACTCACCAGAAGAATACCCACACTATGATAACTACGATGCAATCGAAGTATCCAAAGTTGCTGAAATACCCTACGATTATGATGGGTTGATGGGTGTTCCCATCACCTTCCTCGATAAATATAATCCTGAACAATTTGAAATATTGGGGATAACACAAGGTCGGGATGAATTTGGCGTAAGCCCAACGAAATGGTATATCAACCCAAGGCAAATCAATCCAGACGGTACAACATCTAATGGGGGAAAGGTCAACACAAGAGCGCAAATACTTCTTCCGCATAAACCAAAAGGCGTTTATTTTATTGCGGATAATGCGGACGGACCCCTATTAAGAGTTTATGCCAGAATTTTAATCAAACGGAAAGGGAGCCAACAATGAAAATCAAATTACATGAAATCACCGTCCGCGAAGTCGCGGAAAACTATATGGACAACGCCGAAGAAGGCGTGGTTGGCTACAACGGCAAACTGAATATTCGTCCGAAATACCAGCGTGAATTTGTTTACGATGACAAAAAACGCAACGCCGTCATCGAGACAATCTTCAAAAACTTTCCGCTCAATGTCATCTATTGGGTGAAAAATGAAGATGGAACGTTTGAAGTGCTGGACGGACAGCAACGCACCATTAGCTTTTGCCAATACGTCAAAAGCGATTTCTCAGTCAACAACCGCGCGTTCCATAACCTGACGAATACTGAAAAGGAACAGATCCTCAACTACAAGCTGATGGTTTATTTCTGTGAGGGCAGTGACAAAGAAAAACTGGACTGGTTCAAGATCATCAATATTGCGGGCGAAAAACTGACCGACCAGGAATTACGCAACGCCGTATATACCGGAACCTGGCTGACCAATGCCAAATCCATTTTCAGTAAAAGCAATTGTGCCGCCTACCTCCTCTCCAAAGACTATGTCAATGGCTCACCCATCCGGCAGGAAATCCTCGAAACCGCCTTAAGCTGGATTTCAAACGGCGAAATCGAAAAATACATGTCCATTCACCAGCACGACCCCAATGCCAATGAGTTGTGGACGTATTACCGGAACGTGATTGAATGGGTGAAGTTGACTTTTACAACTTACCGCAAAGAAATGAAAGGTCTTGATTGGGGTAGTCTGTATGATGCCTTCAAAGGCGAAATGTTTGACACCGTAAAATTAGAACAGGAAATCCAAGCCTTGATGATAGATGATGATGTTACAGCGAAGAAAGGCATTTATCCGTATGTGCTCACGCGTAACGAAAAATATCTCAATATCCGTGCTTTTACCGAAAGTCAAAAAAGAGCGGCCTATGAAAAACAAAAAGGGATCTGTGTGAAATGTGGAAAACATTTTGACCTGAAAGAAATGGAAGCCGACCATATTACCCCCTGGCATCTTGGCGGAAAAACGAACCCGGAGAATTGCCAAATGCTTTGCAAGGACGATAACCGAAGGAAATCAGGAAAATAATATCATCCAGGAATGATTTCCTGACAGACCTGACAGGTTTTGCTCGTGAAAACCTGTCAGGTCTTTTTGATCAGGCATTCCCAAAGCCTTCCGAAATTTAGTGACGCATAGCATATTTGGTGTAAGACCTAACTTCGTCACGGGAGGGATATAATCATGTCACGGACTCATAGCCATGATCTACCTGACCCCCACCTCCATCATCTACCTAAAGCTACTTCATCTTAAGGAGAAACCATGACCCCTAACCCGGACCCCCGACCTCTCATCCTACAAAAACTGGATGGACATTGGACCGTAACAGGCAATATCAAGAGCAAGCCTGTTCAATACCATGTTGTGAATGTCCCTGCCCTCCAAGGGCAATTCACCGAAATCTCCATGGAGGATGTAAAAGTCCCTTCTCAATATGAAGCCCGCATCTTTATCGGATTTGATGGCGATACAAACACGGTGATCGCCCATTGGATGGACAACTTTGGTGTGAATTACTCTATCCCGTACGGCACGGGGAGTCTTTCGGAGAACGCAATCACCTTCATCGTCCCTTACCCCGACGGTTCCTTCAAAGATAGCTTTGTCTACAACCCCGAAGACGACTCCTGGACTCTAGCAATCACCGCCCAGCAACCCGATAGCACCTGGAAGCACTTTGCGAAGTATGATTTCCGGCCGGCTTGAGTGGGCTATTTTTTTTCGGATTGCGAAACCATGAGCGAAGAAATAGACCTTGAAGATTTTGCCCCCTGGTTGGTGGTTATCCTCCTCATCATGGGAGGTTGGGCGCGCCTTTTTCTCCTCGATAGTAAAGGCATGTGGCTGGATGAAACGTTCAGCGTCTGGTTGGCAAACAAAAGTGTTGGCGAGATGTTGGGTTGGATTGTTAAGATTGATCAACATCCCCCCCTGTATTATTTGTTGCTTCATGCCTGGATTGCCCTCAAAGATTCCAGCCCATATCATGTCCGTTTGCTGTCTGCTCTCTTTGGGATAGGTACCATCCCGATCATCTACCTGATTGGTAAGCGCATCTCCGGGGTAGGCCTGGGTCTGGGGGCGGCAGTGTTTCTAGCACTTTCGCCTTACCACATTTATTACGCTCAAGAAACGCGCATGTACACCCTCCTGGCGTTCAACGCAGCAGTAGCGCTTTACGCTTTGGTCTGCCTCCTGACCGACTCTCGTTCGGCACAACCCATCGGGAGCCAGTTTCGGGAATATCTGCGCGCCTGGCGTACACACGTGCCTGAGAAATCATCACTCGAGGGAGACGGGACTACGCACCGACCATCGCTCCAGATGATTGAGACCGACCTGGCATGGGTTCTTTTGATGGGTTTCTCGGCGGCGACGCTGCTCACCCACAATACGGCGGTGCTTTTTATTCTCGCCACCAATCTTTTCGTATTTGGGCTTCTACTTTATCAACGGCTTAACCCCTTTGGTTCCCCCACCGCTTTCCAAATCCCCTCACTAAAAAATTGGATGAAGGCACAGTTGGGCATTTTCATATTATGGAGTCCCTGGCTCCTCACCTTTATCCGGCAAGTTCGCAGCGTCGATCAGGAGTTTTGGCTTCCAAAACCTGGGTGGAACACGATTGTCCAGACGCTTCGGGCCTTTTTAAACGCTTCGGCCTCCACGCAAGCCAGCCAGGTGATGACATGGAGCTTGTGCGCCTTGCTTTGCCTCGGACTGGTGTATTTTCGCAAAAAACTTTCGATCATCCTCTTCCTGATAACCCTATTTGCCGTCCCTTTTCTGGGGGAATTGCTCGTGAGTCTCCGTCGCCCCATTTTTTACGATAAAACATTGATCTGGATCACGATCCCGATGTTCCTCCTTCTGGCCGCAGGTGTGACGCAATTAAGGTTTCGCCTTTTTATTATCGGGGTGGTGGGGCTTCTATGTACAAATTACCTCTTTTCTGCCGGTGATTATTATCGTTGGATGCAAAAAGAAGACTGGCTTACCCCCGCCGGGTATGTTGCAAATTTTGCACAAAATGGCGATCTAGTTCTTTTCAACTCCAACTTTGTGGTGATCTCCTTTGATTATTATTTTGAACCCTACGAAGACCTGTATTCGATCCAGATAGAAAGACTGGGCGTTCCACTTGATCTATACCAGGATGAGGTCTTGGAACCCAAGATGACCGAGGCTGATATTCCCGGTCTGTTATCTATGTTACATGATCGTGACCGGGTCTGGTTGGTTTACAGCCATAATGACTATACCGATCCCCTCAGCCTCATTCCGCAAACGCTCGCGACAAAAATGGAATTAACCCAGACGCGCGAGTTTTATGGAGGCCAGGTACAGTTGTACGAAACTCCCTGAGTGGGTAACTGTCACTTCTGTCATATCTCCCCTCTACTATACTGGTATGATCCCCGTTTGGGTAATGCTTTTGCCCCCCACCCCCACCTCATTTATACCCTCCCGTCTGGGCACGTAGAACTGTGCAACATGCAATTTTTACGCGGCTACTGCATCCTGCGCGCCGTTCCCACCGTCGCCTCGCTCAATGGCCTTTCCCCCGCCCAACGTGCCCAATTCCTCACCGATATGGCCCGCGTCGGCGACGCCCTGTTGGAAGTCACCGGCGCATATCGCATTAATTACGGCCTCTTCGGCAATTCCGACCCCACCCTCCACGCCCACATCGTCCCCCGTTACCTGACCGAACCCGACGAATACCGTCTCGACCTCCCCTGGAATTATCCCCAGGCACACATAGACGCCCTCTGCCTTGATCTCGCCCGCGACCAACCCCTCATGCAACAAATCGCCCACGCGCTTCAGCATTCCCTCTAGCCCTATAAAAAAACAGGCCATGTTCATGGCCTGTTTTTTTATAGGGAAACTCCAATCTCTTCCTTCGCCCGTTTACTCGCCCCAATCGCTCGCGAAAAATCTTCTACGGTGATCTGACAACTAACCCCCTCCCGTTCTAACGCCATCGACGCGGCATACACCACGATATTCAAAATATCCCCGCCCGCGAGGCCCGCCGTTTCCCGCACTAATCGCCCCCAATCATCATCCGTTAACTGGATCGGCAACCGCGCGGGGAGGTGATACCACCACAAGCGCAACCGTTGTTCGGCATCTGGCAACGGCATCTCGATGTGTCCCAAAATCCGCCGGATAAACGCCGTATCGTAATTCGACGCCAAATTCGTCGCAAACACTGTCACCCCATCAAACTGATCCAGCTCCAACAGCATCACCGCCCGACTCACGTTCACCGCGTGGTCCGTACTCTGCCGCACGTTCGACAGCCGCCGCCCTAAAATCGAATCCGCCTCGTCAAAAAACAGCAGCGCCCCCGTCTCCCGCGCCTTTTGAAACGCCGCTTTGATGTTCTTCGCCGTCTCCCCCACATATTTCGACTCAATCTCCGCGTAATTCGCCCGGATGATCCCCATCCCCAACTCATTGGCGATGGCGTCCGCCGCAAAACTCTTCCCCGTCCCCGGCGGCCCATACAAGTTGATCGCCGTCCGCCCGCCGTAGGGGTCAATCTCGCCCAGGCCAAAATCTTCGTACAGCACGCGATGGTAACGGATTTTGGTCAGCAGACTCTTGAACTGCAGAAACGTCGCTTCGGGCAAGATCAAATCTTTGAACTGGCGGCGCGGCGTTTCAACGGTGAACAGGTCGAGGCGTTTGGCGATCTCGGCCACGGACTCCGCGCGGGTTTCGCCCCCCGGCGGGATCACGCGCCCTGCGTGGGTGGGGCGGGGGAGAGTGTCATTGTTGGGCATCGCATTGACTCCTTGTACACAGAAAACGCAGAGGAAATAGATGAACACAGAAAATTTTTATAAATTTATCTGTGAAGATCTGTGTTTTCTGTGCGATCTGTGTACGATTTACTCTTCGAGTATTCCTAATTCCCGCTCTAGCCAGCGCGTTTCCAGCACATCCACGTAATGGGCGATGGCTTGTTTCAAGAAGGCGGGCAAGGCGGGGTGGATGGCGGTGAAGGTGGCGTTGAAATCGGGGTGGTCGTGGTACATGTCGCCCAAGCCTGCGAGGGTTTCGATGGAAGGTTCGTAAAAATAGCGCAGGTGGTCGTGCCAGCGCACGAGCATCGCCTGAATTTCTTCGCTTTCCGGGCCTTTGTCCATGTTGGTGGCGAGGTCGGCATAAATCGCGCCGCCTTCGTCCAGGATCTCCTGTTGGCGTGCTTTACCGTAGCTGTTCCAAAGTTTGGTGGTCTCTTTGACCGTCTCGCCCCAAAGGTTGGTCGCTTCTTCTTCATAAGCTTTTTGCTTTTCTTCGCTAAACCCCTGGAAAATTTTCTTTTGGCTCATATTCACCTCTCCGAGGATGTGTAAGATGGTCGTGTCCACTGTCTGAATGAGCGTGTTCAGCCGCTCGATTTTGGTTTGTAACGTTTGGCGGTGGGTTTGCAGGGCGGAAACCAGGTCAAAGTTCGGGGCATCCAGAATCGCTTTGATTTGGGTCAGGTCGAGGGCCATCTCCCGGTAAAAGAGAATCTGCTGGAGCCGAAGCAAGGCGGCATCGTCATAGGAACGATAATGATTCGCCCCCACCGAAGAAGGTCTGAGCAAGCCGATTTCGTCGTAATAGTGCAGCGTCCGCACGCTTACCCCTGCCAGTTCGGACAATTGTTTGACGGTGTATGATCCGTTTTCTTTCATGTCCCCAATGATAAACCCTTACGTTACGTGAGAGTCAAGGGTAGATATTCACACATAATAGCACCCTGAGCGGAGGCTTTGCGAAGTCGAAGGGTGCGGGTCTGAAAACCTCAAGATATTTATGGAGGGATTGGGGAACGTGAAATTACCAGTACTAAATCATTCTTTTCTCATAAAACACATTCACCGCTGATGCCCGATATTCCCCGAACGCGGAAATCTGCTTAAACCCCATCTTTTCGTACAACCCAATCGCCTCGTGTTGAAAGGTCCCCGTTTCCAGACGGAGCACGTTAACCCCACGCTGGCAGGCGACCTCCTCAAGATGCTCGATCATCTTCTTCCCCAACCCCAACCCCCGAAACTGTGGGCGGACGTACATTCGTTTGAGTTCGCCATACGCCTCCCCATAAAATTGAATCCCCCCACACCCGGCAGGTTCCCCATCCACCCAAATGACAAAAAACGCCACCCCTTCGGCGACCAGCTTTTCGACGCTGTATCCGTACTGCGATTCGGGCGGGTAAGCGGGATGCTCGAGGGCGGTTTCGAGTTCAGCGATGAGGGCGCGGACTTCGGGGGTGGTGGGGAGGGTTGGGGTGATGAGGATGTTAGACACCCGGCCTCTCATTTCTCCACCCTTCATGTTCCGTCGCCACCTCATACGCGCGCCCAATCCGCAGCAATATGGCCTCCGAAAAATCCGGCCCCAACAACTGAATCCCAATAGGCAATCGACTCCCATCCAATCCAGCGGGGAGGGAGATGCCTGGGGTTCCGGCGTGGTTGGCGGGAACGTTGAGTTGATCGGAGTACTGCATCAGTACGGAATCCCCGAATACGTCGCCGATGGGGAAGGCGGCGGAGGGGGTGCTGGGGGTCAGGATGGCGTGCAGGCGGTGTGCGCCGTAGGGGTCGAAGGCTTCGTCGAAGTCGCGGCGGATGAGGGAGCGGACGCGCAGGGCGCGGTTGTAATATTGTTCGCTGTACTGTGCCGCACTGACGTACATACCCATCAAAATCCGCAGTTTGGGCTGGGGGCCAAAGCCTTGCGCGCGGGTCTTGCGGTACATCTCGCGCAGGTCGGCGACGCGGTCAGGGGTGCGGTAGCCGTATTTCACGCCGTCGAAGCGGTGGAGGTTGGAGGCCGCTTCCACGCGGGAGATGACGAAGTAGGCGGGGATGCCGTATTGCGTGTGGGGCATGGGCACGTTTTCGACGATTTCCGCGCCCGCGCGGGCCAGGAGTTCGGCGGCGCGGAGGGTGGCGTCACGGATTTCGTCGGGGAGGGGGCGTTCGTGGAGTTCGCCGGTTTGGGCGTCAAAGAAGGTGACGCGGAAATAGTCAGGGGACAGGCCGATCCGCATCCCTTTCACCCCATCGTTGATGCCTTCGGTGTAGTCGGGCACGGGAACGTTGGCGGCGGTGGAGTCGCGGGGGTCGGGGCCAGCGATGGCGTTGAGCATGAGCGCGGCGTCGGTGACGTTTCGGGACAGGGGGCCGGGGCAGTCGAGCGAGGAGCCAAAGGCAATCAGCCCGTAGCGGGAGACACGTCCATAAGTGGGTTTGAGGCCGACCACGCCGCAGAACGACGCGGGTTGGCGGATGCTTCCGGCGGTGTCTGTGCCGAGCGAAAGGGGGCCTTCTCCCGCGGCGACGGCGGCGGCACTGCCCCCGGATGAGCCGCCCGGCGCGCGGGTGGTGTCCCACGGGTTGCGCGTGGCGGGTTGAAAGGCGGACGATTCTGTGGATGAGCCGTAGGTGAATTCGTCAAGATTGACTTTACCGAGCATGATCGCACCTGCCGCTTCCAGGCGTTCGACGGGGGTGGCGGTGTACGGGGCGGTGAAGTTGGCGAGGATGCGGGACGCGGCAGTGGAGGGGGTGCCATCTACGCAGAAGATGTCTTTGACGGTGAAGGGGACGCCAGCGAGGGGGCCGGGGTCTTCTCCGGCGGCGAGGCGGGCGTCAATGGTTTGGGCCTGCGCGCGGGCGCGGTCGGCGGTGACGGTGATGAAGGCGTGGACACCGGGGGAGGAGGTTGGGGGCTGGATCGAGCCGGATTCGCCATCTACTTTTTCGATGTGGGCGAGGAGGGCTTCGGTGACTTCGAGAGCGGTGAGGGTGCCGGATTTGATCTGGCGGGCGATTTCGTGGGCGGGGAGGAAGGGGATGTTCATAGATGTTTTTCGACACGAATTACACGAATTTTACGAAGAAAGACTTTTCGTGTATGTTCGTGAAAATTTGTGTCAAAGGTTATTCAAGTTCTTCGTGGGGAATTTCGGGGACGATGATGTAGTTTTCGTCTACATTGGGGGCCTGGGCGAGGAGGGCGGCGACGTTGGTGTAGGGTTGGTGAACGTCTTCCCGCGGGGGGGCGCTGACTTCAACGGGGTACGGCACTCCCCGGGCGGCGGGTTCGACATCGTCAGGGAGGGGGATGGCGGCGAGGGTGTGGATCGAGGCGAGTTGGTGGTTCAATTCCCGGCGCAGGTATTCGGATTCGGCGGGGGTTAGTTCGAGGGCGGCAAGTTCGACGAGATGGTCAAACAGTTCGGGGGTGATTTCTTCGGGCATAGGATTCCTTTTCGTTTCCAAACTTCGGAAGCCTGTGGGTTTCAAAGCGATTTCCGAAGTTTCGATGACTGTGAGCGCGGCTATTTTATCATTTCCTGGCGTATGGTTTGCCAATTTCTGATACGATTACGGGCATGAATCTTGATACCCTCCGCACGCACTGTCTCGCCAAACCCGGCACCACCGAAGAACGTCCGTTTGGCCCCGACACCCTTGTATACAAAGTGATGGGCAAAATGTTCGCCCTTACCGGGGATGAACTAGAACCCAAAAGTGTGAACTTGAAATGCGATCCTGACGATGCGCTGTTTTTCCGGCGCCAGTTTGGGGGGATTCGGGAAGGGTATCATATGGATAAACGCCATTGGATCACTGTGGATTTGACGGGGAGTGTTCCTGAAAGCCTGATTTTTGAACTGATGGATGATTCCTACGAATTGGTCGTGAAGGGATTACGAAAGAAAGATCGTGAACAACTTTTAGGTGGATAACTCGTGAATCATGCCGACCACGTCCGTCTGATCTGCGACGGCATCCCCGTTCCCTCACCCTCCTCGCCCGAACACCTTTCCCCGCCCCCGATCTGGGCCGATCTGGGTTCCGGACACGGCGCGTTTACCCTTGCCCTGGCCGATATCCTGCCTCCCAACGCTGAAATTTACTCTGTTGACCGGGATGCCTCTGCCCTGCACGAGCAAGAACGTGCGATGCGCGCCCAATTTCCCCACGCAAACGTTCACTACCTCCCCGCCGATTTTACCCGTTCTCTCGCTTTACCACCCCTCGACGGGGTACTGATGGCGAACTCCCTGCACTTTCATCGCCGCAAAGAGCCGATCCTCGCCCAAATCCAAACGCTTCTCAAACCAGGAGGCAGACTGATCCTCGTCGAATATGACACTGATCGCGGCAACCACTGGGTTCCTTATCCGCTCTCCTATTCCACTTGGGAAACCCTTGCTACCCGTGCCGGGTTCGCCAACACTCGCCTCCTCACCACCCAGCCCAGCCGATTCCTGGGGAGAATGTTTTCAGCAGTGAGTTTCGCACCCTAGCCAAAAGTTCCCATTACTTCTTTAATTTCATCCAAAATATCCCCAGCCAGCACGGACGCGCTGTTTCCCAGCGCGTTCTCTGCCTGAATCCCGGCTTGTCCGTGAAGCCACACGCCTGCGACCGCAGCGTCGAATGCGTACATGCCCTGTGCGCGGAGGCCGGTGATCATTCCGGCCAACACATCCCCAGTTCCCGCGCGGGCGAGCGCGGGGGTGGCGATGGGCGCGAGGGCAGTACGTCCGTCGGGGGAGGCGATGACGGTGAACGCGCCTTTTAAGACGACGATGTGTCCCCACTCTTTGGCGTAGCGTTCCGCGAGAGTCAGACGGTTAGCCTGGAGGTCGGCGGAGGAGAGGCCAGTCAGGATCGCCATTTCGCCAGGGTGGGGGGTGAGGATGGTAGACGGGGGCAAACGTTCGGACCAGCCGGGGAGTTGGGCGAGGAGTTTAAGGCCATCGGCATCCATCACGAGAGGAGGAAGTTCGGGGGTGAGAAACCGCGCGAGGAAGTGACGGGTTGCTTCGTGTAGCCCAAAGCCGGGGCCAATGAGCATGGCCGTGGCGCGGCCCAGATTGTCGCGCAGGATTTCGTCCGCTTCCATTGCGATGAAGCCGTCTTTGTCGGGCAAGGGGAGCCAGGTTGCTTCGGGGAAGTGACCTGCGAGGAAGGGCTGCACTGGACGGGGCACGGCGAGCGTGACCAATCCCGCCCCTACGCGGTACGCCGCTTTGCCGGACAGCATCGCCGCGCCCGGATAATTGACAGACCCTGCCACCCCGATCACCGTGCCGAAAGTGCCTTTGTGTGCGTTGCGCGAGCGTTCGGGAATGAGATTGGCGACGGTGTCTTCGTTCACGACAAACCGGTGGATTTCATCCCACGCAGAGAGGCCATCGAGATCGCCGATTTCGGAGAGGTGGATTTCGCCGGTATATTCTGCGCCGGGGAAGGCGTAAAAGCCGGGTTTGGCGGCAGCCATCGTGACGGTCAGATCGGCGGGGAGGGTTTCGGGGGCGACTTCGCCAGTATCGCAGTCTAAGCCGGAGGGGCAGTCCACGGCGATGATGGTTGGGGGTTCGTCAAAGTCGGCAAGGAGAGTATGAAGATGGGTGAGGAGTTTTAGCAGGGAGCCGCGCAGGGGGAGGTGAAAGCCTGTGCCCAGCAGCCCGTCGAGGAGCAAGGGGTGGGAGGCGAGGGCATCAGGAAGCAGTTCGGACGCGGTGCCCGCGCTCGCCAGGAGAATTTCTCCGCCCGCGGCGCGGAGGCGCGCCACGAGGGGGTCATTTGGACGGTCGGCGGCGAGATAGGCGGTACAGCGCCATTCATTTTCCGCCAGATAGGTGAGGGCCACCAGTGCATCGCCCCCATTGTTGCCTTTGCCGACGAGGGCGAGAATCCCTTCGGCGGCGTAGTAGCCATATTCGTTTTCGATAATTTCGGCCAGGCCGCTTCCGGCGTTTTCCATCATTTCGGCGTAGGAGAGACCGGAGGCGTCGGCTTGTTGTTCAACAGCACGCATTTGAGAGGTGGTGAGGAGTTTCATGGGAGGAATTGATTGTTAGTTGGTTGGTTCGAGACTTGACGGCTTTGGTATTATAAAATAAGATCATATTTAGGCTTGCCTAAATATTGTCTAAGAGCGTGTCTGAAAACTCAAACCCTAAAGGTTTTTCGTCGTGTGAGGCCCGAATCCCGACTAAACTTGTGGCTGTTCAAGCGTAATAGCCTGTTGGGGAAAACCTTTAGGGTTTGGACCTTGAGTTTGTAGACAATTTCTAAAGGAAATGCGATGCGTGAAAATTTGACCCATGCTATTGAAGATTACTTGAAAGCCATTTATGAGTTAACGCTGCCTCATGGGCGTGCAGGAACGAACGATCTTGCGGCGTTGTTGGAAGTGACGCCTGCCTCCGTTTCGGGGATGATCAAAAAACTGTCCGAAACTGAACCCCCGCTTGTGGAGTACGAAAAACATCGGGGCGTGGTTCTGACGCCGGAGGGGGAAAAAGTAGCGTTGGAAATCATCCGGCATCACCGACTGTTGGAGTTGTATCTGCATCAGATGCTCGGCTACCCGTGGGATAAGGTTCACGAGGAGGCCGATCGGCTTGAGCATGTGATTTCTGAAGAATTTGAAGCGCGGATCGCCGCTGCGTTGGGCGACCCTAGCCACGACCCCCACGGTGACCCGATCCCGACCGCGGAACTGACCCTGCCACCTTCCACGCTGACGCCACTCAATAAATTGCGCCCAGGCGATCATGCCGCCATTCGCCGCGTGCGGGATACAGACCCCGATCTCTTGTGTTACCTGGAAGAGCGCGGGTTAGTGCCGCAGATTCAGATTGAAGTGCTTGAATTTTCGCCTTTTGATGACAACTTGACCATTCGTATTGAAGGGCAAGCAGAAACGCTGACCCTGGGGCCACGCGTGACCGGACAGGTGTTTGTGGATAGTATGGATTGACGTAAAGCGAAACGATGGCCGGGAGGCGCGGAATGCCCTCCCGGTTTTGATTCATTTCTTCAATCTGTGTTTTTAGCCTGGGGTGTTATACTCGCCGACAATTCCAATATCGTTTGAAGCAATCTTAACTTAACCGAGGATGAAATGAACAAAAAAATATTCTTACTACTTGCCTTACTTTCTCTCATGGCGTTTGCCTTAATTGGCTGTGGCGACGAGGATTATTCCGACGAAGGGGATACGTACCCTGTGGCGGAAGACACCTATCTCGATGCAGAAGCCCCCATTACCACCACCGTGCCCATGACCGCGACCACCTTCATGACCGAAACTACCTCCATAAACGAGCCTGCGCCCGGCACAGGGAACGCGGGCGCGGCGGACAGTGGCTTTCGCCCCACGGTGAACGGTTTCAGTTTTGAGAACTACGGGAACGAATCGGTTTCAGTCAATCTGACCCCCGCGGAAATTCAACGAATGTTTGGCGATCAGGTTTGCGCCAGTTTCAGCGGGGGAACCTGCACCCTGACTCCTCCCGCGAAGCAGTGGATGAACCAGATCAACGAATACATGGATGGCGGACATTGCGAGGGCATGGCGACCCTGAGTCTGTTGATGTACAGTAATTTGGTGAGTCCGCAAACCTTTGGCGGCAGCACCGCCTACGATTTGTCGCTCAATAACGAAGCGCTTCAACGCGAAATTGCGTACTGGTGGACCACGCAATCTGTTTCTCCTGCGGCCAATTTCCGCATCAATGAATCGCCGAACGCGGTGGTGGATAAACTCATCGCGACGTACAGCGATCCCAATAATACCGAATCCTGGACAATTGGCATTTACCAACGGGATGGCGAAGGGGGGCACGCCATCACTCCCTTTGCCGTCGAAGATCAGGGGAACGGCATTGTTCATATCCTGGCCTACGACAATAACTTCCCTGGTGAAACGCGCCGCGTCATTGTGGACCGCAACGCCAACACCTGGCAGTATCAGGCGTCCACCAATCCCAACGAACCCTCCGAGTTATACGAAGGTGACGCCGACACCCAAACCCTGGAAATTATCCCCACTTCCAACCGGTTGGGCCTCCAGGATTGTGAATTTTGCAGTAATGGCGGGCAGAGTTCACACGTGGGCGGCGTGGCGATGCAAACGCAGCAGTACAATCAGATTTGGCTAGAAGGTGATGCCGATTTACTCATCACCGATCAAGACGGGCATCGCATCGGGTTCGATCAGGGGCAGTTCGTCAATGAAATTCCGGGAGCAAAGACGGAAGCGTACAAATTTATGGGGATCGAAGTCTGGAACGTGGAAAAAGAACCGGTTTACCTTGTCCCGTTGGGGGTACGGTTCTCGATCACGGTAGACGCCAGTCGTGCGACCGAGGGCATCACTTCTACGGTCACGATGATCGGGCCGGGGTATACGTTGGTCGTCGCGGACCTGTATCTCGATCCGGGGACTTCGGACGTGATCGGCGTTTCGCCCGATGGGAGTCAGTTGACCTATAGCACAGAGTACAACGACGCGCCCGACATGATCTTTGGGGTGGAGCGTCCCGAAGCGGATTACGAATTTATCGTCGCCGCCCTCGACATCGAATCCGGCGCGGAATTTCTTATCAACCTGGATGTGGAAAAAGGTTTGCTGAGTATCAATACCAATAACACCACTGAATACGGTGTGTACGAAATTGTCATGTCCCGCATTGATGACGACGGGGAAGTCATTTTCCAGAATAATGATATCTATCTCGAACCTGGCGATACTACCTATCTAAAATATCTCGAATGGCAAGGGCCAGGAACCAGTCTCTTTATTGATATTGATTATGGAAGCGATGGCTCGATTGACGAAACAATTGAACTGGTGGACGAATATGTAGAGGAATAAACCCATAAGGATTTGCTTAAACAGCGTTCCGTAACCAGGCCCCAGTAGTGAGAGGCGTTTTACGGAACGCTGTTTCTTTTTTGAGGGAATTCCTCATTTGCATCGAAATCCCTTTTTTATATGTTAGGAAGAGAGGGGATGAAAACGGGGTAAGTGGGGAAGAGAAGGTGGATATCCTCTGGCTTTGCCACGAAATGATTTTAGGTTATGTGCAATTGCTCTGCACTCCTTCGTCGGCCCTCGGGGAAATATCCGAATTGAATGTATAATTTAGCTTGGTTGCTCCAGACCTTACAAAACGTCGAGTTTTCATTCCGTTATTCACAATCGTGCCGGAATATGTATCGGGAAAGATGGTGAGTAGCACTTTATGCTAACTTGCTTGATAGTAGGGGGGATTTGGGCAAGTTCGAACAGTTGGAGCCTTTATGTTTGGTGACCATGATTTCTACAAAGATTTGATAGACCATCTTTTTGATGGGGTGTATTTTGTTGACCGGGATCGAATCATTACTTATTGGAATCAAGGGGCGGAACGTATTACCGGATACAGCGCCGATCAAGTAATTGGGCACTCATGCCAGGATAATTTACTTAACCATGTTTCGGCCAATGGCATACAACTTTGTCTGAATAACTGTCCTCTGAGTGCCTGCATGGAAGACGGAAAACCGCGCGAGGCAGAAGTCTTTCTCCACCACGCAAATGGCTATCGCATGCCCGTGCGTGTCCGTGCTGCCCCCATCCGCAACCTGGAAGGACAGATCATTGGGGCTGTTGAAACGTTCAATAACAACACGCGTACGATTAACCTCCGCCATCAATTGCGCGAATTACGCCGCACCTCGCAAAAAGATCCCCTCACAGGAGTGGGTAATCGTTTATTCATGGAAGGAAGGTTGCGGGCGATGCTTGCCGAATTCCGTCATGCGCGTATCCCAATTGGTTTATTGTTTTTGGATATTGACCACTTTAAACACTTCAATGATACCTACGGACATGAATTTGGGGATAAAGTTCTCCAAATGCTCGCGGCAACGTTGAACTATAACATTCGGGCGACCGACGCGGTAGGACGATGGGGAGGCGAAGAGTTTTTGGTGCTCCTTTACGATGTCGAAAATGAAAACAGTCTTTTTATTATTGCCGAGAAATTACGGACGATGGTTGCCTGGTCTCAGTTGGATTGGCAGAACGAGCCGTTGAAAGTCACCATTTCAGTCGGCGCAACGCTCCTTCAACCGACCGACACCCCCGAATCCTTCGTCCGCCGCGCGGACCTGTTGATGTACGAGAGCAAACATCACGGACGCAACCGGGTGACCGTGGGGTAGGCCCTGTCCCAGAAAATCAATTCGCCCCCATCCGGGGCTTTTTCATTTAATCCAATCTAACGGTATAATGCCCCCCTCTATTTTTTCTACCTACCCCTTATTACGAATCCATGACTACATTCATTGACCAGACCCAAATCCACGTTGTCTCCGGTAAAGGCGGCGACGGCATGATCCACTTCCGCCGCGAGAAATATGTTCCGCGCGGCGGCCCCGACGGGGGCGACGGCGGCAAAGGGGGCGATGTTGTCCTCGAAGTCAGCCCCAGCCTCAACACCCTCTTCTTTTTTCAACATCAGCGCAAATTCCGCGCCGAGGATGGGGGCAACGGCGGCACGTCCAACAAAACCGGCAAATCTGCCGATGATCTGGTGATTCAAATCCCCCCCGGCACGGTGGTCTTCGATGACCAAACGGGTGAACTGCTCGGAGATTTAACCGACCCCGGTCAGCGGCTCATTGTGTGTGCGGGCGGACGCGGTGGGCGGGGCAACCCGCACTTCAAATCCTCCCGCAACCAGGCCCCCCACATCGCCGACAAAGGCAATCCCGGCGAAGAAAAAGACCTGCGCCTCGAACTCAAACTGATCGCTGACCTCGGCATTGTCGGCGTCCCCAACGCGGGCAAATCCACCTTCCTCGCCGCCGTGACGAACGCCAAACCCAAAATCGCCGACTACCCCTTCACCACCCTCACCCCCAACCTGGGCGTCGCTGTCCCCGATGACGAAACCACCCTCGTTCTCGCCGACATCCCCGGCCTCATCGAAGGCGCGCACATGGGCGTAGGCCTGGGCCACGACTTTCTCCGCCACATCCAACGCACCCGCGTCCTCATCCACCTCCTTGACGGCCTCGCCGAAGACCCCCTCGCCGACTTCGCCCAAATCAACTCCGAACTCTCTCTCTTTGACCCCACACTTGCCCAAAAACCGCAAGTCGTCGCCTTCAATAAGATGGACATCCCGGATGTACAGGAACGCTGGCCCCAAATTGAAAAACAACTCAAAGAGCGCGGCTACACCCCCTACGCCATCTCCGCCGCGACGAGTGAAAATGTCCGCGCGGTGCTCTACAAGGCTGCCGAACTCCTCCGCGAGGCCCCGCCCGCCCCGGTCATTGACACCATCCCTGTCTATCGTTACGAAGGCGACCCCCGCGAATTCACCATCGAAAAAGTCGGCGCAGACGAATACCGCGTCCATGGCGAAGCCATCGAACGTGCCGCCCGCATGACCTACTGGGAATATGCCCAATCCATGCGCCGGTTCCAACGGATTCTCGAAGCCCTGGGCATTGATGCCGCCCTCCGCGATTACGGCGTCCAACAAGGCGACACCGTGTACATTGGCGATTTTGAACTGGAGTGGCACGATTGAGACTGGGTATCTTCGGCGGCACGTTTGACCCACCCCACCTGGGACACCTGATCCTCGCAGCGGAAGCCTATCACCAATGCCGCCTGGACCGCCTCCTGTGGGTGCTCACCCCCGATCCGCCGCACAAACCCGATCAAAAGATCACCCCCCTCGCCATCCGGCTGGAGATGGTTCAAGCCTGCCTCGCCGATGCCCCCGAATTTGAACTTTCCACGGTAGACATTGACCGCCCCCCTCCACATTATGCGGCGGACACCGTGCAAATTCTGCGTGAACAACACCCCCACGACGAACTTATCTACCTCATGGGCAGTGACTCGCTCCTACATTTGCACACCTGGCACAGTCCCCTCCCCTTCATCCAAGCGTGCGACAGGATCGGCGTCACCCGACGGTCGGATGAACAGATCAACCTCCCGATGTTGGATGCCCGTTTGCCCGGCCTGGCAGAGAAGGTGCAGTTCGTGGTCAGTATGATTTTGGGGATTTCCTCCTCCGAAATCCGTCGTCGGATTGCGGAGGGTGCGCCTGTCCGGTATTACCTTCATCCAGAGGTATATCAACTGATGCGGGTGCGAGGAATGTATTTACCTGGTGAATAATTACGCACAAATCAAAGATAATCTACGCCTCGCGTATGATTTGAAAGTCGAAGAAAGGGAAGGAAAAAGTACCTCAGGTTGGAAAGATGCTTTACGACGGGAATTTCTGACGTTGCTTCGGGCAGAACAACGTAACTCGTTGCTCGAAATCGGCGCCGGAACAGGAGTGCATGGGCAGTTTTTTCAGGAAAACGGGCTGGAAGTCACTTTCACGGATTTATCCCCCGCGATGGTTGCGGCGATGCGCGCAAAGGGGTTGGACGCGCGGGTGATGGATTTTAACGATTTAGCTTTCCCCGCGGAGACTTTCGACGCAGTTTTCGCAATGAATTGTCTTTTACACGTGCCCCACGCGGCATTTGGCGGGGTGCTGGAATCTGTCCGGCGGGTATTAAAACCGGATGGGGTGTTCTTTTTAGGACAGTATGGGGGACACAACGAGGAGGCGGTGTACGCGGACGATCACTACGAACCCAAACGGTTTTTTGCATTTTGGAATGATGAGCAAATTCAGGCTGAAGCAGGGAAAGTGTTTCGAGTAGAAGCTTTTCAAGTATTGGAATATGGGGACGAGGGTGAGACCTTACACTTCCAAAGGGTTATATTACGCCGGTGATATAAATTTTCAGGTTTTACAGGGACAAACAGGAAAGGAAAGGCGTTGCTTTAGGTGCCAAGCCAAATTCGCAAATATTTTTGGCAGCAACGCCGTTCCTAAAAGTACCAATGATTAAATTGTAAACTGATATATCCAGGTACTAGAAATCTCATATTGAGCCGCTGAATACCCATAGACCTTTACGCGCCAGGAACCCGCGCCTCCGTTAGCCGAAACAAATTCATCATATCCAGCCCATCGTAGACTCATCGCTTGTAACCACCCCCCGCGATATAAGTAAAGATCAGGATCGCCACCGATGGTTTGGAGATTGACCGTTGCACTATCCCCTAAATTGAATGACGGATCATAGTAATCTGCGTGTCCGGCGGCGACGGATGGGTGAATTTGGAACTTAAGCTCATAAAAACCTGGTTCATCTAACTTAGGGGGAATAATTTTGATTTCGCGCGCCAGGCTAAAATCAATAGCTGAATCTGGACGAAGCAGTGAGGCAACATTATCCAAACCTTTGGTCCTAAGGATTTCATAAACCTTTTCTTCCCTGGCCAGAGTCTCATCATCTAATTGTTCTAAAAGGTTTTGCATAGCCTTACACTGGTCATTCAACAGGCGCTGCCACCTGTTTCGAGTGGTTTCCTTTGGCGTTTCAGGTTCCCTCGCTGGAACCAGAGAAATTTCGTGAAAGCGTGCTTCTTCTGCGTATTTTTCGATATCCGCTCTCTGTCCACTTACCTGAACCTGAAATTGTCCCGATCCGCCAGTATTCTGAAGATATGCCGTACCCACATAATAATTGTCAACTTTCTCAACACTTTCGTAGATAAGCGTTTGTGATTTACCGTCCTCTTGATAATAAGGGGACTCTTGCTTTTTATTCATGATCTTTCTCCTGTTTTCCAATTACCGATGATGATATAACTATCGCATTTCAGTCAAAGCTTTGAATTGAATCACCTCCTTGGATAAGCTAGATAACTCCGGCCCAAAAACACAGCGAAAGCCCACGTAGTTAGCCCCCACGTCCGGATCACGGGGAACTCGCAGGCTGACATGAGCCACGCCAGGATCAGAATCAAACCAACTACCTCCACGGATGACAACTTTCCCTTGCGTAATACTACTAAGATTGGGCCACAAATTTTCCCAATATCCAGGGTCAGCATAGGATAACCACGGTGAAAGCGTCCACTCGCTCACGTTTCCTGCTAGTCCAGTCACACCTTCACGGGTTTCATCCGTTCCAGGTGCGGTGACTGGAAGTGTTCCAGCCGAACCTATGTTTGCCTTATCAGGCGGCTCGTTGCTCCCCGGATAATCAAACCCCTCTTGTCCGCGTGCAGCATGTTCCCACTCTACTTCTGTGGGAAGGCGTCCACCAAGCCAGGTGCAGTAGCGTTGTGCCCTCTCCACCGAAACATTGGAAACGGGTAAGGATGCGATTTCTTGTTGACAGACAGAAGATTGGCCGTATTCGGGTTCTGTACAAACACCTGCGCGGGTACAAAGACAGTAAAGATGATTGCTGACTTCATATTGAGTGATAGCATACGCGGGCCATTTTACCGACCATTGGCCTTGAGAAAACGCATTAAGCCCCGCATTATCTCCGACAATGAATGTGGCTTCGTGAAAATCAACTCTCGGGGTGGCCCTGAGGGCTTGTATTTTAAGCGAATAACGAAACCCTGAGATGACTACCCCAATCAGCAAAAGAACCATCAAGATCGCAAAAGGCAAACGCCATTGGTTCAGGTGTTGCTCGCGATGACTAAGGCGAATAAATCGTCGGTCTTCCGCCGACAGATTGTTGATGGTTTGGGAAAGCCAAAAATTTGCTTGATCCAGGTCATGCTTCTGTAACAATAAAGTTCGATCTCGTCGGGCCACCGAAGCAAAATTTGATGCCACCCATCGTTGTACCAGCTTCTCAAACCCTTGATACCAGGTTAGATACGCTCGGTCTGTTTGAATCCATTGTTTTAATAATGCCCATTCCCATAGCAAAGCCTCGTGGATCAGTTCAACCGTCGCAAGCTCGTGTTTTGGTTCTGCTGTTGTGACCAACAGACGGGTCTCCGAATTCGTTAGCTTCCCCACAATGTAATCTACCTCTAGTTTGTCTGCAAGTTCATAAAGCTCTGTGAAAGACCGTCGGCGACGACTATCAGGTAAGCCCTGGGTTTTATCCCCAAGATAAACCAAAGAGATTAGGAGCCGGCGAGCTAGCGGACGAAATTCATCCTTAATTGAGTAATACGCTCGTTCAGCCCATTGTGTCAAACCACCTGTGACTCCTCCAATCGTCTGATAAGCATCATGCGTCAAAACGCCATCATGCCGACGCTCCCAGAGTTGCGAAAGAGCAAATTCCAAAAGAGGGAGAATGGTATTTCGGCTTTTGTGTCTGTCCTCTCCTGAGGCAGGAACCATACGGATTGCATCTCGGACGATTGCATCAACTAACCCAGGTTCAAACGTCAGACCTATCGAAGTTGCTGGTGCCTCGACAATCAGCTTCAATTCTTCAGGTGTTATCTCTGGCGGTATATTGACCAGCCCACGTTCTAACCACGCCATCAAACGGGGTGCTTGACGCGATAAACGGCCATAAAAATCATTCCGCATGGTGATAACAATCGTTAATTCTGAAGGCGACTCTAGGAAGTCTACCAGCCAATCTACACTTTCCTGAACCTGGGTACTTTCCGTTTCAAGCAAAAATTCTTCAAACTGATCAATCACCAGGCATAAACGTGATGGCCCTTTAAGTCCGTGGAGCCAGGCTTCATAGCTTCCCAATCCTGTAGGTATTTCTGATGGACGAGTGATTACGATTTTCCAGGTCTCGCTACCTGGTAATTTTCCTGCGCGTAGTTGTGCAAGTAACCCGGCTTGAACGACCGACGATTTCCCACTTCCAGAAGGTCCGAGGACAGCAAGAAAGCGTGGCGCGCCGTTTAAACTTTCAAATAACCGATTGATCACGGATTCCCGGCCAAAAAAGAAATCTGCATCTTCGGCGGTAAATACTTCCAGGTTACGGTAGGGGCAAAGATCGGAAAATTGTATTTCTGCACAAATCGCTTTGAGTGTTTCAGATGGGATCGCAAAGGCCGTTTCAGTTAATCGCCCCGATTCGTCAGGCTGTGTAATAGCCGTAATCATTCCCACTACACGGCGAGTTTTCCTATCGAGCAGAGGCGCACCACTAAAGCCTCGTGTGATTTCTTTCGCTCCAGCCAACTGCAAAAGCTCGCGCCCAAGAGTAATCTCAACGCGATCTGCTATCGTTCCATATCCCCCTATTTCTTTTAATTTTAATGGTGCTCCAAACGTAGTAAATGGATGACCGAATGTCCCGCCGGATGAGCCTAAAAGAGCCGGTTCCAAGCCCTCGGGCAAGGATGTCAGCTTTAGAAAAGCAACGTCTTCCTTAAGGTTCCAAAAATCATGATCGACATACGCCTCTTGGCGATTATGGCCTTGAAACGAATAACCAATCGATTGACCTGCTCCTGACCTTGCATCTTCAACAACATGCGCGCAAGTTACTGCCCATTGCTCGGTAACCAGGAAGCCCATCCCAACAACAGATTTGCCATCTTTGTCTAAGATGTGCAGGATAGTATTTTTAAGGTCAGGTAACATGGAACTCATCCTTTTTTGCTCCATTAAACCGTTCTACATAAACATGACTTCGTCATTCCCCACTCATCTAATCGCTGCCGAAACGTATCTTCTCAAAAAGTCCAGGAAGATTTTTTATGATTTGTGGCTTTTCCGTTTTTGGCGGGAATTCGGGCTAGTCCCGTTAATTACAGGAGACCCTAATTTGTTTGGGAACAGTGCTGAAAAGGCTCATATAAACTTTAGGAATTTATTGCCCCCAGAAATTGAGAGTATACGCGCTAGCCTCATCGATTCTATCATGTAACAAGGCTAAAATTCTATAACCAATTCACAAGCAATATACAGCCCATGCTAAAGTCCAGGTGCGACTTTAAAAAGCCCCCGACATGGAATAGATTTGAAAAAATTGCATTTTTTCTCGAAGTTATAGGGGACTAACCCTCGCACCGATTCCCCAACCGGTAAGCCCTTTTTACCCGCTCAGTTAATTCGTCTACGAAGGCTTGAGACAACTTAGGAGTAACCTGCTCACGAGAAAGTTCGATCACTTTCTGAGTGGTGACAAACAACACCCGGCAGTCTTCGCACTCGTCCAAATGCGATTCCATCTCTTTTCTTAAATCCCCTGTCAGTTCACAGTCAATATATTCAGAGAGGTGGGCGCGAAATTGATCATGGGTCATGCCATTTTTTCCTGTGCCCATTCTGTGAAATAACCGGCGAGGATTTCACGGAGGGCTAACCGGGCACGGTGCAAACGAACTTTAACTGCACTTTCGGTCAAATCGAGGATTTCGGCAACTTCGGCGGTGGAAAGGCCTTCGATATCGCGCAGGGTGAAAACCACGCGCAGGGGTTCCGAAAGCTGGCGGATGGCGGCCTGGATTTTTGTCTGGGCCTCGCTGCTCATGAAATCCTCTTCGGGGAGGCAGCACCAGTCAAATAACTGGCGGGGAATTTCTTCACCTTCCAAATACAACGGTTGGTCAATTTCGACAGTATCCGGCTTGTGGCGGCGCAGACGCATCAAGGCATTGTTGTAGGTGATGCGAAAGAGCCACGTGCCCAAACTGGAACGCCCATCAAAATTCCGAATAGATTTGAAAGCGTTCAGAAAAGTTTCCTGCACCACGTCCTCAGCCTCGGCTTCGTCGTTGACCAAACGAAGCGCCAGGCCATAAAGACTGTCGGAATGCAATGCAATACAATCGGTGCAGGCAGTTGTATCGCCTTCCCGCAGTCGTTTTAGAATGTCGCGATCAAGTTCATGTTTGTCCACGCATCCAATTATAAGGTACACAAGTAGACAGGTAAACAGGTGGGAATTAATTTTTATTTATGTTCATACCTATCTACCTGTTTACTGAATCCAGCCCACGGCTGGTTACCAGCGGACGCCTCAGCCACCGCCTGTATTGCAACTGGCCGCCGTGGAGGCCGTCGCGCCAAACGAAGTACTTCCCGCTCCTTTGACACCGGAAATGCGGGAAAGTTGTTTTTTGACCTCAGGGCTTTTGCACTCCGGGCAAACGACCTCATTGAGCCTGGATGTGACAGGAACCCACTCTTCAAAAGGCGCGCCACAATCTTCGCATACAAAGGTGAACATTGGCATAGGTTAGTTCTCCTGGGCCAGCGCGGCAGCAACACGTTCAAGACGGACGCGTGCTTCTTCGGCGATGGGCGTGAGGGCGGGGTTTTTGACGAAATCCATCATTCCGATGGGGTCTATGAGAGAGACCAAGCAGTGTTCTTCTTCTTGGGAGACGGTGACATTGCAGGGAAGCAGTAAGCCGACTTCGGGCGCGGCTTGCAAGGCGCGGTAGGCGAGCGGGGGATTGCACGCGCCAAGGATTTTGTATGGACGGAAGTCCACATCTATCTTTTTCTTGAGCGTAGCCTTAACATCAATTTCGGTCAGGACGCCAAACCCTTCGGTTTTGAGGGCGGCGGTGACGCGCTCGAGGGCGGTTTCGTAGTCGGTATGAAGTTGAACAAAAATGCCCAGGTTGGTGTTTGTTTCAAGGAGCATGAAAACCTCTATAAAATCAGATTTTGGCGCAAACCGCGCAGATGAACTTTAGGGGGTTCTTGGGTTTAGATGAGGTGGATAAGGAAAGGTTACATTCCCCAAACTTCGGAAGTTCGTGGGGAAGTTGTAGGGCTGAGATGAAGTGCGCGGGCGGGAAAAGTTTGGGGTGGGGAGACTGTTGGAGACTTCCGAAGTTTGGCCGAGAACTAACCGCCACCAAAATACCGCTGGCGCAAGATGGTCAAATCTTCGTTCGTATATTCCCCGATAACATCCCAAAAATCCTTGGCGGTCACAAAACCGTAGCGGTAACGTTGTGCGTAGGTTTTGAGTGCGGCAAGGAAGGCTTCGTCCCCCATCGTGTCCCGGAGTTCCTGCATAAAGTATGCACCGCGTAGATAAACCGCATTAATATAGGCGCGAGAGTCTCCGTATTGATATACCGTGTCGTTGACGCAGCAATCGCGCGGGGAATAATAATCTACCCGGAAAGCCCACCACCAGTCTACGAGTTCGGGGTAGTAATGTTCGTAGAAGAGGCGTTCGGTGTAGGTGGCGAAAGTTTCATCCAGCCAGGGTTCGATGGCTTGATCGTTGCCGGTGAGGGCATACCACCATTGGTGTGAGGTTTCGTGGGCGGCAATGATGGTGAGGTAGTTTTGGGCGGCGGTCAACCGGTCGGGGTTGGGGGGATAACCCCAGTAATACTGCTCGCTCAAAAAATATAGCCCGTCGAATTCCATCCCATCGGGAAAGCTGACCTGGACGACGGCCATTGTTTTGTGAGGGTAGGGGCCGAACAGGTCGTTGTACAGCGCGAGGGCGTCGGCGGTGACTTGCATGGCGCGCTCGCCCGCGGCGAGGGTTTCGGGGTAGGCATAGCTCAAAATCTGCACGTTGCCGACGGTGGTTTGGAAGACGGTGAAGTCGGGGCTGAGGGCGAGGGCGAAACTGCGCGCGAGGGGAAGGTAAAAATGATAGCGAGTGGTGTTCGGTTCGGGGTTTGCATCTTGTTCGACGGGGGCGCTGGCGGCGATGACGAGATTATCCGGGGCGTGGAGGACGGTCAGTGTGATGGCGTACGCGGCGAGGGGGTGGGAAAAGTGTTCGCCGACCCAGCTTTTTTGGTAAGCCAACCAGCCTGTGCCCGACTCGTAAGGGGGGATGAAAGGGTACCAGTTGCCTAGATTGATGCCGCGTTGATCGTAGGCCAACATGCCAGCTTGGGCGGGGAGGGTCAGGCGGTAGGTGAGCGAGAGGGTAAGTTCGGTGTTCGCGGCGAGGAACGCCGCGAGGGGGAGGCGAAGGAGATTCCCGCTCAGGGTCCAGTTTTTGACGGGGGTATCTTCGATGGTCAGTTCATCTAATTGGAAGACACCCTCGGTCCAGTTGGGTTCGACGACGAGGAGCAGTTCGTTGAGGTTCTGGCCGGTATCGTTGAAATAGCGGATGGTTTCGGCGATGGTGAGGGTTTTTCCCGTGTAATCTAGGGTGGCGTCGAGGGTATATTGGGTGGTGTTGGGCAACGGGGTGGGGAGAGGTGTGCGGGTGGGCAGGGGCGAGGGAGTGGGGGAGAGGGTGGGAGCGGGGGTAGAGGTGTTGGAGCGTGGAGGGGTGGGGGTGAAGGGGAGCGGGGGTGACGGGGTGAAAAGGGGCTGGGGTGTTGGGGAGGCGGCGGGGGAGGTGCAGGCCGTGAGGAGGGCGAAGAAGAGGACGGTGAGAAGGATGGAGAGCCAGCGTATCATGGGGGGGGATTATATCATCGGGCGGAATTAGTCCGATTGGGATACAATAAGCCCTATGATTTCTCTCGAAAAAGATGCTTTTGGGCAATTGTTGATGGCTTTTCATCAAAGCCAAGACGTTGTGGAAATTATTGAACGCGAAGATGGGTTGATCAACGCGGGGAAAATGGGGCCGCCTGCCTATTTCTCTTCCTTCGAAAGCTGGCCCGCGCGTGTGCAAAAGGCAATGTCTTACGCCCAGGGCCGGGTGCTCGACGTGGGATGTGGGGCAGGCCGGGTGCCGCTCTATCTGCAAAGCCGGGGGTTGGAAGTTGTCGGGATTGATAATTCTCCGCTGGCGATTGAAGTGTGCAAACAACGCGGGGTGCAGGATGCACGCCTGCTCTCGATCACCCAGGCAGATGCGCGGCTGGGAATCTTCGACACCATTACCATGCTGGGGCATAATTTTGGCCTGTTTGGCGGGCGCGGGCGGGCACGCTGGCTGCTCCGGCGTTGGCAGAAAATGACCTCCCCACACGCCCGGATCATCGCGGAATCGAACAACCCAGCGGCAACGACCAACCCCATTCACCTGGCTTACCAGGCTTACAACCTGGAACGGGGCCGGATGCGCGGACAGTTGCGGTTGCGCGTGCGCCACGAAAAAACCAAAGGCCCCTGGTTTGACTATTTGATTGTCTCGCCCGAGGAAATGCAGGACATCCTGATTGGCACCGGATGGGCGGTACGTGAATGGATTAACGACCCTGAGACGACCTCATATCTTGCAATTATAGAAAAGGAGAATGACCATGCTTAACCAAGCGCTTACCTCCGCCCTGGATGACCTGGTAGCCCTCACCCTCAACCTGCCCGATGCCGCCCTCGACATCAACTGGGGTTGGCGGGATTACATCGAAGAAGGCATCCGGTTCGCGTTCTTCCGCACCTACGAAGAACTCCTCGACCTGTCCCTGGCCTTCGCAGACCTCCGTGCCCAAACTGCCCCCATCACCACCGCCCAACGCATCCTCGGCCAGTACCACGCGGCCTACCTGGACTTGCGCGCCCTCTGCCTGGGCGTGAGTGACGAACTCGCCATGCGCCCGCCCGCCGACGAAGAATGGCCTGCCCAAAACGCCCTCGCCCACCTCGTTGGGGCCGACCTGGGCTTTTATGGCGTCATCACCTTCGCGTTGGAAAAACACCGTGCGGGCACCTGGACCCCCGATGCCAAAATCACCGACGCCGAATGGGATCGCCTACTCGGTCTGACGGAAGCCGGGTATGAAGCTTTCCTCAAACAACCTTTCGTAGACCTCGAAAACGGTCACCGGGAATGGCACGTCCGTATTTTGCGCGAATTTAGCGCCATTTCCGAGGCGGAACTTGCCCTTCCCTCGAAATTCTGGGAAAAAACCTCAATGCCCATCCGCTTCCGGCTCGGACGTTTTAACTCGCACCTGCGGCAACACACCATTCAAATCGAAAAAACCCTCCTCGCGGTTGCCCCGCTCCCCAACGAAGCGCACCGTCTCAATCGCCTCCTCCACGCCGCCCTCGCCGAAGTGGATGCCGCCTTGCTAGGGACTGACCCCGATCAAGACCCCTACGCCGCCCCCTGTCATGCCCTCGCCCAAACCCTCACCCAACGCCATGCCGAAATCGCCGAAGCGTTGATCAGCCAGACGTCCGCATAAAAATGCTCACCGAACCCCTCCTCAACGGACACACCATCCCCAAAATTGGCTTTGGCACCTGGAATATCGGGGGTGGGATGTCGCCCGATTACTCCCGCGATGCGCGGGGCGTGGCCGCCCTCCGGGCCGCGCTCGAAACGGGCTACACTCACTTCGACACCGCCGAAATGTACGCCAACGGTCACACCGAAGAACTCATCGCCCGTACCATCCGGGAAACGCACACCCCGCGCGAGAGGCTCTTCCTGACCAGCAAAGTTTGGACGAACAATCTTCATGAAAAAGACACGGTCAAAGCCTGTGAAAACAGCCTGCGCCGTTTGCAGACCGATTATCTGGATTTGTACCTGATCCACTGGCCCGGTAGTGTCCCGCTCGAAGACACCTTCCGCGGCCTGAACGCCCTGACCCGCCACGGGTTGGTGCGTGCCGTCGGGGTGAGCAACTTTGACCTGAAACTGCTCCACCGCGCTCAAACACTCTCCGAAACCCCTATCGTCAACAATCAGGTTCCGTACAGCCTTCACCACCGGGAATACGCGCAAAACGGCGTGCTCGCCTACTGCCAGGAAAATGGCATCACCATCACCGCTTACACCCCCGTGGAAAAAGGCCGCGTCGCTAACGACACCGCCCTGCAAACCATCGCCCGCAAGCACAACGCCAGCCCAACCCAAATCGCCCTCGCCTGGCTCATCCAACAGCCCTGCGTCATCGCCATCCCCATGTCCCACAACCCCGCGCACATCGCGGAGAATTTCCGGGCAGGGGAAGTGCGATTGAGCGAGGAAGAAATGAAAAGATTGAACGGGAACGCATAGGAACTCATAAGCCCACCCCCTACTCCTTTTCTCCCCCCCACTCCCACCCCGCCCCATGTCCCCTCGTGTTCTCAACATCATCGGCATTTTGCTCGAATTTGTCTCCTTCTTCTTCACCCTCCCCCAAATCGTCGGCGAAAAACGTCTGGAGGCGTGGGAGCATTCCTTTGAGAAAATCCTGCTCAAATCCCCGCGTGACATTGGGTTAGTGGGGTTGTACTCGCTCCCGTTTGTCGTCCTGTGGATTCGCCTGTTTGAGCGCGCCGAACTTTCGGCCATCTCTTCCGGCATCGCGCTGGTTTGGTTCATGGTGTTACTTTCTATCGTGACGGGGGAAAAAGTTAATCTCCAGCCCCGGACACGCGTCGTCACCATGTTCATTCTCGCCGTCCCCGTCGTGATCCTCGCCGCCATCATCCTCATTGACCTGCATCCCGATTCCCCCGCCGAAGTGCTTCAACTCGTCTGGCTGGCCGCGGCGCCCACCCTGGTCACCACCGGGCTGGTCCTGTTTGTCACCATCGTCCCCATTACCATCATTCGCCTGCTCAACAAATACGGCGACGAAAACGAACGTCTGCTCATGTTCGGCGCGGGCATCTTCGCCGTCGGGCTGGCCTTGCAACTCATCGGAGCGATCTTTATCAAATGACCCTTCCCGACCCCCTCGCCGAGGGCCGCGTCGCCCAAATCTACCCCTGGCAAGATGACACCATCCTCAAACTCGCCCGTGACTGGGTGCCTGCCGACTGGCTGGATTACGAATTCCGCATCGCCAAAATCGTCCACGCCACCGGGCTGAACGTTCCCGAACCGCTCGAACGCCTCACGGTGGATGACCGCCCCGGCATCCTCTATACCCGCGTCGAGGGGAAAACGATGCTCACTCACATTGGGCGGGAACCCCACAAAGCGTTCGGGTACGCCGCCACGCTCGCCCGTCTGCACCGTGAAATGCACACGAAACCCGGCGCGCCCGATCTTCCGGGGATACGCGACCGCCTGCGTGGCAAGATCATGTCCGTCGAAGGTGCGCCCGCGGAAATCCGGGAAAAAGTCCTGGCTCATTTGGACGCGCTTCCTGACGGCGACCGGCTGCTTCACGGCGATTTTCATCCCGACAATGTGATGCTCACCCCGGAAGGGAAAGGCTTCATGCCCGTGATCATTGACTGGCCCGATGCCTCCCGCGGCCATCCCCTGGCGGACGTGGCGCGCACCTCGATCCTGATCCGGGCGGGCGGCTTGCCCCGGCAGCCAGTCCTGCGCGCCCTCATTGGGGGCTTTCGCATGGCCTTTCACCGCGCATACATCCATACCTACTTCAAACGTGCCCCTTACGCCCGCGCCGACCTCCAGCCCTGGCTCCTCCCCCTCACCTTCGCCCGCCTGAGCGAAGATATCGAGTCCGAACGCGTCTGGCTCATCGGCGAAGTGTGCGGGATGTTGGGGATACCTGTGCCTGACAAAAGTGACAGTCACTTGTAGCGATGTATCGCCAGTGACTGTCACTTTTTTTTACTTTCTATTCCCATGTCCCAAAACAATCGTCTGTACCACGACCTGACCTGGCTCTGGCCCACGCTCAGCCCCGTTGAAGATTACGAAGAAGAAATCGAAGAAGTCATCAGCGTCATTGATGAATTTGCCGCGTCCGCACCCAAAACCCTGCTCGACCTGGGCTGTGGGGGAGGGCACAACGATTACTGGCTCAAACGGCGTTTTTCCGTCACCGGCGTAGACCTGAGTGAAGAAATGCTCGCCCTCGCCCGCCGCCTGAACCCCGAAGCGCGTTACCTCCCCGGCGATATGCGCGCCGTCCGCGTAGGGGAAACTTTCGACATCGTCTTCATCGCCGACGCGATTGACTACATGCTCACCGAAGCCGACCTCCGCGCGGCCTTCGAGACCGCCTACGCCCACCTGAACCCCGGCGGTCTGTTCCTCACCTACGCCGAAGAAACTAAAGAGCGTTTTGAACAGCACAAGACCAAAACCATCACCCGTGAGGAAAAGGGCGTGGTGCTGACCAGCATCGAAAACTATTACGACCCCGACCCGGACG
The DNA here is from genome assembly GCA_020634875.1 of Anaerolineales bacterium. The sequence goes on along the minus strand of JACKAX010000032.1, from coordinate 5,543 downwards.
ACACGACTTACGAAATGACTTTCGTCTATCTTGTCCGCCGGACTGGGAGGCTGCAAATCGAAACCGACCATCATGTGATGGGCGTGTTCCCCTTTGCGACGTGGATTGAGTTGTTGGAGGAGGTGGGGTTTGCGGTGGAGGTGGTGGAGTATGAGGATGTGGGGCCGCTGTTTGTGGGGAGGAAGGAAGCGTAAGAATGAAAAACGCCCCGAGGCCGGGGCGTTTTTTTGTTCCTCACGATGATTTCAGATGGGTTCAGGAAAGGGGGAGAAACAGGTAAAAAGTGCGTTGGAATCGTTCCGCAGTGCCGCAGAATCATTTCGCGGTGCTGCACAGCCATTTCACGAGGGCGCAGAACGATTTCGTCCAGGTGCAGAGCCACTTCGGCGTGCTGCACAATCATTTCGCGGTGCTGCACAGCCGTTTCGCGATGGCGCAGAATCGTTTTGATGGGGTGCAGAGGCTTTTCGTGGGGGTGCAGAATGATTTCGTCAGGCCGCAGAGGGTTTTCTATGCGTTACCGTCCCGTTCTGACACCTGACAGGTCTCAAGAAGACCTGTCAGGTGTCAGAAAAAATAGGGCGATTTGTTTTTGGAATTTTGTGGTTTTTGTTTAGCCCCTATTTATCATCCTTTTCCCATTCTGCTAACTTGCGCCGTGCCTGTTCGGCTAAGGGGGATTCGATTTGCTCGAAGAGGGTGAGGGCTTGTTGGGTGTAGGCTTTGGCACGATCTATTTCACCTAATTTTAAATAAGCTTCACCTAAATTATTCAGTCGGATGCTTTCTCCGCGCAGGTCCCCAATTTTAACTGCAATCGCCAGTGCATTTTCGTAATGCTCAATTGCTTTGGAAACCTCGCCAAGTTTTATGAATGCTAGGCCCAGGTTGCCTAGACATAGCCCTTGCATACGAATATCTCCGATTTCCAGCGCAATCTTATAGGCCTTTTCATAGTATTGAATGGCTTTGAACTCTTCTCCTTGATTTTTATAAGCAACTCCCAGGTTGATTAGTTGATTGCACTGCCCACGTCGGTCACCAATTTCGACTGCAATTGTCTGTGCCTGTTTATAGTATTCTATTGCGTTAGATAACTTACCCAGAACTGCGTATGCTAATCCTAGGTTACCTAAAATTTGACTTTCATTCCGTCGATCCCCAATTTGAATAGCAATTGTCAGGGCACGTTCATAATACTCAATAGCTTTAACCGTTTCGCCCAACTCTACATGTACTAACCCTAGACTCGTCAGTTCTGCTCCTTCTCCGCGCGAATCGTTAATTTCTTGATTAATTTCTAAAGCACGCGCATGATATATTGCGGCTTCGCGACTCTTACCCAAAAATGAGTATACGACTCCCAGATTTCCTAAATCTGCTCCTTCACCGCGACGATTTTTGATTTTTCGATCAATCTCCAATGCTTGTTTGTAATAATCAATTGCTTTGTAGTATTCGGATGCTTCCCAGTAAAGGGCCCCTAAAGTACGTTGAGTTTGCGCAATAATAAATGTATCAACATTTGCATGTTCATAGTCTTCTAGGAGACCACGCAAAACAGCAATTCGTTCACGGCGTTCACCTTCGTTACGAGCCAGCATGGGGCGATCCCAGGCTGTCATTTGTTGCGTATGAACTTCTCGCCTAGCCTCCTCACTCATCTCAAACTCAAAAAACCCACTGTGCCAATCAAAAAAATCTGGCGCGGTACTCATGAGATTGAGCAGCAGATATTCCGGCAACCAGATCAAAACAGGATGGAACAGCCGATGGAACGCCTCCCGCCGCCAATTGAGCTGGCGGGGGAGCCAGTCATCATCGTCCGTTTTGGGCATTTGGTCCATACCCATGACGGAAAGGATGGCGTTTTCGGCGAGGCCTTGTTCGGCGGCTTGCAGTTGCTCGACGATGGGTTCGCCGGGTTGCAGGTGAACGAGGAGCAGCGGGCGGGTCAGATTGTCAGAGAGCCAGGAATGGAGTTGTTTTTGGAGAACGGGAGTGTTGGCGCGGGCGAAATACAGGGCAAAGCCGTGGGCGCGTTGCAGGGCGCGGCGCATCACGTCGAGTTCGAGGGGGTCAGAAATAGGGGGAGCGGAGGTCATGGTTGCAACTTTTGTTGCACATAAGCCCGAAACGTGGGAGCTTGTTGAACCGCGGGGTGAAGCGCCAGCCAGTCATCGCCGTTGATATATCGGAGCACCAGTTTGTTATACATTAACCGGGCTAACTCTTTGGTCATTGAAACATGCCGGTTACGGGCCACTTCAGCAAGGAGTTCTAAATCATCGCGATGAATTTGACGATCATATTCGCGGGTCAATTTGCGAATGGCTTCCTGCACCGCTCCTTCTCCAATTTTTCCATCATCGGGAGTGTAATCTGCCGCAAAGAGGAGCAAACGCATCAAATCGCGCACTACGCCGCCGGAAGCCTCTACCAGGCGGTAAACGAGTTCCGGCCTTTCAAACAAATTAGGGATGTTCAACCGCTTTTCTACAACTTGATAAAGCAAATCACGCCCTGGGGCGGGTTGGTCTTCGCTCGTTTTGATCGTGACCATCGGGATCAGGTCGAAATCATTAAACGAATCTTCTAGATTACGTTCACTCAATAACGAGACAGGGACGGTGTAAATGGTATGACAGGGTAACGCTTTGAGTTGTTCGGCATGATTGACAAACAACAAACTGTGATTGGTGGTTGTCTCATTGATAACCCGCAGGAAGATTTTCTCCAGGCTGTCTACGATGATCACTACCCCCGTATATTGTTTATTTTTTGCCCGAACGGTCAGATCATTCACAAGCTCGCCCACACGCTGCATCAAATCGTCCAGGCGATTTTCAAGGCGGCGGCGGGTTTCTGTGCGTGTGGCACTGGCGCTTTTCACTTGTCCTGTCACCAGCAAAACCGCGCGGAGTAGCAGGGGCAAATCTACGCCGATGCTAGTATCCAGCCGGTGTTCCACCGATTCGCCCTCTTCTGTCACAATAAAGGTTTCGGCAAACCATTTACCGATATTATCTAGTAATGCCTTATCGATTTTAAGCTTTTTGTCTCGTGCGGTTTCTTCTACAGCTTTGATGATCGCCACCATCAAATCTACAAACGTCACATCTCCGATGCCTAATGATTCTTCAATATCCAAAAAGATCACCAGATAGTTTTCGGCTTCTAACTTGAGCCGTAAACTGGAAAGCTCGGTAGATTTCCCTGAACCCAAATGACCTGTTACCAGATGCCGGTGAAAGGAAGGGCTTGTGAGTTGAACACGACGCGCGATTAACGCGGCCAGACCCTTTTTATCTCCGCGTGCCGGGTTTAAGTTGACATAATAGTCATGATCGGGAGTGACGGGTTGATCGGGGTTAACCGTACGGTAAATTTCATCAATCGTTTGGGCTTGCATAGGAAGTTCCATTGTAAATAGGATACATCTATTTTACCCGATGGGATCATGCCTCGCCACAAACCTGGAACGACAGTTTACTTTTCCCATAGCACTCATATAACACCATCTCCGTACAGACTGGTTTAAAACCACTCTTTAAAAACTGGTAAAATCTTCCTCTCCCCCCAACCTAAATTGTCAATTGTGAACGCTCAATTGACAATCCCCCATTCACCATTGACCATTTATGAACCCTCCTCTTGCCCCCACCCACCCGCATTCCCTCACCCTCCACGGCCACACCCGCACCGACCCCTACTACTGGCTCCGGGAAAAAGACAACCCCGAAACCCTCGCCTACATCCAAGCTGAAAACGCCTACACCGAAGAAGTCATGGCGCACACCAAACCCCTGCAAGAAACCCTTTACCAGGAAATGGTCGGGCGCATCCAGGAAACGGATGAAGACGTGCCCGTGAAACGAGGCGAATACTTCTACTACACCCGCACCGAAGAGGGCCAACAATACCGCTTCTTTTGCCGCAAAAAAGGCAGTCTGGACGCGCCCGAAGAACTTCTCCTCGACCTCAATGCCCTCGCCGTAGGCAAAGCCTTTCTCCAAATCGGCGTCTTCAAAGTCAGCCCCGACCACAAATGGCTCGCCTACTCCCTCGACGAAGACGGCGACGAACTCTACACCGTCCACTTCAAAAATCTGGAAACGGGCGAAGTCCTTCCCACCCGCATTCCTAACACCACTTACGCGGGGGAATGGGCGAACGTCGCGCCAGGCGACGTCAACAACGACAACCCCACCTACTTCTACACCGCCCTCGACGCCGCCAAACGCCCCTACCGCCTCCACCGCTATTCCTTCGCCACCGGGCAGGACACGCTCCTCTACCAGGAAGATGACGAAGTCTTCCTCCTCGGCCTCGAAAAAACCCGAGACAACGCCTACCTCTTCCTCAACGTCGTCAGCATCGAGACCTCTGAAATCTACTTCCTCAATGCCGACACCCCCAACGCCGAATTCCACGTCATCCACCCCCGCCAAAAAGGGCTGGAATACAAAGTCGCCCACCACACCGGCACGTTTTATATCGTGACCAATGACCACGCCCGCAACTTCAAAGTGATGACCGCCCCCGTCACCCATCCGGGCAAAGACAATTGGCAGGAACTCATCCCCCACCGCGAGGATGTGCGAATTGACGGCGTGGACTTGTTTGCCGGGCATCTCGTCGTTTACGAACGGGAAAACGGTCTCCGCACCCTCCACATCACCGATTTCGCCACCGAAGAATCCCACGCGGTCGCCTTCCCCGAACCCGCCTACACCTATTTCGAGGGCAACAACCCCGAATTCGCCACCGACCTCGTCCGCTTCACCTACATGTCCATGACTACGCCGGACACCGTGTACGACTACAACATGACCACGCGGGAACTGATCCTGAAAAAACGCAAACCCGTGCTGGGCGGCTTCGACCCGAACAACTACCAATCCGAACGCCTGATGGCCCCCGCTCGCGACGGCACGCTGGTCCCGATCAGCCTCGTCTACCGGAAAGGGTTCACCCGCGATGGAAACGCCCCCTGCCTCCTCTACGGCTACGGCTCCTACGGGGCGAGCATGGACCCGTACTTCCTCATCAACGCCATCAGCCTGCTTGACCGGGGCTTCGTCTACGCCATCGCCCACATCCGCGGTGGCGAAGAGATGGGCCGCGCCTGGTACGAAAACGGTAAATTCCTCCACAAAAAGAATACCTTCACTGACTTCATTGACTGTGGACGTTATCTCATCGCCGAACAGTACACCGCCAGCGAACACATGGCGATCATGGGCCGGAGTGCGGGCGGCTTACTGATCGGCGCAGTCGTCAACATGGCCCCTGACCTGGCAAAAGTCGCTTTCGCCGGTGTCCCATTTGTAGACGTAATCACAACGATGGAGGATGAAACTATCCCCCTGACGAGTGGCGAATTTGAAGAATGGGGTAACCCCCAAAACGAAGAATTTTATTGGTACATGCTCTCCTATTCCCCCTACGATAACGTCGAAGCGAAAGCCTACCCCCACATGCTTGTCACCGCCGGGCTGAACGACCCCCGCGTCCAATATTTTGAACCTACCAAATGGGTT
>JACKAX010000031.1 GCA_020634875.1 Anaerolineales bacterium | reverse complement strand
CCCCATAAACCTAATCATCACCCTCATAGGTGGCGTACTCCTCACCCTTATCTTCTTTTACATCCTGCGCGGTACCTGGGGCAATCTAATCGCCGAGGCCGAAGACACGATGAACGGCAATGGCGAAACCGCCCCCCTCACCGCTGACTCTGCCCGCCAGCGCGCCCGCGAACTTTCTCAAACAGGCGATCACCGTACCGCTATTCGTTATCTTTACCTTGCATCCCTCCTCCTCCTTGAAGAGCGCGGCCTCCTCCGCTACGACCGCACCCTCACCAACCGCGAAACCCTCCGCAGTGTGCAAAACCGCCCCGACCTCGCGGCCCCTCTTCAAGAAGTCGTCGAAACCTTCGACCGTGTTTGGTACGGCTATCAGGAAGTGGATGCACCCACGTTTGAGCATTACGCCGAGCGGGTGGAAGATTTAAGAGCGCAGAAGTGAAACCCTCCCGCGACACCCTTCTCACCCTCGGGCTCCTCCTCATCCTGGCCGTGCTCACCGTGTTTGCCGCCCTCCAACAAACGCAGGAGATCGGTCCGCCCGCGCTCGCCAACGATTCCGACGAGCCCAATGGCGCGCACGCCCTATGGCTCTGGCTTCCCCGCATCAATTATTTCGTTCACGACACTGTCCAAACCGAATACGCCATTCCAGAAACTACTGCTCTCGTCCTCCTCCTCGAACCCCAAACCCCCATTACCGATGCTGAGTGGGAAATCCTCGACAAATTTGTAGAAAACGGCCGCACACTTCTCCTCGCCGGAGAAGGCCAATACACCGCGCAAGCCGTCCGGCACTACAACTTTTCCCTGTGGTATGCGAATGAGGAAACCCCCTCCCTTGCCCCTCTCCTCCCCATCTTTACTAACCCGCCGCTGACGAACGACTCTACCCCAAGCGCGAATGATTCCCCCGTCCCGCGGGGTGCCACGCTCCACGCCTTCACCTACCTCCAACCGGATCGCCCCGCCGAAAACGAAGATCCGCTCCCCTTTATCCCCCTCGTCGCCCTGCCCGAAGGCCCTGTCCTCGTCACCTTTAAGCAGGGAGAAGGCCGCGTCTTCCTCAGCGCCGATGTCACCCCCTTCACCAACGCGGGCCTCAAAGAACCCGGCAACCCCGAACTCATCCTCAACCTGATCGGTACCATCCCCCGCGAAACCCATGTCTGGTTCGACGAATGGCATCACGGCAAACGCCTGGAAACGGCTGTCGCTGAAATCTCCGGGCCAACTGACTGGCTCCGGCGTACTCCGGCTGGACGTGCGCTGCTCTACGTTGCGGGCGTGATCTTCCTCGGCCTGTTGTTGGGCGGGCGTCAGTTTGGCCGCCCCGTCCCGCTCGCCCACGAAATCACCCGCCGCGCTCCGCTCGAATACGTCACCGCCCTCGCCAACCTCAACCGCCGCGCCGGAAACCGCACCGCTCTGCTTCGTCACTATCACAGCCAACTCAAACGCTCGCTGGGCCGCCGTTACCGCCTCGACCCCGCCCTCCGTGACAGCGAATTCCTCACCCGCCTCGCCCAATACGATCCTACCCTGAAGATCGAAAACCTCCGCAACCTGCTCGCCCGCCTCACCCGCAAAAATGCGACGGAAGCGGAGATGGTGCAATGGGCGCGGGAAGCGGCGGAGTGGATACGAGAATCTTGAATAGCACACAGAAAACACAGATTTCTACACCCTTTGTGTACAATCAAACGCCTAAACATGAACATCTCCGCCCTCCGCAACCCCCTTGGATGCCTCGCCCTTTTTAGCGTTAGCCTCTGTCTCTTTTTCGGATGCGCGTTGATCTTTGTTGCTCAACTCTACGGGGTAGACGGCCCGACTGTGCAGGAAGGCCAATTGTATGCTCAGCCTCTTTTGGGCGCGCTCGAACAATACAAAACCGACATGGGCGGTTATCCTCCCGATTTACAAACATTGATCCCCGCATATCTTCCCGAAATTCCGCGGCCTGCCCAGCACTGGGATTACACGTATGAAGTGAAAGGGAATGGCGACGGGTTTGTGCTATTTTTTCAAGTGGGGAGAAATTTTGATGGGGATTATTGTGAATATGATCATGAAGCGCAACTTTGGAGATGTAGTGATGCAATATAACTTTGACCCTCGTCAAATTTATCGCGTATTATTTACTTTTTGGGGAGCGTTTCTTCTTCTGCTATTAGCTATTGGATGCAACAAAGATCAAGGGATGGAATTACCATTTGAAACCATTGAGAGAGCCAGTAGTTCCTGGCGGATAGGCTATTACCAGGATGAAGAACCCAAATTGGTTGTACTCACAGAAACAGATGAAATTGATGATTTAGGAGAAACCATTTCAACAACTGCAGAAGCCATACTTCGCCACTTAAATTTCGATCAGGAGTTTGCAGTTGTTGTTTTTCAGGGCTTAAAGGGTAGTGATGATTATGGCGTTGAGATCCAGAAAATTTCAGTACAAGAGAATACCGTGATGATTATTGCCCACTTTACTGAGAGAAATCCAGATCCAGATTTTGTTATTGCTTATGGGAATACTTCCCCGTACCATATTGCAAAAGTGGAGCGAAACGGTTTACATGGCTGGTATCAAGTTACTTTGAATGTAGACAGTAAGGTCATTATCCAACAGCCAAAATTTATTCCTTAAACAAGTGGCACAAGACTTAGAACGCAAGCAAAATTACACAGTGATATATCCCATAATATTTGGAGATGTTAAAACACGCCTTGTTTTTATAATACCGAGAATACACTTCCATATTCGATAATATGGAAGCCGCTTTTTAAGCACTGCGCTTAAATGACTTCTCTCGCCATGAAAAACTATTACAACATTCTCCAGGTTGATCCGAAAGCGGACAAAGAAATCATCGAAGTGGTTTATAAAAAACTCGCCTTCCGATACCATCCCGACCGGAATAAAACGCCCAGTGCCCTCATTAAGATGCAAGACATTAACGAGGCCTACGAGGTGTTGAGAGACCCTGCCAGCCGGAGAAACTTTGACGTCACGTTTTCACCGACAAACACCTATACCAACTTTCATTCTCAAGATTTGTATTCTGAAACCCAACGGCTCAAGAATGAATTGTTCCTTGCCAAACAACAAATCTCCGCGGAAAAAGAAAAAAGCCTCAGCTTAGAAAGCCGGTTAGGTGAAATGACCACCCAACTCCAAAAAGAACAAACCCTCCGCAACCAGTTGGAGCAACGCACCCAACTCGCGGAATATGCGCGGTTGGCTTTTGAAAAGGCCACCAACCTGCGGAAAACCAGAAATTCCTTGCAAAAACGCATCCGCAAAACCCCAGAAGTGAAGTCGTTGGTCTTTGTCGTCACCTATTTGCTCATCATGCCCCTGGAGATATTCATCAGCATGACCTCGGATTTGGGCACATCCTGGAACATGGTAGGGATTACCTCCATGTTATTATTTCTCCCGTTGATCCCTGCCTATGGCATGGGCGCGTTCGCATCGGCAGTGTATAAAAAGCATCTGACGGAGAAACTGAAACACACAACGTGATAGGTAAATTAGAGCTTCCTTCGTATTTTGTATCAAAGTCCTTTGCCATAAAAAAATACCTTTACTAAACGAACTGCCGCCTCACCCCAAAAACACAATGAGGCCAAAATGATGCGACGGGCGCGGGAAGCGACTGAATTGACACGAGAGTGAGGTAATGGCTATAAATTATTCTTCCATTTATAGATTCGATTGGAACTAAATTATGGATAATGATGAAATAATACGAACAATCCTTGTTGAAGACAACATCTCAAATTTCGCGGATTTTCACGATGAACTTTGGGTTGAAAATATGTTCAACCTTATAAAAAATACCTCTCTGGAACAAATTGCAGGAAACTTTGCAATAAATTGGTGGGGTAATGCAAGAGCATTTCTCCTCCCTTGGCTTTTAGCAACAGGGGTTTCCGACTCGTTAAGTGCAGAAACTCCAAATTTTGTCAGAATAAACTCTACTCCACAAAACGTATGGAAAGAGTATGTTCAGAATATTGAATTCAACATTGGCCTGTGGAAACTTTCGGAAAACACCTACTGCTCTATATACTTTGCATATGAAAATTTGATTGTGAATGTTTTGAAGGCAATTTACCAGGATAAAATTCGTGTTACCCAAAAAGATTTTGACAAAAAGCTGAAAGATATATATGGCGAAGAGTTTACTCAGAAAATCTGGCTACAGCCGTTCATTTATATAGCCAGAGAAACACGAAGTAGTATTGTTCATAATGGCGGCAAAGTTACGGCCAATCTTTTACAAGTAAAACCACCTCCTTACTACATACAAGAGGGCAACGTAGTTATCTCTGCTGCTGTTACACGAGATTTATTCATAAAATTAAGTCCCCTTGCCTACGATTTTATAGAAGAAAGTTTGCGAATAATTCAATCAAAATCAGCCAATGACAACTAACAACCAATCACCTACTTCCTCTATGACCCCTTCCGACCTCCTCCCCCTCTACCAATCCCTCCGTCAAGAAGCCAACAAAGTCATCGTCGGCCTCGAAGAACCATTTGAACTGCTCGTTGTTGCTTTGTTCAGTGGCGGGCATGTGCTCCTCGAAGGCGTGCCCGGCACGGCCAAAACGCTGATGGCGAAAACCCTCGCCCACCTGATCGAAGCGAAGTTCAGCCGCATCCAGTTCACCCCCGACCTGATGCCCTCTGACATCCTCGGTACAAGCGTGTTCGACCTCTCCTCCAGCAAGTTCTTCCTCAAAAAAGGCCCCGTCTTCACCCAACTGCTCCTCGCCGACGAGATCAACCGCGCCCCGGCCAAAACCCAATCCGCCCTGCTCGAAGCGATGGAAGAACGGCAGATCAACCTGGAAGGGGAACGCCACGCGCTCGACGTGCCGTTCATGGTCATTGCCACGCAAAACCCCATCGAGTACGAGGGCACTTACCCCCTCCCGGAAGCGCAACTTGACCGGTTTATGTTCAAAATCCTCGTCCCCTACTCCCCGCAGGATGTGGAAATTGAAGTTCTCCGTCGCTACCATCAAGGGTTCGATGCCCATAACCTCGCCGCAACCGGGTTGAAAGCCATCCTTCCCGCCGGGCAGTTCCGCGGCATCCGCGCTGCCATAGACAGCGTCCTCGTTGAAGAGGGGGTATTGAATTACATCACCCGCATCGCCATCGCCAGCCGCCAATCCCCGGATGTTTTGCTGGGGGCCAGCCTGCGCGCGTCCACCCACGTTCTCCTCGCCGCCAAAACCTACGCCGCCCTGCAAGGCCGCGACTACGTTACCCCCGACGATGTCAAATTCGTCGTCACCCCCGTTTACCGCCACCGTCTACTCCTCAAACCCGAAGCGGAGATCGAGGGATTGGATGCGGATGCGGTGATTAAGCGGATTTTGGGGCAGGTGGAAGTACCGAGGTAAGTATACAAAGTAGACAGGTACACAGGTAAACACCTGTATATTTGTCTAGCTGTCTACTTGTGTACTTGTCTACCTGCATACCTTCCCCCCCATGCTCACCCCTCGTGCCCTCCTCCTTCTTCTCCTCGCCGCGCCGCTGATTGCGGCGGGGACGTGGTTCGCGCCGCTGCAATGGTTGGCGGTGGTGTATATGGTTTTGTGCGGGGTTGTATTTTTATTGGACCGACGGTGGGCAGGAGGGGTAAATCGGTTTGAGGTGCAACGCATTCACGATAACCGGCTCAGTTTAGGGGCAGAGAATCCGATAAAGGTGACGGTTTATAACCGGGGAAAGACCCGCGCCGCGTTTTGGGTACGGGATGAAGCCCCGGAACAGTTCAAAATCAGCACGCGCCTGTTGGAAGGGGAAGTCGCGCCGCGGCAAACGTGGGAGGGGACGTACTATGTTCGTCCGCTCCGGCGGGGGGATTATGGGTTTGGGAATCTCGTCTTGCGGTGGCGGGGGCCGTTGGGGTTGGTCATTCGTCAGGGCACGGTGTCCGCGGCGGCCCCGGTAAAGGTCTATCCGAATCTGTTGGACATTCGCCGGTATGATCTGCTTTTGCGTCAAAATCGTTTACAGGAAATGGGCTTGCGGCACGCGCGGATTTTCGGGGAGGGGAACGAGTATGAGCGTCTGCGGGAATACTCGCCCGATGACGAGTACCGCCGCATCAATTGGAAGGCGACCGCCCGTCGCAGCCGCCCAATCACGGTCGAATACCAGACCGAGCGCAGTCAAAACGTGTTTGTGGTGCTGGACACAGGCCGCATGATGCAAAGTCCGGTGGCGGACATTGCGAAGCTGGATTATGTGATCAATGCCGCCCTGTTGTTGGCGTATGTGGCGACGGGAAAGGGGGATAAGATTGGGATGCTGACGTTTGCGGATAATGTGGGCAGTTATGTTTCTCCCAAGCAGGGGCGCGGGCAGTTTTATAAGATGCTGGAACTGCTCTACCGCGTGGAACCCGAACCTGTGGAGCCGAATTACCGGCTCGCGCTCAGTTATCTGTCCCTAAAACATCGCAAACGCTCGCTCGTGGTGATTTTTACAGACTTGAGCGGGGGTCTGGGCATGGATGCGCTCATCAGCCACGTGACCGCCCTCGGGCGGACGAGCCTGCCCCTGGTCGTCACGATCAGTGACCCGGACATTTTCGCCGCCGCGCACCAAAAACCGGATAGTTCTCTCACGACTTACCAGCGCGCCGCCGCCGTGCAACTCCTCGAAGACCGCAAACTCGCACTGGATAATCTGTCCCGCCGCGGGGTGCTGACGTTAGATGTGCCTGCCAATCAGCTTTCGCTCGCGGTGATTGACCGGTATTTGGCATTGAAGGGGAGGGGGATGTTGTAAATTTTCAATTATCAACTGTGAATGATCAATGATTAATTGGCAATTGACTATTCACAATTGACAATTTTTTTCGCCCGGAAAGCAAGAGATACGCATACAAAAGAGTGCCTGTCCCCAACCCCACTCCCCATTTCACAAAGGCCGGGATCGTCTCCGATGGCGAAATAAACCCCTCAATCGTTCCCGCCAGCACCAGCAATGGCACGCACATAATGATCAACCGCACCGAACGCCGCGCGGCCAACGCTAGCGCATCTCGGCGACGCAATAACCCCGGACGGAGAATCGCCCACCCCAACGACAGACCTGCCCCGCCCGCAATAAAAATCACACTTAATTCCACCACCCCGTGCCCGATCACAAACGCCCACAGTTCCCACCCCACCCCATAATACCCGGTTAACCCGGTCAATCCACCGAGCATCAACCCGTTGAACACCATCACCCACACCGTCCAAATCCCCGCCGTCAACCCACTCCCAAAGGCAAGAAAGGCGACTTGAATGTTGTTCCGCATGATAAAGGCGGACGCGTAAGGCCGTTCGGATATGGGAATGTTTGTCCACAGCTCTTTCTGTTCAATCGTATCGCGCAATTCCTGCGCCTGAGCAGGCAACAACCATTGGGATGCGTCAGGCTGAAAATAGACGATGAACCCGGAAAGCACCGCCGGAATGATGAACAACAGCGCGGCAGTCAGGATAAACGGCCAGGTTTCGCGATAAAGCCGAGGATACCCAACCCGGACAAACCGCCACAAGCGTTTCCATGCCAACGGCTCGCCCTGATAGACCACTGCATGGGCGCGGGCGACCAGCTGATTGAGGTACATCGTCACTTGATGGGTTGGGAAATCCCGTTGGGCCAGCGCCAGGTCGGAAGTTGCCGCCCGGTATAACTGGCCAAGCGTTTCCACCTGTTCGGGTGTCAGACGTAGGCCATTTTTCTGAGAGTGATCTAATAAACCGGACAAAGCCTTCCAGTCTGCTTGACGGGAGCGGTAAAATTGGTCAGCGTTCATGGCTAGGAATTATACCTTTATGAATCTTCCCTCTGACACCCTTAATATCGAAACCCCTGAAAATGTTGCCTTTGGTTACACCATTGCGGGCATTGGCTCCCGGTTTTTGGCCGCGCTGGTGGATACGATCCTGATCGGCCTCCTGCAAGTGATCGTGTTTGTGGTCACTTTTACCCTGGCGAAGATCCTTTTGCCCACGAATGTTCTAACGCTGGAAGGTGATAACCCCTATCTGGCATGGATCATCGGAATATCGGGATTAATTTCCTTCGCCTTTTTGTGGGGCTATTACATCTTTTTTGAAATGCTCTGGAACGGCCAGTCCCCTGGCAAACGGCGCGCCAAACTCCGGGTCATTCGGGTGGATGGAACCCCCATCACCTTGACCGAATCGATCATCCGCAACCTGGTCCGGTTGATTGATTTTCTCCCTGCGTACTATGGCATCGGTGTCGTAACAATGTTTGTGAACGAACAATCCCGCCGGTTGGGTGACCTCGCGGCGGGAACCTTAGTGGTCCGCGAAAGTGGTGAACCCGTCACGTTGGAAAGCCTGGCCGCGCGGGCCACTGAACCCCAACCTGTATACCGCCCCATCGCCCCCGACCTCGGTCCGCTCCCCGTCGAAATGCTTACCCCACAGGATATTCAACTTCTCGAAGATTTTCACGCCCGCCGGAACCATCTCGCCAATCACGACGTTTTAGGCAGACGTATTCTGCAAAAACTCCTCGAACGCATGAACCTCCCCCCGAAAGAATATGACCGTTGGGAAACCGACCGTCTCCTCACCACCATTCTCCGAGCCAGCAAGGGGCAAATTCGCGGCACGGAAACTCTGCCTCCGACCACATGACCAAAGTCCTCCCAAAATTCAGCAGATTTTGAGCATTTTTTGTCATAGCTCAACCGTGGCAGATGTTTTAGGATCTGCATGATTAAGTTATTCAGAAAAAGCTATTGTGTATTTCGTAAGATCAAGCCGCCTACGGAATACGCAATATGCAGCACGTAATAAAGGAGTCCTCTATGAACACCCTCCTCACCAAAACCCTGAAACTCCATCGCTTTTTGAGCGAAAATTTGTTTTACCCCCTTGTGTTATCCACGATTCTTTCCCTCGGCTTTTTTATAGGCCGGGTAATCTGGAGCGATCAAGCTACCTTTACATTTTTGATCTGGAACTTGTTTCTAGCCTGGCTTCCCTACTTATTCAGCCTAGCTGCACTGGTAATCCACCATTGGCAACCACGCTGGTGGTGGGCCGTCATCCCCCCGGGAGCGATGTGGCTGCTATTCTTCCCCAACGCACCGTATATCCTCACCGACTTGATGCACCTGCGCCAACGCTCACTTCCGATCTGGTATGACATTGGGCTGTTGCTCACGTTTGCCTTAACCGGCTGTTTTCTTGGAATTGCCTCGTTGCGTTCCATGCAAAAAATCGTTGGGGCTTTTGTCGGAAAATTTTTGAGCTGGCTCTTTGTGCTTGGCACCATGGGGTTGACCAGTTTCGGCATCTACCTGGGTCGGTATCTGCGTTGGAATAGTTGGGACATTTTGACCAACCCTATTCAAATCCTCCGCGACATTTACCATCCCATCCGCCACCCGTTCAGCAACAAAGAGACCATTGCCTTCTCCGTGATGTTCGCGGCGATTTTGTTCGTTTTTTATCTGACCTTCAACTGGCTCCGCCCCCTCAAGGATGAAAACCATGCCGCGTAACCTTACCCTCGCCGCCATCCAACTCGACGCGACCCCGGCCCCTACCGCGGACCGCCTTGCCCGCGCGCAAACCCAGGTCGAACAGGCCGCCGCCCAGGGCGCGCACCTCGCCGTCCTCCCTGAACTGTTCAACACCGGCTACATCTACGATGACAGCAACTACACCCGCACCGAACGCATGGACGGCCCCACCGTCATCTGGATGCGAGAAACCGCTGCACGCCTCAACCTACACCTTGCCGGTTCGCTGATGTTGTTGGACGTGGATGAAGTGTATAACGCACTCCTGCTCTTTGCCCCCGACGGGCGGATGTGGCGGTACAACAAAGTCTACCCCTGGGGCTGGGAGCGCGGCTACTTCCGCAATGGGCGGGATGTCACGGTTGCCGAAACCGACTTGGGCAGGATCGGGATGCTGGTCTGTTGGGATACCGCCCACCTCGATCTTTGGTGGCGCTACGCCGGGCAAGTAGATTTCATGCTCGTCAGCAGTTGCCCGCCCGATGTGAGTAACCCAACCTATCGTTTTCCCGATGGCAAAACGGCGACTTTTGCAGACATGGGGCCGTTGGTCCAGGGGATGCAGGATGCCGGAAAACGGCTCTTTGGCGAGATGGTGAATGAGCAAACCGCGTGGTTGGGCGTGCCGATGGTGGCGACGGTCGGCGCGGGGCGCGTGACGACGCGGCTTCCACAGGCGAAGGCATCGCTGGCCGCGATGGTACCGCTTGCACCATGGTTGGCAAAATATGTGCCGGTAGCGGATCAAGTCGAAATGGTGTGCGACATCGTGCCGGGGTGCAAGGTGGTGGATGCGAACGGAAAGGTGCTGGCGTCCGTGTCCGAGGGGTCTGGGGACACGTTCACGCTGGCGGAAGTGACCGTTCGGGATCAGCGTCCCGTCCCAAGCCGGGATCAGCCTACGTCCCAATTACCGCCGATGGTGTATGCCACTTCGGATTATTTGCTTCCCTGGTTGACCATCCCTACTTACCGGCAAGGGTTGCGCCGTACCTGGGGCGATCACATGGCCCCAATCGAGGCAAGTACGCGGCAATGGGCAGTGGTCGCGTTGGGGGCAGGGTTATTGGGATTTATCTGGGGAAGAAGAAGCGCGCGGCGGCGCAAACGATATTGAAAAAGTCTATTTTGAAGTAAAATTTCATCCAATCCAATTCCTTATAGGAGGCAATATGACAGATGAAATTCCGCCCATACAATCCCCAGCTCTTTTGACCGATCAAGAAGTACTGAGGCGACTCAAGGGGTTGATCGAGTTAGGGAACCAGCCGAAAGTCGCTGAATTAATTCTGACCCAGGCAGGCGCGTTTCCCGAACAAATCCAAGCTGCTCGGCAGGCCATTCAACAAGAAAAACAAACCGAAGAGAAGGAACAAGGCTATCTAGGCTGGGTCATTGTATTAGCAAGCTTCATCGTTATTCTGGTGGCCGTCTATTTGTGGATGAACTGGCCGCAAAAAAATCGGTCTGCCTCGGTTCCCACCCCTGTGCCTACCACGGCCTCCCAAACCACTGATTCCCTGCTTAATGGCCTGGTGCAAGCCATTCTCGACAAACAAAACGTTCCCCCTATCAATGATGATATTCCCGAACCTTTCTCCGAATACGACGAAGCGGGAAAGGAAGCAAGTTGTCCCACCACGCCCCAACAAGCAGGGAAGTTGTTTGGCGGTACCTCCGGGACATGGATTTATCAAACCGATGCAAATGGATGGCTGTTTTACGATGCCTCCGCAAATCGTCTCACCATTCCCACTAACATGGCCGGGAGCGTCGCCTACGGTTCAGCACGAGCGCCTCAATTCTTACCCGTGCTTGGCCCCGCAAAACTCTCAAACGTCTATATGGCGTTTGTATTGTGCCCATAAGCATCATGCGAAATGCGCCTATCCAGGAAACTTGGGGTAAAATCCAACCATTACTCCCTAGTTACCTAATAAGGAATTAACCTCCTATGTCCACACCCCTTGAAAATGCCCTTGACTTTGCCCATACCCACGCCTCCCGTTTCGTGGATCAACTGGGCGAATTTGTCTCCATCCCCTCCGTGTCCACCGACCCCGAACGTTTTGGCGAAGTCCGCCGTGCGGGCGAATGGGTCCTCGAAGCCCTGCAAAAGCTGGGCATGAAAAACATCCAACTTTTCCCGCCCGACACCCACCCGATCATTTACGCCGAATACCTGGAAGCCGGCCCGGACGCCCCCACTGCCCTCATCTACGGCCACTACGATGTCCAGCCCGCCGAACCCCTCGACAAATGGCACAGCGACCCGTTCAGCCCCACCATCCGGGGCGAGAACATGATCGGGCGCGGGGCCAGCGATATGAAAGGTCAGGTCGCCGGGACGTTATTCGCCCTCGAATCGATCCTGAAATCCGGCGGCAGCCTCCCGATCAACTTCAAATTTATGATCGAAGGCGAAGAAGAAATCGGCTCCAAACACCTCCCCGCCTTCATCGCTAACCACCGCGACCTCCTCGCTGCCGACTTTTGCATAAACCCCGACACCGGGATGCTCTCCCCCATCCAACCGACCATTGTCTACGCCCTGCGCGGGTTGGCCTATTTTGAACTCCGCATCTACGGCCCCAAACAAGACTTGCATTCCGGCATTTATGGCGGCGTCATCCACAACCCCGCCCAGGTTCTCGCCGAACTCATCGCCGGGATGCACGACGCCAACGGCAAAGTCACCCTCCCCGGCTTCTACGACAAAGTCCGCGCCCTCGACGACGAAGAACGCGCCGAACTCGCCCGCCTCCCCCTCACGGAAGACACCCTCAAAACCCGTACGGGCGTTTCCCACCTTTGGGGCGAACCCGCCTTCACCCCCGTTGAACGCCTGGGTGCCCGCCCCACGCTGGAAGTGAACGGCCTGTATTCTGGGTTCACCGGCGCGGGTGCGAAAACCGTTCTCCCCGCCTACGCCATGGCGAAAATCTCTACCCGCCTCGTCCCCGACCAGGAATCCACCGAAATCAAAGGGCAAATGGAAGCCTACCTCAACGCCCACGCCCCCGCGACCGTCCGTTGGGAACTCGAAGAAATGAGTATCCCCAGCAACGCCTCCATCTCGGATCGGAACTCGCGCTGGGTGCAGGCGATGATGCAAGCCCAGGAAACCGTGTGGGGTGTGCGCCCGATCTTCCGTCGCGAGGGGGGCAGCGTCCCGGTCGTGACCGCCCTCCAATCGTTGTTAGGCCTTGGCTCCATCAATATCGGCGTCGGCCTCCCCGACGACAACCAGCACGGCCCCGACGAAAAACTGCATCTCCCTTCCTACCACAAGCTGATTGATAGCTTAATTCACTTTTTCTATGCCCTCGGGTAGTGATGAAGTAATAAGTGATAAGTGACGAATATTCTTCACTTATCACTTATTCCCCATTCCGACTTCCTGATTCCTACTTCCCTCTTCCCCCCCCATGCCCTCCTCCCCCACCTCCCTCCCCACCTACGGCGGACAAGCCGTCATCGAAGGCGTGATGATGCGCGGTGCCCGCGCGGTCGCCATTGCCATGCGCGATCCCAACCAAAACATCGTCCTGCACACCGAAAAACTTGGCGGTATTTACAAAAGCCCCATCGCCAAAATCCCCTTCCTGCGCGGCTTGGTCATGCTGTGGGATGCCCTCGGCCTGGGCACCCGCGCCCTCACCATCTCCGCCAACGTGCAAACCGGTGAAGATGAAAAACTCGAAGGCCCCGCACTATACCTGACCCTGTTCATTTCCCTGGCCTTTGGCGTGGGGCTGTTCTTTCTGCTCCCCGCGGGAGCGGGCTGGCTGTTCGAGCATTTTGCCACCCCGAACGTATCCCCTGTCACCCCAACCGATGTCACAACCGTCACAACCGCCGTAAAAGCCGTTTCCCCCATGATCGCCTGGACGGGCAACCTGATCGAAGGCGGCGTGCGACTGGCCCTGTTAGTCGGATACATTTGGGCCATCGGGCAACTGGAAGACATCAAACGCGTCTTCGGCTATCACGGTGCGGAACACAAAACCATCAATGCCTTTGAAGCGGGCGATGAACTCACCCCCGAAAACGTCGCCCGCCACTCGCTAGAACACCCCCGCTGCGGGACAGCGTTCCTGCTCACGCTGGTCTTGCTCTCGGTTTTACTCTTCACCCTGCTCGGCCCGATGCCGCTCATCTGGCGCATCGTCTCCCGCATTTTGCTGATCCCCGTCCTCGCCTCCCTCGCCTACGAATACATCCGCTGGACCGCCACCCATCTTGATTCCCCCTTCGTCCGTTGGCTCATCAAACCCAACCTCGCCCTCCAACACCTCACCACCCGTGAACCAAGCCGCGAGATGTTAGAAGTGGCGATTGCCTCTTTCAACGCGATGCGCGCGGAGGAAGAAAGGCTAGTCGTGTAAAAAATGCTCATCACCAACGCCACCCTCCTCACCCTCGACCCCGAAAATCGCATCTTCGAAAATCAGGCCATCTACCTCGAAAACGGTAAAATTGCTGCCATCGGCCCGGAAAAAGCCCTGCAAGCCTGGTACCCTGACGCAGAAGTTCTCGACGCACACGGGCAATATGTGATGCCGGGGAACGTCTGCGCGCACACGCATTTTTACGGCGCATTCGCGCGCGGCATGGCGATTCCCGGCTCAGCGCCCAAAGATTTCCCCGAAATCCTGCAAAAACTTTGGTGGCCCCTCGATAAAGCCCTCGACCCTGACGCGATCCGCCTTTCCGCCCAAGTCCTCCTCGCGGACGCGATCCGCCACGGAACGACAACCGTCATTGATCACCACGCCTCCCCCAATGCCATCGCTGGTTCCCTGGACGTGATCGCCGACGCCGTTCATCAATCCGGCCTGCGCGCCGTCCTCTGCTACGAAGTCACCGACCGCGACGGCCCCGAACGCGCCCGCACCGGGATTGAGGAAAACGTTCGCTTCATCGAACAAACCAACCAACGAAACCACCCGAAACTCGCCGCCACCTTCGGCCTCCACGCGGGCCTCACCCTCTCTGATGCCACGCTCGACGCCTGCCGCGACGCCGCCCCGGAAGGGACGGGTTTCCACGTCCACGTTGCCGAACACGAATCAGATGAATATGACAGCCTGGAAAAAAGCGGCCTGCGCGCGGTGGACCGCCTTCACAAACACGGCCTCCTTGGTCCCCGCACGATCCTCGCCCACTGCGTACACGTTGACGCCGTGGAGATCAATTTGATCGCCGAAACCGACACCTGGGTCACGCACCAGGCCCGCTCGAATATGAACAACGGCGTAGGCATCACCCCGGTTGAATCGCTGCTCCGCGCGGGCGTGCGCGTCTGCCTGGGCACGGATGGATTCCCGCACACCATGTGGGAAGAAACCCGTTTCGCCTACATGATCCAAAAACTGCATCATCGCGACCCCCGCCGGATGCCGGGCAACGTGCTGTTTGACATGCTCGTGGGCAACAACCCTGCCCTCGCCGGAAGTTTCTTCCCCGACGCCCCGCTAGGCATCCTCGCTGAAGGTGCCCACGCAGACCTGATTTTTGTCGATTACCACCCCTTCACGCCCCTTACCCCCGGCAACCTGCCCTGGCACGTCATTTTCGGGTTCCACGAAAGCATGGTGACAACTACTATTTGTGGGGGAGAAGTCCTCATGCGCGACCGCCAACTCCTTACTCTCGATGAAGCCGCCCTCGCCGCCGAAGCCCGCGAACTTGCGCCGAAAGTATGGGCGCGATATGAAAAGTACGCATCAAAAGCATAATTTGGTAAGCAATCATTTCAGGAGACACCATGACCAAACCCACTATCGCCATCCTGGGCGGCACAGGCAAAGAAGGCCCCGGCCTTGCCCTGCGCTGGGCCTATAATGGCTACCCCGTCCTCATCGGCTCCCGACAAGCGGAAAAAGCCGAAGCCACCGCCGCCGAACTCAATCAAATCCTGGGCAAAGACGTTGTCCGGGGCTACGACAACGATCAAGCCGCGCGCCTCGCAGACATTTCGATCCTGACCGTGGTCCAATCCGCCCATCAAGCCGCGCTCGAAGGCTTGCGCGACGCCCTGCATGGCAAAATCCTCGTAGACGCCACCGCCCGCGTGGATTTCCGCGACCCCCATCCCCCTACTCCTCCCGCCGCTGGGGAAATCGCCCAAGAGGTTCTCGGCCCTGACGTGCGCGTCGTTGCCGCCCTGCAAACCGTCCCTGCCCACGCGCTCAAACACAACCTCGGCCAACCGCTCGATTTTGACGTGTTGGTATGCGCTAACGATGTGGATGCGGCCCAACAGGTCATCGCCCTCGTCGAAGGGGCCGACATGCGCGGTTACTACGCCGGAAAATTAGACAACGCTGTCGTGGTGGAAGGAGTGACTTCACTATTAATCAGCATGAATAAGTTTTATAAGATTAAGACAGCAAGTGTGAAGGTGACGGGGGTTGGGTAGAAGTACACCATGCGTCCATTAACCCTCACCGCTCTTCCCGGCCTCCCCATGATTCAGCCCGGCGACGATCTGGCCGCGCTGATTTTGGAGGCGATGCAACGGGCGGGTTTGCAACTGGAACCCAGCGATATTTTCGTCCTCGCTCAAAAGATTGTTTCCAAAGCTGAGGGGCGGAAGGTCAATCTCGCGACCGTGACACCCTCGCCTCGGGCCGCAAAATTAGGTGCGGAAATTGAAAAAGACCCGCGTCTGATCGAATTGATCTTGCAAGAGAGCGATGGACAGGTGCTCCGCACACGTCCGGGGTTGATCATTGTCGAACACCGATTGGGGTTTGTCTGTGCGAACGCGGGGATTGATCATTCAAACGTGGCGGGGGATGAGGAATGGGTGTTGTTGTTGCCCGAAAATCCCGATGCGTCGGCGGAGGGGCTACGGCAGCAGTTGGAGGCGATGCTTAGTGTGCGAGTTGGCAACTCGCCCGACCTCGGGGTGATGATCATTGATTCGCACGGGCGGGCGTGGCGCAATGGCACAGTGGGAGTGGCGATTGGGATCAGTGGCCTGCCAGGGGTGGTGGATTTGCGCGGACAACCGGATTTGACCGGGCGGATTCTGCAAGTCACACAGGTGGGGGTGGCAGATGAATTGGCCGCGGCGGCCTCGCTCGTCATGGGGCAGGCAGCGGAAGGCACCCCGGTCGTGCATGTGCGCGGGTTCCCGTATCCGTTGCGAGATGGGAAATTGAAGGAGTTGATCCGCGCGAAAGAAACGGATTTATTCCGATGAAACCAATGCACGGGCTCGTCTCTCTCCTTGACTCCGAGCATTACGCCCGCGTCGAGGAACTTTGGGCACAATTGGAAACCCATTGCGGGCTAAAAGGCGTTCAAGGCACCCCTATGCCGCATTTCTCCTGGCAAGTGACAATGGATTATGATTTTGAGGGGCTAACAGTGGCCCTCAAAAAACTGGCAACGGAAATTGCCCCCTTCACCGTCCGCACCGCCGGGCTGGGGATTTTCACAGGGAAAAACGATATCGTTTTGTATATCAGCCTCACTAAAGACGAAAACCTCCTCAAACTCCACCAAACGATCTGGCAGGCTACCCTGCCCTACACTCTCCAGCCTTTCGCTTACTACGCCCCCGAAAATTGGATGCCGCACATTACCCTCGGGCATGGGGATGTCAACGAAGACAGCCTGGCCTGTGCCACACGCCTGCTCGCCCGCGAAGATTTCAACTGGCAAATCGCTATTGACAACCTGTTACTGGTCTCGCAGCCCGCCGGTGACACCGCACTTGAAATGGCCCGGTTTGAATTAACCGGCTAATTTCCTGGTTGCGTGTTGCGTCAACTTTTTATTAGAAAACCCTATAAGAAAGCCAGCCCTCGCCAAACCGCCCCGGAGAAGGTGGGTATAATACAATTCCTTCAGGAGTTTTTATGGTCTCAGTTCCCACTTCACATCAAGACTTACTCACCGACGAAAAACGAGCATTGGCCTTTTTAGGCACCGTCATGGCAGATGGCTCGCCACAAGTTACCCCCGTTTGGTTCAACACCGACGATGAATATTTTTATATCAACACCGCAAAAGGCCGGGTGAAAGATCGCAATCTGCGCGCCCGCCCCGCCATGGCGTTGACCATCAGCGATCCGCACGACACTTACCGGTATATTCAAGTTCGGGGGCAGGTGGTTGAATTCGCAGAAGAAGGGGCAAAAGACCACATGGACAAACTCTCCTTCAAATACGAAAACAAATCCTGGAATCTGCCCCCCGGACAGGTACGCGTCCTGTTCAAGATTCAACCCGAAAAAATCACCACACACGAATAATCACGGTGAAACTTCCGTTCCCGCGGAAGCTTTACACCTTATGACCGCAACCCATCCCTTCGAACTCCAACAACTGATCCGATCTCGCCGATCGGTGCGCCGCTTTTTGCCTGATCCCGTGCCCCGCGCGGTGATCGAACGCATCCTCGAAACCGGAACGTGCGCCCCTTCTGCCCATAATCGCCAACCCTGGCGCTTTGCCATCCTCACCACGCCCGCGGCCAAAACGCATCTCGCCGACGCGATGGGCGCAGACTTCCATCGCGACCTCCTCGCGGACGGTCTCTCCCCCGAAGCTATCGAAACCCAACTCACCCGCTCCCGCACGCGGATTCTTGAAGCCCCGGTCGTGATCCTCCTCTGTCTGACAATGGCGGACATGGACCCCTACCCCGATGAAAAACGCCAACGCGCCGAATATCTGATGGCGACCCAAAGTGTGGCCCTGGCCGGAGGCACGATCCTGCTCGCCGCCCATGCGGAGGGGTTGGGCGGGGTGTGGGTGTGCGCGCCCTTGTTCGCCCCGGACACCGTGCGCCACGCCTTGTCGCTCCCCCTGGATTGGGAGCCGCAGGGGATGTTGTTGTTGGGTTATCCGGCGACTGTGCCAGAGGCGCGGGCGAGGAAACCGCTTGACGATGTTACCTTTTTCGTAACGAATTAGCCTGTCCTGCACCTTTCGACTGCGCTTGACAAAAGTCGTGTTAGAGCTTGAGTTCATTACCGCTCCGCTCAGGGTGCTGTCGTCATAAACACTACTTTTACTTATCACTCATTACTTCTCACTTATGAATATTGTTGCCCTTGCGGGTGGGGTCGGCGGTGCGAAACTCGCCGACGGCCTTGCTCAAATCCTACCTCCCGAAAACTTAACCGTCATCGTCAATACGGGCGATGACTTTGAACATCTCGGCCTGAAAATTTGTCCTGACCTGGATACGGTTTGTTACACCCTCGCGGGGTTGGCGAACCCGGTCACGGGGTGGGGCCTCGCGGGGGAGTCGTGGAACGCGTTGGAGGGGATCGCCATGTTGGGGGGGCCAAGGTGGTTCGGGGTGGGGGATCGCGATTTGGGGACGCATTTGGAACGGACGCGGCGTCTCCGCGCGGGTCAGGTGTTGAGCCAGATCACGCGGGACTTTTGCAAAGCTTGGGGGGTTCAACCAAACGTGCTTCCCATGAGTAATGAAGATGTACCCACGATTGTGCAAACGGACGAGGGCGATTTGGCCTTTCAGGAATATTTTGTGCGACGGCAATGCCATCCCCGCGTAAAGGGGTTCCGCTTTGAGGGGGTTCAAGCGGCCCGCGCGGCTCCGGGGGTGCTGGAGGCGTTGGAGAGGGCGGACGCGATTGTTATTTGTCCGTCGAATCCGTGGGTGAGTGTCGATCCAATTTTGGCGATCCGAGGCATTAAGGAACGCATAGGAACGCGTCAGAAGGTTGTCGCAGTTTCGCCGATTATTGCGGGGCAGACGGTGAAGGGGCCAGCAGCGAA
Organism: Anaerolineales bacterium; assembly: GCA_020634875.1. The sequence continues at coordinate 24,617 of JACKAX010000031.1, read as the reverse complement.
GATGTATGCGGAGTTAGGGGTCGAACCTTCTGCTTTGGCTGTAGCAAGGCATTATGGGGGATTGTTGGAGGGGTTTATATTTGATAAACAAGATGAGCAAAGCCTGGACGAAGTTCGGGCGTTAGGTATCCGGCCATTGGTTACGGATACCCTGATGAAAACGCCTGCTGACCGGAAACGGTTGGCAGGGGAGGTTCTCGATTTTATCGCCTATGCGCGATGAAAAGGAGTTTTAAAATGAGCCTGTGGGCTGTTGTTCCCATCAAACCGTTGCGGCGGGGTAAATCTCGCTTGTCCTCAAAGTATTCTGAGGAAGAACGCATGATTTTGAATCGGGAGATGTTGCGCCATACGATTGAACGGTTACAACAAGTGAAAGGGTTGGAAAAAATTTTAGTGGTCAGCCGTGATCCTGAGGCATTGACCGTGGCGCGGAAGATGGGGGCGCAAACGCTGCTAGAAAGTGGAAATCCAGGGTTAAATGTGGCCCTGACACGAGCCAGTTTACTGGCAAAGGCATATAAAGTCCGTGGTGTACTGGTCATTCCCGCAGATTTGCCCTTGCTGGAACCAGAAGATGTGCAAGAAATGATCAGCATGGTCAACGGAAAGCCTGCGGTGGTGATTGCTCCTGACCGCCATCACGAGGGGACAAATGCAATGCTGGTCGCGCCCCCGGACTTGATCAAGTTTGATTATGGGAAAGGGTCGTTCGAGCGTCATCGGGATCAGGCGCTCCGGGCAGGAGCAGATCTTCGGATTGTGGAGAAGGAGTCGTTCAGCCTGGATTTGGATTGGCCCGAAGACCTGGATGCGGTGGGGGATCGTTTGCCTTATTTCGATGAGGATGAGCTAACAGAGAGTTGGGTGCCGTTTTAGGGGAGGTTCCTAAGTTTTGCGTATAACAGTGGTCAGTCGGAAGATTGACCACTGTTTTTTTATTAATAATTGGTTCACCCCTGATACAATAATTCTTAGCCGTTTAGGAATAACCAAACATCTTCCTTTATCATTCGTCACTCAATATCTAACCCAATCCCCCCCTCAGGAGTCCCCCATGTCCCAACCCCGCGTTGCCCTCTACCTTCAGGATGCCCACGACTTGCGCGACGGTCTCGATTACGTCCGTTACGCCGAAGAAAAAGGCTTTGAAGCCGTCTGGCAAGCCGAGTCCCGTCTCGTGCGGGACGCCATTGTTCCGATGGCCGCCTACGCCGCCGTGACCGACAAACTCAAAGTCGGCTCCGGCGTGATCAACAACTGGACCCGCAACATCGGCCTGCTCGCTGCCACCTTCCTCACCCTGGATGATCTCGCCCCGAACCGGATCATCTGCGGGCTGGGCGCGTGGTGGGACCCGCTCGCCCGCAACGTCGGCATTGACCGCCGCAAGCCCCTCACCGCCATGCGCGAAACCATCGAAGTCATGCGCCGCCTGCTCAACATGGAACGCGTCACCTTCGATGGCGAGTTTGTCCACGTCAACGGCATCGAACTCGACGTGGTGCATGGCCGCAAAGAACCCCGCCACATCCCGCTCATGATCGGTGCGACAGGCGAGAAAATGATGGAAATGACCGGCGAAATCGCCGACGGTGCGGTGCTCAACTACTGCGTCCCGCCCGAATACAACGACGACGCCCTCGAACAACTCGACCGGGGGGCGCGCAAAGCCGGACGCAGCCTCGACGACATTGACCGCCCTCAGTTGATCGTCTGCTCCGTCGATCACGATCACGACAAAGCAATTGATACCACCCGCGGCCTGCTCTGCCAGTACCTCGCCCAACAACCGCACATCGCCAAAGCCTCCGGCGTTTCGATGGATGTCGTCGCGGAAATCCAGTCCATCCTCGGATGGCCCGCCACGCACGAACAGATTCAAAAAGCTAAACATCTCGTCCCTGAAGACCTGATCCACCACATCACCGCGTCCGGCACGCCCGACGAGGCCCGCGCGAAAGTGCAGGAATATGTCAAACGCGGGTGCACCTGCCCGATTTTGTACCCGGTGGGGGGGGATGTGAAGTTGTTGGTAGATACGTTTGGGGGGCAGGGATAAATAGGGCAGATAAGGTAAATGGGGAAATAGGATAAACAGATATCCAAACAAAAGGCCGTCCAATGGGGCGGCCTTTTGTTTTGTCTGTTGACAGAGTTTTATTTAATGATAATATATAAGCATATTATAAAAACAAAAAACAAGGAGATAACAATGGATAATCAGATAACCACCAATGATCCTTTAACCGGTCTCACGCGACGACAAACGTTTGAAAGCCTGGTAAACACAGTGCTACAAGAGGCCGAGACAGAAGCCAACCCATTCTCGCTTGCGCTCGTAGATATGGATAGTTTCAAAGCAATCAACGATGACTTGGGGCACGAAGGCGGCGATGTCATCCTGGTTGGTTTTGCCGATGTTCTAAAATCACTCGGCGAGGAAGCCATCATTGCGCGCTACGGCGGTGACGAGTTTGCCATTCTCTTCCCCAACACCGAGCGCGAGCAAGCCCTCCTAAAACTTGAAAAGGTGCGCGCCGAAATCGAAGCGAAAACCGAATACGGACACGGCAACTATACCTATCAAAGAAGCCTGACCACCAGCATTGGCGTTGCCGCCTACCCTATTGACGGCTCCGACACCAATGAACTCTTCCGCAAAGCCGACGCCGCGCTCTACCGCGCTAAACTGACCGGGCGCAACAAAATCATCCTCGCCTTTGAAGAGCGCATGGTTCCCAAAACCGTCCACTTCACCACCACCCAGCTTGAACGTCTCACCAAAGTATCCCAGGAACGCAGTGTCAGTGAGGCCGTCCTCCTGCGGGAAGCGATGGATGATTTGCTAGTGAAATATATGCATGGGTTTCATAAGTGAGATGCCCGAAGAAAAACCGAGTTTTTACCTCTCAAGTGAGAGAATCCTGGTTTTCAAGGGACCTTTTTAGCGCGTATCTCCCCCTTTTAGTGAAAAAACTCGGTTTTTCGTGTACCGAAACTCATTTCAAAAGCTCCCGACCTGGAAATTCGGGAGCTTTTTACGTCTCCATAGTTCCAATAGTATAATGGGAATGCTCAGGAGAATTTAAATGATCATCGAATACCACCGTCCCCAAACCCTCGAAGAAACCCTCACCCTCATCACCCGCCCTGCCCCACTTACACTTCCCCTCGGCGGCGGCACGGTGCTGAACGCCCCCCACTCCGAAGATTTTGCCGTTGCAGACCTGCAAGCCCTTCCGCTGAAAGCCATCGAACTCCGCGGCAGTAGCCTCGAAATCGGCGCGGTCACCCCGCTTCAAACATTGTTGGACTTCCCTGATCTTGCCCCCGCCCTGGCGAAAGCCATCCAGCACGAAGCCACCGCCAACCTGCGCCGCGCGGGCACCGTTGCCGGAACACTGATCGCCTCCGATGGTCGTTCCCCCCTCACCGCCGCCCTCCTCGCCCTCGATACCCAACTCACCCTCCAGCCCGGCGACGAAACCCACGACCTCGGCAACATCCTGCAATACCGCCAAACAATTGAGCCAACTAACAAACTAACAAACCAACAAACCAACCTCTTTACCCTCCCCCACCGCCTCCTCACCCTCCTCACCTTCTCCACCAAAGTGAACCTCGCTTACGAATACGTTGCCCGCACCCCCGCGGATCGGCCTATCGTAACCGTCGCCGCGGCGAAGTGGCCGTCGGGACGTTTGCGGGTGGTGGTCGGTGGATGGGGTCGCGTGCCCCGTCTGGCGTTGGATGCTCCCGAACCGGGCGGCGTGGAATATGCCGTTCGCAACATCACTGCCGAAGCGGGGGACGAGTGGGCGTCCGCGGAATACAGGCAAGATGTCGCGGTCACGTTAACCCATCGCGCGTTATCCACCCTTTCGTAAAAATTGTACACAGACAGCGCAGATTAGACAGAAGAACACAGAAAAATTTTAAAGAAAAATCTGTGTTCCTCTGTTTTTTCTGTGCCGTCTGTGTACCAGGAACCTCCCGATGAAAAAACTACTCAAAACCCTCGCCACCATCGCCGCTGGATACGTTGTCGGTCAACAGATTTGGATTTTTTGGAACCTGTTCAAAAGCGATCCCCAACTAACCCTGCTCGAAAAGGCGAACAAAGCCGCGGACGGCGTTGCCATCAAAGAGACCAAACGCCGCAAAGCGTACACCGTTCAACACGTCATCGAAAACGGCATCGAACGGATCAGCTATATCCCAACGGAGAAAAAGCACGAAACACCACTTCTATTCCAACACGGCATGTTTCACGACGCGTGGTGCTGGCATCTCTGGCAGGCACGGTTCGCCGAATTGGGCTGGGAAAACCACGCCATCAGTCTGCCCGGACACGGCAACTCCCCCACCCAACGCTCGATTCAACTTTGTACGCTCGATTACTATCTAAATTTCATTCGCGAGGAAGTCGCCCGGTACGAGCGCAAACCTGTTTTGCTCGGCCACAGCATGGGCGGCGCGCTGACACAGTGGTATCTCAAACACGTTGGCGATGATCTGCCCGCCGCGGTGCTGGTCGCCCCGTGGGTGTCCCACAATGCCCTGGCGGATGGCCTGCCCCTAATTTTGCCACTCGACCCGACACTACTCTTCCGCGTGATGCTCGCCTGGGACTCATCCCCCTGGATTCGCACGCCTGAACACGCCGCCCGCTTGTTCATCAGCCCCCGTGCGGTCATCTCCCCCGAAGAACTGTACGCCCACCTCGGCCCGGAATCGGGTCTCGTCCCCTACCAACACATGCCCCCCTTCTGGACTCCCGCCGAAAACCTCGCCACCCCGATGCTCTTCCTCGCAGGCGAACAAGACGCGGTTGTAAGCGTCAATGGGCTACGGAGAACGGCCCTGCATTACAACGCAGATTTTGCGCTTGTAGAAGGTGCGGGCCACAATTTGATGATGGAACACAATTGGGATGAGACGGCAGAACTCATCAATATCTGGCTTGCTGAACAAAATATTCCCTAAAATAGTACACAGATGAAACAGATTCCCACAGATATTTTTTAAATTCCTTCTGTGTTCCTCTGTGCCCTCCGCACCCTCTGTGTACCAATCACTAAATCACTCACTCACCCAATCACCCAATGAATAACTCTTTCACCCTCCTCCGCGAACAGCACATCCCCGAAATCAACTCCCTCGCCCGCCTCTACCGGCACAACCAAACGGGCGCAGAAATCCTCTCCGTCATCAACGACGACGAAAACAAATCCTTCGGCATCACCTTCCGCACCCCGTCCGCCGACTCGACCGGCGTCGCACACATCATGGAACACTCCGTCCTGTGCGGCTCGCGCAAATACCCGGTGAAAGAACCCTTCATCGAACTGGTCAAAGGCTCCCTCAACACCTTCCTCAACGCCCTGACCTTTGCCGACAAAACCACCTACCCCGTCGCCAGCACCAACCTGCAAGACTTCTATAACCTCGTAGACGTCTACCTCGACGCCGTCTTCTTCCCCCTCATCCCCGAACACACCCTCATGCAAGAAGGCTGGCACTACGAACTCGAAAGCCCTGACGCCCCCCTCGAATTCAAAGGCGTCGTCTTCAACGAAATGAAAGGCGCGTACTCCTCCCCGGACAACGTTCTCGGCACCGCGGTCGAAGAATCCCTCTTCCCCGATCACCCCTACCAATATGACTCTGGCGGCAACCCCGAAGTAATCCCCGACCTCACCTACGCGCAGTTCAAAAAATTCCACGAAACCTACTACCACCCCAGCAATGCCCGCATCTACTTCTACGGCGACGACGACCCCGAAAAACGCCTCGAACTCCTCGAAACCTACCTCCAGGAATTCGAGGCCCAAGAAGTCCACTCCGAAGTCCCCGTCCGCGCCCCCTTCGACGAACCTCGTCGCGGCGAATACCCCTACGACGCAGGGGACGACACCGACAAAAAAGCGATGACCTCCGTCAATTGGGTGCTGGCTCCCCACTCCGATCGCGAACGTGCCCTCGCGTTTGGCATGTTATCTCACATCCTCTCAGGCACCCCCGCCTCTCCGCTGCGCAAAGCCCTGATCGACTCCGGCCTCGGCGAAGATACCACCGGCGGGCTGGATACCCAGATCCAACAACTTGTCTTTTCCGCCGGGTTAAAAGGCCTCGCCGATGAAAACGCAGGCAAAGTCGAAACCCTTGTTCTCAATACCCTCCAAAAACTCGCCGATGAAGGCCTCGATTCCAACGCCGTCGAAGCCTCCCTCAACACCTTTGAATTCCGCCTCCGCGAAAACAACACCGGCGGCTTTCCGCGCGGCCTCGCCCTCATGTTCCGTACCCTTGCCTCCTGGAATTATGGCAGCGATCCCATCGAACCCCTCGGGTTTGAAGACCCCCTGCAAGCGATCAAAGCCAAAATCGCCGCGGGCGAACCCTACTTCGAGAATCTGATCCGCACCTTTCTGCTTGACAACCCCCACCGCACCACCATCCTCCTCAAACCCGACCCCGAACACCGCACCCGCGTCGAAGCCGCCGAACGCGCCCGCCTGGACACTACCCGCGCGGCTATGACCGATGCTGACGTGCAAACCGTCATCGAGCAAACTCAAACCCTCAAACGCCTACAAGAAACCCCCGACTCTCCCGAGGCCATCGCCACCCTCCCCTTCCTCAAACTCAGCGACCTCGATAAAGACATCCGTCTCGTCCCCACTGAAATCTACGAAGATCACGGCATCCACACCCACCACCACGACCTCTTCACCAACGGCATCGTGTACCTGGATGTCGCCTTCAACCTGCGCGGGCTCCCCCAAGCGCTCCTGCCCTATTTCCCCCTCTTCAGCGACGGCCTTATCCAAATGGGCACCTACACCGAAGATTTTGTCAGCGTCATTCAACGCATCGGGCGCAAAACAGGCGGACTGTACGCGTCCACCTTCCTTTCCAACACCGCCAACACCCCCGACGCCCAGGCCTGGCTCGTCATGCGCGGCAAAAGCACCGTCGCCCAAACCCCCGACCTGCTTGCCATCCTGCGCGACCTCCTGCTCACGGTCAATTTCGACAACCGCGACCGGTTCCGCCAACTCGTCCTGGAATCGAAATCCAGCATGGAAGCGGGTCTCGTCCCCAGCGGACATGGCGTGGTCAACCGCCGTCTGCGCGCGCATTTTGACGAAGCAGGTTGGCTAAGCGAAACGATGGGCGGTCTCACGCAACTTTTCTTCCTGCGCCAACTTGCCCAAGATGTGGAAAATGATTGGGATAGCGTTCTTGAAAAACTGGAAACCATCCGCACGACCCTGATCCAACGCGGGAACATGCTCGCGAACGTGACGCTGGATGCAGACAACTGGAAACAGGTCCACGCGGAACTCCGCGCCCTGCTCGGGGACATATCCCCCGCGGAAGCCGGAACCGGGTCCTGGACCCCGACCGTTTACCCCACCCATGAGGGGTTCACCATCCCCGCGCAGGTCAACTACGTCGGCAAGGGCACGAACCTGTACAATTTGGGCTACGAGCAACACGGGTCGGCTAATGTCATCCGCAAATATCTCGGCACGACCTGGTTGTGGGAAAAAGTGCGCGTGCAGGGTGGCGCGTACGGCGGGTTTGCGAACTGGGACAGGCTCTCGGGCGTGTGGAGTTACGGCTCGTACCGTGACCCGAACCTGCTCGCCACGTTGGACAACTACGACGGCACTGCTCAATTCCTTCGCAACCTGAACCTGTCCGACGATGAATTGACCAAAGCCATCATTGGCACGATCAGCGATCTCGACGGCTATCAACTCCCCGACGCGAAAGGCTACACCGCTTTCCTTCGTCACCTGATCGGGATTAACGACGAAAACCGCCAGCAACTCCGCGACGAAGTGCTTGGCACAACGCAGGCACATTTCCGCCTGTTCGGCGAGGCGCTGGAAATGCTTAATCGGGAAGGGCAGGTGGTTGTGTTGGGTTCGGCGGAAAAGATCGGTAAGGCGAACGAGGAAAAAGGCGGTAACTGGTTGGATATAAGGAAGGTTTTATGATGCACATTGACTTGATTGGCGTTCCGATGGATTTTGGGGCAGGACGACGCGGGGTGGATATGGGGCCGAGTGCCATCCGCTATGCCGGGTTGAATGAGAGTATTTACGCGCTCGGGCATCGCATCCACGAGTCGGGCAACATCGCCGTGCCGATTCCCGAGATGTGCAATTCGGACGCGGAACCGAAACTTCGCAATTTGGATTGCATTGTGCCAGTCTCGTGCAATTTGATGGCACGCGTGTCTGAAGTTTTTGAGGAGGGGCATTTTCCCATCACGCTGGGCGGGGATCACAGCTTGTCGCTGGGGACGATCAAAGGGGCGGCAAAGCATAAAAAGATCGGGGTGCTGTGGATTGACGCCCACGCGGATTTCAACACCCCAGACACCACCCCATCCGGCAACATTCACGGGATGCCCCTCGCCGCACTGACCGGGCGCGGCGACCCGCGTCTGGTCGGGTTGGGCGAAGTGCCAAAAGCCGCGGTCAGTGCGGCCCGCGTCGCCGTGGTTGGGGCGCGGGACATCGATCCTGGGGAGCGGGAGAATCTGCGCGAGGCAGGGGTCCGCGTGTTCTCGATGCACGAGGTGGACAGCTATGGGATCAATACGGTGATGCAACAAGCATTAGACATTGTGACGCGTGGAACCGAAGGGATGTATTTGAGTTTTGACATGGATAGTATTGATCCCCTCTATGCGCCCGGTGTGGGAACCCCCGTACAAGGTGGATTAAGTTACCGGGAAGCCCATTTGATTTGTGAAATGGTGGCGGAGAGTAACAAACTGGTGGGGATGGATTTTGTGGAAGTCAACCCTATTTTGGATGATCGCAATAAAACGGCGGAGTTGGCAGTGGAGCTGATCTTGTCGGCGTTAGGAAAGCGGGTATGGTAAGGTGCGTTACCTTAAAGTTTTAAACCGTTTCCTTTGGAATAACGACTCTATTTTTAACCCGAATGTTACTGCAAACCAACAAGCTTTTCCAGACGAATCTATCTCATGGACAAAGGCTACGTTTAAAGAAAAAACACCTCTTGGGTATCTAATAAAATCAGAATTTTTTGCACTGCTTGGGGAAGTTGTTTCGGCTTTTTTGCCCTTCATGCCCCGACATGTGAATTTTGACACAAATATTTTTTTTGCTATAATGAACAGATAAGTAGGCCCAAACTTCCCTTTTGGGATAGGAAACAGGAGATAAAAATGAAGCGTTTTACTTTTCTTAAATTTGCTATTATTGTGGTTTTGGTGTTCGGAGGAATGTTCAGTCTGTCGCCGGTGCATGGGGCACGAGCAGCAACGATTATGGTGGACAGCGCGGCAGATAACCTAACTGCCGGAGATACACTTTGTACTTTGCGAGAAGCGATAAGGAATGCAAATCTTCCCTTGGGAGGAGATTTGACAAGTGGAGATTGTGAAACAGCAGATAGTGGGCTTGATACTATTGTCTTTGCCTCTAGTCTGGATACAACTCCCATAACCTTGTCCATAACTGGTTCAGGGGAAGATGCAGCGGCCCAAGGAGATTTAGATATTACCGGAAGTGTCACAATCACTGGCAATGGTGCGGGCAAAACAATTATTGATGCAAATGGAATAGATCGAGTTTTTCAATTGTTTAGCGGGATAACGGTTACTATTAACGATCTCACCATCCAAGGAGGCAACCGCACAGGAACGCATCCAACGGGTTCGGGGGCAGGAATCTTAAGTGAAGCAACGCTTATACTGAACAATGTAAAGATTTCTGGGAATACAGCGGGAGATCGTGGTGGGGGAATTTATGGTGGATATAACGCATCTGGATCAACAACCCTGAATCATGTATATGTCACTGGAAATACAGCGGGAGGGCGCGGAGGTGGGCTTTATTTTGCAGGCGGGACTTCAACGGTTAGCAACAGTACCATCTCAAGCAATACTGTGATAGCACCAGGTACCAGCGGCGGGGGAATATTTGTTGGAGAAACTAATGTTTCTCTATCGATGAATAACAGCACACTGAGCGGAAATACTGCGAATGACTCTGGTGGTGGTCTGGCCCTCTATCAAAGTGGAAGTACTGTAACAGCCTTTCTCAATCATGTTACAGTAGCTTTTAATACAGCCAATGCGGCCTCAAGTGGTGGAGGGGGTGGAATTGCTAGAATTTCTGCAGGTACGTTAAACCTGGGGAATTCGATTGTAAGCAATAATACAAGTAGCAATGGCCCGGATTGCCGTGGCACAATTTCCACCCTCGGCTACAATGTAACAGGTAGTAGTTGTACATTGGGTGGAACGGGCGATACCGTCGCCGATCCTCTCCTCAGCGCCCTTGCAGACAATGGTGGTTCTACGTTAACCCATGCCCTCGCATTCAATAGCCCAGCAATTGATAAGGTATTGGCAAGTGATAGCACTAACAATGGTTGCGGAACAACTTATACATCCGATCAACGTGGTGTCGCTCGTCCCATTGACGGGAATGGAAATGTAAGTACCAATGCAGATTGTGATGCAGGCGCATACGAGGCTCTTCAAGCCTGTGGTGTGGTTGACGCGACATCTTACACGCGTGGAGATGTAACTTTTGATGTTCAAACAGCCAATGACATTTTTTGTCTGCAAGTAAAACCATATAATTCCAATCATCCTAACGCTACCATTACAAACTTACAAACTGGTAAATATTGGCAGTTAGATGCCCTTAATAGTAGTGGTCTTTCTGCATCTGGCTACGATATTACCCTGACCATTGCAAACCTCACTTTCACAGCCGACACGAGTGACAAACTTTGTCGGTGGGATGGTGCTGCATGGGATTGTGGCACGACAAACACACCATCTGGAACTTCAATCATGCGTACGGGTGTCACAGCTCTCTCTCCCTGGACGGCAGGCAATAATGTCGGCCCCACCGCCATTGCCCTCCAAACCTTCACTGCCCACAGCACCACATTACCCATCGCACTTGCTGCTCTGAGTTTCTTGAGCGTTGCGCTTCTCCTGCTCCTTTGGCGCAAGAAAAACCACATCCCTCAGGCATAACTTTCCCAATCCCCAAAGCCGCATCCGCAAGGGTGCGGCTTTTCCATTTAAATCGGTTAAAATCAACCCACAACTTAAGAATTAACCATTGACCATTCACAATTGACTATTCCCATGAACCTCACCATCAACGGCCAGCCCCACGATCTCCCCCTCCCCCCCAACACCACCCTCCTCCGCGCCCTCCGCACCCTCGGCTACTACTCCGTCAAACACGGCTGCGAAACCGGCGAATGTGGCGCGTGTACCGTCCTCCTCGACGGTCAACCGGTCAACGCGTGCATCATGCTCGCCGCGCAAGCCGAAGGCCACACCCTCGAAACCATCGAAGACCTCGGCGAACGCGAAGGCAAAGGCTGGCGCGAAACCGAAGGCCTTCACCCCCTCCAACAAACCTTCGTCGAAACCGGCGCGATCCAGTGCGGCTTCTGCACCCCCGCGATGCTCCTCGCCGCCCGCGACCTCCTCGCCCGCAACCCCGACCCCACCGAAGCCGATGTGCGCGAAAGCCTCTCCGGCATCCTCTGCCGCTGCACCGGCTACCTCAAACCCGTACAGGCCATCCTGCAAGCTGCCGCCATCCTCCGCGGAGAACAACCCATCCCCGAAGAAGGCCTCCCCGCCAACTGGATTCTCCCCTTCCCTACCGATTCCCCCGAAAATTCCGAAGAGTTCCCCTCAACTCCCACAAATTCCCCCGCCACCGCGACCCAAACGCGCACCCACCCCATCATCGTTACCACCCCCCAACGGAAGTACTCTTCCGCAACCTCCAACTGGAAACGCGTTGGCAAACCCGACCCCAAAGTAGACGCCGTAAAACTCGCCCTCGGCAAACCCGCCTTCACCGACGATATGGAAATGCGCGGAATGCTCTACGCCAAAGTGTTGTGGAGTCCCGTCGCCCACGCCCGCATCAAACATATTGACGCCTCCCGCGCCCGCGCCCTCCCCGGGGTCGCCGCGGTGCTGACGTGGCACGACCTCCCGCGCGTCGTCTACTCCACCGCCGGGCAATCCGACCCCATCCCTGGCCCGCTCGACATGTTCAGTCTCGACCACAAAGTCCGCTACGTGGGGGACCGCGTCGCCTTCGTCGCCGCCGAAACCCCCGAAATCGCCGAAGCCGCCCTCCGCCTCATCGAAGTCGAATACGAAGAACTCCCCGCCCTCCTCGACTCTTCCGCCTCCCTCGACAACGTCACCCTCCTCCACGACGAACCCGAATACGTCAACTTCGCCGAATCCGACCCCGCCCGCAACCTCGCCGCCCACATCCACATTGATATCGGCGATGTGGAGCAAGGCTTTGCCGAGGCCGACCACGTTTTTGAAGAGTGGTACGAAGTCCCCAAAGTCCAACAAGCCCACATCGAACCCCACATCGTCATCACCTACTGGGACGAAGACGACCGCCTCACCATCCGCACCTCCACCCAAGTCCCCTTCCACGCCCGGCGGATTCTTGCGCCCGTCCTCGGTTTGCCCATCAAACGCATCCGCGTCATCAAACCCCGTATCGGCGGCGGCTTTGGCGGCAAACAGGAAGTGATGGTCGAAGACGTGGCCGCGCACCTCACGATTGCGACAGGCCGCCCCGTCCGGTTCGAGTACACCCGCGAGGAGGAGTTCATCACCGCCCGGTCCCGCCACCCGATGAAGGTCAAGATCAAGACCGGGGTCAAAAATGATGGGACCATCACCGCGAACGAGATGTACGCCCTGTCCGACACCGGCGCGTATGGATGTCACGCCCTCACCGTCACCGGCAATACCGGGCACAAGGCGATGGCACTCTACGTGGGAGATGGAAAATACCGCGAAAAACCGAACATCCGCTTTGTGGCGGACATCGTGTACACCAACACACCGCCTGCCGGGGCCTATCGGGGGTACGGCGTTCCACAGGGTTACTGGCCCGTCGAACGGCACATCGAACGCATCTCCCGTGCGTTGCACCTTGACCCCATCGAATTTCGCCTCAAAAACGCCCTCCGCCAGGGCGAACTGCAACCCTTCTCCACCGCCTGGTCCGAAGGCCGCGAACCCTCCCCCGAAACCATCCAAACCAATGGTCTCGAAGAATGCGTCGCCCAGGCCCGCGCGGCGATTGGGTGGGATCAAAAATATGGCAACGAACAATGGCATGGCGTAGGGGCGCAACATGTTGCGCCCCTACGGAAAGGCATCGGCGTGGCAATGATCATGCAAGGCACCGCCATTCCCTACCTCGACATGGGCGGCGCGTCGATCAAAATGAACGATGACGGTTCCTTCAACCTGCTCGTCGGCGCGACCGATCTGGGCACGGGTTCCGACACTGTCCTCGTCCAAATCGCCGCCGAAATCCTGGGCGTGGAACTGGACGATATTATTGTGTACTCGTCCGATACCGATTTCACCCCGTTTGACGTGGGGGCGTACGCGTCGTCCACCACGTACATTTCCGGGGCGGCGGTGGCTCGCGCGGCGAACACCCTCGCGGAACAGATTTGCGAACGGGCGGGGAAGATGCTGAAGGTGGAATCCCACGACATTACGCTTGCGGACCGCCGCGCGTATGCGCCGGATGGGCGGTTTGTGACCATGTTCGAGATTGGGCATCATTCTTTACACAAGGAAGACCAACGGCAGTTGATGGCGGTGGGGAGTTACGTCTCCCCCGTTGGGCCACCTCCATTTGCCGCACAGTTCGCGGAAGTAACCGTGGACACCGAAACCGGCATGGTGACGGTGGACAAACTGGTGATGGCGGTAGATTCTGGTGTGATCGTGAACCCGCTCACCGCGAGTGGGCAGATCGAGGGCGGGATGACGCAAGCGTTAGGGTACGCGGTTTGTGAGGAGATGGTATATGACAAGGCCGGAAACGCCCGCGAGCGTGATCTGCTCGACTATCACATCCCCCACGCCCACGAAATGCCCGACCTGACAACTATTTTCGTCGAAACTTTTGAACCTTCCCATCCCTTCGGCCTGAAGGCGGTCGCTGAAATTCCGATGGATGGGGTTGCGCCCGCGGTGGGGAACGCGATCCTCGATGCGTGTGGGGCGGATTTGAAAGTGATTCCCGCAACACCGGAAAGAATCTGGCGCGCTTTAAAAAATCGGCCATGAAAGAAATTAATCCCAATCGAGTGAATGTAAATGGGGGGTATCTCTGCCTTTGGGCGCACTGGCAACCCGTACCGCCCCCGGAAACCGGTGAGACGCCTGAAAAACTTGGCGTGCGCGAGGAAATCCAAACTTACATGCCTCAAGATGCGGATGAAACTTGCATGTGTGGCAGTGAAAAACTGTACGGGGAGTGCTGTAAACAGGAGCATTATTGGTGGCCGCTTTGCCCCAACCCAGAATTAGAAGGGTATAGTCTGATCGCCCCCCAAACCGTCACGTTCCGGCAGGTGAATGGGGCCGCGCTCCGCACCCGATTGATGCAAGATGATCGTCTGGTTTGCACGGCAGACACGCCCTCGCAGGGGCTTTGGTCCTATTGGGGCCAGGAGCTGGTGGAGACGCCGGGGCACGGGATTGTCGAATTTGGGGAATTGGAACTCAAGCATAACCATACCCTGGTTGTCACCGTGGAAAGTGATGAACGGCGGCGGGTGTTGTTGCATTTTCTGAAGGAAGTGGCCGGAGACCTGCTCGGACAGCCCGTGCATAAATACGCTCCGTTGCTGGTTTTTGATAAACGTACCCAGAAAAGCCTGACTTTACCTCCGCTCCAATGGCTGAAGCGTCCTGTCGGGGAAACCGGATAAAGTCTCTTTTATGAATTCAATACCGCTCCTCACTGTCGTCCATCTCCGTAAAGCGTTTGGGAATAAAGTTGCTGTCGAAGATGTCAGTTTTGACGTTTTCGGCGGGGAAGTGTTTGGTTTGCTTGGCCCGAACGGGGCGGGGAAGACAACGACGATTCGGATGATTTTGGATATTTTTAAGCCCGACGCGGGGGAGATTTCAGTGCTGGGCGGGCCGATGAATGCGGCGCGCTCCGACCGGACGGGGTACATGCCCGAAGAGCGCGGGCTGTACCCGGACATGAAGGTGCTGGATTGTCTGACTTATCTGGGGACGCTCAAGGGGCTGTCTCGGAAGGAGGCAAAAGGACGGGCACAGACCTATCTCGAACGGTTGGATTTGGCCGATCAGTACAAGGCGAAAATCCAGACGCTCAGCCGGGGGATGACGCAGAAGGTGCAGGTGATTGCGGCGGTGTTACACCAGCCTGATCTGCTGATTATTGACGAGCCGTTTGCGAACCTTGATCCGGTGAACGCACAGTTAGTGCGGGATATTATTTGGGAACTGCGCGATCAGGGGGCGGGGATCATTATGACCAGTCACCAGTTGGGGTTGGTAGAGGCATTGTGTGACCGGATTGCGATGATTCATCATGGGAAAGTGGTGTTGCATGGGGCGGTGCGGGAGGTGCGGCGGCAGTTTGCGTCGAATGTGTTGTATCTGAGCGGGCAGGGGGAGTTGGATGGGCATTTGCCGGGGGTGGTGTTGGTGGAGCGGCGGAGTACGACGGATTGGTTTCTTACGCTCGAACAGGAGGCGCAGCCCCAGGCGGTGTTGCAGGCGCTGACGGCGGAGAATTTTTTGGTGGATCGGTTTGAGGTGGCGCTACCGACGTTAGATGAGATTTTTATTCAAGTGGTGAAGGGGAAGCCCGAGACTTCCGAAGTTGAAGAAAACTTCGGAAGTCAACACGTATGAACAAGACGTGGCTGATTTTCTGGCGCACGTATTGGGGTGGAATTCGACAGGGGAGTTTTTTGGCGTTTACATTTGGATTGCCAGCGTTTTTTATTTTGTTTCCGGTGGTGGCGGGAATGATTATGCTCTGGGTAATCCGCACGGTGATTCCGCCGACGGATTACCACCCGATTGGGGTGGTGGATGAGTCGGGGGTTTTCAGTTTGCCCGCCCCTTCGACCGGGGATGATACATCCCTGCTCAGGGCAGGTGGGGGTGATCCGGTGGAGATGATCGGGTACGGGAGCGAGGCAGAGGCGAAAAAAGCGTTCGAGGCAGGAGAGATTCAGGGGTTTTATTTCATTCCAGAAGATTTTTTGGCAACGGGGATGATTACTTTGACATATACAACGGCCCCCAGTTTGGAAGTGGATGCGATGTTTTCGGATTGGGTGGAAAGGACGGTGGCGGGGCAGGTTCCGGTGGAGGTGCGGGAGCGGTATGCCGAGGGGGCACAGTTTGCACACGAGGCGGTTGAGGGGGAGACGGCGTTTTCATCGAGGGATTATTTGAAATGGGGGGGGATGTATTTGGTGATTTATTTTTTGCAGGTGGCGGGGTCGTTTACGTCGAATTATATGTATGGCTCGATTGCGAGTGAGGCACATGACCGGACGATTGAGTTGATTTTGTCGAGTGTGACCGCGCGGCAGTTTTTGGTGGGGAAGTTTTTGGGGCTGTTGGCGATGGGAATGACGCAGTTGGCGATTTGGGTGTTGCCGGCGGCGGTGGGTGTGGGGTTGTTTTTGGCCCGGTTCGGGACGGGATATTTGGCGTTTTTATTTCCATGGGAGTATATGGGGATAGTGATTAGCACGTTGTTTGGGGCATACGTGCTGATGCAGGTGATGGCCGCGGCGGGGGGATTGCTGCGGATTAGCGGGGGGGCGGGACCGCAGATCTTTGCGTTGCTGGAGTGGGCCGGGGGGTTGGGGATGATCTATGCGATGTATTTTTTGCCGCGAAATCCTGATACGTGGGTGGCGGTGGCAGGGAGTTTGTTTCCGATTACTGCGCCGTTGGTGTTGTTGATCCGGTTGGTGACGAGCGAGGTGCCAACGTGGCAGATTGTTGCGAGTCAGGGGGTTTTGTGGGGGTCGGTGATGTTGGGGGTGTTGTCGTTGGGGCGGTTGTTGAAGCGGAATCTGGTGTCGTATGCGCCGAAGTTTAAGTTATTCGGATGGGTGCGCGAGCATTTGCCATTTTTGCGTCTTAAGAAAGCTTCGTGAGCTTTGTGAACCCCTTTGTGAACTTTATGAATAGCAGAGCGTTTTTTCTAAACACAAAGCGCACAAAGGTTTTTCACAAAGGGTACAAAGATAGTTTATACAGCTTTTAATTCCGCTTGTACCATAATTTTTACCAGTTCATCTAGTGACGTTTTTGCCTCCCAACCTAATTTTCCCTTCGCTTTGCGGGGGTCTCCAACTAACAAGTCTACTTCTGCGGGACGCATGAATTGGGGGGCTTGCACAACGTATTTCCGGTAATCCAGGCCGACTTCGGCGAAAGCTAATTCCGCGAACCGTTCGACGGTGTTGGTCCGCCCGGTGGCGATCACGTAGTCGTCCGGGGTGTCTTGCTGGAGCATTCGCCACATCGCGTCCACGTATTCCGGCGCGTAGCCCCAGTCGCGTTGCGCGTCCAGGTTGCCGAGGTGGAGGTCTTTGTCCAACCCGGCTTTGATACGGGAGGCGGCACGGGCAATTTTGCGGGTGACGAATTCGTATCCGCGTCGGGGACTTTCGTGGTTGAAACATATCCCCGAACAGGCGAACAGATTGTAGCTTTCCCGATAATTGACGGTGATCCAGTGCCCGTACACTTTTGCGACGCCGTAGGGACTGCGCGGGTGAAAGGGGGTGGTTTCCCGCTGGGGCGTTTCGTGGACTTTGCCGAACATTTCGCTGGTGCTGGCCTGATAAAAGCGGATGTCCGGGTCTACGAGGCGGATCGCGTCCAGCACACGGGTGACGCCCAACCCGGTCACCTCCCCGGTTAGCACGGGCTGCGCGAAGGAGGTTTGCACAAACGATTGTGCGGCGAGGTTGTATACTTCCTGCGGGCGGTGGGTTTGCAGGATGTCAATGAGGGAAACCTGATCGAGCAAGTCGCCCGACACGAGAGTGATCTGATCCTGAATGTGGGCGATCCGCTCGAAGTTGACGGTGCTTGATCGGCGTACCATGCCGATCACTTCGTAGCCTTTTTCGAGGAGAAATTCGGCGAGGTATGATCCATCTTGTCCGGTGAGGCCGGTGATGAGGGCGCGTTTTTTCATGGGAAACTCCTTTTGATGGGTGATTTTTTGATTTGGTGATTGGACGATTGTTTTCCCAGTTTACTGGCTTACTTTTCGGCGGTCAGCTAACCCACTTAGCAGATTTTTTCCTGTACCTGCGGTATAGTACACAGATGACACAGAGAACACCGAAGGAAATCGTTTAGAAAAAATCTGTGCTTTCTGTGTACTATCTTCCACCTTATGAAATTACCCCCCGATTCCATTGGACAACGAATCGCCCGCTTGCGCCAACAGCACGGGTTCACCCAACAAACCCTCGCGGATCGGCTCGCCATCTCCCGCGTTGCCGTTTCTCATATTGAGGCGGATTTGAGCGTTCCGTCGGAGAGGACGATTACTTTACTGGCAGGGTTGTTTAAATGTACGCCGCACGAGTTGGTGGAGGGAACGACGTATCCTCTGGCAAAGGCAGAGCGGCTGCCATATGTCGTCGCGTGGTACACGGAGTTGGAGTTGGTATGGGAACTTCTTCAGAATGATCTTGAAATGCTCCAGGCGATGCGCGGCGACAAGCGGATCGCGTATTACATTCTAGGCAAATGGAAACCCCTGCTGATGGCATGGGATGAAACCTTGCTCGATAAAAAAGAGCAGGCTATTCTCGCACAGCTACGGGAACAACTGAAAAGGCTGGAATAATCTCATGGTGATATACTTTTCAGGATAACATATCTTATTCGCAAGATACCAATCCTAAACCATGAACCCTCCTCCCCGCCTCCAAACGACTCTCACCGCCATCCGGCAAGGGATGGCAGAACACATCATTCCCCTCGAACCGGATTTTCTCAACCCACATATCGGTTTTCGCACTCTGCTTCCCCGCCTCCAGCAAGTGCGCGAACTCATCAAAGCGCGCGGCCTGTGGGCACCTCACCTCCCTCAAGCATACGGCGGCATGGGTCTCGCCCTCTCCGAATTCGCCTACATCAGCGAAGAATTGGGGCGATCCCCGCTCGGTCACTACGCCTTCAACTGCCAGGCTCCCGATATCGGGAACATGGAATTGCTTCTCGCCCATGCCAACGACGAACAAAAAGAGAAATACTTCCTTCCCCTCGCCCGTGGCGAAATCCGTAGTTGCTTTTCGATGACCGAACCGGAATACCCCGGCTCGAACCCGGCTTGGCTCGGTGCAACTGCGCTCAAAGATGGTGATTCCTATGTGATCAACGGGCATAAATGGTTTACTTCTTCCGCTGACGGAGCGGCATTCGCTGTCGTCATGGCTGAAACTGATCCCCACGCGGAAAAATATCGCCGCGCCAGCATGATCCTTGTGCCGATGGATACTCCCGGCCTGACCCTCGTTCGCAACATCTCGGTGATGGGACATGCGGGGGAGGATTACGCCACCCACGCGGAAATCCGCTACGAAAATTGCCGCGTACCTCTCACCAACCTGCTCGGCCCGGAAGGAGAAGGGTTTGCCCTCGCGCAGGAACGTCTCGGTCCCGGACGCATTCACCACTGTATGCGCTGGATTGGCATCAGTGAGCGCGCGTTTGAACTCATGTGCCAATACGCCGCCACCCGTCAGGTCGCTCCCGGCAAACTGCTCGGCGACCAGGGCGCGGTGCAAGCCTGGATCGCCGAATCCCGCGCGGAGATCAATGCTGCGCGTCTGATGGTCCTCCACACCGCGGAAAAGATTGACGCCGAAGGACAGTATGCCGCCCGCGATGACATTTCCCTGATTAAATTTTACGTAGCAGGAGTGCTGCAACGTGTCCTCGACCGCGCCATCCAGGTTCATGGGGCACTAGGCGTCACCGATGACCTTCCCCTCGCTTATTGGTATCGTCACGAACGCGCCGCCCGGATTTATGATGGGCCGGATGAAGTGCATAAGATGTCTGTGGCGAGGCGGATTTTGGCAAAGTACAAATGAACGATACAATCCCCGTTCGCACGGACGAACAATTTGATGAAGGTCATTTGGCTGAATATTTGCGGGGAAAATTATCAGGGAGTGAACAACCGCTAACCGTCCGGCAATTTGGTGGAGGGGCCGCAAATCTCACATATCTGCTGGATTATGGAACTTGTTCGTATGTTCTGCGCCGTCCACCGCTTGGATCGATCGCGCCATCTGCACACGATATGGCACGGGAATATCGGGTGTTGTCTGTTTTGCATCAGGCATTTCCCCCCGCCCCACAAACATTTTTATTTTGCGATGACTCTGACATCATTGGCGCGCCCTTTTTCGTAATGGAACGGCGGAAGGGGATGGTTGTCCGACGCACCATCCCAGAGGCATACCAAACGCTAGATGATGCCCCTCAACGAATGAGCCACGCGCTTGTGGATACGCTGGTAGATCTTCATGCGGTGGATTATCATACACTGGGCCTGGAAGATTTAGGCAAACCAGAGGGATTTGTTTCCCGTCAAATCGAGGGGTGGAACCGACGGTGGCACAAGGCCAAACTAAACGACTTGCCGGAAATGGATGCCGTGTACAAGTGGCTCACCGGACATGTGCTAAAAACTTCTACGGTGACTCTCGTTCACAACGATTACAAACTCGATAATGTGATGCTCGATCCCACTGACCCCGGACGTGTGGTGGCTGTCTTCGATTGGGATATGTGTACCCTCGGTGATCCATTGTCCGACCTAGGCGCGCTGCTCACATATTGGACTGGTCCCGATGATTCGCCTTTCATGCAGGCGATTGCCAGCACATTTATGCCCGTCGGCGATCCGCGTTTCCTGTCACGCGCAGAGTTGGTTGCCCGATATGCCGAACGAAGCGGACGGGATGTTTCAGATATTCGGTTTTATCATGTATTGGGGTTGTTCCGCCTGGTCGTAATCATCGCACAGATTTACATTCGTTATCACCGAGGGCAAACGCAAGATAAACGGTTTGAGGCGTTCGGGCCAATGATTGCGCTGGTAGCAAAGGCTGCTTTTCAATTAATAAGGGAATGAAACGGGAAATCGCCTTAAAAGCAGAACGCCCCTGAAAAGAATTATCAGGGGCGTTTCTCTTTAAAAAGAAAAAGCTTTCTTGGCAATGACCTACTCTCCCAGGGCGTCGCCACCCAAGTACCATCGGCGCTGGTAGCCTTAACTTCCGGGTTCGGGATGTGACCGGGTGTATCTCTACCGCTAGAATCACCAAAAAAGCTTAATTCATAATGTTATGACTAAATAGTTATTTATAATGCACTCGGAAAAGTTTTGAGTTCTCCGCACCACAGGTTAAGCCCTCGACCATTAGTACAACTCAGCTGAATACATTGCTGCACTTACACTTGTTGCCTATATAGCAGGTAGTCTACCTGCGGTCTTACTCCCTTGACGGGATGAGGGATCTAATCTTAGGGCGAGTTTCCCGCTTAGATGCTTTCAGCGGTTATCTCTGCCAGACTTAGCTACCCAGCGATGCTCCTGGCGGAACAACTGGCACACCAGAGGTCTGTCCACTCCGGTCCTCTCGTACTAGGAGCAGCTCCCTTCAAATCCCTTGCGCCCACAGCGGATAGAGACCGACCTGTCTCACGACGGTCTGAACCCAGCTCGCGTACCGCTTTAATGGACGAACAGTCCAACCCTTGGGACCTTATTCAGCCCCAGGATGCGATGAGCCGACATCGAGGTGCCGAGCGAGGTCGTCGATGTGAACTCTTGGACCTCACCAGCCTGTTATCCCCGGGGTAGCTTTTATCCGATGAGCCACGGCCCTTCCACTCGGTACCGTGGGATCACTAAGCCCGACTTTCGTCTCTGCTCGACGCGTTGGTCTTGCAGTCAAGCTCCCTTATGCCTTTACACTCTCCGGCTGGTTTCCATTCAGCCTGAGGGAACCTTTGGGCGCCTCCGCTACTCTTTAGGAGGCGACCGCCCCAGTCAAACTGCCTATCTGGCACGGTCCCCCATCCGGATAACGGATGAGGTTAGAGTCTAAACAGATCCAGGGTGGTATTTCAACGATGGCTCCACCGACGCTAGCGCGCCAGCTTCACAGCCTCCCACCTATCCTACACAGAATATGTCCAAACGCAATGCCAGACTACAGTAAAGCTCCACGGGGTCTTTTTGTCCTGCTGCGGGTAACGCGCATCTTCACACGTATTTCAATTTCACCGGGTTCCTCGTTGAGACAGTGCACCGATTATTACACCATTCGTGCGGGTCGCCAATTATGCGACTAGGAATTTCGCTACCTTAGGACCGTTATAGTTACGGCCGCCGTTCACCGGGGCTTCAGTTCAAAGCTTCGCTTGCGCTAACCTCTCCCTTTAACCTTCCGGCACTGGGCAGGTGTCAGCCCCTATACATCGTCTTACGACTTAGCAGAGACCTGTGGTTTTGTTAACCAGTTACCGGTGCCATTTCACTGCGGCCTCCCGTTGCTTCAACAGTAAATATTTACACAACAGAAGGCACCCCTTATCCCGAAGTTACGGGGCTAATTTGCCGAGTTCCTTAACGAGGATTCTCCCGATCGCCTTGGTATATTCTACCCGTCTACCAGTGTCGGTTTGCGGTACGGGCACCCAGGACTCAACGCTTAGAGGCTTTTCTAGGCAGTAAGGCTTAACCACTTCCGCCTCAAGGGCTCGCATTCGTGCCTCAGCTCAGCTCGTTTTCACCGAGCCTCAACGCCTACACACTTAGCACCTGAATCCAATAACAGGCTGGTCTACCTCACTGCGTCCCCCCATTGCTCCTCCTGGGTGGTTCCGGAATATTGACCGGATGTCCATCACCTACGCCTTACGGCCTCGGCTAAGGACCGACTAACCCGACGCGGATTAACCTGGCGTCGGAAACCTTAGACTTACGGCGAACACGGTTCTCACGTGTTTTACGCTACTCATGCCTGCATTCTCACTTCTGTCCGCTCCAGCCGTCCTCACGGTCGACCTTCACTGCTGACAGAACGCTCCCCTACCACTCTAACAATGTTAGAGTCCATGGCTTCGGTACCATGCTTAGCCCCGTTACATTTTCCGCGCAAGACCACTTGACCAGTGAGCTATTACGCACTCTTTAAAGGGTGGCTGCTTCTAAGCCAACCTCCTGGTTGTCCCAGTAGTCTCACATCGTTTCCCACTTAGCATGGATTTGAGGACCTTAGCCGATGGTCTGGGCTCTTTCCCTTTCGACGACGAAACTCATCTCACGCCGTCCGACTGCCATGTTATGAAGTATCGGCATTCGGAGTTTGGTTGGGTTCGGTAAGCAGTAAGCCCCCTAGCCCATCCAGTGCTCTACCTCCGATACTGAACACATGACGCTAGCCCTAAAGCTATTTCGGGGAGAACAAGCTATCTCCAGGTTCGTTTGGCATATCACCTCTACCCACAGCTCATCTCCTAATTTTGCAATATTAGTGAGTTCGGGCCTCCACGAGCGGTTAGACTCGCTTCACCCTGGCCATGGGTAGCTCACCTGGTTTCGTGCCTAATCCTTGCGACTGTACGCCCTATTCAGACTCGCTTTCGCTACGGCTCCGGGTGTCACTCCCTTAACCTTGCCACAAAGATTAACTCGCAGGCTCATTCTCCAAAAGGCACGCCGTCAGGCATTATGGCGCGCATCCGGGTTTCCCCGGCGCACAGACCCATCATAGCCCTCCGACTGTTTGTAAGCTTACGGTTTCAGGTTCTATTTCACTCCCCTAACGGGGGTACTTTTCACCTTTCCCTCACGGTACTTGTGCACTATCGGTCGTCAAATGTATTTAGCCTTGGAGAGTGGACTCCCCAGCTTCCCACCGGATTAGCGTGCCCGGTGGTACTCAGGATACTGACTAGATGCAGTTGATTTTCGCTTACGGGACTGTCACCCTCTATGGTTGGCTTTCCCACACCATTCTGCTAATCAACTGTTTTCCGTATGTCGGTCCTACAACCCCCAAGAAGCAAGCTTCTTGGGTTTGGGCTGTTCCGCTTTCGCTCGCCACTACTAACGGAATAATCTCTTTTCCTCTAGGTACTAAGATGTTTCAGTTCCCTAGGTTCCCTTCTCCCAGCCTATGTGTTCAACTAGGAGATATCATGGGTTCGCCATGATGGGTTTCCCCATTCGGAGATCCCCGGATCGGCGCCTGTACACGGCTTCCCGGGGCTTATCGCAGTGTCCCACGTCCTTCATCGGCATTTGACGCCAAGGCATCCACCGTAAGCTCTTAGTAGCTTAACTTACGTGATGCGGAGAAATCAAAACTTTTCATGTTACATACGCATTATAATAACTATTCAGTTAGTAAAGTTCTTACAACCAGTTTCCTGGATGTTTGGTGTTGAAAACCAAGGAGTAACATCCACCAGAGTGGATTTCACTTTTCAGCCTTCAACGGCTTTTCAATTTACAACAAACAACCCGGCATAACGCCGGGTTGTTGAATGCAACCTAGGGTATGCCTAAAAAACTATTCAGAGAAAATAACCAAAAACAACGAAAACAAATAACTCCAAAGGAATGTCTCTCAAACAGTGGAGATGAGGGGGTTCGAACCCCTAGCCTCCGCCGTGCAAG
>JACKAX010000030.1 GCA_020634875.1 Anaerolineales bacterium | reverse complement strand
AATCACCGGGTTGGGTGGGGCTGATGACGGTGCGGGTTCCATTGAGGAGGGAGGCCGTTTCCGTCATCAAATGCAAAAGGTCCGCGCCTAATTGGGCGCGGAGATGGGGCAGGGTGCGTTGCTCCCATTGCAGGTGCGCCTGGGGGGCGGTGGGTTCGATGTAGGTTTGGAGATGTGGGGGAAGCCAGACGGGGGGCGGCGCGGGGAGGGCGAGGATGGGTTGGATGGTTTCCGGCAGGTAGGCGAGGAGGGCCAGCAAGTGGAGGGCGGCAGGGCTGTTCGGCTCATGGCAGAGCGGCCAGCCGTCGTAGAGGATGCGGAGGGAGGTCATGCGGGAATTATACGGTGATTTCCACCCGCGTAAACCGGCACCAAAAATCCTTCCCAATCGGACTGCACGCGTAAACCCCGATTTCAAGTATATCGGGGGCGTTGTGCAGATGGGTGATGCGAAGTTGTTGCCAGATCTGCCCGTCGAAGGAGCTTTCGAGCAGAAAATCTCCACCCGTGCGGCTAATGCGATAGTGCATCTCCTTGTGCTCGGAGGAAATGTCCTGCGTCGCCCAATCCGAATAGCCGAAATTGGTGACGACCGAACCGAGGCGGCTGTGGTGTGCATCTTCGTATTCGGTGGAGACTTTGATCCAGTTTTCGGCGTCTATGCGAACCATCAGGCCGCATTGGTCATATTGCGTCTGTGGGCGGAATGCAACGTGGGTGGAGAGGGTGAAGTCTTCGGTCTGGCGGGTGAAGAGGCAGTGCCCGTCATCACGTCGGAAGCCGTAGTGCGTGCGCTGCCAGAAGTCGGTCTTTTCGTCGGTGTAGATTTCGAGGCCGTTGCCAGTTTGGAAGCGGGCGGGTGGGTTGAACCAGTAGAAAGAGGCGGGGAGGGTGGGGGTGAGGAAGGTTTCAGTGAGGGGCATGGGATTTTCAATCATTTAATAACGGTTAGGCCGCTCCAGTTCATGGATTATTAGTCACTTTAGGAGCGATGCACTCCGTGAAATCATTTCTCTACCGAAAGACTCGAAACAAGTTGGCAACGGCTACGAGCGTCCAGGCCACGATACCGATAAATCCTGACACGCGCCCAAGGGCAGGCCAAGAGGATTCCCAAATCCACAACCCTACCATGATAGGGAGAAAAATCATCCAGATAATAATCCTTGGAACCAAAGGCAGTGCTTGTGCATAATTCCAGAGCATATCCAGCCACTCCCTATTGGTGATCAACGCAATAACAAACCCAACCCACAGCATCAGGAAGATCGTGTTGGCATAGATTGTCATGACTCGTGGAACGGTAACATCCCAAAATATCGAGGCTCTCATAATTGTTCTCCTTCTTCTCCAAACCCTAAACGGGTCTTTAATCTTCGGAGCGGCTTTGCTTTGACATCTATCCTATTCTGATGTAGAGCACTCTTCTACAACCAACGCCACGCTCCTTTCAGATATTTTCTATGAATTGCCCCATAGAGAATGGCTTTCCATGTCCAGGATATATCGTTTTGATCTCTAACCTTTTTAGCCGTTCGGTACTTGCTTTTGCCGTATCCATATCATCCATTATTGAGTTGATTGCCGGACATAGTTTTCAAACACCCATGCCACGCCTTCTTCTCTATTGCTAGGAGCGATAATGCTAGCATTTCGCTTTATTTCTTCTGTACCATTACTCATCGCAACTCTGTATTTTGCAAACTCGAACATGGGTAAATCATTGGTGTTATCACCAATTGCCATGACCCCATATTGAGATATTCCCATCTTTGATAACACGACTTCTAACGCACTACCTTTATCTGCATTCCAAGCAAATACCCCCAGCGAGTGTGGCTCCCCAGTCGGTTTGTAATATACTTCCGTTCGACATTCTCCCGGGAATTCATCTAAGCACAATCTCTGGATGCCTTCCATTGCTTCAGGTTGCCAGCACAAAATCCGATGTGGCTTTGCCACAATTGCATCTTTATTCCTTTTGACTACTTCAATATTTTCGGTCAGGAGCCCAAGTGCTTGGCCTGGACGTTGTTTAAAGTAGGTGGTTTCGCCAACACTGGTGCTTAACTCCCAATCATTTTCATCTGCCAGCTGACATATTCTCTCGGCTATATGAATCGGAATACGCAACTCCCGCCATACTGATCCGGTTGGGTTTTCGTAGATATAAGCCCCATTTGAACAAATAATGGGATCATTAATCTTTAATGTACCGCATATCCTTTGCACATCATCATAATTCCGTGTCGTGGCAATGATGATATGGATGCCTTTACCATAGGCTGCTTTGATTAGAGTACTACCACGAGGGGGAAGTTTTCCATTTCCATCCAATAATGTACCGTCTAAATCAATGGCAACTAAACGAATACCGGTTTTATCTTCTGGGTAGTTCAAATTATAGGTTTTCTCCATATTTCGCTTTAGCCAGCTAACGGGCTGATAACCTGCATTTTGGTAAAGATAAATGCTATTTTGGGTTCTTATCCGAATCCTTTTTAGGCGTCATTTTGGATATTATACATTCGGAATGCGGGATAAAAAGCTTTTAGGCAGATCTAGTAATTGTTTCCCAAACTATTCCTTAACCTGAAAAGCGGAAGGATGAATACCCACCGGATACCCCGCCGCCAACGTGCGAACCACCGAAGGCGGCGTGAGCACACGCACTGGATACCACAACGTTTCCACCGCACGCTCATACCCCTCTGTACTCCAACGCAACACCTGATTTTTCAATACCAGATAAGCGGTTTGCTCATCATCCGTCACAAAGGTTCCGTCGGGTAAGCCGTCAATCGAGTCACAGAAAATATGCGTCTGACTCATCCTTTCCTCGTGAAGGAAGGCATCCAATACCGTTGCGGCAGGGCGAGGGGTCATTTCATCAAACGTACTGGCCCAAAGCTCTCGAAAGCGGTTGAAACGCTCGCGTTGACATTCTGCACAAGGGCGATGTCCGGCAGCGAGGGCGGTCGCTTCGTCGAGGAAGAACAATTCCGTGTACCGGCCTGGAGTCATGATCGGGCGTTTCCGGCCTTTGAATTCGAGCAGGCAGATGATCCACCGTTTGCCAAGAAAGGTGCGTTGGATTTGCTGGTGCTCATCGTGTAAACAGCCGCGATTTCCAGTGAGGGTTCCACGGGCGGGGGTTGCAATCAGGGTGCTGAAGGGAGTGACACGATTTTGTTTGGGCATGTTAGTGGATTGATTGTCTTTGCGAGGAGGGCTTTGACGACGAAGCAAACTCCCTGATCGTAGGGGGAGACTGATTCGCCCAAAGCATCGGATGCATCCGCACTCGCAGTGACATACCAATTGCTTTTTTAGAACAATTCTAGCCTGCGTTATTTCTCACACTCAAATACGCGTGCCACAACAATCTCGCCGCAACTGCGCGCCAGGGTTGCCACGCGTCGCTGAGGTTTCTCGCTTCTTCACGCGTCGGACGCTTCTCCAAACCTTTGACCTGCTGGAGGGCAAGTTCCAGAGCCAGATCGCCGTTGGGCCAGATGTCGGGGCGTCCCAAAGCCATCAACAGATAAATCTCCGCGGTCCACGGGCCGATTCCTTTGATTTTCATCAGATGGGCTTTTGCTTCTTCATCTTCCAATTGTGCCAACGCTGTTAAATCCAGACTTCCGTTGAGGATAGCGTTTGCCAGTTCGCGGGCGTATCGGGTCTTTTGGCGGCTGAAACCGATCTGTTTGAGTTGGTCGTCTGTCAGGGTGAGCAAATTTTCAGGGGTCAAGGGGTGGATGGCTTCTTCGAGACGTGTGAAGGCGGCTTTGGCGGAAGCGAGGGATACTTGTTGCTCCAGGATGATGTGGATCAGTGTGGGGAAACCTGGTGTGCGTGCCCACAATGGGGGCGAACCATAGGTGGAGACGATGCGGGCAAGGTCTTTGTCTTGGTTGGCTAACGCTTTTACACCTTCGAGTAGGATTGGGTCGTTCAATGATTGGATCACGCGGGAATTTTCCTTGTCCCCAAATTATATCCTTATCCAACCCCTTATTTCCGCTCCACCTCCACCCACATCTGCGCCCCATCTGTTGTGATCTCAATCCAGCCGTTCAAATCGGTTCGTAGGAGGTTGTACCCTTCCACCACGTCCAAAGTTTCCGGGGATGGCAGGCCCTCGCGGTTGCCGGGTTCGGCGCTGAGGAGGATTAGGTTGGGGTTCAGGTTTGTGATCCATTCGGACGGGGCGAGGGCGGGGAGACCACTTTGGGCAAGGAGGAGGATGTTGACAGAGCCGAGGGCGCGCCCGGTTCGCAGGCTGTCTATTGCATCGAAATCTAATCCCGAGGGGAGCAACGCCCGGAAATTTCCCCACTCCAACAGGATGACCGCGCCCCGTTTGCCGACGGTGAGGACGCGGAGGGTCGCACCGCCGCCTAAATCCAGCGTTTGACCGGGTTCGGCCGGGGTGATGGGGAGGTCTAATCCGACGAGGGTGCGTTGAAGATAGCGAGCGGAACTGTTCGCATTGGCCAGGCCTGCCCACAGCACGTTGGTCGGGGAAAAGCGTTCGACGACATCGGGGAGGGCGGCGAGGTGGTTGGCATCGGGGGCGGTGACGAGGAGGTAGTCGAGTGTGCCACCGAAGGGGAGGCGGCGTCCGAGGTTGTCGGCGAGGCGAATGGGGGAGGTGCCGCCGTTGAGGAGGAGGTGGCGTCCGGTAGGGGTTTCGAGCAGGAGGGCGTCGCCCATACCGGTGTTGAGGAGGGTGAGGTGGAGGAGGTTGTCGGGGGCGGTGAGGGCGGCGTGCCAGGTCAGGGTGGTAATGACGATGAGGATGGTCAGGGCAACGGTAAGGTTGAGGGAGGGCAACCAGGATCGGTGGAAGTGAACCGCGTAAACCAGGAGAAAGATGATCGCGTAGGCGATAAGGATCGCGGGGAGCGAGATTTGTCCGGTAGCGATCACCCCGTTCGGGATTTTCGCAAGGAGTTCGACCATCCGAATGGTGTAGGTGACGAAGACCCAGGCGAAAGGGGCGAGGAATTGTCCAAGGGGGAAGAAGATCATCCCTACAAGAACAGTGAGGCCGCCGAGAATCATCACAAGCGGTTGGACGGGGAGGACGAGAGGGTTGGCGAGGAAGGCGGTGAGGGAGAGCCGTTGAAAGTGGTAGAGGATAAGGGGTAGAGTGGTGATTTGGGCAGCGAAGGTAAGAAGGACAAGATCGCCCACAAGGGGGGTGATTTTATCAACAGCGGATATGGGGAGGTAGCGGCTGAGAAAATGGGCAAAGGTGGCGTTAAGCTTATCGGCAAAGAGGACGAGGCCGAGGGTGGCGGCGAAGGAGAGTTGGAAGCCTGCATCCCACGGGATGAGAGGGTTGGCGAAAACCATCACCGCGGCGGTAACGGCAAGGGTGTTGAGAGCGGTAGAGATGCCGCCAGATTGCTGTTTCATCTGGCGGGCGAAGATGGCAAGGCTCCCCATGAGGGCAGCACGCACAACCGCGGCATCAGCACCAACGAGAAGGGTGTAGAAGGCGATGGCAAGGATGGCGATGAAGGCTCCCTGTTTTTTACCCAGGACGCGGCTGAACAGGGAGGTAAACAGTGCGGCAATAATACTGATATTGAATCCCGAGATCGCAATAATATGGGCCGTGCCTGTATCACGGAAGGCTTGATCGAGATCGGCAGGGATACCGGTTTCAATACCGAGAAGAATGCCTGAGAGGAGGGCCCCTTCTGGCTCGGGATAGAGGTGGAGGAGAGTTTCGTGGGCCTTTGTTTTGAAGGCAAAGAGGGCGGTTGTGATGGGGTTGCCTTGCCCGGATTGGATTAGAGAGGCGTTGGCGAAGGGCAGAAAGGAATAAACGCCTGAGCGGGCGAGGTAGTCGCGGTATGAGAAGGTTTCGTTTTCGGGCGGGGTTTGGAGTTGTCCGGTGAGGGTGAGCCGGTCGCCGTAGTGGAAGGCCGGGCCTGGGTCAATCCGCGCGAGGAACAAGCCGTGGACAGGGATGGGATCGAGATCATTGGCCAGGCGGATCGTTTCAGCCTGCACAGATAAGTTGGTGTAGGTGTCGCGGGCGTCGGGTGATTGCGTGAGGAGGCCAGTGATGGTGACCGTCAGGCCGGTGTCGTTGTAGTGGGCGAGGTTGGCGGGGTTGGAGAGGAGGGGACGAGTGGACTGATATCGGGCCGCGCCGAGGGGAAGGAAGGTGAGGAGGAGTAAAGGGGTAAAGGCGCGGCGGAGAGGTAGGTAGGGCTTACGGCGGGTGAGGAGGTGGAGGAGGGTGGCGAGGGTGAGGAAGATAACAGATGCACTAAACCAGCCTATGGCAGGGATGGGTACATAAGCAGCGAGGATAACTCCGGCGAAGAAGGCGATGGCAAAGAGGAAGAACGACATCTAGGAGAAGGATGAAGATTTGGGGTCTGATGGATTGTATATTTTCCCAACCGATGAATGAATTCATCGTCTGATATGTGAAAACGTGTTTTAAACACGTTTGCTGTTGCCAGCCGCCAAAATTTATTCAGCAATATCGTAAACGCATCAGAATAAGGGCATTTTACCCGACTCTACGAAAATTGGCCTCGACCAGTGAAATTCCCCTCATCTGGAGAAAAAATCCCAAAAAAATAGCGTGCGCGATGATCGCGCACGCACACCTTTTTTAGCGTTATTTAGTTTTGATTTTCTCAATGATCAGCACAAAATCCACATGCGCGTGCAGCGAGAAAAGCACGGGGGCGACATTGGGGATGATGGATACCACTTCCCCTTCCAGACTGTTCAGGAAGTGTTCCAACCGTGCCTGATCGCGGGTCATTTTCAATTCAAAACGGTGAACTCGATATTTCATGATCTTATCCTTTCTCGAACTCGAGAATGTCATACTGCCCTAAAACATCCACAATATCCAATATCTCAGGGGCGAGTTCTTCGCTCACCCCGGCTTTATGCATGATGTTTTCAATGCTGAGAAAATCGGCATTGGGAAAGGGCAGGTGATAGAGAAATTTACCCTGTGGCTGCGTCAGACTGATGCGACGTTCTTTACGGCCGCGACCTTCCCCGCCCCACAGCGAAACGTGCCCAATAAACTCCCCTCCCCTTGCCAGCGAAAAGTTTGCACCTGAGTTGGCTTTTTCACGAATGCCGCGTGAGACACTGCCGTTTGCCTGTTCCTGCTGAAACATCGTCAGATCAACATCCAGGGCAATGCGATAGGTGTTGAGTGAATAACGATAGTAAGGGCGTTTCTTTTCATACACTTCATCCCGTTGCAAGATGTTCAGTTCGGTCAACCCTTCCAGAAAATCCTGTGCGGTGCGAATGTGCAGCCCCAGTCGGGAGGCGGCCTCGGATGCGGAGATATCCTGGTAATTGACCAGCAGTCGGAAAAAAGCCTCGGCGTAATCTTTGGAGAGATAGCTGCCCAATTGGGAAGCAGTTTTGAAATCCATGACTGACTCCTACGAAAAGACTGAGACGCCTACCGCATTCAGACGGTCTACAATGCGCAACCCTTCCTTGCGATTGTACATATCTACAAACTCGACAAACAGATTACCTAATCCGGCGCACAGTTGGTCGAACGCCAGTGATTCTCGGAAATCGAGATAATCACGGTGGGCAATGTTGACGGAGACATTGCCTTCATAATCGAAGGCTACCCAGGTTTCATCGGTGTAATCACTCTTCAAACCCAGGATAAACGGGGATTCAAAGCCTGCACGCACCGGCACAAAAATCGTCCTTTCCTTGCCTACATACGGCACGGCGATCAGGTTGCGTCGGGCGAACTCGGCAAAAGCCAGAATCTGGTGTTGCGTGAAATCCGTCTTTCCTGCGGGCATGGGACGCGGGGTATATCCATTACCTGTTTCTTCTATGTTGGCAGCGGCTAATTCCAGTACATCTCGCCCGCGCCATTTGAGCTTTCGGTTGATAAAGACGATGATCAACCAGACCAACATGAAAATGACAAGTATGCCCAGAAACAGCATTACACTTGGTGTTTCACTCCGTCGCGCGATGGCCTCGGGGGCGAACCATGTCGCAAAGGCCAACGCCAGCATGTAGCCTGCTTGGATGATGAAATAAAGGTTGTGCGTTCGGGTTACCGTAAGTAGTGAATATGCAGCGAAACCGCCAAAAAAGCAGGTGAAGAAGTAGAAAAACCCGTTCCACCCATAGAGCAGGCCAAAGAATGCTGCGCCTAGGTAACTGCCCACTGGCAACAAGAGCCAGTAAAAATTGCGGTCAGGCTTGAGCTTTTGAATGTTATACATGATCTATGCTTCCTTTGCGAATACCGCACGCCTAATAAAGTTTATTTTTTATATACTTCAATTTAAATATAGTATACAGCATTTTGCTATTACTTGTCAACTCCCACTTGCTCAAGGCGAAGGGAAAAAATCCCATTCCCGGCAGTAAAAAAATCTACCCGAAAACTTGTTGGCACAACTAAAAAAGAGTTACAACAACCCACTGTGCGCCAAGAACTCCTTCCGGGTACAATTGCCCCGCGCAAATCGGGCAAAATGCCCCTTCAACAAATCAAACCTGTCCATATCATGTGCCCATCACAAAAATACATGCGTGAAATTCGTGGCAAAAACTAGGAGTATCCCCTATGGCTAAACTTAACAAAATCAAAGGTGTCCTCGGCATCCTCACCGGCGGGGGCGATGTTCCCGGCCTCAACCCGGCAATCCGCGCCGTCACGATCCGCGCCCTGCGCGAAGGCTACAAAGTCATCGGTCTGCGCCGCGGCTGGGCAGGTCCGCTTAACATCATTCGTGACCCCAAGGTGGATAACAGCGAATACTGTCTGGAACTCACCCCGGAAATCGTCAACCGGGCGGGGCGTACGGGTGGCACTTTCCTCCACTCCTCACGCACCAACCCTAGCAAAGTCAAACAAGCAGATATGCCCGACCATTTCAAGGAAACTTATAAGGACTCGGTTACCGACATGACCCCAGAAGTCCTTAAAAACCTGGAATTCCTCGGCATTGACACGCTCATCCCCATCGGGGGCGATGATACCCTCAGCTATGGCGTGCGACTATATCAGGAAGGGTTGAAAGTTGTTGCCATCCCCAAAACAATGGACAACGATGTACCCGGCACCGATTACTGCATCGGCTTCAGCACCTGTGTTACCCGCACCATCGAAATGACCAACGCCCTCCGCACGTCCGCCGGGTCGCACGAACGTTTCCTCGTTCTGGAAGTGTTTGGACGCTACGCAGGTTTCACCGCCATGCTCCCTACAATGGCAGGGGCCGCACACCGTTGTGTTATCCCCGAATACAAATTCGACATTGACCATCTCACCGAACTTATGTGCCAAGACCGGCTGCAAAATCCTAGCAAATACTCCATCGTCCTCATCTCCGAAGGCGCCATGTATCAGGGCGGCGAAATGGTCTTCCAAGACGCTACCACCGATGCCTATGGGCATAAGAAACTCGGTGGGATCGGCGATCTCATTTCCGCAGAACTCAAAGACCGCTCAGCGAAATTCAATAACGGGCGCACGGTCAACGTCATCAACCAAAAACTGGGCTACCTTGTCCGCTCCGGCAGCCCCGACGCCATCGACTCCATCGTCCCCATGGCCTACGGCAACCTCGCGTTCGATCTGATCATGCGTGGCATCCACGGGCGGCTCGTTGTTCTCCGCAATGGCCGGTATGACAACCTCCCCATTGAAGTGATCACCAGCACGAAGAAAGTGGTCAACGTGGATGAACATTACAGCACAGACCGGCTTCGCCCCTCATACAAGAGCTTCGAGATGAAACCGCTGTTCATTATGACCAGCGAAGTGTAAAGATTTCCGGCTCTGCCGTTTCGGGCGGGAAGTGCCTACCCCGTTAATTCCGGTAGAAATATATGCGCTGAACATCTACGGATGTGTCGTTACGTGGATGGGACTTAAAGGCAGGAGCGTCAATAAATCGTAGCAAAAAGGGAAAGCGGAGGGATAGACAACTTCCGCTTTCTCTTTTTTAATTGCGCGCATTCAAATTCCATTTGAATCTTCTCAACGGGCGGAGTGGCCTTCCCAGGCTGTCATGTGTTGAGGCCCCCTCCTTCCATCGTTAAG
Source organism: Anaerolineales bacterium (assembly GCA_020634875.1). The sequence continues at coordinate 35,553 of JACKAX010000030.1, read as the reverse complement.
AAGCAACCCCACCCTAAACAAGGAATTTCATATGTCCCCCGCTTCGTCTCACGCCCGTTTTCGCTTCATTTCCCCGTTCAAATATCTCCTGTTTACATTAAGTCTCATTTTTCTGATGTTAAACCTGACACCACATCCGGCCTCTGCAGCCTCCCTCACCGTCAACACCCTGGTAGATAACGTTACCAATGGTGATGGTTTTTGTACCCTGCGCGAAGCCATCCTTGTCGCCAACAACGCCGCTACCAACGACTGCGGACTCGCCAGCCCTACCAACGACACCATCACCTTCAATATAGGTGGGACGATTTACCTCACAACATCCTTGCCTAATTTTGTTGCCGGAGCCGGAACCGTGACACTGGATGGCGGCACCCCGTTGGAGGGCGGCAACAATATTGCCATTAGTGGTGACAACAACAACGACACCATCGGAGATGTGCGTATTCTGCTCATTGACAGCGGCGCGACCGTTACCTTACAAAACCTGATGATCCGAGATGGAAAAGCCGATACCCTCTTCCTCGGCTTACTCATCGGCGGCGGTGTCATTAATCAAGGCACGTTAAACACGGTCAACGTCAATTTCCAAAAAAACCGCGCCGATTACGGCGGGGCCATCTATTCCGAAGGAATGGCAAACCTCACCCGCACCGTTTTCACCCAAAACAATGCGGATATAAGCGGCGGGGCCATTGACAATGTCGGCACCTTGGTGACCACCCAGGTTTCGTTCTTTTCCAACGCCGCAACAGACGTAGGCGGCGGAATTCTCAATTTTGGCAACTTATCCGTGATGAAGACCGCCTTTTTCGATAGCTTGGCCAACAACGGTGCGGCCATCTACAACGATAACACCGCCCTCATCGCCGATAGTTATTTTAATAACGATATCGCTTTCGCGCGCGGCGGCGGAATTTATAATGCCAACGGTACCCTCACCATCACCCGAACCACTTTTTCAGGGGAACATGCAAACGGCAGTCCCGAGGGCGGGGGCTGTCTCGCCAACTTTGCGACCCTGGTGGTGACCAACAGCACCTTCAGTTATTGTCAGACGACCGGGGAAGGTGGTGGCCTGTACAATGCCAACCAGGCCACCATCACCAATAGTACCTTCTCCGAAAACGCGGCTACCCTCGGGGGCGGCGGTATATTCAACGTGATGCCCCTCACCCTCACGAATACCATTATTGGCAATAGCGGGGGCGGAAGCGATTGTTGGGACACTAGTTTTGCTGTGACCGGGCAAAACAACCTGATCGAAAGCAATATTGACACCTGCGGCCTCATCCCTGGCAGCAACGGCAACCTGATCGGATATGACCCCCTGTTAGGGCCACTCGACTACAGTGGTAAACTGGTCTACCCCCTCCTCCCTGGAAGCCCCGCTATTGATGCAGGCGATAACGCTCAATGCCCTGCCACCGACGAACGTGGCTTTCCCCGCCCGCAAGATGGCAATGGGGATGGAAATTCGGTGTGCGACATTGGCGCGTATGAATTTTTGGTGCAGATCTTTATCCCGTTGATAAACCGGTAATTACTCACTTTGGGTGAGGTGGACGTGCGAGTGTGCAAATCCGGTGACAGTCATTTCGGAAGTGAATATCACTGGCATAGAGTCTACACATGGGCGAAACTTTACGGCGCATTAAAGACCAGTGGAATATAAAGCTTGTAGAGAGGGGGCGGCGTCACATTTTCGTAAGTCACCCATGAAATCGTCAGATTATAGCCATACGAATCAATTCTGAACTTCGTGTACCGACCTTCGTTCGTGATCGCCGCCAGCACCGTGCCAGAAGGAATCTGATTGGAGGCATTAAGGCTCCCGTTGATGGCAGCAGTGGAGTAGGGATAATTGAGCAGGTCCGCCGGTTCAATGGCGTCGAAATCTACTGGCCCCAACACAAAAAACTTCGCCTCGTTGCGGGACAAGAGATATCTTTCAACACTGTCCACGATAGTCCAATTGAAATCAACATCCGCGGTCTCATAGGTCATTTCCCCCGAGTCCAGGTCAGCATCCCAAGTGCCATACACCACAAATTGCCCCTGGCTGTAGATCGTCGTCGCAGGAGCCTTCTCGGACATCGCGTTTTGAACTTCCCCCGGCTCCTGCGCCCGCACCCCAAACACGAGCAACAGCACAAAAAGCATCTCAAACCCAACAACACACAAAAACTTTCGCTTCATCACATCCTCACATAGAAGTACTGTAACTACTCAGCCAGGGTAAAGATTAGCCCGCAAAAACGGTGAAAGGGGACTGTACAGTCCCTTTTCACCGTTTTTGCGGGAAGTCTCTTCTCTAAACCGGAGCCGTTACGAAATATTTAGGTTCTACTGGAATTAACGAGATGGAAACACGGAATTTTGAAGGGGTGGAAGATGGACATTTTCCACCCCTTCAAAATTTCGGCACTTTTCCGCTGAAAAAGCGGTGCAGGGGCATGCCCCTGCACCGCTTTTGATCAAGCCTCCTTCTTCCTGTTGATCCAGAGGCTTTCGTGCGAGTTACTTGATAACGAACGGCAAAAGAATCATCGAACCGAGATGGATTTCTTTCCGGTCGAAGCTGACAACCTCATCTCCACTCCCTTGATCGAAGAACAACTCAGCTCGAACACCCACCACCCCCAGCGTTTCGCCGCTGGTGTACACAGCGCTGAACTGACCGTTCGCATCCGTGACCCCCACAACCACCTCGCCGCCTTCAATGGTCCCAAATTGAGCATCGCCCTCCACCCCGATGTGGACTTCCTGCCCGGCAACGGGGTCACCCCACTTGTCGGTTACGATCGCGGTCAGGATGACCTGGGAAACACCATCCGGTTTAACGGAGTTGCTGGAAAGGGTCAGGGTGATCTTGTCGGGTTCGGGGTCCTGAACGTTGATGTTGGTCGTGGCAAAGATACCCGTGGAAACCACGGTTGCCTTCACCGTGTCCGTGCCCACGTTCGGGCCACTGGTGTACTCCACCCGCAAGAAGCCACCGGAGGTGGTGCCATCGGCGATGATGTTGCCATCATTCGCCAGGAACGAGACCACCGTTCCATCTGCCACGGGAACGTTTTGGTCATCGAGGACCATCACTTCTAGTTCGACCGTATCACCATTGGGGCGAATGTACTTGGAGGGGTTGAAGATCGTGATCGAGGCGGCGGAGCGGCGGCGGGTGATCTGCGAAGTGTCGGAGTCGCTGATTTCGCCTTTTTCCCATTCCGTGAGCGAAATGGTTATTTTGCCTGTCGTGCCGCTTGGCAGGTCATTGGTGGTGCCGGGGGCCATGTACGTCTCAAAGTTGATGGTTTCGGTTTGTCCAGCGTTGACACATACGATGGGGAAGAGCACGAATTTGACGTACCAACCTTCAGGGGCATCGTAGTTCACCCAGTAGCAGTGATCGGCGGTATCGTAGTTCGTCACTTCAAACGGCAGGAAGGTCGCGCCACCGAAGTTATCGCGGGGGCCGAGGGAAGTCACTTCCAGGGGGGAGAAAGTGTACGGGCTGGGGTCCGTGCGCTCGAACGTTTCGCCGTTCTTCTGGCCGGTGACACGGAGGAAGGCGTTGCCCGCGGCGGGCGGGGTAAACGGATTGGAGCCGAACACGCCATCGCCCGCACGCCCATCCCCATGATTGCCATCATCAAAGAAGGGGAAACTCCCGCCGAAGGGATTGCCGCCCCCGGTCAGGAAGTGCCCGTTCAATTGGGTGATCCCGGACGGATTGGGCAGGGTAATCAGGATCGGGTGAAAGCCACCCAGCGAGAGGGTGTGGTCGAAGCCACCTTCCACGGTGATGGGGCTGGAGGCAAAACTCGTGAAGGAGAAAGTGCCCTGGCCCGTGCTGCCTGCGCCCACCGTCGCATGCCACGTTCCGGTCAGCCCGTTGGTGTTGACCTGCACGTACTGCACGAGGTCCAAGTCCAGGCAATACACGCCGCTGTCCGCACAACTGACGGGCGTGCCGTTCGGTTTGGTGACGAGCAGGGGGTCAAACGAGCCGCTGTACCCGGTCAACAGAAAACCGACCGCGTCCATGCTGCTGTCCACCAACACATCGTAGGTTTTGGTGGGTTGGGCGGGGGCAGGAGTGATCTTGAAGCCCATATCATCGGAGATGCTGTTAACATCATTGTAGGTAATCCCAAATCCATCCGTGCCGTTGCCATTTTCGAGGCCGAGCGTGGCACTGGCCGCACCGTTCGGTACGAGGTGGTACTGGTAGCGGATTTCGCCTGTGGTCAGGTTGAGGAGGAGTTCAAACGTGTTGCTGGTTGCGGCGGGGGTGTACGAAAGGTAATCGTAGTATTCGATGACAAACCAGTCACCCTGCTGTTTGGTATAGATGTGCCCGGTGACACAACAATTGGGATCATCCGTTTGCAGGGGCACGTAAAAGTTGGGTTGAATGTCGTCCCAATAGAGATAGAGACTGTTGTTGGGTTCGGCGGCGGTGGGGAGCGTGGTGTTCACGTTGACATTGGTGAAATGGCTACCAAAGGTGACATACCCATTTTCAAACACGTTCACCGCAGAATAGGTGTTGCCATAGAAGGTGAAAGGCGCGGGCAACGCGATAGTCAGGTAGCTGTCCAGGTCGGGGTTGCTGTGATCCACGCCGTCGGAGGCATCAATCCAACTGTATTCAAACGTAGCGAGGGAATCGTACCGGTACGTATCCTGATCGCTGACGTAATCGGACCAGCGTCCCGCGCCCGCGGAATTGGTGATCTGCGCCCGGAGGATGTCGGCAGCGTCAGCAACCTGGGCATCGCTCACGTAGAGGAATTGTCCGCCACTGTTCATCGCGGTGAGCAGGTAGGGGACCAACCCGCCCGGCACGTCATTCGCAGTTACACCGAGCGCGGTGCGAGCCTGTCCGCGGGCGATCACATCACTCATCAGGGCTTGCTGTTCTTCGGGCGAGAGGGCCTGGAGGCTGTCCATCGTGATGGGGCCGTTGGGCTTTTCGGCCAGGTTGCTGCACAAACCCATGAGGGCGATGGAGGCGCGGAGTTGTTTGTCCGTCAGCACCTGGCGCATCGCTTCCACGGAGGGGGTTTGGTAGGTGTCGCCATCGGTGAAGAGCCACACGTCGCCTTTTTCTTTGTTGTCCACCGCCTGGGCGAGGGCACGCAGCGCGTAAACCTGGCACGCAGCATCGGCAGCGGGATTCGTGGAGAGGGCGTTGATGGGGTCAATCAGATTTTCGGGGAAGAATTGTCCGGCGAAGGTGATCTGGTTGGTGGTGGAGGTGTTGTTGAATTGTTCGAGGGCGAACTCGGTGCCGAGGGGATTTGCGCCCAGGTCGTTGACCGCTTCGGCAAAGAGGGCCTTCATCGCGTTGTATTTTGGCCCGGTCATGCTATGGCTGTTGTCGGCGACGTAGGTGAGTTGGTTCCACCAGCGATAGACATCTACCGCATCGTAAGCGTTGGCGTTGACCTGCGAGGGGGAATCGCTATTGGAAGCAGCAAACAGGGTGGAAGCGGGCAGGGTATAGCCGACGTTCTGCATCACGACTGCGGCGGTTTCGGCATCCTTCGGATACCCGGCATCAATCCAGCCACGCATAAAGGTGTCGAAGTTGCAGGTATCGTCAAAAAGACCGTAGGCGACATCCATAAATTCATCAGAGGTGTACACATATTGGACGACATCATGCCCGTAGGAAACGGTATCTTGTCCATCGGAGGCCGTGTCAATAAAGTCCCAAAGCGCGGCCGCGACGGCCATCTCGTTATAGGTCGTGACGAGATTGGGCGTGTCAACATCTAATGTCTCTAAATTCACAAACCAATACGATGAGCCGGCTTTGGTTTCGAGATAGTAGCTGGCATCAGGATACCCGTTGGCGGCACGGACCGCGCTCTGATAATAATCGGGGTAGCCCTCCCCCCAGGAGAGTTCATTATCGCCGAGGATTTCGTTAACGTTGTGGTCGCCGCCAGGGTTATCATCGCAGGAATAATAATCATCTGCGGAGTGACCCCATTCGTGCATGATCACGCCATCATCCCATTGATCGGGGTCGGAAGGATCATCGGCAATGGTGATTTCGTTGAAGAACGGGTCAAAGTATGAGCCATCATCGCCGTAGCCGTTTTCCCAGTGAATTTCCACATCTTCATCGTAAGAATTGCCACTGGAAACCCAAAAATTACGCGCCAGCGAAGCAGAATCAATAATATTAAAAATTCCGCTCCAATCATAGTCCAGGTTGAGATTGTAGTTGATGGTGCCCCCGGTTGACTCGGTCACGGCGGTGTTGTATTCGTATTTTTCATCAATGTACGAACTGTCTTCGACATACACGATCTGCCCGTTGTTATGCCGCTCCGAAATCAGACGCACATAGATTTCCAGGGTGTCATCAAACAAGCCATCATCATCGCAGAAGGATTTGGAGAAATTGCCTTCTCCATCCGTGAGCACGGTGCCATAAGAATCATCAAAAACGATGTCCTCTTCGCGAATATCCACAAGGCCGTTGACAACAGGCACGATAGTACTAGAGCCAAACCCGCTACTGGTAATCGGGCGTTCCGTTCGGGTCACATGCCCGGTCACGGTAAAACATCCGTCGGTGTTGGGGCCATCCGGGGCCAGGTTCGCCGAAGGGATGGATGTCACAGACTCCCCCTCCATGCCGCGTGTCACGGGGCGGCGTGCATTTGGGTCTTGATCGGTGACGTAACTGCCCTGGTTATCAATCACAAAAAAGAGGACGCCCGTCGCGGCAAAATTCATGCCCGAGGAAGGGTGAAAGGAGGCCGCCACAATCACCTGATAGGTACCTGGCGCGGCGAAGGTCAGGTCGCCCTGGGTTTGGACGGTTTGCCCGGCGGTTTGCCCACCCAGGGTTTCCACCGTTTGGCCTTTCATCTTGACGCCGTCTGGCAACATCCATTCAATCACCAAATCGGGCGTTGTCACTAGCGGCGTGGCAGAAAAAGTCAGGTGTGCGGTCCCGCCGGGAGCGGGCGCGCCATCCGCGGCCAGGACCACTTGAATCCGGTCGCGCGCATCCCCGGCTTGGTCTTCTGCCGGGCTGGAGTGTGCCTGCCCCACGTTGGTGGCGACCCAAAAAGCCATCACCGCGAACAGCACATACGATAACGAACGCATCAACATTCTCCTCATTTTGTCTCCTTAAAAGTGGAAAAAGATTGAACTAACCCGCGGGAACTTCTCCAGCAATTCTCGATATGGAGCCGACGAACGGCGTTCCTTCATGCGCCCCCTCGCTGAATCTCAAAAGACGCCCGTTAAGGAACGCCGTTCGTGTACCACGAGCATTGCTGAGACTTCTCCGCCTGATTAGTCCTTAACATGCGTTCATTCTATGGCGCGCTCGTCCTAAAAACGTCCGAAAGGTGTCCGAAAAGAGAACAGGCGCGTTCCACCCAGCGTTACTTTTTGGGGATAGAGGGATAGAGGGGTTAAAAACCGAGTTTTTTCTTTGACAACGAGAGTTGCAAGCGAGAAAAGTTTCCTAAAAAGCAGGGGGATTTGCTTGTAAAGCAAAAACTCGGCGTTTTGGGGTTTAAGGCTCTAACTCTGGCACACGTCCCGTATAAAACTTATACGGCTCACTGTCCGGGTAATAGTGATAAATCCCCCGCTCCGGGAAGGTCTCCAAGAGCGAATCTTTCAACGAATTACTGTCCCCAAACGTAAAAATAAACGGCGAAGTCAAAAGCGGATCTTCCAGATCTAAAAAATTTCCATAGTCCGACCAGATATTGCCATGCACAATAATCACCGCTGGAGCTAATTTCTGCACTCCTGGCGTCAAAAACGGAGCCAGTCGGGAAGCAGAAATGCCATACAACCCATACATCTGATGGAACCGATTCGGTAAATAAAAGAAGATATTTCCCGCGAACAACACCCCCACCAAGACAGTGATCCCCATCTTACGAACTTTGCGCCAGTTTTTCCCGGTTTCCGCGGTGTCGCCGGTATCCTCAGACGTGTGCCCACTCTCCATCGTAAGGTTCCGCGTGGACCCCAACCACCCGGCCAACAACGCAATCCCCGCTGCGCTCACCAACGTCAAACTATATAAACCCTCAAACTGATACCGCGGCCCAAACAACCACGCCCCAATCCAATACGCCAGATACAACACCAGCAAACTGACTACCACTGTCCCGGTCAACAAGACCTTTCCATTCCGTCGCGACGCCCATACCCCAAACGGCAAAAAAAGCCACGAAAGCCACGGCCAACCGAATACATCACTTGCTGCCACGCCCAGCAATTGCTTTGTATTAATCCACCCCTGACGCAACGTATGCCCCGTCGGGATCACCCCATGCCCCGGCCCAAACCCCACCTTGTCATACGACCACCACAACGTGTACGGGTTCAAAGACGGATCGCCTGTCGCCACCGCCTGCCAAAGCGGCACCAACAAACTCACCAACCCGGCCAAGAAACCAACCAGGATCACCCGTCCCCGCACCTTTCCCGGCCCTTTCACCAGTAAATACAGCCCATGTAACCCAAACGGAATCGCCACCCCCACCGCCGAAAATGGCCTCGTCACCGCCAGCATCCCTAACGCCGCCCCCGCCGTCACCGCCGCCACCCACTTCACCCCCTCTCCCCCTCCCTTTTTCTCCTTTTCTCCTTCGCCCCCCTCCCCCATCCCCCACCACGCGACCACAAACCCCAAACTCAACACCAACCCCCACGCGTGTGAAAGCAACGATCCCACATTCACCAAAAAAAACGGCGAAGTCACCATCAACAACGCCGCCAAAAACCCTACGATTTCAGTCATCAACCGCTTCCCCAACACATACATCAACCACACCGCCAACCCCGCCAGCAACGGATTGACCCAATCCCGTACCCCCAACTTAATCCCCACCGCCAACAGGGCGGGCCACCCCAACGGATACTTCCCAAACCGCAGCCCGTTGTAATCTACCACAAACGGAATCAAAAACTTCTTTGGCTCAATCGGTGTCGGCATCGTCGCTTCCCCAGCCGCCATCAGTTTCGCCTGCCACACATACGCGAGTTCATCCTCCAAATGTGGGATATTCTCAAATACCTTCCGCGCCACCCCCCACGCGGCAAAAATCGCAACGATGCTCAAAAGGAGGGCTAGTTTGTCAGTACGGGACATGGGATGTGATTTGTGATAAGTGATGAAGTGATAAGTGAGTCTTCACTTATCACTTCATCACTTATCACTTGATTACGCTACGCGCCAACCTTCTCCAACCCCTCCAAAAACGCCTTGTGCAACATCCCATTCGAGGCCAGAATCCCCCGGTTGTGGGCCAGTGTGCGCCCGGCGGTGAAATCGAGCGTGCGTCCGTGCAGGTCGGTGATGCGTCCGCCCGCTTCTTCCACCACAATCGAGCCTGCCCCCTGATCCCAAATCTTCTCTTTGTAATCGGGCATCTTCGCGGAGATCAATCGCACAAGGGCATCGCCTTTTCCGGCAGCAAGGACGGCGTACTTTGCCTGGCTGTCCATCCCGACTGGGGTCGCTTGAACGTTCAGCGCAGTAACCAGTTCACCGATCTGCCCAACGTTCGTGTGCGCTTCTTCCAACGAGCGCAACATCCGCGCCTGGGACGCGTCCCCGCGCGGGGAAACGGTTAACCGGACGAATTCGCCACCAGCAAGAGGGGCCGCCCAAGTTCCCTGCCCGCGGACCGCGACCACAATCGAGCCGTTGCCCGGCGCGAAAGCGGTCGCCTCGTCCGAAGTCAAATAAGCAAAGCTCAAATTCGGACAACCAAGCGCGCCCACCTGCACGATGCCATTTTCGACCAGGGCTAGTGCCACAGCATATTGATCGCCACGCAGAAAGCCCTTCGTCCCATCAATGGGGTCCACCGTCCAGTAACGTTTCCCGGACTCCGCACTGCCCCGATCAATCCACTGGCACACGCTGTCCGTCGTTGCCCCCCCCACATACTGCCCGACGAAATGCGCAATCCGTTCCAACGTTTCCCGGTTTTTCTCCTCGCGCAACGACGCGGAATCTTCTTCGCCCACGAGCGGGTCATTCGGAAATGTTTGGTCGAGCAAGTAGCCGACCAACGCCTGTGCGCCATAATCCGCCACGGTAACGGGCGATTTATCTTCCTTCGTCAGGGCGGAAGTGACCATCTCGGATTGCACCTGCGCCACCAGTTTGGAGGCGAGGCGGACGGTGTTGAGGGCAAATTGAATTTCGGGGGTGTTTGTATTTAACATAAAAACTTCTCTCTTTGATTAAAATTTTACTTATTACTTATTACTCATCACTCCATCATCCCCAAAGCCTCCAACCCAATCACCCCCTGATTACCCCAGCCAACCGTCCCCACCAGATCATACGCCATTGCGCCCGTGATCCGCACGGGGACCATTTCCCCCGCCGGGACTTCGCCCTCGATCAGCACCACGCCATCAATCTCCGGTGCGTCCCGGTAACTGCGCCCGATGGAGATGGGGTCGCCCGATCCTTCAATTTCTCCTTGCCCTTCGACCAACACTTCCAACGTCTTCCCCACAAACGCCTGATTTTTCTCCAGCGAAATGGGTTGCTGGAGTTCCATCAGTTGTTCGTACCGCGCCTGTTTCACTTCCGCAGGAACGGGGTCACCGAGGGGTTCGCTGGTGGTGCCGGGTTCAAAGGAGAATTGGAACGCGCCCACGCGGTCGAAGCGGGTTTCCTGAACGAAGTCGAGCAATGTCTGGAATTCCTCGTCCGTCTCGCCGGGGTAGCCGACGATGAAGGTGGTGCGGAGCGAAAGGTCGGGCATGGCGGTTCGCATTTTGGCGAGCGTCTCGCGGACCCAATCCATGTTGGCGGGGCGACGCATCCGGCGGAGGGCCATTGGATGGGCGTGTTGGAGGGGCATGTCCAGGTAGGGAATCAGTTGTTTGTGCGTTGCCATCGTCTCGATCATCCGGTCGGTGACGTAGCCGGGGAAGGCGTACATGATCCGGAGCCAGTCCACATCCGGGACGGCTTTGACGAGTTCTTCGAGCAGGGTAGACAAGCCTTCTTTCATCCCCAAATCGTGCCCGTAATCGGTACTGTCTTGGGCGATCAGGATCAACTCCCGGACGCCGCGGTCGCGCAGGGTGCGAGCCTCCGCCAGGATCGCGTCCAGCGGGCGGCTGACCGCGGTTCCTTTGATGAGGGGGATGGCGCAAAACGCACACGGACGGCGGCATCCATCGGCGATTTTAATATACGCGCTGGCTCCTTGCACCGTGACACGCAAGGCTTCGTGTTCATCCGTACCGACGGTGAGGGCTTCCGTAGGGAGGTGGTAGAGGGGTTCGGGGTGTTTGGCGCGGCGGAGTTGAGTGACGACATCCACGATGTCCATCCAACGGCGGGTGCCCAAGATGCCGTCAATGCCGGGGACACGTTGCGCCACTTCCATACCGTAGCGTTGGGTCAGGCATCCGGCGGCAATGAGGAGTTGCCCACCCCGTTTGTGTGCAGCGAGTTCGCTGAGCACGCGGTAGGACTCGTCCCGCGCGGGGCCAATGAACCCACACGTATTGACGAGCAGGACACCCGCCTGATTGGGGTTGGCAACCGGGCGAAAACCCGCGTTGCCCAACAATTGGGCCATCGAGTCGGAGTCAACGGAGTTTTTGGAACAGCCGAGGGAAACGAGGTGGAAGGTTTTGGGGGCTTTTGAAACAGGCATTTTGAGGGATGATTTTTGAGGAAGTAATCGGTACAATGATTAGCGTTTTTAGTTTTTGTGTGTATTCCATATTCCGTAAAAAGGTTTACTAAGGATAAGAATTACATAACAAGAACACATTCTTTTAAAGGAGAAAACATAATGAATATTATCTGGTTTTTGTTAGTTGGTTTGATCGCTGGCTGGTTGGCAGGCCAAATTATGAAGGGGGGTGGTTACGGTTTAGTGGGCGATCTGGTTGTCGGCGTAATTGGTGCCGTTCTCGGCGGTTATTTGTTCGGTTTACTGGGCATCAGTGCAGGTGGATTGATCGGCTCGATCATCACCGCATTGGTAGGGGCTATTATTTTGATTTATCTTTTACGGTTGATCCGAAGAGCTTAAGCTTTACTAACAAACAGTACAAATTCATTTTCAAGAAACGACCCGTCAAATGGTCGTTTTTTGTATACCAAACTTTTAGGGCAACTGCTCAGGTTGAGAGAAGAATTCTCCGAAAAAAGGGAAGGCGATTTACCTTTTTGGGTTTGGTTGTAGGGGCTTTAAGGCGGAGGGGTTGGGGTGGGGGTCTCCGTTGGGGTTTCGACAAACGCAGGGGTTTCCGTAATCGTTGGGGTGGGGGTGACGGTAGGTGTGGGGAGAACAACACCCAAGGGGGTGAAGGTGCGCTGGATGACTTCGCCGAACAACCCGATTGGGCCGAGATCATTTTGGTTGAAATATACTTGCAGGGCCGCGCCATTCCCAGTGAGCAGGTCAATGGTATCTTGCCCGGAGTAGGAATAGGCATTGCCAGGAATCACGCGTCCTTCAAAGGCAACTTCCCCATCTACGGTGATGCGCATCCACGCACGCTGGCGAGCGATGATATAAAGTTGGACGGCATCTTCAGAGAAGATCGGGATGGAAAGCCCAGGGGTGGGGGTGATCTCACCGCTGGTTTCCACGGGAGATTCCCCACCTGGGGTGCTGAGGGTTGTGATGGGGGAAGGAGTCATCTCCGGGGCAAGCATATCTACAATGGAGGGGGCTGTAGGGCTGGCTTGTTCCGCTGTGGTTAAGGTGGATACGCGGATCGCGCCCCAGATGACGAAGACCAGTAAGCCTACCCCCAAGATGCTGCCGAAGATCAAATCGTTGGAGATGAACCGGCGGATGGGGGATTTCTGCGGGCCGCGTGGGGGGGATGTTTGTTCGCGTGGGTTGGTGGTGGAGGTGGAAGCACGGGCGCCGCGGCGGGCCATTAAACGGGCCTGTAATCCATCAGCAAATTTCAACAGCAGGGGGTCGGTATCCAGCCCCAAGAAGGTGGCGTAGTTGTTCAACATGCCGCGGCCCTGCACGGGGGAGGGCAAAGCCTCCAGGTTTCCGGCTTCGAGGGCTTGGAGGTAATGGAGGCGAATACGGGTTTGCTGTTCGATGTCTTCGAGTTTGAGGCCAAGGAGTTCCCGGTGCTGCCGGAGAGCCTGACCAATTTCGACAAAGACGGCTTCAGAGACAGGTGTGGGAGCCTGGGGTTCGGGTGTGGGGATGTCTTCGCTATGGGGGACTAGATCGTTCCGGTCAAGGGCGGCGAGGAGGGGTTCTGGGGTTAGCCCGAGGTGTTTGGCGTACGTACGGAGAAACCCGCGGGCCTGGGCAGGAGAGGGGAGGCGTTCGAGTTGGCCGCTCTCGAGGGCTTCCAGATAGCTGACGCGAATGTAGGTCACGCGGGAAATTTGTTCCAGGGTGAGATTTTTGGTTTGGCGTGCCTGGCGCAGTTGCTGGCCTACGTAAGCGGACATACGAATTGATTTTAACGAAGAAAAAGTCTGCTGGATAGCAGACTTTTTACATTTTCATCGAATTCTTTGGAAATTTGGGGAGATGCCTTCCGAGAAAGTGTATCTCTGCAACCAACGCATGGGTTAGGCGGCGGGAGTTTCGGGTTCGGCGGTTTCCGCAACCGCCTCTGCGACAACTTCCTCAACAGCTTCTTCCTCGATTTCTTCTTCATCGCTCAGGTCGGGGGTTTCGCCTTCGCGGTGGACAACGACGGTGAGTTCGGGAGCCAGATCAAGGGTAAGGCGCACAGGGACGGTAAACCGGCCTAGCGTGCGGAGGGGTTCCATTTCGATATGGCGGTGGTTAATCTCGACGGCCAGTTTATTTTTGATCTCATCAGCCACCATGCGGGTGGAAATAGAGCCATACAGGCGTCCGGTTTCGCTGGCACGGGCGGCAAAGAGGAGGAATTGCCCGGCGAGTTTGCCTGCGTCGCCGCTGAGTTCCTGGTTGAGCTGGGTGCGGCGGGTGTTGGCGGCGTTGCGAATGCGTTCGGCGTGTTTGACCGCGCCAGGGGTGGCGAGGACGGCGAAGCCCTGCGGGATGAGGTAGTTGCGACCATAGCCATTGGCGACTTTTTTGACATCGCCGGCGCGGCCCAGTTTGTATACGTCTTTAAGGAGGAGGATTTTCATGGTACTAGCCCTTATAAAAGTGGATTTTTTGCGGACGAAGGGTACTACGTCCAAAGCGGGTGGCATTGTACCAGGATTGTGGGGAGGGTCAAGGAGCGCGAAAATGGTTTAGTGGAACCTTAACTGCGAAAGCCTGGTAAAGCGATATAGTTGCACGCACCCCGGATGAGCCGAAAAAGCTCATTTTTGGAAAGGAGAACCTGAAGCTCTGTTGGACAGTTTTGACGGAAAGAAACATCGCCACAATCTATCAACCTGCACTTAACTTTTCTGTAATCTTACGAATTCTACGTTCCCGAGTTTCTTGTGCTTTGGCTTCTTCTACCTGGCGAACATATTCCTTTTTCATGGAAGGCGCAGACTTTTCGAACGCGTCCAGCACATTCGCTTTCATTAAAGCGGCTTTCAAGTCTTCGGGAATTTCAACCGTGCGCGGTGCTAAATCAAGTTCCAAAGTGACATCTGTGTCATCACCCCCTTGGACCCCCGATGCTTTTCGATGTTCCGGGCTAAAACTTATCATATACTTGCCACCCATGACAGCCACGGCGCTACGATAGGTGTATTGGTTAATGGTGACACGAACAAGTGGCTGTTTACCCCCACCCAGTTGTTCTATGACTTCTTCGGGAACTTGAATCCCTGCCGTATTCTTCCCTGTTTGCAGAATAGTCGTATAAAAAATGATAGGCTTGGACTGTTTGCTATCTTTTTGGGAAATGGCTTTGTTCATGATGGGTTCTCCTGATAAAAACTCAAAATTATAAACTGAGACACAAATCAATTCTGGGAAAGTATAAACCCAATCTTTGACGAGAATTGTCAAAAGGTTGGGGTTTTCTGTGTGCAGATGTCCCTCCCCGAGCCATAAAATTACGAAAGCCCGAGCCACATAGTTACCCACAAAGGCATACGCCAAAAGAAGAAGTCCAAGACCAAAAACGATTTTTCCTACCAAACGTGTGTTCATAAAAACACCTCCATCAAAAGAATATGTATTACTGATGAAGGATAGGAGAAAAGCAAGGCGATTGCCTAACCAATGGTTGATTGTTGGCTAACAATCAATTTAGGATTAGGAGTCTTGAAGGGTTAGAGAGTAATCGTGAAGCGGAATAGAACACTGATGAAGTGAAGTTTTGATAATCCAACAATATTAATTGAATTATAACTGCTGGTTTTACAACCGAGATTTCAGAAGATTTAATAGAGAAAGGAGTTATATAGTTCCCCCACAATGTACATATTTATGATAGACGAATTGAGTTCAAATATTTATAGGTATAGTGTTCATTGCGCCATCAAGCCAAGTTTTAAGTTTAACCTGAATTTCGTCGCGCAAACCATCTCCAATATGTTCAAGTATTCTGAATCTGTTAAAAATTAAAAATCCTCGCTGAGATGTGTGAAAATTGAAATCCTCATTCAAGGTATCACAAATAAAAACCAACGGTAAAGGATCAATAACTGGATTTTCACGAAACCAATTGTCACAGAAATTTCTAGGTTTTAATTTATGAATTTCGTCATTCCAAGACGTTCCTGTTTTGCATTGCCCAAATCCTATTAATTTTCCAATACGTTTATCGGCAAAATCTTTCCAAACAACAATATCAACTGCATCATCGTTTTTTGTCGGAAAATTATTGTTTGGGTTCTTAAAACCTCCACCCTCTCCAATTTTATGTATCAAATCCTTCACCTTATTCTCAAAATTTCCGGGATTTGCTGTACCAAAAATATAGCTTTTAGAAGATTGACCAAAATAACTTAAGATTATGTCTGCGCATAATTCTTCAAATAATAATGTGCCATCAATCTCATTATGCATTTTAGATTGCGTCATATTAAATCTGGTGCATAAAAGTAAAAACAAATACACCTGTTTGATCGTGTTATTTTCCTCATCCAACATTAAGGAATATTTCTTAAACGAAAAAGGATATTTCCCTTGTGAAAAGGCACTTCTACTTTGGAGTTCCCGAAAAACATCATCCAATATAGCATCCAAATCATCATCTTCACTTTCAATACCTTCATGAATGATCTCATCTAACCCAGTAGCAATTACCCTGGATATTTGAGTACTTGAAATATATTGCCCCGGATTACGGAGAGCTTGAATTTCCCAAAAATCAGCTATTTCTTCTTTGTATGCTTGTTTACTTGGTAAACTTGGAAATTTGTAGGTCATTAGTGCTTAATCGGTAAGTCTTGATTTTTTATTTTTTGGTTTTTTTTCGTTATGCACTTTTACCATTTCTTCATATAAATCATCTGCTAATTCAGCAACAGATCCAGCAGTTCTTAGCATATTCTCTTCGCCGTTATATCCAGTGGTAAGATAAGCTCTTGCCTTTTGAAGAGCGCGTTTTGCATCGAGTAAATTTTCCTCAAATAGGGCGTCAGAGGCTCTACTCAACTCGTGTGCATAGCTCAACGGCTCTCCTCGCATTAACGCTACAGTTGCTTCTCGACTTTGCAACACTTCATCTAAATATTTCAAATCCGGATTCTGAGATTTAATTATAGGTTGAGTACCATTTCGTTTATTGCCATACAACCATTCTAATATTTGTCCTAACTCCTTATATTTCGTTTCTGGAACAGGATCTTTTGATTCATCCTCGGCATCCTTAATTTTCAAGTAACTCCTGATTCCTTCCCTTTGAAGACCTGTATATAAGTGTGAAAAATATATTCTGTTTGTTTGAATATCGTCGTAACTATAAACTTTTGCCCTTTCGGCTTGATCAAGTACCATAAGACCTTGATACAATCTTTGCACAGTTTTATTTGTGTCACCAATTTGATAGGCA
Organism: Anaerolineales bacterium; assembly: GCA_020634875.1. Next base: position 18,582 of record JACKAX010000030.1, on the reverse strand, counting down.
ATATTATCTAAAGGGATATCATAGTTATTATGTATTTCAGCAATATATTTTGCTTTAGCAAAACTACCCCATTTTGCAGGCCCATTGACATGTTTAAAACCTATGAATCTCCATGCTTCTTTCCTGCTTTTGACTTTAGTACAAGGTAGAGTTTGTGTTGTAGTAAGAATCTCTTGATTAGCAGTAATTTTGTTTGTTATATGTTTGGGGATATTTCTGTCAATTAAGTTTTGATTGTGAATTAATAGTACTGCAGCAAACCTTCTGTTGCCTTCTAAAACAATAAACTTTTCTGGATTTGAGGTTTCTAGTACAGTTAAGGGTTCGTAATCCCAAAATCCGTTGGATACAATCGAGTACATTAACTCATTAACTGCCATTTCATCCCAAAGGATTTCAAGAATATCCTTTTGAGTTGAATTTTGATTTATTCCGAATTCACTCAAACGCGGATTTTCTTTGTCAAGTTCTAATTGATGTAATTCTAATGGTTCTATTGTTGACATTAGTTTTATGGTCTCACTAAATTAAGTTGGATTGACTTTGATCCGGCTCTGTATTGCCTTGGTAAATTCAGATTATCAGAGAACACCATAACCTCTTTAGACTTTCTTTTCGCTTGTAATGTATAGGACATCTCAGGATAACTCTTCCTAAAATCCGCATAGAGCTCATTTATTCTTTCACAATTATCATAGGTTAGAAGCCAACTAGCATTAACATTACTTTTCAAAATGTCACGCAAAGTAACATGATCTTCATCATTATAGAAATTTAGATATAATCGTTCTCCCTGCACATAATAAGGTGGGTCTAAAAAGACAAATTTATTCCTAACATTGTTTTTGAAAACAGTATCTAGCAAACTAATAGATTCTTCATTATGTATTTCGATCTTATCTTTATATTGAGCAATTTTCTCAATTCGTTTAATTAGGTCAGGTTTGTTAAACCTAACATTGATCTTATATTTTCCTGTTTGATCTTTCCCCCCAATAGGCCCCGCTTTATAGAGAATACCGGACCGGTTTGAGCGATTAAGAAAAAACGCTGAGAAGCCGACTTTCAGTATGTCATATTCCCTAAAGTTTTTGTAAATATCATTCTGGATTTGCCAATTTTCAACATTTACCTGTACATCATTGATTAGCTTAATAAGATTTTCTGTATCATTTATGACACTATGCCAGAAAGCATAAATATGAAAATCGAGATCGTTTAATACGATATTTTTGCAAATATTGGACAACAGAAGCTTTATAGATGCGCCTGATCCACCAGCATACAATTCGTAGAAAGTGCAACCCTCAAGATCATTAAGTAGAATAATGTCTTCCATAAATAATGATATTTTTGATTTTCCTCCAGGGTACCTCAAGGGAGTTAGGAAATTATGATTTGACATCATTGTAGATATAAATATTCAATATGTTTTATTCGACAAAAAATTTCCAGTGGAATTCTGAATAAACATCTTAATAGATCATACTTGCTGAAAATGGGTTAAACAAACCTCTTGTTACAAAGAATCTTGCTGTTTTCCTTCAAATTATAATCTGAAATCGCTTCTAATTTGTCAATCTTGACTTACATAAAAATGACTCAGGGGACTTTTAGCCTAAAATCATCTTGTAACCGCGGGTTATAAACACATCAATTTATCTGAAAATTATTTAACTCTTTTCGTTATAAATTTTGTTGCGGGGCATTCCTGCCTTATTGAGATTTAGTTATGCCATACACACCAGATGCTAAAAAAACTAAAATTTCCACCTCCAAACTGTGTTGCTCAGTCCAATTCTAAGAAATTAATTTCAGATCGAGTAGAATTTCTCAATCTCTAATCTCCAATTTCCTCCCTCATCCCTCCGCCTTCATCCTTCCCCAATGCTCACCTTCCGCCACCCCTTCCGCAAATACCAACGCATGATCCTCGCCCAGGTGGACTCTGCCCTGCAAAACCCGAAAGATGATCGCAAATACCACATCGTCGCCCCACCCGGCGCAGGCAAAACCATCGTCGGCATCGAACTCGCCGCCCGGTTCGGCCACCCCGCTGTCATCTTTGCCCCCACCACCACCATCCAGGGCCAATGGCGCGAAAAAGTGGGAATGTTCCTCGATGATCCATCCAAAATCAACGACCACGCCAGCCTAGACCCGTCCCGCCTCGCCCCCCTCAACATCTACACCTACCAACTCATCTCCACCGCCGCCGAATCCCAGGACCACATCCGCGACATGGCCCTCCAAAAATGGGCCGATGACCTCGTCAAAGAAGGTCAGGTCAAAACCACCCCTGACGCCCTCGCCCGCATCGAAACCATCCGCCAAAACAACCCCAAAGCCTATTCTCGCGAGCGCAACAATCGCACCCTCCGCGTCAAAAACGATCTCCTTCGCCGCGAAGATGTGGACATCGCCCGCTTCCTCCACCCCAACGCCAACGCCCTCATCCAAAGCCTCCTCGACTACGGCGTCCGCACCGTCATCCTCGACGAATGCCATCACCTCCTCGACTACTGGGCCATCGTCCTGCGCCACCTCATCCGCCAAATTCCCAACCCCATCGTTGTCGGCCTCACCGCCACCCTCCCCGACCCCGACACCGACCTCCAATACGAAAACTACACCGCCCTCCTCGGCGACGTAGACTTCGAAGTCCCCACCCCCGCCGTCGTCAAAGAAGGTGACCTCGCCCCCTACCGCGACCTCGTCTACTTCACCGAACCTACCCGCGAAGAAACCAACTACCTCAAACACATCCAAGACGCCTTCGAGCAAGCCACCGCCGCCCTCACCACCAGCACCCAATTCCAACGCTGGCTGATTCAATCTCTTTTTGAAAAGAAAAACCCCGACGGGACACCATTGCCCTGGGCCGAAGTGCTGAACCAGAATCCCCTCCTCGCCCTGGCAGGCTTACGCTACCTGACCCGCGCGGGCATACCGTTGCCAAAAAATCTTCCCATCCCCCTCGAAGCCACCGATCCTCTCGAACTCCCCGACTGGGTCACCCTCCTCGAACGCTACGGCCTCGACTACCTCCAGGTCAGCCCCGACCCCGCCGACCATACCCTGCTCAAACACCTCAAAGATATTCTCCTCCCTTTCGGTCTCACCCTCACCGAGCGCGGGATGCGCCAGAGCCGCTCCCCCGGCGACCTCGTCCTCACCTTCTCCGAATCCAAAGATCACGCCGTTGCCCACATCCTCACCGAAGAAGCCAAAGCCATGGGGGACACTCTCCGCGCCGTTGTTGTCACCGACTTCGAGCGCATGAGCAGCGGCGTGCAGAAACTCGCCAAAACACCTGACAGTTCTCCGAAGACCCGTCAGGTGTTGCAGGGGTCAGACGATGTCTTCCCCCTCGACCCCGACGCCGGTTCCGCTATCCGCCTCTTCCGCCACCTTGTCGAAAACCCCGGCACCGACCCGCTCGAACCCATGCTCGTCACCGGGCGCACCCTCCTCGTAGACGCCGATCATGGCGACGCCCTCATTGACCGTTTCAACGCGTGGCTCCAAACCCGTCACCTCACCGCCACCTGCCGCTACAAACCCACCGACTCCCCACAAATCTACGAAGTGACCGGCGAAGGCAAGGATTGGTCCTCGCGGACGTATGTGCGGATGGTCACGGAAGCATTCGATTTGGGCATCACGCGATGTCTCGTGGGCACGCGTGGGATTTTCGGGGAAGGGTGGGATTCGCTCTCGCTGAACACGCTGATTGATTTAACCAGCGTTACCACCTCCACCTCTGTCCAACAACTGCGCGGGCGCACGATCCGGCTCGATCCCTCGTGGAAACGGAAAGTTGCCCACAACTGGGATGTCGTTTGTGTCGCGAAAAAGTTCGAGCGGGGGGATGTGGATTTGGGTCGGTTCGTTCAACGGCACGAACGGTATTGGGGCATCGTCCCGATGACACCCGCGGAACAGCGTTTTCAGGATGCAAAGTTTCAAGTTGGCAAGTTAGCAGGTTTAACGCCTCCCCAACCTTCCAACCTTCAACCCGGCCTCGGCAACGAACTCGCCGGGCAAATCGTCAAAGGCATCAACCACGTCAGCCCCGAGATGGCGTTCGAGTTGTACACGCGCGGGATGAAGCACACAAATTTCGACAAATACACCCGTCGGATGGTCACGCAAATCCCCCGCCGGGATGAAGCCTACAATTTATGGAAGATTGGCGAGGATTACAGCAATTTTGTCTACAAGGCCACACGTCTCGACACCAAAGACCTGAAAATTCGCACAGTGTTTACGATCCAAAACACGCTCAAACGGATGCTCCGGGAATTTTTGGCAACGCTGATCAGCAGTATTATGCTGGTTTGTTCGGTGGTTTTTCGGCTTTTTATGGGGGGCTTGAGCGAAGGTGGTTCGGATGGGATGATGTTGTGCGTGATTGCCGCCCTGTTTTTCGGGACGATCTTTGTGTTTGTCCTCAACGCCCGAAGTGCGTACCTGCTCGCCCGCAAATTCCTGGTCGAACAACCCGCCGACGCCATTTTGCTAGACGTGGGCCGCGCCCTGCTCGCCGCCCTCAAAGACGCCGGACTGGTCAGCCGCCACCTGCAACCCGACTACGTCCGCGTCGCCGAAACCCCCGACAACAGTTACCAGGTCTTCCTCGATTACGCCTCCCCCGAAGACGCCAGTGTGTTCATCGAAAGCTATGAACAGATTTTTGAACCCGTCGTGGATCAACGCTATCTCATTCTCCGTGACGACACCCGCCTCCCGAACATCGGTCTGGCCCCAATGTGGTTTGTCCTCCGCACCTGGTTCCGCGACACCGCCGGATACGAACCCGCCTACCACCCCGTCCCCAAACTCCTCGCCTCCAACAAAGAACGTGCTGAAGCGTTCGCGCATTATTGGTACAGGGAAGTAGGGGGAGGGGAGTTGATCTTTACAAGAACGGAGGAGGGGCGAAGGATGCTTCTCCACGCGCGGGCGCAGCGGAGGCCAAAGGCGAAGGGATTGGCGTTTGAGATTTGGCGATAAGGACTTTTCGACACGAATTGTACGAATTTACTGCCCTGAAAACTTCCACAGCTCCAATTCTCGATCCTCATCCAAAAACGTTCCCACCTCTTCCAACCGCCCTTCAAAAATTCCTCCATACGGATCGCTTTCCTGCACGATGTACGCGTTGCCGAAGACATAATCCAGCCCGATTTCTGCAAGATATTGATCTGCTGTACCAGCTTTCATCGCGTCGAAATAAGTCACGCTGCTGATTAGCCCATCCAGATTGACAATCGTGCGCCCTTCGACGAAATATCCGGTAGAACCGCTGCCCGTTAGCCCGATCAGCGCGCCAGGTTCGGTATTGGCCTCAATCCAGTTTGCGCGGCGGAGATAGTAGGGTTCGGTGTTGCGAGTTTCGGCGGAGAACATGCGGGGAATACGCGTGAGGTGGGGCCAGATGAGGAAGAGGGCGAGGAGGAAGGTGACAAGGTAAGCTGGGCGTGAAACATATTGAGTATTGAGTAATGAGTGGCCTGTGGCGCGCCAGAGCATTTCCAGCACCATTCCACTCGCCAAGACAACCACTAGCATTTCAGGGAGCCAGTACCACGTTCGTTCGGCTACACTGCCGCCGACTTTGTAGTAGGCGATTTGCAGAAGACAGCCAGCCAGCAAGGGAAGAAGACCCAGGCCACTTACCGTTTTCCCTACCCATGCGCGGTTTTTCCAACCCAACCAACCAACTAACCCAATCAACAATACCCCCAACCCTGCGAGGGCCACGCGCCGCGCCCCGGTCGTGGGGGCTTGCCCGGTCAGACTGATCAGCCCCTCGGCGGTGCGATAGAACGGGCCTGTGATAATCGCCCACGGGCCGATGCTTTCGTCGTCTGTCACAAACTGACCAATATAGTTGGACAGGCGTTTGGGCGGGAAGCCATAGGGGGTGTTTGGCAGGGTGCCCCACCAGCGTTTGACTTGCCCACTGACCGGGGTGAGCGTGCCAAAGCCGATCTGGTTCCAGGTCATGTAAGCGACGACGACAAGCATGAAAGGAAGGAAATACGCAACCAAACTTCCGAAGTTTGAACGCAAAGATTTCGGGAGGGTTCGATACCAAACTTCGGAAGTTTGAGGGCCAGGGATGTGCCACTGTTTGAGGAGGAGCCACATCCCACCAAACCCGGCGAAGAAGATGTTGTCCAGGCGGGCAAGAAAGGTCAGGGAGGCGACAACGCTCGTGAGCAGTACCCCGCGCAAATTACGAAGATCGGTATCGGCGAGGCGATTGAGGAGGAGGGTGATCAGGAAAACGTTCAGTCCCGCTTCCACGCCGCCTTTCGTTGTTTCGGTGTGGATAATGCGGAGGAGGGAGAAGGTGAGGGCGGTAAGGAAAGCCACGCCAGGGGAAAAATGGCGGCGGGTGAGGCGATAAAGCAGGAGGGCAGTGCCAAGATTGAGGAGGATCAGGAGGGCGGCGAGGAGGCGGAGGGGGAGGATGAGGTCGGGGATGGCGAAAATGGGAATGAGGATAAACATCCATAGGGGGTGAAATCCGTTCGTGTGGGCGATACCATCAAAAGTGAAGCCATGTCCGGTGGCGACGTTGCGGGCGGTGACGAAGTAGTAGAAGGCGTCGTCGGTGTTGAACCAGGAGGAGAGGAGGTAACTATCCGGGGCGAAGAGGACGGGGAGGTGCAGAAGCAGGATGATGACGGCGAGGAGAACCGGCAGGGGATGTTTCTTGAAGGTGGCGATCATGCCGGGCATTATACGAATAAAAAAAGAACTGCGGGGATTTGCAGTTCTTTTTTCCGAGAAACGGTGGGGCATACTAAAACAACGCCAGTTGCCGGGCGGGTTGGTGACCATCGAGCAGGATGAACGGGGCGGCGCGGTCGGCGAGGATGCCGAGTTTGCGGAGGTCGTTCAGGTCGCGGAATTTGTTGAGGCGGCGCTGGCGGAGGATGACTTCGACGGTTTTGAGGCCAAAGCCGGGGATTTTGAGGAGTTCGGTGCGGGTGGCACGGTTGATTTCGAGGGGGGTGAGGAGGTGGGTGCGCGCCCAGGCGAGTTTAGGGTCGGTTTCGCGAGGGAGGTTGCCCGTGTCGTCGAAGGGCATTTCTTCAAGGCCGAAGCCGTAATCGCGGAAGAGGAAGGAGGCCTGGTAGAGACGATGTTCGCGGCGGGGGTCTTCGGGGGGAAGATTCTCGAAGGGGGTGTCGAGGATGGGGGAGAACGCGGAGAAGTAGGTGCGTTGGAGGTGGGCCTGGTGGTAGAGTTTTTCGGAGGTAGCGAGCAGTTCGAGGTCGGTTTCCCCGACGGCCCCGACAACGAATTGGGTCACGGAGGAGGGCCAACGTCCGTTCCAGGTTTGGTGGGGCGATTGGGTCCGGCGAATTTCTTCGGCCCAGAGGAGGGGTTGGAGCAGTTCTTCGGTGAAGGTTTTCTTGGGGGCAAGTTGTTCCAGGCGAGCGGTGTTGGGCGCTTCCAGGTTGACGGAGATGCGGCTGGCAAGCTGCATGGCACGCTCGACCTGGGCGTGTTCGGAGCCGGGCATGATTTTTAGGTGGATGTAGCCTTTGTATTGGTATTTGTTGCGGATAATGTCCACCGTATCGAGCAGTTTGTCCTGTGTGCGGATGCCGCCGCCCGCAATGCCGGAACTGAGAAATATCCCTTCGACCAGCCTGGCTCGCTGCATGTTCATGAAGGTTTGCGCCATTTGCTCAGGTTTGTAGGTTGCCCGGCGCATATCCCGCCCCGCGCGGAAAGGACAATAATAGCAGTTCCGTTCGCACGCAGAGGTGAGCAGGGTTTTGAGCACCTTCATCTTTTTCCCGTTGGGGAGCACGACCTCGGAGACGGGAATGAAATCGCTTTGCGCAGTCTTCAGGGAAATATTTCCCATCGCCTGCCCGTGGATTACGGGATTGCATGTATGTTCCCCGTCGCCATCCGGCTCCAGGTGCATGTCTTGGGTGAGGAGGTGCAATTGCTCGTCCATACGTCAATTATAGAACACGCGAGCTACAAAGTCAATCGAGATAATCGCACCGCGATCCCCGCCCCACCTTTTTGCAGAGGTCAAAAAATCGGAGTATGATTTTTAGTAAAAAGGATCCATTATGAACACAGAACTCTCGCACGCCCTGACCGAACTCCTCGGCGACCGCTTTATCACCGCCGAATACGAACGAACCCAACACGGGAAAGATGAATCATCCCACACCCCCATGCCCCCCGACGCTGTGTGCTTCCCCCTCAACACGGACGAGGTTTCCGCGGTGGTCCGGTTGTGCGGACAATATCACACCCCGATCATCCCGTTTGGGGCGGGCAGTTCGTTGGAGGGCCACGTACTCGCCCCGCACGGAGGGGTGTCCGTAGACCTGTCCCGGATGGACAAGATTTTGCGCGTGAGTGTGGAAGATTTGGATTGCACCGTTCAAGCGGGTGTCACCCGCCAACAGTTGGACAAACATCTCCGTCCGATGGGGATGTTCTTCCCCGTCGATCCGGGGGCAGATGCCACGTTTGGGGGGATGGCAAGCACCCGCGCGAGCGGCACCACCGCGGTTCGGTACGGCACGATGAGCGAGAACATCCTCATGCTCACGGTGGTGCTCCCCGATGGAGACGTAATCAAGACCGGCACCCGCGCCCGCAAATCGTCCGCGGGGTACGATCTCACCCACCTGTTCATCGGCGCGGAAGGGACGCTGGGCATCATTACCGAAGTGACGCTCCGCTTGCAAGGCGTGCCAGAAGCGATTTCCGCGGCAGTTGTGGGGTTCAGCGATTTCGATGCGGCAGTGCAGGCGGTCACACAAGTCCGGCAAATCGGCGTGCCCGTTGCCCGGATCGAGTTTTTAGACGAAGTGATGGTGAAAGCGGTCAACCAGTTTTCCGGCCTGACGCTGACCGAACAGCCCACCCTGTTTTTGGAATTTCACGGCTCCGAGACATCGGTAAAGGAAAACGCGGAAATCGTCGGGGAAATCATGCACGATTTTGGCGGGAGTGATTTCAAGTGGTCGGTGAGCCAGAGCGAACGCACCGCCCTGTGGACCGCGCGGCACAACGCCTACTACGCTTCGCTCGCCTACCGCCCCGGGCACCGTGCCCTGACCACCGACGTGTGCGTCCCCATCTCCCGCCTCGCCGAGTGCATCGCCGAAACCAAACGTGATCTGGACGCCTCCGACCTGGTCGCCACGATTGTCGGGCACGTGGGCGACGGCAATTTCCACCTGCTCATACTGATAGACCCGAACAAGCCCGAAGATTTAACCGAATCCTCCCGCCTCAACGAACAACTCGTTCGCCGCGCCCTGGCAATGGACGGCACCAGCACCGGCGAGCATGGCGTGGGCCTGGGGAAAATAAAGTACATGCAAATCGAACACGACGCGGGATCACTGCGGGTGATGCGGACGATTAAGCGCACGCTCGACCCCGATAATTTGATGAATCCGGGGAAGATTTTGCCGGAAGGGTGACGCAAAAGGGTCATGCAAATTTAAGCGAACAACTTATCCCGTCAACTGGCCCATGATCTTCCTGACATCTGTCTCCATCCAAAAAACATTCGGCTCCATTTCTAGGCGCAATTCATCACCCGTGAAATGAAAACGGAAGATCGGACAAAAGACCCGTTCAGTATAACAAAGCCGGACTTCATACGTGTCCTCCGCGGTCCACGCCCCGGACGCCGCGACTGGATCATCACCGTACCCGCGCGCGTCCGTCCTTCCGTTCTTCCATGCCCCGTACCCCACCTGGATCGGATGCGCCCCGCGTGGATCCCGCACGATCATCGTACTGCACCCCTCCGAAAATTCAAGCGTGACACTATCTAACAGCAATTCATTCTGCGCCAATGTGTATGTTTTTCCCGAACACTTCGCCACCCAAGACGAGTTGGCCTGCCCCTGCACAACGGGAAGCGATAGGTTTGCCAGTTTTTCCTGCAACGCGGGGACGTTTGTCGCGGGTAACGGTTCCGGGTGCATCGCGGGCAACAAAATTTCCCAAACCTTATCCAACACCACTTGCATATCCCGCAACCCGCTGTTGATCGCCAGCACCGCGTCCTTTTCCGGCATGACGACGCAATACTGCCCAAACGCGCCGTCCCCGCGGTACGCATTGTGGCGGCACATCCAGAATTGGTAGCCGTAGCCGACTTTCCAATCAGGGTTGGTTTGGGTATTACTGTTGTCGGAAGTAGCTTTTGTCGCTTCGGCGATCCACGCCTCCGGCAAAATGCGCTGCCCGTTCCAAAGCCCCTTTTGCAAATACATCTGCCCAAATCGGGCGATGTCCTCCGTCGTGATGTTCAACCCCGTTCCGCCGAGGTTGACCCCGCGCGGGTCAGTTTCCCAGATCGGGTTCTCGATCCCGAGCGGGGCGAACAGACGCGGGCACAGGTAATCGAGCAGAGTTTGTCCGGTCAGCTTGGTAATGATCGCGGAGAGCATGTAGGTGGCAGCAGTGTTGTAAACAAACCACGTACCGGGCGCGTATTCCACTGGCAGGGACAAGAACACGCGCGGCCAGTTGTCGTCACCCCGCTCTACTGTGGGGCGCGCTTCCATGCTGAACAGGTTGAGTTGGTGGAGATTCTGGAAGACAAACTGGGTGGTATCTTCCTTGTGGCCCGTGTTCATGGAAAGCAGGTGCCGGATGCACATAGCTTTCAGATTTTCGCTGGGGTTTTCCGGTGCATCGTCGGGGAAGAATTTCAGGACCGGGTCATCTACGGTGAGCAAGCCCTCGGCGACGGCCAGACCGATGGCGCTGGAGGTGAAACTTTTGCTCAACGAGTAGAGTTGGTGCGGGGCTTGCGGGCTGTATGGGGTTCGCCACCCTTCCGCTACCACATTCCCGTGGCGCAGGAGCATAAAGCCCTGCACGCCATCCAAAGGGTGGGCGGAAAGTTGTTCGACGGCCTGGATAAATTCCAAAACCGCCGAGGAGGCGATGCCCTCGGCTTCGGGGGTGGTGCGTTTGAAGGGAGTGTGGGTGGTCATGTTGATTCCTTAATTTTTGGACGGCCAAATTTCGGAAGTCTTCGGGAGATCGTTAGGATAAGAATCCGTTTGCACATGGATATATGAACGGGTGGGGAGACGTTTGGAGACTTCCGAAATTTGGGTTTTGCATAAGTCCAGTTTATAAAGCCAGACTGGGTTCTTCGATGAACTCAAAATAGGTTTGGCCGGAGTATCCACGAGGAATGGGCGGGGTCTTTTCAAAGGTGGATTGCATCGTCTGATTGGCCTTGGTTTCACTGCTTTTGACGATACCATGCAGCACTTCCAACGCATGATAAGCCACCTCTTTGTTGGCACGGTTTTGACGGCCCAGCCGCATAGACCAGGCCATTTCCGCAACACCCAACCCGCGGGATTCTCCGGTGAAAGCGTGGCTTTGTTGTATCACAAAAGGCTCATTGTTACCTTTTAAAATGACCTTGACTTCCCCGCCAAATTGGTTCGGGTCCGCCATGTACATCGCCCCCAGGCTGCCAAACACGACCACACTGGGTTTTTCCGGCAAAATCGTGACGGAATTGGAGTCGAAGAGCAGGTTCCCAACCGCGCCAGAGGCAAATTGCACCGTGCCCGCCATCAGATTTTCACACTGCACCTGGAACGGTTCGCCAAAACGGGCCAACGTGTAATCCTGTCGCTCCGGGTTCCGCGTGCGGACCACGCCCGACACTTCTTCGACCGGGCCTAAAATGCTCAACAGGGCGGTGATGTAGTAAATTCCCAAATCAAACCCAATGCCCCCACCGGGTTTTGCGGTGAAGGGGAACGCGCGGTTGAGCACGTTGCCGTCCCGGGTGATGGCACAAAAGCACGAGGTGATGTCGCCAAGCATCCCGCTGTCCACTACAAAGCGGGCGGTTTGCAGGGCTGAACCGAGAAATGTGTCCGGGGCGGCCCCAAGATAGAGGTTATTTTCGTTGGCGATTTTCACGAGTTCCGCGGCGTGTTCCAGTTCTACCGTCATCACCTTTTCCGTATAGACATGTTTGCCGCCTTCGAGCAGTTGCTTGATCACAGGGTAATGGGCGGTCGGGGTGGTGAGGTTGATGACCAGTTCAATGGAAGGGTCGGCCAGGATTTCTTCGATCGTCAAAACCTGGAGGCCGTACTTCTCCGCTTTAGCGCTGGCTTTCGTTTCATCTCGATCACAACATGCAACGACATCCAAAATCTTGAATTTTTGGGTCATGGTGCTCAAATAGGCTTCACTGATCACGCCACAGCCCACGATGGCGGTTTTTACGGGTTGAATATTCATGATTAACTCTCTATAAAAATAACTCGGATTTTTTGAAACACGAAGTACACAAAGAAAAACTTTGTGGTCTTTGTGCCCGCCTTCGTGGACTTTGTGTTTAGGACCTTAAAGGTCTCAGCCTTTGAGCCGGTACGAAACGAAGGCGATGGTGCGGTTGTCCGGGGACCAGGAATTCACGTTGATGGTACCCTGCCCGCCGAATAACTTCACAAGCGTTTTGGACGCGCCGCCTTCCGCGGGGATCAGACGCAGTTCGACGTTTTTGTTCGCGGGGTGATCGCCCGGTTCTACATCCCCTTTTCCGTAGGCGATGTACACCACCCATTTGCCATCCGGCGAAACGTGGGGGAACCAGCAATTGGCGTCTTCCTGCACGATGTGGGTGGGGTTCGCCCCGTCCGGTTCCATGCACCAGACTTGCATCAGGCCCGTGCGGGTGGAGTTGAACCAAATGTGTTTGCCGTCGGGGGCATATTCGGGGCCGTCGTCCAGGCCGGGTTCGTTCGTTAGTTGGGTTTCTTCGCCGCCGTTGACGGAAATGGTGTAAATGTCGTATTGCCCGCCCCGCTCGGCACAGTAGGCTAACCGCGCCCCGTCCGGGGACCAGCCGTGGAGATAACTGGGGCCTTTGTCGGTGACGAGGCTCGGGGTGCCGCCCGCGAGGGGCAATATGTAAATCCGCGAGGTCGCATCTTCGTGGGTGTGGTGGCTGACGGCGAGCTGACGGTTGTCGGGGGAGAGAACATGATCGTTGTTGCAATCCATCGCAAAAGCCGTATCAATTTCTTGGATTGCGCCTGTTGCAAGTTCATACGTGTATATCCGACCCTGGCGGTTGTAAACCAGGGTTTTGCCGTCTTGCGTCCAGTTGGGGGCTTCGATGACGGTGTCAAATTCTTTGAGGACGGTGCGCGCGCCCGTGAAAACATCCACGGTTTCGAGAATGCTGAAGGTGTCGCGCATGGCGATCCATTTGCGGAGGGTTTCGATATCCATTGTTTATTCCTATTTCAATTCATCCAGGGGATGGGTGGTGCCGTTCAAAAGGGCTTGAAAGAGGGCGGGGCTACCGCCATGATGATTCACGCTGAGTTCGAGGCCGAGTTGATCTTTGGCGTCCACATAGCTATAGGAACCACCGGGGAAGTAGCCAATGTGGTAAGGCAACCCCACACCGATTTCGGTCAGGGTTTGCTGGAAGATTTTCCGGTCATCCACGAGCACACAGAAGTGGAAAACGCTTTGACCATATTGGTCCAGATGCGCTTTCCACGGACTGGGCGTTTCGCCAGGCTGGAGGAGTTCCAGCACAATATTGCCCAGGTCGTATTTGGCGACTTGAATGCCTTTATAGTCAACGGCTTGATCGTGGGCGTAGTGCAAAATGCCATCCGGGAAGATAGTTTCGATCTTCTCTTCGGGAAGGCCGAGCACTTTTGCCCAATTGGCGTTGGCTTTTTGGACATCATAAACCACTACGCAGATTTGGGTGATGATTTTATTTTTGGACATGTAATTCTCTCTTGAAAATATCCGTGTCTTTTTTGTATCCGTGACTGACTTTTTGAGTCACGGATAGTATGAATAGATTTTCATGGGTTTTGGGTGAGCCGGTGGCTCATCACAAACTCCTTATTCTTTCAACCGATAAGACACGAACGCCAGCGTGCGACTATCGGGCGACCAGGGATTCACATTCATTGTGCCTTGCCCGCCAAAGAGCTTGACGATGGTTTTTGAGACGCCGCCCTCCGCAGGGATCAGCCGAATCTCGATATCCCGGTTTGCAATCGGGGGCTGATTGCCAGGGGTCACATCTTTTCCGTAGGCAATGTAGGCGACCCATTTGCCATCGGGCGAAATGTGCGGGAACCAACAGTTAGCTTCCTCCTGGAGGATGTGGGTGGGATTCGAGCCATCAGCATCCATGCGCCAGATTTGCATCAAGCCACTTCGAGCGGAGTTGAACCAGATATGTTTTCCATCAGGCGAATATTCGGGACCATCGTCCATCGCTGGATCACTCGTAAGCTGCGTTTCCAGGCCGCCCTGTGCCGAAATCGAGAAGATGTCATATTGCCCGTCACGCTGACCGCAATAAACCATGCGTTTGCCATCCGGCGACCAGCCATGCAGATAGCTGGGGCCTTTTTCGGTGATCAGGGTTGGGGAGCCGCCTGCCGCCGGGAGCGTGTAAATGCGCGCGGTGGCGTCTTCGTTCGTGAAATGGGTGATTGCCAGTTGGGTGTAATCCGGCGAGAGGAGATGATCGTTGGTGCAATCCAGGGCAAAACCGGTGTCGAACGGGGTGCTCTCGCCTGTTGCCAGTTCGTAGGTGTAGAGGCGGCCCCGGCTGTCGTAGATCAGATGGCGGGCGTCGCGCGTCCAGTTCGGGGCGGAGATGACGGTGTCGAATTCGCGGAGGATGGTTCGTTCGTCTGTTTGCACGTCCACCGTTTCCAGGATGCTGAAGGTGTCCCGTTCCGCGAGCAGTTTGCGGAGGGTGTCAATATCCATGGGGAACGGCCACCGGCTCGGGGCGGCTTTGTCCGGGACTTCGTCGTCCACAGAAATTTCGGGAATGGTGGTGATCAGGAGCGAGGCAAGCGTCGTCGCCAGTGCCCCCATCAGGAAGACGATCTTCAAACCACTTTCCAGGTCGGGGGCATTACTTTGGGCCAGACTGATGATGGAGGGCGCGACAGCGATGCCGATCATTTGAAAGAAGAAGATTGCACCGACCGCGACCCCCAGCAAACGTCTGGGCACGGAAAACTGCGCGACCAGGGTATTGACCGTGGGAATGCTGCCCAGGCCGAACGCGGCCACGGTGGTGACGAGAACGTAGAGCCAAATCGGCGTGCTGGCGGTAAAACGCCACATCACGAACAGGGATAACGTCACAATGGGGTAGCCGGTCAGGTACAGCCATTTGTATTTTTTGGTGCGGGCGATCAGAAAACCAGCCGGGATGCCCATAAAGGCCATCAGCACCGTGTAAGGGGTCAGCATCGAGCCGCTGATGGCCGGGCTAATCTGCATCACACTCTGTACGAAGATGGGGGAATAGGCCATGATACTCAGGGACCCAAAGAAGGAGAGCATTCCGGCCCCCGCGGCGGTCATAAACGTGCGGTTGAAGAGGACCTGTGGGTCCAGGATGGGGGCTTCGGCGCGATTCTCGATCCGGATGAAACTGAACCAGGCGAGAGCGGACACGATCAACAGGAGGAGACCATACACGAACTGACCCGGCAGCCCCACGCGGGAGAAGCCGAGGATGAGCGTGGTCGTGGCGACCGCCATCACCCCGGCCCCGAGCCAATCAATTTTGGGTTTGGTGTGTTGGGTCTGTTTGGGCAAGGCTACCGCGACCAGGACCGCGGCCCCCAACATGAGCGGGAGCGTCCCCCAATAGATGCCGCGCCAACCCGACGCGCTTTCGGTGATCACGCCGCCCAGCACCGGGCCGATCAGAGCCGCCACGCCGCCGGGCAAATTGAGCAACCCCGTCCATTTGGCACGCTCCGAGGGTTCAAAGAGATCGCCGATGGCCGCAAAACAGAAGGGGATGATGGGGAAGTGTCCGATGCTCATGAAGGAGACCGCCACGACCAGGAAGAGCATGGAGGTGCTTTGGGTGGTCAGGCCCAGGCCCAGGAGAAAAATCCCTATGCAGAGCAGCAGAATCGTCCGGCGTCCGTAGATGTCGGAGAGTTTGCCGAAGAGCAGGGTCGAGATCGAGCCAGTCAGGGCGGGGAGGGCGATCAGCCAGGCGAAGAGGGCCATGCCGTCGAACTCGGCGACGATCTTGGGGGTGGCAATCGTCCGGGCGTTGATGAAGAGAAAGCTGACAAATTGGGTGAGGAAGATCGCCCAGATGCCGAGCACGGCTTTGCGTTTGGCGGAGAGGTCGAGTGAGGGGGAGAGAAGGGTTGCTTGGGTCATGCGATTGTCCAATGAGCGAAAAGGCTTTCGCGGGGAGGAAGTTTTTCGACACGAATTTCACGAATTTTCACCGATTTTTCTTTTTGTGTTGATTCGTGATTTTTAGTAACTGCTCAGACCCTAAAGGTTTTTTCGGTAAATTCGGGAACATATTTGCGAACAATGCTCCTTTTTGAATGGTCTTCTCTTGCAAACGAAACCTTTAGGGTCTGGCCTGAGTAGTTACGATTTTTGCGCGGTTATGTAAGCGGGGCGGGTTGTGGGACCATTCTCTGCTCGCGGTACAAAATGTACATGCCGCTAAAAATTGTCAAAAAGGCACCCACCCAGATGATCCACGTGGGGAAGATGTACCAAAGGAGCAAATCCCACATCACGTTGATGGGGAGATTGACGTACTCAAATGGCGCGACGACCGAGGTCGGCGCGGTGCTGTACGCACGGGCGATGAAATACATCCCCCCCGCCCAAACGAGACCCAACCCGGACATGATCCCCCAATCCAACAGGGTCGGCACCGTCCAGGCCCGCAGCAGGAAGGCGATGCTCGGATGAGCGTTGGGAATTTCGCCGATGAAGACCGCGAGCGGGGAGAGCACAATTGCCGCGACCAGGTACACCACCGAACTAAAGTAGGACATTGTCGCGCTGCTGTCGGTGGTGCGGAGTTTCCGGGTGAGGATCACGTTGAGGGCGTAGAAAAGCACCGAGATCAGGATAAAGACCGATCCCAGGTTGAAGGAGGTCGAACCAGGTTGGACGATCATCAGTACACCGAGAAAGCCGATCCCCAGCGCGGCCCAACGGCGCGGGCCGACTTTTTCGTTCAGCATCAGCACTGACAGGAGGGTGATCACGAGCGGGCCAGAATTCCGAAGGGCGGCGACTTCTGCGAGGGGCAAGGCGGCAAGCCCCATAAACGCGGTCGTGTAAGAAAGGAAGAGATAGAAACCGCGCGTGTATTCGAGCCGGGGTTGTTGGGTGGTGGGCAGCCCGCGCTTACCTTCCATCCGATATAAAAGAATCGTAATGGGCAAGGCCACAAAACTGCGAAACAGCACGATTTCCATCACGGAATAATCGCCGCCAATCCCTTTGACCGCCAGCCCTTGCAGGGACAGGATCAGCATCGCCAGCACAAGGAAACTGACGCCTTTGATGTTAGGACTCATTTTTGTCATTTGTACGGAATCAATCCCATGATGGGGTGGGGCACATACGGCTCTTCGAGATACGCTATATCATCCAGCGTTAGTTTGACATCCACCGCTTCGACTGCGCTTTCCAGGTGGGAGAGCTTCGTGGCCCCGATCACAGGGGCGACCACAGGTTTTTTGTGCAACATCCACGCCAGGGAAATGTGCGCCATCGGAACGCCGTATTTCTCGGCGATTTCTGCCACGCGTGCGATCACAGCACTGTCGGAGTCTGCAGTGGCGTCGTATTTGCCTTTGGCGATGGGGTCGGTTTCCAGACGTGTGGAGGTTGCCGAGGCCGAGCGCGCCAGGCGTCCCGAAGCGAGCGGGCTGTACGGCGTGGCCGCGACGCCTTCTTCGGCACAAAGCGGCATCATTTCCCGCTCTTCTTCTCGATAGATGAGGTTGTAGTGGTTCTGCATTGAGACAAAGCGCGTCCAGCCGTGCTTGTCCGCGACGTTGAGTGCCCGGTGAAACTGGAAGGCGTACATGGCGGACGCGCCGAGATAGCGCACTTTTCCGGCTTTGACGATGTCGTGCAACGCTTCCATCGTCTCTTCGACGGGGGTGTTGTAATCCCAGCGATGGATGATGTAGAGGTCAACATAGTCCGTGCCCAGCCGTAGAAGGCTTTTGTCAATTTCGCTCAGGATGGCTTTGCGGGAAAGGCCGGAACCGTTCGGGCCGGCGTGCATTTTGCCGTGAACCTTTGTGGCGATAACTACTTCATCTCGGTTCGCAAAATCCTTCAGGGCGCGTCCAAGAATGCCCTCGCTCGCGCCATAGGCATAGACATTGGCGGTGTCGAAGAAGTTGATGCCCAAATCGAGGGCGCGTTTGATGATGGTGCGGCTGTCTTCTTCATTCAGTGCCCATGGGTTGTGAACCCATCCTTCCGCTGTGCCAAAGCTCATCGCGCCGAGGCAGATGAGGGAGACATCGAGACCGGTGTTGCCGAGTTTTACGGTTTTCATTTGGAAGCTCCTTTTACAAAAACTATCCGTGCTTTTTTCCATCCGTGACTAATATCTCAGGCACGGATGGAAAAAAGTCACGGATGGAAGTTTATTGCGTTAGCGCGGGACTAATTTGATCGTTGCCGCGCGCGACTTGGGAATGACCATCGGGGCAACGTACT
>JACKAX010000003.1 GCA_020634875.1 Anaerolineales bacterium | reverse complement strand
GGCGACGGTCATGTATTGGAAGAGCGCATAATTCTGGAAAACGAACCCGACTTTGCGTTGTTGGGTGGGCAGTTCGGTGACATCGCGCCCGTGCAATAACACCCGGCCCCGATCCAGCCCAGTCAACCCGGCAATCATGTTGAGAACGGTTGTTTTTCCGCTTCCACTGGAACCGAGCAGAACGAAAAACTCGCCATCTTCGACTTCCAGCGAGACGTTGTTGACAACGGGGTGCCCGTCGTAGCGTTTGGTGATATGGTCGAGGACTATGGACATGGGGAAGGTTGATCCACAAAGGGCACGAAGTTCACTAAGTTTTTCCTTCGGGTCCTTCGTGGAAATGGAAATTTTTGTCGTTTTGTGAAGTATAGAGGGGGCGCGTGACAGGGGCTGTGATAAGGCTGTGACAAAGCTGTGATAATTCCCTACAAAAAGCGCGCCGAACTGGGGTAAGTTCGACGCCCTTTTTGTGCAGCCTTTTTGTCCATTATGACAACGGTACAAGAAGCAGCCCAAGACAAGCCGATATGCCAAAGTGGATGAGGTGTTTTGTTCACATTTCCCCCCGCTATTTGATGCCGAAAATTTGATAGTAGCAAATTTTCATTTGCTACTATCAAAAAAAAAATTGCTACTAGCCATTTGATGGTTTGCTAGTAGCAAATTTTAGGAAACGAATTATGAGTTTGTGAGGTTCAAAAGGTCAGTGGGATGATCCTGATCCCAAATCGCCTTGTACTCGTCGTCGGTCAAGCCGATGTGCTTTTTGTTGGTAACTTCACCCGTGTATGCATCGGGCGTGTTGATGCCCTTTTTAAGGGCGGCGTCTGAGCGTAGATTGATATTAAATTTTCCAGTGCGATTAATGCTTGGGGTGAAGGTTCCAATCCCCGGAAGTTTGACGGGCGTTCCTTCGGTGTTGAAGTATAGAATGGCTTCATGAAGTTCCTGTAACATCATCAGGGCTTCACTGGTATTGAGATTGGTTCGCATCGCCATCCATTTGACTACTTTTTTGAGCACAACGGTTTTTTTGATTATTTTTGTATATTTGCAAACAGACAAACTTCAGAGACTTTCTCCATAAAGCATTTTATGCTCTCATCTAGTATTTTTCACTTCCAACACGTCTCAAACGGAAACGCCTCCTCCAATGCCGCAAACATCGCCTCGTAATTCGCCGCCAACACCGCTAGCTGGTTTGCAAAATACTGTGTCGCCTCATCCCTGGCAACTTGTTCTTCATCCGCTGTCATCGGGCGCGGATTGCACGCGGGCGGGATGCCATCTCCGTTGTAAGGGCCATAATCGCAGGTCATGATTGTGTGGGCGTCGAGGGCGGCTTGCACGGTTTCGGAGAGGCCGTTTAGTACACTTTGTCCCTTGGCCAGGAAACTTTCGGGCGAGGCGATGTATAGGGCGAGTTCGTCCCGTTGGGGGTGTTGAGCGGGGTAAGTCAGGGTGGTTTCACCGATTTTGTAATCGTTGCTCATCCCAAAATTCAGTTCGTTGAGGGGTTCTAATGCGGAACCATATTCTTTGAACGACAACGAAAAGCCTTCCCCAACTACCGTGCGCCCCCCTTCGGAGAAGGAAAATGCCGCACTCCAATCCGTCTGTGGGCCGGTTTGCGGGGGAACCCACCGGGCAGATAAGCCCAGCCCGAATGCATTCGTGACATCATCCCCGTAATGAAGCGTGTAGAGGTTTAACACATGCTGGTCCCGCTGGTTTTGGTTCCCTTCCGTAATCTGGCAGTCGGGCGCGGCGCGTGACCCCGTACACCATTTGGCTTCGATGAACGCACCAATGTTCTCGTAGGGGAAGTGCCGCCACTCCGAGCTAGTTGCGAGGTTGGACATACAACGGTCAAGGGCCAACATCCGGGTTTGGGTAAGCGGGTCGTCAAAGGTGATGTTGGAAAGATGGAGGGGAATTGGCGTTGGCGTAGGTGGTGCGGGGGTAGGCGTAAAAATTTGGCAGGCGAGGAGGAGAGGAAGGAGGAGGAGGAAGGCGCGCTTGGTAGGCATGGGGGGAGGGGGAAGGGAAGAAAAGGAGAGGTGGAATTCGGAAGAAGGAAATAGGGATTGGGAATCAGGAATCGGTGTCGAGGGGGAGGGGGTGTGCGCGGACTGGGAAAAGGGCGGTGAGTTTTGCCCATACCCATTCCAGCCATAAACTGGCCCGCCAAAAGGCAACCGCCGCCATTCCATGAGATAGCACGGCGAAGAGGGGGGGCGTTTCGAGCGTGTAATAGATCCAACATTCCCGCGTAGTCCCCCAACGTTCCAAAAAATATCCCAACGCGGACCCTGCGAGGAAAGTCAATGTCGCCATCCGGTAATCCGTTGGCGTGAGGATGAAAAAGATCACCAACCCCGTCGCAATCCAGGTAAAGGATTTGTCAAAGGTTGGGGCGACGTAGGGGATGAAGAGAGCAAAGTAGAGGAGGAAGGTCAGCCAGTAGACAGGTATCCAGGTAGACAAAGTAGACAGGTTTCCTGTATACCTGTTTACCCGTGTACCTTGTCTACCTGGATACCGCAACGCCAGGCGCACTATCCGATCAATCGTCAGGCTCGCAATCGGCCACGCGGGGATGATCCACAATGGGGGACGTTCATTCGTGTAATAGTGCCAGATGTTCGTTTGCGTCCCCCAACTTTCAATGACTAGCCCGCCGATCATCCCGACCAGAACGATTTTTGCATCCTGTTTCAAGTTGGCGTGCGCCATGATCATCAGCGACATGAACAAAAAAATACCCAGCAGCAACCAGTCCATGTATCGCCACCACTCCCCATCCCAAGGAATATACGACAAATACTCTTCCGCCAACGGCCACCAGACATAGCCGAGCAAGAATAATATGAGCACAAACATGCTCATCAACGTGTAACTGGCGCGGTTCCAGCCGAGGAATTTGGTGATTGAGCGAGGGTGTGATCGTGCGCGTGGGGTCTGACTATCTTCCATGAAAATATCCGCAAAAATCCCTCAAATCCGTAATATCTACGTTCTAATCTTCCCTCATCCCGTAGCGGAAATCACAATACGCCGCACCTTCCATAAGCGTTTGAGTGCGGGTCAGTTCAATGGCGGGGTTGAAACCTTCGATCAGGGAATAATCCCGGTTGCAGGAGAGCACCGCGCCCAGTTCGGGGATGCCTAACATACGGTACAGTTCAGCATACCGGCAGCGAGTCACATTGAAGGCTAAGCGGTCAGGGACTTGATCGAGAATTTCAAATTCCATGGCATCATCTTTCTGCCACGCGGGGAGAATTTCGCGGAAGGCGGGTAAGCTGTCATCGTCCAATTGGCGGGCAAGTTCCGCACCCTGTGTCCGGGCTACGCGGATAACCGTATCCCGCAAGATGGCAACCACCCGGTCGCGGTCAAATTCTTCGGCCAACGCATCCACGAACGGGGCGAGGATACGGGCTTCAATTTCGCGGCGTTTTAGCACACCGATGCTGTTTAAAGTATCGGGAAAAGTGGTCATGAGAAAAAAGGGAAAGGGCAGAAAAAGAGAAAAGGGAAAGAGGTAAAGGGAAATATATCACATTCTTTTGGGGAATTTAGGTTACACTATTTCCATAAACAGTACCCTATTTTCCTTCACTGCCTTCTACGCACCGCTCATTATTTGTCATTCACCCTATGTTTTACCAGTTCTATTTGCTGCTCCAACAGCCTCGGATCCGAGCACGTGCGCTTAAACATTGGGCTTTATGGATTTTGACAACGGCACTAGGATGGGCGTTGGCGGGGTTTGCCGGTCTCCCCATTGGACGAGTGGTTTTTGCCGAAACAGGCTTACGCGGAATGCTCTCTGTCTTAACCCCTCTAAGCCTGTTTGGGTTGTTGATCGGAGCGATGATTGGCACCAGCCAATGGATGTATCTCCGATGGCGCATCCGCAGAGCCATTTGGTGGCTTCCAGCGACCGCGGTGGGGTGGGGACTGGGCTTGCCCCTGGCCTCCCTGGTCACCATCTTGACGGGATTGGATGTGTTATCTGCCGTTATGTATGGGGTAATTATCGGGGCGAGTGTTGGTCTGGCCCAATGGATTTTGCTAAATCGCTGGGTGTTCACCGCCGGAAGATGGCTGGTTATTTCTATTGTGGCCCTCCCTTTGGGCATCACCTTGACGGGGTTTGTGGATCAACAGTTGCAAACGGAGGCCCGCGCGGCATGGGAGCAAATGCGTTGGGGCACGGCCTTCGCCGGGGGAATAGCAGGTCTGGTTGTGGGTTTACTTACCGGGGTCACGCTCCTTGTCTTGCTCTCACGTCGAAGAGATGAGTTACACTAACTAAGGGGGAATCTACAGGGGAAACTCGCTTGACGCTTGATCAAAGTTTATGCTAGTATCTTTAAGGTAATTTGATGAAAACCAATAACGTTCATCTTAGGAGAAGAAGTATGAAAATTAAGCATCTAATTTTTGTCCTCGTATTGGCGGCCACGCTAGGTTTGGCGGCTTGTACTCGCTCCGCTTCGGAGGCCCCTACTCAAGTCCCTGGCGCAGAAGCGACTCAGCCAACTGATTCGCAACCCCCTAGCAATATGGAAACCGCTGTAGCAGGGGGTGGTTTTGCGACCCAAACGGCTCAAGCCGCTGTGACAACCCCCGGAGAACCTACCCAGGGTGAGACCCCTGCCGCTCTAGGTGAAGGTGAAACCCCTGTGACAGGTGAAGAAGCAACGCCAGTTCCCGTAGAACCTACCGAAGCCTCCACTGGAGAAGAACCAACTGCCGCTCCCGCCGAACCCACTACCGCTCCCACCGCCGTGCCAGGTGGCACTTGTACCTCCCCCTACACAGTGCAAGCTGGTGAATGGATTTGGTCTATTGGACGCAAGTGCAATATCAATCCGCAGGCAATCATTGACGCCAATAATTTAGCCTGCTACTACGACTTGGCTGGCACCCTTCAATGCCCCGTTTATGCAGGCACAAAATTAATCCTGCCCGAAAACGCTCCGCCCTTCACCGGTCCATAAAATCCCAAGTTTTTTATAGACTTCCGAAGTTTCAATGAGACTTCGGAAGTCTGCCTTTTAGGCCTTTTTCGGAGCATCCATCGGGGAATTTGTAACCCAACCTTCTTGAATTCTTTCCATGTCATTTAAAACCCTTCAATCTAGTTTAAAATTTTCGGGTCGGGTGTTTTCCGTAAACACCGATCAGGTTCTTTTGCCTGATGGGCAGACCACTACGCTGGATGTTGTTATCCACGGAGAAGCTGTTGTCATTATCCCAGTGGATGCAGATGGCGGGCTTTGGTTTGTCCGCCAATACCGGTACCCCGCGGAGGTCGAATTGGTCGAACTGCCTGCCGGCGCGGTGGAAGCCGATGAAGACATGACCGAAGGCGCACAACGCGAATTACGCGAAGAGATTGGCTACGCCGCAGCAGTAATGGAAAAAATTGGGACTTTTTATCTCGCCCCTGGATATTCTACCGAACGGCTCCATATTTTTCTCGCCCGCGAACTAACTCCAGCCCCCCTAGCCCGTGATGTGGATGAATTTTTGCAAACCGAAAAATATTCGCAAGCCGACGCGTATGCGATGGTCCAGAACGGCACCTTGCAAGATGCCAAAACGCTTGCCGCGCTTTTGTTAGCACGGCCCTACTTATCTCCGGCGTGAACCTTCCACTAGGTGCATGGGTAATTAATTTGCAGGCTTGGAGCGCTCACTTTTTACGTTGTGAAAATTTTCTGACTTGCCCTTCCCCTTCACCCATGCTATAATCACAACGCTTTTATAAAAATCCCCATTTATAAGACATGGTTCATGGTTTATCCTCATGAAGGGGGGTGGTTAACCAAAATTTTTTCAGGAATTTTCTTTTATTTATAGACCCTTTTTCCGCACTTGACTTCTTCAGTGTTGTCAGGAAACGGATAAAATGTTTAATCCCCTTCTTTACATACTAATAATCTTAGCGAACTGGTTTCGCGGGTTAGCATAATGTGCTGTTCGAGCGTGTCTTGCCTATTGCAAAGACATATATAGGTCGCGATATTCACAAAATAAAACTCAATGATTTGTAAAGGAAGTCTTCTAAAGTTTGATACATTTGCAAACTTACGGAAACTTGTTTTACGGTGCAATCAATAAACTGTAAAGAAAGTTTAGCCAGATTTACACCTGCGGTGAACCCAAAAGACTTTTTATAAAGCATTCACAATTACAACTACATCACACCAATTGGAAAAGACAATGACAAGAATAATCGAAATGGAAAATTCCAGCCTGGCTGAACTGCGCAACCGGGCAAGAGAACTTAAAATCCCTAGCGCGAACCGTTTGAAAAAGGAAGATCTGGTTTTGCGAATTCACCAGATTGAAGCTGAACAAGCCGGTTTGGAAGTACGCGGTGGCATTCTAGAAATCATGAATGACGGCGTTGGCTTTTTACGCACCGGGCATTATCAGGCTGGGCAAGATGACATTTACGTCTCGCAAACCCAGATCCGGCGTTACTCTTTACGAAGCGGAGATCTGGTCATCGGCCATGTCCGCCCTCCGCGCGACGCCGAACGGCATTATGGCCTGCTCAAAGTAGATACGGTTAACGGTTTCGACCCCGAAGATGCCAAACGCCGACCTACTTTTGAATCCCTCACCCCTATCTTCCCTGACAAACGTT
Source organism: Anaerolineales bacterium (assembly GCA_020634875.1). The sequence goes on along the minus strand of JACKAX010000003.1, from coordinate 174,215 downwards.
TCGACCTGGAAACCGACCGCCACACCCTGTCCACCCGTTTGATCAACCTCGTCACCCCGATTGGGCGCGGCCAGCGCGGGCTGATTGTTTCCCCGCCAAAATCCGGGAAAACCACTATTCTCAAACAACTCGCCAATTCTATCTCCACGAAGTATCCAGGGGTTCACCTCATCGTTGCCCTCATTGGCGAGCGGCCTGAAGAAGTGACGGATATGGATCGCTCGGTGGATGCAGAAGTCATCTCCTCTACCTTTGACGAACCTGTTACTTCTCACGTCCGCGTAGCCGAAATGGTATTAGAGCGCGCCAAACGCCTCACAGAAATTGGGCGCGATGTCGTTATTCTGATGGATTCCATCACCCGTCTGGCCCGGGCATATAACCTCGTCGTCAACCCCTCCGGGCGGACCCTTTCCGGTGGTATTGACCCCTCCGCACTGTACCCGCCCAAACGTTTCTTTGGCGCGGCCCGCAACCTGGAAGAAGGCGGGTCCCTGACCATCATCGCCACCTGCCTTGTGGACACTGGCTCCCGCATGGATGACGTAGTGTACGAAGAATTTAAAGGCACGGGGAATATGGAATTGCACTTATCCCGCCGTCTGCAAGAACGCCGCATCTTTCCGGCCATTGACATCGAACGCTCCTCCACCCGTCGCGAGGAATTGCTTCTGGGGCCGGATGTTACCGCCCGCGTGTGGCTTATGCGCCGGATGTACGGGCAAATGACCACGCCCCCTCCCAACGGGGCTGGCCTGGACATCACCAACGCGACCGAGGCCATCTTACAACAATTATCCAAAACGGGTGATAACCAAGAATTCCTCGAAACCTTAAGAGACTTGTGATCAAAGAAAAATCTTCCGTGGGCAGTTCCAACTTTGCGAGCCGCCTGACCTCATTTGTTGCATGGGCAATTGCGTTGGGGATGGTGGGATATGCAGTTTTTCTCTGGCAAACCAAGCCCCCAGCATATATTCCTTTTTTCCAATCGCCCCCTGTGGTTGCTGCTTCAGCGGATGTGCCGGTTTCCCCCACCCCAACGGAAACTCTTCCCCCCGCCGAAGTCTCCCTTCCCCCCTACCAAACCAGTTCCGGGATATTTTTCGTTTCCCGTGAGCCTAATTTGCATACGACGATCCCCACTCGTCCCCGCGTAGACATCGTCCAATATAAGGTGGATACTGGGGACTCAGTTTTTGGCATCGCGTCTTCCTTTGGCGTTGAACCCGAAACCATTCTCTGGGCCAACTATGACCTTTTGAATGACAATCCCGACTACCTTGCCCCAGGGATGGAACTCTACATTCCCCCAGTGGATGGCGTGTATTACCAATGGAAGGACGGCGATACCCTGGATGCGGTCGCCCAAGTTTTCGAGGCCAAGGTGGATGATATCGTGGGCTTTATGGGCAATAAAATTGATCTCTATGATCCCGCTGTCGAACCTGGGGCAATGGTCATGATTCCGGGGGGACACCGCGAATTCCGCCAATGGCTCATTCCCACCATCGCCCGCGGCAATGCAGGAGTTAACACCACTGCCCTGGGGCCAGGCGCCTGCACCGGAAGTTACGATGGCGCTTACGGCTCAGGCGCGTTTATTTGGCCAGCAGCAAACCATTACTTATCCGGGAATGATTACTGGTCCGGGCATTTAGGTTTGGATATCGCCGCTGGAGAAGGGGCAAACATCTACGCTGCCGACTCGGGTGTTGTTGTCTTCGCGGGATGGGCAAACGGCGGGTATGGAAATACGGTCATGATCGATCATGGGAATGGCTATCAGACCCTCTATGCTCATATGAGCACCGTTGCGGTCGGATGCGGGGCTAGTGTCTCCGCCGGGAGAACTATCGGATACGCAGGAAGCACGGGCAATTCCACCGGGGCCCACTTGCATTTTGAAGTTCGTCTAAATGGCGGGTTTGTGAACCCCTGGTTTGTGTTACCTGCTCCATAAAATACCTCTTGCCTGGTAATTATGGGTCTCCTGTGATTAACGGGAAACCCTCCAATAACGTTAGAGCCGTAATCATTCACGTTAAGGAACGGTTTCCGAATTTCGGAATAGTCTGTGCCAATTCGCAGGGAGCAACCGGAAAAACAACGCTCACACACAAAAGCTAGATAGGAAGCCCATTGACTTTTCATCTAGCTTTTTTTCGGTCTTTTCGATTTCAACAGCAATGAACACATTAATTGAAGCAGCCATTCAAGGAGATTCCCGCTTAGTCCGTGAGTACATCCAACAAGGGATTTCTCCAAATCTGCGTGACCAACATGGAGAAACCGCGCTTACATGGGCTGCACATCTTGGGCATACTGCGGTGGTCAAGGACTTACTTGCTGCTGGTGCAGATCGGGAAACCGTAGGGACGTTTTTACAGGCCACCCCACTTCAATTAGCCGCCCATCGAGGGCATAGGGGCATTGTAGCGCTACTTGCTGTTTTTGCTGACGTTAATGTGCGCGATTTGCATGGCACAACCGCTCTCATGCTTGCCTTGGATCCAAAGGAGGCATCCCAAATAGCATCGCATCGGGTCTATGCTATCTTACAAACCCTTATTCAAGCAGGAGCGATGCTTGATTTACAAGATCAACAAGGGAATACGGCTTTGATATGGGCCGTACAAACGGGAAATATTGAGGCAACCCGCTTACTTTATGCCGCAGGTGCCAATCCTAGAATCAGCAACAAAACCGGGAAAAACGCGCTCGAGTATGCGAATGAACATGGCGATAAAATATTTCTCCAGTTATTTTTATCCAAATAACCCCTGGCGGTTTTAAAACTATATTTAACTCTTGTGGGGATAATTTAAATCTACGTTTTCCAAAACACCACAAATAAAATGGTGAACAAGATCGAAACAACCAATTGGCGGAATCCGATCCGCGCGGGACGAAGCCCTATCGCCGGATTTACACTTCCCCACAATGCTTCGGCGAACTGTAAACCAAAAGCCCAGGCAATCCCACTCGTCACCATCCCCACCGCCCCTAACCCCACCGCTAACCCCAAATTGAAGCCTGTGTATCCCAGTGCCCGTCCACCCGCGTGCAATCGTTGTGCAAGTTCCGGCTTTTCTTTCCATTCCCGTTGGGTCAAACGAAGGGCAGCATATACTATAGAAGCCGCAGATTGGAACCAGATCAACAGCCACAAACACCACCCCAACGTGTCCATCTTCCCCAACCCGATCCAGTACGCCGCCGGAGCACCCAACGCCAGCGCGCCACTCGCCACAATCTCCACCCCAATTTGTCTCCGCTCCGCCCGCCGCGTGACTAAAAATAAATACCATCCCAGTACCGGAATACCAGGCAAAGCCAATATCAGCAGCCAGGCCACCCCCTGTCCCCACATTCCCACAAATCCTACTAGGGTCATCACGCCATACACCGCCATCCAAAAATAGGCCGCAGGTAAATCCTGCCTTCCGCGCCGCCCACTCATAATTTTCACCGCCATGGTCAAGGGTTGCTTAAACAAAAACGCGGCTAGCGCCGTCAGTAACAAAAAGCCACTCGCCGCCGTCCATGTTCCCCCCGCAAACAAGCCAACGATCAATGGCATAAATAAAAACACCCAGGAGCCATGTTCTTGGGTGAGTGCGACATGTTTTTTGAAGAACTGTTTTTGCAAAGATAATATGCTCCAGAAAGATTTCGGACGCAAATTATACTGTTTTATGAGACAAAAAAGGGCACTTTCATGCCCTTACAGGTTCTTCAAGTAACTCACCACTATTTCTTCGATATCATCTCGCACTTGTCGGAAGACAGCAAATTTTTCTTCCTCGGTTCCGGTGGCTTTGGCCGGGTCGGGGAAACCGATGTGAACCCGATTTCCTGGGCCAAGCCAGATAGGGCAGTTTTCTGCCGCGTCATCGCATACAGTGATCACGATATCAAAAGGCACGTCCCGAAATTCATCCGCTGATTTGGAATGACCAGTGTGCTGAATACCGATCTCGGCCAGGGCGCGGATCGCGAGCGGGTGAACGTACCCCGCGGGAGCCGTGCCCGCGCTCGACGCGTGCCAGCGTTCGCCCAGCCGGGCGTTGATCAACGCTTCGGCAAGGTGCGAACGGCAGGAGTTTCCGGTGCAAAGGACAAGAACTTGTTTTTTGGACATGGGTAAAACTTCGGAAGTCTTTGGCATAATTTTAGTGTAGTTATTTTGAGCAAATATGGGAAATGAATGAGCAGGTGTCTATTCGGAGACTTCCGAAGTTTCCGGCCTTACCGCAATTTCGTCAATGTTTCGTCGTCAGAACTGCCGATTTCCTTCAGGACACCGGTGTTGACATAAATCGTCCGTTCGCAGATGTTCGTAACCCGGTCTGCCAGGCGCTCGAGGTTGTGGGCGGCCCAGAGCAGATAGTTCGCCCGGTCAATGATCGCTGGGTTCTCGATCATTTTTTCGATCAACTGGTGGTGGAATTGATTATAAAGTTCGTCAACCACATCGTCTTCGTGGGGGATTTCTCTTGCGGCGGCCAAATCGTTATTGACAAATGCGCCCAAAGCTCTGTGCAACATTGTCGTTGAGGTTTCCGCCATTTGGGTGATTTCTGTCATGGGGTGCGTGAAGGGATCATCTTTGATGAGAAGGTGAATGCGGGCAATGCCTTTGGCGTAATCCCCCATGCGCTCCAACTCTGTGCTGACTTCCAGGGCGGAAGCGAGGAAACGCACATCGCGGGCCATGGGCTGTTGGGTGGCAATGAGCATGACACAATCATTTTCGATTTGGAGGTGTTTTTCGTTGATCCATTGGTCATTTTCATAAATCCTTTGGGCGGATTTGGTATCACGGGTTTTAAGAGCTTTCGCCGCGTCCAGCGTGGCTGTTTCGACCATGCTGCCCAACATGAGAATATCCTCTTTGAGTTTTCTCAGTTGACGATCTAGGGTTTCGCGCGTGTTAGTAATGGTTGTCATAATTATCTCTCTATCCAAAGCGTCCGGTAATATAATCTTCTGTACTTTTCTTTTCAGGGTTGGTGAAAATTTTCTTGGTATCGCCAAATTCATCGAGAATCCCTGTCCGGTTTCCACTGCCGTCCAGGTTGAAAAAGGCGGTAAAGTCAGAGACGCGCGCGGCCTGTTGCATATTGTGGGTAACGATGATGATAGTGTAATCTTTGGTGAGTTCCCGCATTAGTTCTTCGATCTTCAACGTGGCGAGGGGGTCGAGGGCGGAGGCGGGTTCGTCCATGAGGATGATGTCCGGTTTGACCGCAATGGTACGGGCAATACACAGCCGTTGCTGCTGACCACCGGAGAGCGAAAGCCCACTCTGTTTGAGCTTATCTTTCACCTCATCCCACAGGGCCGCGCCGCGCAAAGATTCTTCGACCAGTTCATCCATATTTCCCTTGAAACCGTTGATCTTGGCCCCCCAGGCCACATTTTCATAAATACTCTTGGGGAATGGGTTCGGTTTTTGGAAGACCATCCCGATCTGGCGGCGTACTTCAACCGGATCAACATCGGCATCGTAAATATTTTTCCCGTGATAGAACACTTCACCCTCGGCACGCGCAGAGGGAACCAAATCATTCATCCGGTTGAAGGAACGCAACACGGTACTTTTTCCACACCCGGAGGGGCCGATCATGGCCGTGATTTTTTGTTTTTGAACATTCAGCGATACATCGTGAACGGCGCGAAAATTCCCGTAGTAAACAGACAGGTTACGAGCTTGAATGGCATATTCCGTGCCATTGGTGTGAGAGGGAGAGGTTTCAAATTGAATATTTGTCATAATAGAGTCTCAGAACAAAATGGATTGTGTTACCCCTGTTTTTTCCGCCCAATAGACCGGGCGATGATGGTCAGAAGCAGAACCAACAACATGAGTTCGAGCGAGCCAGCCCAGGCGCGGGCGTGCGCGGGCTCGAATGGGCCGCGGGCTTCATTGAAGATGATCAAAGGCAAAGCAGCTTGTGGGCTGCCCACCAGGGCTGTCACGATCTTGAAGGCACCGAATGCAGTGAGAAGCAAGGGGGCGGTTTCACCAGCGGCACGGGCGACCGCGAGCATAGCGGAGGTGATCAAACCACTGCTCGCGGTAGGGAGGACGACCTGTGTAACCACCTGCCAACGCCGGGCACCCAGGCCATAGGCAGCGTTTCGCAGGTCATTAGGCACCAGCCGGATAACTTCTTCTGAGGCACGGGCAATGATCGGGATCATGAGCAAACTCAAAGCCACGCCGCCCGCCAGGGTAGAGAAACCGCCTCCCCCCTGAACCAAAATGGTGTAAATAAACAACCCGACAAAAATGGACGGCACGCCGGTCATCACATCGGTGAAAAATTGAATCACGGGGACCAACTTGCTGTGCGAGTATTCCACAACATAGGTCGAGGTCGCGATCCCCAACGGGACAGCAATCACGGAAGCAATCAAAACCATATAAAGTGTGCCAACCAGCCCATTCAGGTAGCCCCCGCCTTCCCGGATGAGCGAGATATTCTGAACCGAAGTAAGAAATTCGAGGTTCATTGCGCTCGCACCACGCCGAATTACCTCAAACAGGATTAGGATTAAAGGGATCAACGCGATCAGGATGGCGAGGAACAGAACACCTTCCATGATCTGACCTTTTCGCTTGCGTGCAGCATATCCAGACATTTTATTCACAGCACCAAAAGTAATCTTTTCCTGGGTAGAATTTGTTTTTGTCGTTGTAACACTCATACGGCGGCATCTCCTACAATACGACCACCCGTGACCCAGATCATCAGTCTGGCCGCGATATTGACAATGACGGTAATCAAAAACAGAACGACGCCAACGCCCAACAACGCTTTAATGTTTTCGGGCGCGGCCTCCTGAAAGGTGATCGCAATAATGCCTGCCATAGATTGACCGCCCATAAACAGGGAGGTTGGCATCCGTTGTGAACCCCCGATCAGCATCGCGACGGCAACCGTTTCCCCCAGCGCACGGCCCAAACCGAGCATGGTCGCCCCAATGATCCCCGGTCTAGCTCTGGGCAAGACGATGTCGCGAATCATTTCCCAACGGGTCGCACCAAGTCCATAAGCCCCATGAATTTCAGCAATAGGCGTATTCGACATCACCTCGCGAGTGACGGCGGTAATAATCGGCAGCACCATGATCGCAAGCACAATCCCGGCTGTCGCATAGTTATATGTCACCACAGGGCCACTCAAGAAGGGAATAAACTCCCCAACTGTATCGGCAATAAATTTCAAAACCGGACGAACAAAAACGGGGACAAAAAACAGTAACCCCCACAACCCATACACCACGCTTGGCACGGCAGCTAATAGATCAATGGCGTAGGCCAGCGGGTTACGGACTCTTCGCGATGCAATATGGGTCAGGTAAAGGCCGCATCCAATCGCCAGGGGAACAGCAATCAGGAGGGCAATCCCGGAGGTGATCAAGGTTCCAACAATAAATGTGAGCGCCCCGTAATCACCCGTCACTTCCGTACGGGAGATCCCGGGGTCCCAATCCGAGCTGGTGATAAAGGACCACCCCGTATGCTGAAACACAGGCCAGGCCTCTGCGGCGGTTGAAAAGAGCATCGTTGCGAGAATGACCAGCACACTCAACCCGGCTAAAGCAAGACCCGCTTGGAACCAGGAATCTACCCTAGATTTTCCCGAAATGCCCCTTGCAGACCTTTGATAAACATTTACATTAGAACTCATGGAACCTCCATATTGCCTAAAAACCTATCGGCTCTCCCGTCTTTGACGGGAAAAGTGTCGAAATTTTGAAGGTGTGGGGGATGTCCATCCCCCACACCTTCAAAATTTCGGGTTCCCATCCCGGTCATCCTGGTAGAGCCAACCTATCCAATGTGAACCACTGAATTTAAGAGAATACGCAAGTGGGGCATAAAGCCCCACTTGCGGGATTTGTGAACGACAAGTTCATTGCGTTTTCTTATTTACTTCGAATTGATCAGCGCAATTTTTTCAAGGGCGCGGGCTTGCAGGGAGTCGCCAATTGGGGAGTAGAGCAGTTCTTCAGCCAGGGCGTCGCCTTCGGTCAACGTCCAGGTCAGGTAGTCCTTGAGCATGGCGGCTGTGTTGTCGTCATAACCACAGGTCCAGGCCAAAATCCAGGTCGCGCCAGCGATGGGGTAGCCCTGACCGCCAACATTCAGAATGTTGAAGCGCAGGTCGTCGGGGATGGTAATGCCATCGGCAGCGGCGGCGGTCGAAGCCAGGGTCGGAGTAATCGCCTTGCCATCTTCATTGATCATGTTCGCAACAGGGACACCGTTGGTCATGGCGTAGGAAAGTTCGATGTAGCCAATCGCACCGGGGTTCTGCAGAATTTGGGCGGTCACGCCGTCGTTCTTTTCGCCACCGATAGAACTGGGGGCAGGCCATTCAACTTCTTTCCCTTTGCCAACTTCGTTTTTCCAGCTTTCGGAAACGCTACTCAAGTAAGTGGTGAAGATGCTGGTCGTGCCAGAGCCATCAGAACGATGGGCGACGATGATGTCTTCGGAGGGCAGGGAAACGCCAGGGTTCAAAGCGGTAATCGCCGGATCATCCCAACTGGTGATGACGCCCTGGAAAATGTCGGCCAAAACGGGGCCGGAAAGGTTCAGGCTATCCACGCCTTCCAGGTTGTAAGCCACGGCTACGGCCCCGAACACGGTCGGAATGTGGACAGGTTCACAACCGCGAGCGGCAGTTGCAGCCGCGAATTCATCGTCGGTCAGAAAAGCGTCGGTACCGCCGAAATCAGTCTGTTGCCCGATGAACTGTTCCACACCGCCACCGGAACCGATGGATTGGTAGTTGATGGTTATGCCAGGTTGGACGTCGCTAGTGTATTCGGCGATCCATTCGAGGTAGATCGGGTTCGGGAAGGATGCACCCGCCCCAAGCAGTTCACCCGTGTACATCATGGGTTCAGCCGCAGGTTCTTCGGTTGGTTCAGGAGCAGGCATTTCGGAAGCCATACCATTGTTGATCATGTCAACTTTTGCGAGGGCGCGGGCTTGCAGAGAGTCGCCAATTGGGGAGTAGAGCAGTTCTTCTGCCAGGGCATCGCCTTCGGTCAGCGTCCAGGTCAAGTAATCTTTGAGAATAGCGGCAGTGTTGTCATCGTAGCCACAGGTCCAAGCCAAAATCCAGGTGGCTCCAGCGATGGGGTATCCCTTGCCACCTACACCCAAAATGTTGAAGCGCAGATCGTCGGGGATGGAGATGCCATCGGCAGCGGCGGCGGTTGATTCCAGGGTCGGGGTGATGGCGTTGCCATCTTCATTGACCATGTTCGCCACGGGGACACCGTTGGTCATGGCGTAGGAAAGTTCGATGTAGCCAATCGCGCCGGGGTTCTGTTGAATTTGAGCGGTCACGCCGTCGTTCTTTTCGCCACCGACCGAGCTTTTCGCAGGCCATTCCACTTCTTTCCCTTTGCCAACTTCGTTCTTCCAGCTTTCGGAGACACTGCTCAGATAGGTGGTGAAGATGCTGGTCGTACCGGAACCATCGGAGCGATGGGCGACGATGATGTCTTCGGAAGGCAGGGCGACGCCAGCGTTCAGGGCGGTAATTGCCGGGTCATCCCAACGGGTGATTTTGCCCTGGAAAATGTCGGCCAAAACGGGGCCAGAGAGGGTCAGGCTATCTACACCCTCCAGGTTGTAGGCTACTGCCACGGCACCGAATACGGTCGGAATGTGAACGGGTTCACATCCGCGGGCCGCGGTTGCCGCAGCAAGTTCATCATCGGTCAGGAACGCATCCGAGCCACCGAAATCAGTCTGTTGTCCGATGAACTGTTCCACACCGCCACCGGAGCCGATAGATTGATAGTTGATGGTCACGTCAGGCTGGACGTTGCTGGTATATTCAGCGATCCATTCGAGATAGATTGGGTTCGGGAAGGATGCACCCGCCCCAAGCAGTTCACCGGAATACATGGTGTGTTCCATGGGCGCTTCGGTAGGTGCTTCAGACATCACATCAGTAGCTTGCGCTTCTGTCGTTGGTTGCGCTTCAGCGGTTGGTTGTGAACACGCAGTCACAACAACAAGGAGCATAGCTGCTACAAATAAGCGATATATCGTTTTCATATGTTTTTTCTCCAGTTGAGAGTGTTAGAGCCTTCCTAGAAAAATTGAAAGACTCAAAAATAGGTAATAACAGAAGGGATGATAGCGCGCTCAGTTTAACGAAACTGTTCTTGCCGGTTAATACAATGTCAAACATGTGTTAACAAACGTTTAAGTGAGGAAGTGATAAAGTAACAAGTAATGAGTAAGTTCACTTATCACTTATCACGGAATCATCCATCAAAACGATAGCCGATTCCGCGTACGGTCACGATCCGTTCGGGGTTGGCAGGGTCCTCTTCAATCTTTTCACGTAGCCAACGAATATGCACATCCACCGTGCGGCTGCCCCCACTAAAATCCCAACCCCAGACACGATCCAAGATTAACTCACGCGGAAGCACCTGCCCTTTATGGCGAGCAAGGAACAGCAATAAATCGTATTCTTTGGGTTTCATGTTAATCGCAACATTGTGGAGTGTAATTTCCCGCCGTTTGAGTTTGATGGTCAGGGTTCCAAATTGAAGCGAATTTTCATCAACCGATTGGGCTTTTTTGCTCGTAAGCATAGGGTGAAAATCATCCCGGTCAAATTGCACCCGGCGGAGCAATGCTTTCACCCGCGCTAATAACTCCCGCATCGAAAAAGGTTTGGTCAAATAATCATCCGCGCCCATTTCCAGTCCCAATACCCGGTCAATCTCATCATCGCGGGCTGTAAGCACCAAAATAGGCATGATCATCTCCTGCCGGAGAATGCGACACACATCGAACCCGTCCATTGTCGGCAACATAATGTCGAGCAAGATCAAGTCCGGGTGGAAACGGCGTGCCGTTTCCAGCGCCGTTTCCCCATCCCCTACCGCGTTGACATCATACCCATGCCGCGCCAGGTTATATGCCAACGTTTCTTGAAGGGTTATATCATCTTCAACAACCAGGATTTTTTCAGTCATAGCCCCAATCATATTGTGTTACCGTTAACAAGCCCCACACACCGGATTAACAACCGGTCAATGAATTGTTAACAAAAGTTTAAGTGGAAGCCACCACCCAAACTGCATCTTCCACTAGATGAGCAACTTTTCCCATCCCGTTGTACGCGGTTAGATCAAGTTGAAGCGGGGTGATCGAAACGTAACCTTCAGCCAGTGCGCCGATATCAGTCCCCTCTTCGGGAATCCCAGTCGGAGCATCTCCCCCGATCCAATAATAATAATGTCCGCGCGGGTCCACGCGGCGATCTAACCGGTCCCGATACACCCGCAGCCCCTGGCGTGTGATCCGCATTCCGCGGATCGCGTGCTCCGCCAAATACGGAAAATTGACGTTCAGTAGTAACCCCTGGGGAATCCCTTGTGTCATCACACGCGTGGTAATTAGGCGGGCGAGTCGGGCTGCCGGAAAATAATCTAACTCTGCCAAATGATCTTTTTCCGACGCCAGTGAAAACGCCAATCCTGGAATCCCCCAAATCACCGCTTCCATCGCCGCCGTTACGGTGCCAGAATATGTGACATCGTGCCCTAAATTCGGCTGAGGATTAATGCCGGAAACGACCAAGTCTACTTTTCGTTTGAAAAAGCCCAGCGTGGCAAGCGCCACACAGTCAGAAGGCGCGCCATCACTGGCAAAAGCCTCAGTTCCATCGGTAAGAACAACTGAATGAACGCGCAAAGGTCTTCCGAGGGTTTTGACATGGCCTCCCCCCGACCAATTTCGATCCGGGGCAAGGATGCTCACATCTCCTAAACGGCGCATTTCCTGGGCCAGCGCCAACAGCCCTGGGGCATTTACCCCGTCATCGTTCGTTACAAGTATGTGCATGGTGATCTTTGGTTTGAGGATTTGTTGGAAACTGAAAATACAGCCTCAATCATCCAACATTAATTCAGTAAGGTGGGATACGGAAAGCTCTTCATATATCTGGTTAAGGGCAAATTCCAGCCCCAAAACTTTTTGAAAAGCCTGATACGCTAATTCCGGGGCATGGCTATTTTGCGTAACCCGTTTGCCATATTTAAGAATCACTTCCTGAAGAGCCAACAAGTACCGAAAGGGAATTCCGCTCTTGCGGTGAAGCGTTCGTGAATTTGAGATAGGTGCATATTCTCCAAGCGTCTGTAAATTCCCGTAATAGGGCGCGTGATGAAAGAGGTGTACAAACCATTTTTCGAGGGCATTTTTTCCCAATTCGTATTCAAGGGGGGAAACATAAAGGATAGCGCGCGTCAGGCGGGCAAAGATAGCGGCTTGAAACGTCGGTGCGACACTCGCGGCAATCGTTTCCAGTTCGCTAAGGAGGCGCGTTTCCCCACCAGATAGCTCCACGAGTGTCGCGAGATTTTCGGACGCGGGAGGTGTCCAAAGGGTGTTGGTTGTCATAAGCATGAGGTTTCTCCAAATTTAAGATAATCCCCAGCATAGCACCGCTGCTTTAACAGATTTTCAAGGTCAGGTTAACAAGTGGATAAGGCCGTGTTATGCCTTGAATTTTTACCGCCCAAACAAAATTTGCTCTTTTTTATATAACCCCACAGCTACGCCGGTCAGCACAACACTGAGGGCAAGCGTAACCATTACTGAAACGACAACATTCACTGCGAGGACGGGTTCCTCCCGCATCAACTGGTTAATGATCAACTGTTGTCCAAAAGTGGGAATCAGCATCATCCACAGGGTGGCTTTGACCGGCACAAATGCGAGGAACATACCTGGCAAAGCAGGGATCAACGGCAAGAAACTTAGGTAACTCTGTGCCTCTTTATAATTCCGCGAAAATGCCGCAATGATCGTCTGAATCGCGGCAGCCAATCCGACCATCGGTAAGCAGACTAAAAAAATTGCTAACAAAACTCCAAACCCGATATTAATTCGCGCCCCTACAAGTTCCTCCAACGGCACAAGGTTAAATAGAATCCCAAAAGCTGCTAACGTGCCAATGAGCGAAAAGATCGTGAACAACACTGTTGCCGCCATTTTACCCAACGTCATATCCCGGCGCGAAACGGGTGCGATCAGCAAGGATTCCAACGAATTGCGTTCGCGTTCCCCTGCCGTGGTATCAATCGCCAGGTGCATTCCCCCAAGAAAAACAGAAAAAATTAAAAAGTAAGGCATCATGCTCAAAAGGCTGGCTGCCTGGCTTTGTGGGGTTGCCACATCCACGGTTTCAACCGCTAGGGGTTGTAAAATGAGCGGGCTTACACCCCGCGCTACGAGACGGAGGGTTGCTAATTGCTGGTTGTACGCGTCAAGCAGGGTTTCGGTTCGGCTCACGTCTACCTGGGAGGATTGGCGTGAATCATCCACAATCAGTTTTATCGTCGCGGGAAAACCACCCTGTAAATTTTTCCCGTAAGCTTCAGAAATGACGAGAATCACATCATACTCACCCACACGCACGCTGGCTTCTGGCTCATTTGGTGCAGGAAGAATTTCAACATGGTTTTGTTCCAAGAATTGGATCAAACTCGGAGCATATTCGGCCCCAACCACAGGGAGTTGGAGTGCCTGTTGGGTAGCCTCTTCCATCGTCCGACCCAAGACAAAAAACAGAATAAGCATCAATCCCGGGCCAAGCAAGGTTCCCATCAAGGTAGAGGTCAACGCCCGCCGATCGCGAAGGTTATCGAGGACTTCCTTCTGAAAAATGGTTAGCATACTTTCAAACATACGGTACTCCGTTCAAGGAAAGCTAATTATACTGGGAAAGGGGTGATGCGAAAAACAATGCATGAAGGTGCTTCCTAGCATAAATATTGCCTGTTAAATTTTTGTAAATTTAGACTAGACACATAAATTTTTTTAGAGTATATTATTCGTAATAAATCAACGGAGCTTTCTCCGATAAAGGCAAACCCGGTGAAAACCGGCGACGCAAAGCTATGGGTCTAAAACCACCAAAAGGTTACGACTGCCAGGCCGCCGAAGAGAAGTTTTTTGTTTAACCAGGAAGTGCGCGGTTTCGTCAATCGTTCACGCTGAAACAAAAAACGGAACTGGTAACTTAATTACCGGTACGTGTATCAGCATAAAAATCTGGCCAAAACAAGATCTTTGAGCGAGTCTGGAATTTTTTCCAGACTTTTTTTTCGGGAAACTCCAAGAGCACTTTGAAGGAGTACATCATGGAACCCAAATCCTTTTTCGCCCGCATTTTACCGTCCGTTGTTATATTCTCGGTTTTTTCATTCTTACTTATCACATTAGTCCCCTCTGCCCTGGCAAAAGAAACTGAAATCACTTACACCACAGAATACATCACGGAAGGTTATCCAAAAGCGCTTAACCAAAATGGTGAAATCGTTGGTTACCAAAACTTAAAAGAAGGCAAGCTGGCCTGGTATTACTCTCCCCAAACAGGCGTCGTTAACCTGCCTTTGCCAGATGGATATATGTACGCTGAGGCCATTGACATCAACGACTCTGGAACCATCATTGGCAATACCTACAAAGAATTGGAAAGTGCCCCAGAAGCGATTATGTGGACTCTTTCCGAGCAAAAAGGGGATTACCAACCTCATATCTTGGATACCTTATCCATCGGATATGGAAGTCAGGTTGTCGCAATAAATTCTTACAACCAAATTGTGGGGCTTTCACTTCTTGGTGAGCAATCTTCTATAGCTTATTTATACGACAATGGCATTGTATACAATCTTAATGATTATGGTTTTGTTGTGCCCCCTACAGATATTAGCGATGCTGGCATCATTATTGGGAACTCATTCTGGATGGACACAACAACGTTTGAAGTATTCATCATAGGTCTTCCCGAAATTTCAGGGGCCAGATATATTTCAAGCCATTTGACGGCCATCACCGCTCAAAATCAGGCAATTGGCTATGCTGAGCAAGATAATGGCATTATGAATCTTGTTTTGTTTTCCCCAGAAAATGGCTGGGAAATTGTGGGAGATATCAACGACAATAGCCTTGGCTATCAGATTAACGGAGCTAACGACCAACTTCGTGCTATAGCCAATGCCTGCCCAGAAAATAACAAAGGAGACCTCAGTCCTATTATTTATCGTGAAGGTATGGGAAATATATGTCTGGCGAATCTTCTTAACCAAAAGGTGGGCAATTGGGCTTTGAATATGGCTGAAGGAAATGGCCTGAATGCACAAGGGCAGATTGTAATCGCTGCAACCAATCTAGAAAAAGGGCTTACAGGAACCCTTCTATTCTCTCCAGTCATCCGGTAATTGTGCCTTTCCCTGGATGCGAAAAGATAGGCGGAGGAAATCCCCGTCTATCTTTTCGCGAGAATTTTATTCTTACTTTTTTTAGATAACCCTTTTGCCTGGAGAAAAGATGAGCAAGATTCGCCCGTTCACGCTTGATGAACAATTAACACTCACTTACTGGAAAGCAACGGACGATTTGAACATTTATCTCATCACACGCATTTTATTATTAGCACAAAAAAACTGGTACATAACAGATATTGCTCTGGCTTTATCCCTCAAGGAAGAGCAGGTTTTGCATGTAATCCACCTCTTCAATCAATATGGCTTACCCCCTTTTATCCCCGGCATAGACGAGTCACCTGAAATCTGGACCAGCTCCCCACGGGAAATGATTACTCCCTATTGGCAAGAAAACCTTGTAATATCCTAAGACGATATGTCTATCTTCTCCACATAATTTTCATACCAACCCCTCACCATTACCAATTGTCCGAACGAATGCATCTTCCAGATTCTCCTCTCCCGTTTGGCGGCGTAACGCGTCCGGACTTCCCTCCGCCACAATCTCGCCGTTGGCAATAATGACGATATTATCGCACAAAGCTGAGACTTCCTGCATAATGTGGCTGGAGAACAGCACACATTTCCCTGCCTCGCGCATCCGACGAATGACTTCCCGCATCGCACGAGTACTCATCACATCCAGCCCACTGGTAGGCTCATCGAGAAGAACATTTTTCGGATCATGAACCAAGGCCCGGCCAATTGCCACCTTCACACGCTGTCCAGTAGAAAACCCTTCCGTACGGCGATCAGCGATGTCCTGCATATCAAACAATGCAATCAACGCGTTAATTTTGTTTTCTAAGTCAGTGCCTTTTAAACCATTCAACCGACCATAATATCGAATATTTTCACGCGTTGTCAGACGGGGGTAAAGCCCCGACGCATCCGGCAACACCCCAATCCGTTTTTGGACTTCAAGCGGGGCTTTGCTTGCACTGAAACCATCCACGAGTGCCTCGCCCTGTTCGGGGATCATTACGGTGTACAGGATACGGAGACAAGTTGTTTTCCCAGCTCCGTTGGGGCCAAGCAACCCCGTAATTTTTCCGTCCGGAGCCGTAAATGTAACGCCATTCAGAGCGCAGACCTTTCCGAAGGATTTGTGGAGATTGGCAACTTGGATCATGGAAGAATAGATGAGTAATAAGTAAATTTGCCTATCACTTATCGCTCATTACTATGGCATGGGGCCAGAGAAATTGATAAAAAACGGGGACGGTTCGATGTCATTCACGCATGCTGTATCTAACCCCTGGATCGTGCCATTATCAATAAACTGTTCAACAATATCAGGGAGGCAACCGCGGGCGATAATATTGTGGCCTTGCCCAGGTGCGACCAATTGCAAACTATTGGGCAGGGTTTGAGCAGCGAGTTCGGCATACTTAGGGGGGGTAACCGGATCGTATTCACCAGAAAGCATAAGAACTGGCACATCCGCCTGAACCGGGGTCTTAAAATCTGCGGGAATTGAACCTACGGGCCAGGTTTTGCATATTTCCAGGAGGCCAGAGGAAACCATCGCACCCAGGTAGGTACTTTGGGCGACTTGAGTGGCCTGTTTGTCTGTAAAAAAGGGCATATCTTCCGCGCATTGGACAGAGTAGCCCATCGCATTATTCATGGATGCGTTTAGATCGGTTGTCAGGATTAGATATTGGGCGGCAAGGCGCGTGTAATCTTCTTGCGCTGTGGAAATCAATAGAGGTATGAGCGCAACGGTTTCGGAGCTGTAACTGTAAAAACGGATGATGACAGCAAACATCTCGCGGGTGAAGTCTAGGGTGCGCCACTCCCCAGAGAGAGGGTCAGCCACCCTCACCGGGACAGGGGCTGCGTCTAGCATGGTGAGTATTTCGTCGAAACGAGTAGGCAGATCGGGGAAGTGTTCCGCGCAAATCGGGTCATCGGCACAGCGGGCAAAGATCAAATCCAGCGCATGTTGGGCATCCGCGGCAACATCCAACCCCAGGGCGAGTTGCTGGGGAACAACACCATCTAAAATAAGGGTACGGACATGGGTAGGATACATGTGCAAATAGGTGAGCGCGGCACGTGTACCATAGGAAACCCCGTATAAATTAATTTGTTCGTAACCGAGGGCCACACGCACTTGGTCAAGGTCTTGCATCGCAATGGCTGTGGTATACAGAGTGGGATCAGCATCCAGTTGAGTCAGACAGGATTCAAGTTGAGGGGCAAGTTGGGCCGCTGAATCCTCTGCTTCACCATCTATAGGAAATTCACACCGGAGCGGGTGGGACTTTCCCGTGCCACGTTGGTCAACCAAAACAATATCGCGCTCCCGATTGATATCCAAAAACGCACGGCGCAGGAGCATAAAGGACTCGGTAGCCGCTTGACCAGGGCCGCCTGCGAGAAAGAAGAGAGGGTCGGGAGCAGGACTGCGACTGATGGCAGGGAGCACCGCGAGGTGCAGGTCAATTTGCCGTCCGGTTTGGGTAGCCGGGTTTTCGTATACCGTTAAGGTGCCACATTGTGCATCAATTTGGGTATCCGAACCAGAGGCTGTGAGAATACAATCATTCAGAGGGATAGTCGGGCTGGTGGTCGTAGGGCTGGGAGATGGATTTGTACACGCAGAAAGGGGTAGAAGAATTATCACTAAAAACAAAAATGACAAGGCCGCGAAGAGGCGGTGAGACACAAAGAAGAGAGAAAAACATAAATATTTTTTCATAAGCATCCACTTCATCCCTTATCATTCTCCTTTTTAGCTTTATTTCCTTTGCTATTGTTTTTTTCTTCTGCGGCGAGCAAGGAGAAATAGAAGATACTACCTTTTCGCTCCGCACTTTCGGCCCAGATGCGGCCTTTGTGGGCTTCAACCAGGTGTCGGGCAATCGCCAATCCCAGGCCAGTTCCCCCGCCGGAGCGCGAGCGATCAGCCTTGTAAAACCGCTCAAAAATACGGGGCAAATCATCGGCGGGAATACCAACGCCGGTATCTTGTACAGCGAAAATAACTTCTTCGTTGCCTGTACGGGCATTGTGCGCCGGGTTCGCCCGCAAGGTAATTGTTCCCCCTTTAGGTGTGAATTTAATGGCATTGTGAATCAGGTTGATGAGCACCTGCTCCATCCGAGGTGGGTCGGCCATGACGGAGGGTAAATCAGGAGCAAATTCGGTGATGACCTCAAGTTCGGCGCGCTCAGCTTGCAGGCGAAGGCGTTCACGTGCGCCGTTAACCAGCTTTTTAGGATCAAATTTCTGAAATTGAATAGGCACTCGTCCCGATTCGATGCGAGAGAGTTCTAGTAACTCCTGGACAATTTGGGTAAGGCTGTCCACTTCGGTTTCAATGCGGGTCAGAAAACGATGCGCGGCGGGAGGATCGTCCAATGCGCCGTCAAGCAATGTTTCGGTAAGGGCTTTGAGGGAGGCCAGGGGGGTACGGAGTTCGTGGGAGATATTGCTGATGAAATCTTGCCGAACGGTTTCCAGACGGCGGACGCGGGTCATATCCTGAAAGACAAGCAGGACATGGCCGGCAAGTAGACCATCAAGTGGAGAGGCAATGGCTTGAATAAAGAGGCGTTTGCCGGTAAGTTCCAACGCGAGCGCTTGACCTTCCTTGGAGGCTTTGCACGTTTGCCAGAGTTCAACAAGCTGGTGATGGCGCAGGACCTCCACAAGGGATTTACCCAGGCTTTCGGCTTCTTCTACCCCAAACATATTCTCTGCGACTGCGTTCAAAAGGCGGACACGCCCCTGAGGATCTACCATGATAACCGCACTGGTCATTTGGCGAAGGATCGCACTCAGTTTGCCGCGCTCGGTTTCGATGTCTCTGATTTGGTCATGGAGTTTTTGGGCCATCTGATTGACGGCGCGGGTTAGTTCGCCCACTTCGTCTGTGGTTGTCGGGATGGGGTGGACATCTGATTCGCCCTGCGTAATTCGGCGGGTGGCTTCGGTGAGCATGCGTAATGGGCGGGTAGTACGTTCAGCAAGAATTAACGCAAGGAGGATTGCCAGAAATGAAGTGATCACCGTCGAAACTGCAATCGTCCAGCCGAAGTTGTTAACGTTGGCTTCGACCTCGGAAAGCGGCAGACCCACACGCACAATTCCCGCTGTTTCTCCATTTTGAGTTATGGGTAAGGCGATGTACAAAGTTTGGATGCCCGTAGTACCGCTTAATCGGATACTGCTCCCTTTCCCTTCCACTAATGCCGCAAGAACCTCAGGGCGGGTAGCATGGTTATCCATTTGAGTTCGATCATCGTCCGATTCCCCTAAAACTGTGCCGTCAAGGGCGATGAGAGTCACACGGGCGTGGAGGGTTTGTCCCCATGTTTTGGCGGCCTGGTCCAAGACAGGGATATTTTGGTTGTTAAAAGCCAGGGGTTCTAAAACTTGTACAAGAATGTGTGCTTGTGTAGTAAGGTGAGTTTCCAGATCTTGAAGCTTATTTTGCTGAACTTGACGGGCAAGATAAAGCCCCAATCCGGCCATCGCAAGCAAGTAAAAAAGGGCAAACCAAAACGCGATTCGCCAGCGAATGCTACGAAAAGACATTGACCTACCCTTCAAAACGATAGCCGACACCCCTTACCGTAACCAAACGCTCTGGTTGAGCAGGGTTTATCTCTAGTTTTTCTCGTAGCCAACGCATGTGAACATCTACTGTACGACTTCCCCCACTGAAATTCCAACCCCAGACCTGTTCCATAAGTGCATCCCGCGAGAGTACCTGGCCTTTGTGGCGAGCCAGATAAAGTAGAAGTTCAAATTCTTTGGGTTTTAGGAGTAAAACTTGATTGTCGAGAAAAACCTGATGCCGGGTGACGTCCAGCCGTAAATTACCAAAATTATAGATTTCACCTTCTTCGGAACCGGGGAGGATCGCTTCGGCGCGATCCAGACGTACGCGACGCAACAGGGCTTTTACCCGCGCCAGTAATTCCCGCATACTAAATGGTTTCGTCAGGTAGTCATCTGCTCCAATCTCTAACCCAACCACACGGTCAATTTCTGCATCCCGGGCAGTAAGCATCAGAATAGGAACACTCATCTCCTGCCGGATCATGCGGCAGACCTCAAATCCATCCAACTGCGGAAGCATAATATCAAGGATAATGAGATCAGGTTGGAGGCTACGCGCCATTGTTACAGCAGTTTGCCCATCTTGCGCGGTAAGGGGGTTGTAGCCTTGCCGGTTGAGATTATATTCCAGGGTATCCAACAAAGCAGGTTCATCTTCAACAATAAGAATTTTTTGCGGCATAAGAAAAGATTATACCATTCAGGGTTGGCAAAATTTTAGGTAAAAAAAGAACTGGGTGAGGCACCTCACCCAGTTCTTTTTTACAAATATCGAAATTTTTAACCGCGGGCGTCCATCGGGACGTATTCGAGGCCGCGCCCGCCAAGATAAATCTGGCGCGGGCGAGCGATCTTTTGATCGGAGTCGCCAAGCATCTCGACCCATTGTGAGAGCCAGCCCACCGTGCGGGGGATCGCGAAAAGCACCGGGAACATTTCGACCGGGAAGCCCAGAGCCTGGTAAATCAAGCCAGAGTAGAAGTCCACGTTCGGGTACAGTTTGCGGCTGACGAAGTAGTCATCTTCCAGGGCGATGCGTTCGAGTTCGAGGGCAATGTCGAGCAACGGATTGCGCCCGGTGACTTCAAACACCTGATCGGCGATTTGTTTGATAATGCGGGCGCGCGGATCATAGTTTTTGTAAACGCGGTGCCCAAAGCCCATGAGCAGTTTTTCGCGGTTTTTGACGCTGGTGATAAATTCGGGAACGTTTTTGACATGCCCGATTTCCATTAACATGCGGAGGACCTGTTCATTCGCACCACCGTGCAGCGGGCCATAGAGAGCGGCAGCTGCCCCGGCCATCGCGGAATACGGATCGGGGTGGCTGGAGCCGATTACCCGCATAGCCGCGGTGCCGCAGTTTTGCTCGTGGTCGGCGTGGAGGGTGAACAAAACATCCAGAGCGCGTTCTTTGATGGGATCAGGCTGGTATTTGGTCTGCGTCATCTTGTCCAACATGGCCAGGAAGTTGCCGGTGTAGCTCAAATCATTGTCTGGGTAAACAAACGGCAGACCACGGCTGTGCCGGTAGGAGAATGCGGCAATCGTGGGAACTTTAGCAATCAGGCGGATAATCTGTTTGTGACGCGCTTCCAAATTGTAAATGTCATTCGCCTCTGGGTAGAAGGTGGACAATGCAGCTACCGTACTAATGAACATCCCCATCGGGTGAGCATCATATCGGAAAGCGTGCATCAACTGCTTGATGTTTTCGTGGACAAAGGTGTGGTGGGTGATTTCATCAACCCATGTACCATATTCTTCTTTGTTGGGCAGTTTACCAAACATGACCAGATAGGCAACTTCGAGGAAGTTGCTTTTTTCGGCGAGGTCAGCAATGGGGTAGCCACGATATTCCAAAATACCTTTGTCGCCATCAATGTAGGTGATAGTGCTTTTGGTAGACGCGGTATTCATAAATGCCGGATCATAAGTCATTAGCCCAAAATCATCGGCGTTAACTTTGATTTTCCGTAGATCAGTGGCTTTAATTGTTTCATCCGTAATAGGAACTTCGTAAGTTTTCCCAGTTCGGTTGTCGGTAATAGTAAGGGTGTCAGACATGAGAGATGCTCCAAAAAATTGTGAATTGTGGATTGTCAATGATCAATTTTTATGGGACAGTTGAGGATTGATCATTGACAATTGATCATGATTACTTAACCTTCGCGGTTTGTTCCGCCACACCGGCGGCAGATTTCTTCAGTTCGGTCATTTCAGCTTCGTTGAGGTCATATTCGATGATCTTTTCGATACCTTTACGGCCTAACAAAGTGGGAGCGCCAAAGAAGATGTCATGCAAGCCATATTCACCTTGCATGTACGCGGCGCAGGGGACGATCAACTTCTTGTCTTTCAAGATGGCTTCCACCATTTGAACAATGGCGGCAGAAGGCGCATAGAACGCGCTCCCGGTCTTAAGCAGGCTGACGATCTCGCCACCGCCTTTGCGAGTGCGGTTAACGATGGCTTCGAGTTTATCCGCGGGAACATAATCGTTCAGGGGAACGCCCGCGATGTTGGAATGACGAACGAGCGGAACCATGTCATCCCCATGTCCACCAAGCACATAACAGTTGATGTTTTCCACGCTAACGCCTGTTTCCATCGAAACAAATGCGCGCATCCGGGCGGAGTCGAGAATACCTGCCTGCCCGATGACACGTTCGGGGGAAAGGCCGCTTTTTTGCCACGCGACATAGCACATAATGTCTAGCGGGTTGGTAAGGATGATGTAAATTGCATTGGGGGAGAGATTAATGGTTTCTTCGGTAGCCTTGGCGACAATCCCGGCGTTAACGTTGAGCAAATCGTCGCGGCTCATCCCGGGTTTACGGGGCAACCCCGCCGTGATAACGATAATATCCGACCCTTCGGTGGCGGCGTAATCATTCGAGCCAGTGATTTTGACATCTTTGCCGATGATCGGCATGGATTCGAGCAAGTCGAGGGCTTTGCCTTGGGGCATCCCTTCGACAATGTCAACAAGCACAATGTCGGCCAGTTCTTTTTCGGCCAGCCAGTGTGCAGCAGTGGAACCGGTCATCCCGGCCCCGATAATAGAGACTTTGAAGTTTGCCATTATAGGACTCCTGAGAATATAAGATTTGGAATGTGCGATTAGCGACCCGTTGGGAGAAAACACCCCGTGGGGGAAATCGTTTGATTAATTAGAGCAATTATAGCGCGTTATGGTTACATTGCGTTTTGGTTCCTTTGAAAATTCCCCCATGAACCCCATCCCAACGTACGTTTACATTCCTCCTACATTTCGTTAATGCCAAATTTGCATTGATTCGGTATCCTATGGCTCATCAAATAACGAACTTTCACCGCGAAGATCGCAAAGCTGGCAAAGAACCCCTTTGCATCTTTGGTTCTTTGCACCTTCGCGTTAAAAATCCTTCAACGGAGTGTGTACTATGTCTAAAATTATTGGAATTGACCTCGGAACCACAAACAGTGTTGTCGCTGTCATGGAAGGCGGCGATCCCACCGTCATCACCACGGCAGAAGGCTCGCGCTTGTGCCCTTCCGTGGTGGCCTTCAACAAAAACGGGGAACGGTTGGTTGGTCAAACTGCCAAACGTCAGGCGGTGATCAACCCCGAAAATACCGTGTATTCCGTCAAACGTTTTATCGGCAAACATTACGAAGAAGCCGAACCCGCGCGAAAACTGGTCTCCTATCAAATTGTCAAAGGTCCGTCGGGGGACGCCCGCGTGAAACTGCCCCAAACCGGGCGCGAATATAGCCCCCAGGAAATCTCCGCGATGGTGTTGGCGAAACTCAAGTCCGACGCCGAAGCCTACCTGGGCGAAACCGTCACGCAAGCGGTCATCACTGTGCCAGCGTACTTCAACGACAGTCAACGCCAGGCCACCAAAGACGCGGGGAAAATCGCCGGGCTGGACGTTCTCCGTATCATCAACGAACCGACCGCGGCAGCTCTCGCGTATGGCCTCGATAAGAAAACCAACGAAACCATTCTAGTCTTTGACCTCGGGGGAGGCACGTTCGATGTCAGCGTGCTCGATGTGGGCGATGGCGTCATTCACGTCAAAGCGACCAACGGTGACACCTTCCTCGGCGGCGACAACTGGGACGAACGCGTCGTAGATTGGATGGCGGACGAATTCAAGAAAGAAAACGGCATTGACCTCCGCAAAGATCGCCAGGCCCTCCAACGTCTGCGCGAGGCCGCCGAGAAAGCCAAGATCGAACTTTCCACCATGCTGGAAACGGAGATCAACCTGCCCTACGTTACCGCTGATGCCAGTGGCCCGAAACACCTCGTCACTAAACTGACCCGCGCGAAGTTCGAGCAAATGACGCAAGACCTGCTCGCCCGCGTGCGTGGCCCATTCGAGGCGGCGTTGAAAGATTCAAAACTTTCCGCCAAACAGATTGACGAAGTCGTCCTCGTCGGTGGCTCCAGTCGGATGCCGATGGTGCAGGAACTCGTCCGCTCCCTGACCGGAAAAGAACCCCACAAGGGCGTGAACCCCGATGAAGTTGTGGCAGTTGGCGCAGCCATTCAAGGTGGTGTGCTGGCAGGCGATGTAAAAGACATCCTCCTCCTCGACGTGACCCCACTCTCCCTAGGTGTCGAAACCCTCGGCGGCGTGATGACGGTGATGATCGAACGCAACACCACCATCCCGGTGAAAAAGACCGAAACCTACTCCACCGCCGCAGACAGCCAGACCGCCGTGGATGTTCACATCTTGCAAGGCGAGCGCCCGATGGCCGCCCAAAATATGAGTCTGGGCAACTTCCGTCTCGAGGGCATTCCCCCGGCCCCGCGCGGTGTTCCGCAAATCGAAGTGACTTTCGACATTGATGCGAACGGCATTTTGAACGTCTCCGCAAAAGACAAGGCCACCAGCAAAGAGCAGAAAATCACTATCACGGCCTCCACGAACCTCAACAAAAACGACGTGGAACGCATGGTGCAGGATGCCAAACGTTACGAATCCGAAGACAAACAACGCCGCGAATTGATCTCCGCCAAAAACGATGCTGACAATCTGGCCTATCAGACCGAAAAAACCCTCCGTGAACTCGGTGACAAAGTTCCCGCAGATGAACGGAGCAGCATCGAAAGCAAAATCAGTACCCTCCGCGACGCCGCCCAATCCGAAGACCTGCCCCGCATCAAATCCGCGACAGACGATCTCCAACACGCCTTTCACGCCCTAAGCCAGCAGTTGTACGCCCAAGGCGGTACGCCCGGTGGCCCGGCAGGCGCTCCCGGTGGTTTCCCAGGCGCAGGCCCCATGCCAGGAAATGGAACGAATGGTGTCAACGGACACGGCAAAGGAAAGGATGAAGGAGAGGTGATCGAAGGGGAGTTTTACGAAGCGTAAATAAATGGATAATCAGGGGCCAGGGATGGGAAAAGAAAACTGAGACCTGTTAACAGTTTCAAAAAACAGGTTTTCCTAAAAAAGGAAAACCTGTTTTTTGTACAGTTAATCTAAATTAGTGATTTAGTTCTAAGAAGAGTAGCTGTACCACCAAGAATATAATGGATGATTAATCCACGGTCTGTAACTCGCCCGTTCTTGAATGTTAAGCAAAGCCTCTGTAATTGATTCAGCCGAAATAGAATTGGTTTCAGCCCAATGTTTCATGAGTTCTAATGTGTAAACCAATTGAATATGTGGTGCAAGTTCGCGAAAAACTTTTCGGGCTTTTTTGTCATCAGTAACAATCGCCCAATTTCTATTAATTGCAATAGCACCTGTCTCGGCTTCTCCTCGTCCAATGATCTTAGATGCAAGTGTCGCTAGTATTTCAGCCTCATTCTCAGTATCAATTGTAACTATAGTTATTAGATTTGATTTTATTAGTGGGTTCAGATCTACCTTCTTGAAATTAAGATGGTGCCCCAAAGCGTTATCATAAATTCTTAAAACCTCATGATCCTTAACATAAGCAGAAATTGTAATATCCGGAGGTATTGTTTTTAAAATTTGATCAATCTTTCCAGATGCATAAAGGCTAATTACGCAGGTAGCATCAAGAATTAGAGTGTCATGGGAAAATTTTAGTGACATTGTTACCCCAAAATACTACTTAGTAACTAACTCACGTAAGTCCTGATTTAGTTGGTAAACATTTAATTGCCATTCATGATCTGCTATAAAAGTTCTGGCTTCCAAAATATCAGTTTGTAAATAGATAGCTAATTCACCTTCACTAATCTCTCCTAAGTTATAGGCCTGAAGTGCTAGCTCTTTATATCGCTCAGGGAATTTTTCCGTATTTTCAGGAATTGGATTTATTCCCAATTCATCTTCTGCTTCATTTACCTTGAATCCCCTTTCATATAATTTTTCGAGGATGCCACTAGGAATCAATTCCAAGTTTTCAAGCCTTAATACAATTGCCTGAAAAGAAACACCATAATAATTAGCTAGGAATAATAAATCAGATGGCGTAATCTTACCCTGTGATTGATACAACTCATTGAAACGCTGCATTAAGCTGTTCGTTGGCATAAGAAAATAATTTGCAAAATAATCAGCAAAATATTCGCTTTCTGGTTTTCTCTGTTCAAGTAATGAAACCGTGGTTTTAGTACGATGTGCTAAAAAGTGAGCATAAGCATGTGCTAATGACCATCTACATCTCCCTTTAGAAGATGATTGCAATATATTGATACCGATACAGCCTCCAAGATTTGTCTCATAAAAATAGACTTCCGATATTTTTGAGGATGGCTTTAAGGGGAGGTAAAAAATTCTTAAGCCAACAAGTCTTTCTAGTGTATCGCGCAATAAGTAGATTGGACTTTCTCCTAACCCTAACCTATTACGTTCGGAAATTGCTAGCCCCTCAGCTGCTTTTTCCGTTGGTAAACCTTCGGCCCTATAAACGGGTGGATAAAGCTTAGCAAGAGGTCGATTAATGGCTCTTTCTATATCAAAGTAATTAGTACAAAGCTCTAATAATTCATCAATAGCTTTATTAATAATTACTTCATCGGCTTGATTAATAGACGATTGACTCCTGAATTGGACTTGGGTTAACTCTATTTGAGGTTTATTTTGAACAAAATCGCTTATTTGACGACCATACGCTTCGGCAAGTTTTATTAACTCGCTTGCCTTAACTCGTCGCTCACCTTTTTCAATTGCAGTAATAGTAGTTCTAGCCACGCCAATAACTGAGGCCGCATCGGCCTGAGTTAATCCTTGTTTTTTTCGGAACATTTGGAGTCTTTGCCCAAGTTGACTCAAATTGATCGTATCAAGAACGTTATTTATCATTTCATTTTCTCCTGTAAATGAGTGTTCAAACTCTGATAGTGGTACAGGTTTTCATCCATTCTTCAGTATAAGTTCGGTAAAGTCTGAGTATTCTATGCTGGATAGACGCAATACTTACCTCTTGTTCTAGAGCTATTTGGCGAGCAAAATTTCTCATATTGGGATAAAGGCTTAAAAAACTTTCCCAAGGATTCTGTGCTTCAAAACACTCTATCAGTTTACCAACTTGATAATTCATAGCTTCAAAGTGCCCGCGCTCGACAAGTGCTAAAGATAAATTGCCATTTGTCACAACATATTCTGTGTAATCCTTCCCCAATGCGACAAGAAGCGAAACACGTCTTAATAAGCAAGATGAACAATACCCACATTGAGAAGGTTGATCGGTTTGTCGAAATCTTCCATCGCAAGAGATTGTTTCAAAAGCTAGGTCAGAGTAATCGATCAGATCAAGACACATTTCACCTTTCGTTGAAAATAAAAAAGGATTCTGAAATCTAAATGGTCCATTAAAGATCTTTGAAATAAATTTCCCCATTTTAATGAGCGCTATTGGATGAACTGAACGGGTATGCGAAATACCATTTTCTGCTGGTGTAAAGGGTAAATTGAATGCTCCAAATCCATTTTCGTAAATGTATAGCGAATTCTGTCCTTCGAGCAAAGCACAAACAGCACCAAGCAATTTGAAGGTAAAGCCACGAGCTCGAAATATATCATTCGTTGGTGGTGCTACTGATGGGTATTTAATATCAAGTGGAACTTGAATAAGGTTTAATTGAGCTGCAAACTTAAATCTTACATCACGAATAATCTCATTTTGTTTGCCCAAAATTTGGTCATTTCCTCCAGTACCAAATAAAGTGAATTGTGGACGATTATTATTCTGTATTCGATTAACAAGGCCAGCTAAAGAGTCTAGACCACCACTCCATAATGCAACATCCGGTGATTCACTAGGCCATAATAATTTTCTTTTTTCCTCTACGCCCCTCGGCTTCTTTTTCCGTTTAACAAATTCAAAATCCCAGTTATCATCAGTATAGTATCTTAGGAGATTCGTTAGTTCCTCATAAATAGAGGGTTCCATAAAAAGGTTGGGGTTTCTTAAGGGTAATACTACATGAACATCGAAGGTTTCTCTAATTTTTCTTGGTAGTATCCAATCAGAAACGTAAACGGAAGTAGCTAAGTCAACTAAGTCGGCTAACAAAGATACATAATCTGAACTTGTATTAGCAAACTGAGCATCATTCACCCTAACTTTTACAATATATTCCTTTGAATTAAGGTTATCTATAACCTTAAGTTCTTCATACTTTTCAGTTAAGTCCGGGAAAATATAACAATAATGCATTTTAGAGGCTTCCATCGAGTAGATTTACAGTTAGTAAATTTATCTTTTGGTGTTCATTGATGCCCAAAATGTAATGTTCGATTTCTTTCTCCAATAGTGGTATTGTTTCAGAAATGTGTTGCATGATAGATTGGTAGTCTGCATTGGCATGATGAGAAAATTGAAGTGGAATGCGACCCGTAAAGTGGGCTTCAAAAATATTCAGGATATAAACTTTGTTTAATTCCAAATATACATTTGGAATTGTTTCACCCTCTTCAAGTCTAATAAAGACTTTCCTCGCTGCGTTTGCTGCTAGTTCAACAAATTCACGATCTCCCATTACTTGCTGTGCCCGCCTATCGAGCCATGCATGGTTATCATCCCAATACTCAGGTAATTTTTCAAAAAGTGATGGCTGATTCTTTGGTTCAATTCGATCAACAACTTGGTTAATCAATTCGGTTCCCCCTAATCCAAAGCCTTTAAGTTCTTTCTTGAGTTTCCTAAAAGCCGAATATGCTATCGAATCAGGATTTTGTGCTTCACAAACCTGTTTATAAGTAGTTTTATATATTCTGGGAATTGCTCTTGGGATTTTTGCTCTATCGGGCATTGGTCTATCTCCAAATTGTTTCAGTTATTCACAACATGATTAATATAGCCGAATATCTGACATTTGTCAACAACCTAACTGATTTCTATGTCAAAATGTCAGATTTTACGCCGCTTTTGAATGTGACTTATCAATTCGCACCTAATCTATTCCTGATACAATTTTTCTATCATTCATTTCTACTATTAAATTCTTCCCCTCCCCCCTCCCCATGACCCTCTCCACCTCCATCCACCTCCTCGGCGACCTCCTCGGACAAGTCCTCCGCGCCCAGGAAACCCCCACCCTCTTTGAAACCGAAGAACGCATCCGTCAGGCCGCCAAAGACCGGCGCGCCGGCGAAACTGGAGCCGAAACCCGTCTCACCGCCGAAGTCACCGCCCTCTACCCCGCACAAGCCCGCGCCGTTGCCGCCGCGTTCGCCCTCTACTTCGACCTCATCAACCTCGCCGAAGAAAACGAACGCGTCCATCGCATCCGCGAGCGCGAAATGGACGCCAAAATAGACCCCGGCTCCCTGGACGAAGCCCTTGCCACACTCAAAGCACAAGGCGTCACCGCCGACCAAATGGCCGCTCTCCTCGCCAACCTTGACATCGAACTCGTCCTCACCGCTCACCCCACCGAAGCCAAACGCCGCACCATCCTCTCCAAAGTCATGCGGCTCGCCGCCCTCCTCCTGGAACTAGACCATCCTGGTCTCACACCTCGCGAAGAAACTGCCCTCCACCGTGCCCTCCTCGCTGAAGTCACCACCTTCTGGCTCACTTCCCGCCAACGCACCCTCGTCCCGTTCGTAGAAGACGAAGTCAAAACCACCCTCTTCTTTGTCGAAGAAATTTTCTGGAACGCCCTCCCCCGCCTCTACGCCGACCTGGAACGCGCCCTCGCCCAACACTACCCCGGCCTCACCCCGCCCGCCCGGTGGCTCCGTCTCGCCTCCTGGGTCGGGGGCGACCGCGACGGCAACCCCAACGTCACCCCCGAAGTGACCGCCGAAACCATCCGTCTCCATCGCGGCCTCGCGGTCACCCGCCATCGTGACCATCTCCGTCAGCTATCCCGTCGTCTCAGTCCCAGTGACGAACGCATCCTCCCCCCACCCGAACTCGCCTCTTGGTTGGAGCAACACAAACACGCCTTCCCCACCGTCGCCGCCGACCGCTACCCCGGCGAACCCTACCGTCTCACCCTCGCCCTCCTCGCCGCCGCCCTCGACGAAGCCTCCCACGAAAAAGTCACCGAGAACCTCCTCGCGAATCCCCCAATCACCCAATCGCCTAATCTCTCAATCACTCAATTAACCACCCCCCTCACCCTCGTCGCCGACGCCATGCCAGACATCATCCGCGAAGATGCCCTCGACGAAATCCAACATCAACTCGCGATCTTCGATCTTCACGCCGCCCGGTTGGACATTCGTGAATCCTCCGACAAACTTGCGGACGCCCTCGA
This sequence comes from Anaerolineales bacterium, assembly GCA_020634875.1. Next base: position 143,623 of record JACKAX010000003.1, on the reverse strand, counting down.
CGAAATCCTCCGCGCCCTGCCAGGGGACGAACCCGCCGGGTTTTGGGAGGATACCGTTGTCCGCACGCGGCACCTCGCCCAACTGCTTTCCGAACCCCGCCCCGACCTTGCCCCCCACCCCGGAGTCACACCCGCCACCGCCCGAACGTGGGGCCTGTTCCAGGTCATCGCCCGCGCCCGCACGCTTTACGGTCCCGACACCCTCGGCCCCTTCATTATCTCCATGACCCGTTCCGCCGCCGATGTTCTCACCGTCCTCCTCCTCGCTCAATGGACAAACTGCGCCGACGGTCTCCTCATCGTCCCCCTCTTTGAAACCGTAGACGACCTCGCATCCGCCCCCGACACGCTCCGCGAACTCTTCACCCTCCCCGCCTACCAACGCCACCTCGCTACCTGCAACAACCATCAAATGGTGATGATCGGCTACTCCGACAGCAACAAAGACGGCGGTTACCTCGCCGCAAATTGGGCACTCTATCAAGCGCAGGAAACCCTCGCCGCCGTCTGCCGGGAACACGGCGTCACGCTGACGTTGTTCCATGGACGCGGGGGGTCAGTCGCCCGCGGGGGTGGGCCAGCGAACCGCGCGATTCGCGCTCAACCGCCGGGGACGGTTAACGGTCGGTTCCGGCTCACCGTACAGGGAGAAGTGATCAGTTCGCAATATGGCAATCCCCATTTGGCCCATCGAAATTTGGAACAGTTGGTGAATGCGGTACTCCTGGCCTCTGCGCCCTCATCCCCCAGCCCCGTCCCCCGACAGGGGAGGGGGAGCGACTCCCCTCTCCCCGCGGGAGAGGGGCCGGGGGTAAGGGACTTAATGGATCGCATGTCCACCCTCGCCCGTCAAGCATATCGCGCGCTTGTGTACGAAACGCCCGGCTTCCTCGACTTCTGGCAGGCCGCCACCCCACTCGACGAAATCGGGCGTTTGCGGATCGGGTCACGCCCCACCTCGCGGCCAGGGAAAGGTTCGGGGAGGCCGCAGGTGCTCAAAATTCGGGCCATTCCCTGGGTCTTTTCGTGGATGCAAAGCCGATACAACTTACCGGGGTGGTACGGCCTCGGCACAGGGTTAGCCGCGGGGGAACTTTCCGCCCTCAAAGACATGTACCAATCCTGGCCGTTTTTCCAGGCATTGATTGACAACACCGAAATGTCTCTGCTCAAAGCGGACATGGGCATCGCCGCCCTTTACGCCGACCTCGTCCCGGACAAAACCCTCGCCCGCCAGATTTTTACCCGCATCCAGACAGAATACGACCGCGTGCAGGAAATAATCCTGGCAATCACCGACCACACCGCCCTCATGGACGCCGACCCGACTATCCAGCGCGCCATCCATCTCCGCAACCCCTACGTGGACCCGCTCAACTACCTGCAAGTCGAAATGCTCCGCCGCCTCCGCGCTCTACCCGACCCGGAAAGCGAGGCGGCCCAAGCCCTGCGGGAGGTGATCGTGGTGACGATCAACGGGATTGCGGCAGGGCTGCGGAATACGGGATAACCGAAAAAAAGAGAGCCAGTGCATACTGGCTCTCTTTTTTTCGGAATTATTCTTCGCTGTCGTCTTCTTCCCCATCCCCGCCGTTGCCATCATCTTCTTTTGGCGTGGTGCGGAAGAAACCGACGCCGGGCAACTTTGCCATCGGTTTTTCTTTGGGACGCCAGACCATTTTCACATTGATGCTGGCCTCTGTTCCGGCCTGAGCAACGAGTGCCCCCGCCGCCGCATCCAGTTTGATGCCAAATTCCACCTCAATCGCATCCGGCGGCTCAGAAATACTCTTGGCAGCGGCAATAGTCTTTGCAGCCATCCCTTGGATCGTATCCATCGCCTTATCAATCGCGTCTCTCGACTTTTCGACAAGTTCGCCGGTCACTTCCCCCAGTTTGCCGCCCCCACGCGAAACAGGCACCAGGCCGCCCATTTCCTCGCCAAAATCTACCAAAATTTCAACCTCTTTTGCTTTTACTTTTTCAGCCATTGTCTGACTCCTTTATGAAATTTTTCCCGCAAAACCAGTTCTTATTTTGCGGTGAAATAATAGACTTCTAAAACCGCCCAAATTTTACCATTTATCCCCCCGCAATCCACAACAACAAAATCGCCGCCGCGGTTACCGCCAAATTATCCAACCCCCAAATCGTCACCCCCTCAATCACCACCGTCACCGCGGTCACAATGAACGCGACGAGACCTGGTGATCCGACCGCTGATTCCCCCGCGCCGAACATCAACGCGGCCCAAGTCGCCAACCACGCCGCGAAGAAAAAGCCCACAGACCCCGCGAGGGTGCGCGTATGCCCCCGAATGCGGTACGCGCCCCAACCGAATTTGCGCCCCACCACCGGAGCCAGGCCATCCCCCCACGTCAACGGCATCATTGCCGCGATCATCAACCCAGGCCGATCCCAAAACGCCACCGCACACACGCCCGCCGCCAATGGAAAATACACCGTTCCCAAATTAGACCGGTCACTGCTCGTCATCCCGGCAAAAAAGCCATATTTCCAATCCAAAAAGTTCAACGCCATAAACCCCAGGCACGCCACCGCAAACCACCACGGGGTATCAAACCAATGCGGCAGCCACCACATCACCATGCCCACCCCAATGTGGACTACTTTGCGCGTGAAATCTGAGCCATACCCGCGCCACCGACGCAGGGCCTCACCAATACCAATGACAGCAAAAATGTAGAGAAGGGTGTAGAGAAAGCCAAGGAGGTTGTTCATGGGGAGTGATAAAGTGATAAGTGATTTATTCGTTACGAAAATTTTGGACTGGGCCGTGGTGATCTTCCCTGTCGAGAATCACTTCACGGAAATGTCCGCTAGTGTATGCAGAAATCACTTTACGCCAAAAGGATTGGGCAGGGAAGTTGGTCGCGGTTTGGGCCACTTCCCAGGGGCCAGGAAAGTGATTGAATACCCAACGGGCAGCAAATTGGCCTACGGCGAGGTGCTGGTATTTTTTCATCACGAAAAACTCAGCGATGGAATTAACTTGTTGGGATGGATCAAGCAAACTATCAATGTTCAACCGCACTAGGACAAACCCTGCCAAGCAAGAATCGACGCGGAGGAGAAAGGGGCGGCGATGGGGTTCGGTCCAATAGAGGGGGAGGTATTTGTAGGAGTACTCCCCCTGTTCGTCCACGTCATCGCCGTCGAACGCGGTGAAGTCGTACAGGTACAGTTGCATGAGGCGTTCGAGGAGAGGTTTTTCGGCGAGAGAGGCGGGGGTGAGGGTGATGTCCATGGGGAGTTGATTGGTAGATTGGTTGATCGGTTGATTGGTTGCAACCGCACCAGTTACCGATCAACAAACAACCAACTCACCCATACTTTTCCAACACACGCAAAATGGGGCGTATCCGCCCAGCTTTGGTAGTGAGATCGGTGAGGATTTGGGTGGCCTGTTCACGGTGAGAAAGTGCCCAGGAGGCGGATAACGCGCGGGTAATGAGCCAGACGTTGGGGGTGGGGCGGGCGGCCCAGGTCGAGAGGAGATCGAGCACGAGGGGGGCGTGTCCTTTTTCGGCGAGGGTACTCAGGCAGGTGATGAGGGCGTCGCGCAGGTCGTGGTCTTCAATGGTGTTGAGGGGGATGAGGAGGGTGGGGAAAAGGAGGGGGGGCGTTGGGGGCGGCGGCGGCGGGCGGGGCGGGTTTGGGATTGGGCGATTGGGTGATTGGGTGATTTGCTGATTTGCTGGCTGGTTGGTTTGAGCCAGGTTTCGGCAAGGGGGATGAGTTTTTCCGGGTGAGGGATTGAATTCGACGAGGCGCGGGCGAGGGCAGTGGTGACTTCGGGGTTGGGATCTTCGGCGAGGATGCCGAGGTCGGCGGAGGTGACATCTTTCCCTTGCATATAACGTTCCCCTAACGCGACGCTGACGAGGGCACGGATGGCGGGGTCATCGTCCACGTAGAGGGGTTTAAGGGTTTTGGCGGCTAGGGGGGTGAGGGCGCGTCCAAGGGGGAGGAGGGCGGAGGGGGGGAGTTCTTCATCGTCCAGGGCACGGATGCCGTCGAGGGCGCTAGCAAGGCTTTCTGGGTGGCCGATGAGGGCGGCGGCTTTCAGGTCGGTGAGGAGTTCGCGTAGGGAGGGGGTCATGGCGAGAGTATACAGGTAAAAACAGTAAACTGGTAGACAGGTTGGAAAAAGCAGTTACTTTGTCTACCTGTTTACTTGTGTACCTTGTCTAACTAATTTACACCACTCGAACCGCGCTGCCCACGTCCGTCTTTTCCACTTCAATGCGGGTCGGGAAAGCTTCTTTGAGTTCGTCTATGTGGGTGATGACGAGGATTTTGGCGAAGTCGGCTTTGACCATGTTGATGGCTTCGATGAGACGCTGGCGTCCTAGGGTGTCTTGACTGCCGAAGCCTTCGTCTATGACGAGGGTTTGGAGGCGGGCCCCGGCGCGTTGGGCGAGGATTTCGGAGAGGGCAAGGCGGATGGCGAAGTTGGCACGGAAGGCTTCTCCACCGCTGTACAGTTCGTAGTCGCGGGTGCCGGCGCGGTCACTGATCTGGATTTCAAGGGTTTCGCGGAGGGCGTCGGTGGTTTTGAGTTCTTTTTGGGTTTGGAAGCGGACGGACATTTCGCCGTTGCTGAGGCGGTCGAGGATTTCGTTGGCTTTGGCTTCGATTTGGGGGAGGGCTTGCTCGATGAGGAGAGCCGGGACGCCATCTTTGCCAAAGGCTTTTTCGAGTTGTTTGTAGCGGGCGACCGTTTGGGCGAGGGTTTCGCGTTCGGTGTCGAGGGCTTTGCGGCGAGTACGGAGGTCGTCGAGAACGGCGACTTTTTGTTTTGCCATGCCGACTTCGGTGCGGAGGATGTTTTCTTGTTCGAGGAGTTTGAAGAGAGCGCGCTGGGCCTGGGTGAGGTCGGGGGCGGCGGTTTCGGCGGCGGTGAGGGCGGTGCGGGCGGAGTCGTATTCGGTTTGTTGGTGGGTTAGTTCGTTTTCGAGGGTGGTGATTTGCGTTTGGATGTTGGCGATTTCGGACTGGAGAGGTTCGAGGGCAGCCTGGGCGCGCTCTAGGGTGCGGAGGGCGGTTTCGGTGGATTGTCCGTCGGCGACCTCACGGCGGATGCGATCATGTTCGGCAGCATCGTAGCCGATTTCTTTCAGGTCGGCGTTGATTTGGGCGAGGAGAGCGCGGGCTTCGAGGGCGTAATCTTCCTCGGCGAGTTGGGTTTGGACGGCAGAGAGTTGGGGAAGGCCGGTTTCCTGCCAGGTTTTTTCGTTTTCGAGGGTTTGGGCAAGAGTGGCGCTGAGGACGGCGAGTTTGTTGGTGTGGGCGCGGTAGGTGGTGTCGAGGGTGTGGAGGGTGGTGATTTGCGTTTGCAGGCTGCGGACGAGATCGTCAGCTTCTTTGAGGAGAGCCTGGTTGGCGCGGTATTGGTCGCCTTTGTCTTTGCCCTGGGTTTCAAGTTCGGCGATGAGGCGGGTGCGGTCTTCGGCGGGAAGGGGTTGGCCGCAGAGGGGGCAGGCCGCGCCTTCGGTTTCCTTAAGGCGGTCAATGCGCTCTTTGAGGTCGTTCATTTCGGCGCGCAGGCGGGGGTTTTCGGCTTTGGCTTCGGCTTGACGGTGGAGGGCGGTTTGGAGGTCCGCTTCGAGTTGGGCGCGTTGGGCAAGTTGTGCATCGAGGGTGGCGAGTTCCGCCTGTAAAGCTGTGATTTCGGTTTGCAGCGTGGCAAGTTGCGCGTTGCGAGTGGCGGCTTGGGTTTTTTGTTGGAGGAGGTTGGCTTGCTCTTTTTCTAGGAGGGCGCGTTCTTTTTGGATTTCGGCCTGGGGGGCGTTGCGGCGAGTTTCGTGTTCGCGGAAGCGGGTGGCGGTTTCGTCCCAGGTGGCGAGGTGGGTGCGGGCTTGCGTCCACTGATCGTAGGCGATTTGAATTTCCGGGGCTTGGGAGAGGGTTTGGGAGAGGGTAGCTTGTTCGGCGGCGCGGTCCGCGTAACGGGTTTCGAGGGCGTTGCGTTGGGTTTGGGTCGCCGTGAGTTGACGGTGAAGGGTTTCGACCAGTTTGCGTTGTTCGGCCAGGGTCGCAGCGATGTTTTTCGCGGTTTCGACAACTTGTTCCTGCGCGGTGCGGGTTCCGGCGAGGGCGGTCAGTTGATTTTCCAGTTCGGTGAGACGGGTTTTGCGGGCCGTTTCTTCGCCCAGTTCGGCATTGATTTCATCGAGCCGCCCCTTGAGGGTGTCTATGTCGCTTTCGACAAGTTTGCGGCGGTCAGCGGCAGTTTTGCGATAGGTTTCCCAGGTTTCTAGGCCGAGGATGCTGCTGAGAATGCGTTTGCGATCGGCGGGGCGTTGTTGGGTAAACTGGTCGGCTTTGCCCTGGAGGAAGAAGGCGGCGTTGACGAAGGTGTCGTAATCTAGGCGGAGGGTTTCTTCGATGCGGCGTTGGGTTTCGCGGAGGGAGCGTTCGGTTAGTGGTTTCCAGTTTAGGGGTTGATCGATTGATCGGTTCCCTGACACACCAGGAACTGATAACTGATCAACCATCTGTGCGATTTGGAATTCGAGAACAGAGGTTTTCCCACGGGGATTTGTGCGTTGGATGCGGTAGAGGTTGGTTTCGTATTCAAATTCGAGAGTGACTTGGGCGGCTTTGACTTCGGGGTGGGTATTGAGGAGGGTGTCGTCGGTTTTGCGGGCGCGGCCAAAGATCACCCAAGTGATCGCGTCGAGGAGGCTGGATTTTCCCGCGCCGTTGGCTCCGGCGATGCAGGCGAGGTCAAAGGTGGTGAAATCTATGGTAATGGGGGCACGGTAGGAGAGGAAGCCAGAGAGGGTGAGGGTGCGGGGAATCATGGGGGGATTTTAACACGGGGACGGGATTTTTTAGCGCTTTAGTTAAACAAAAGCCCCGGTCAAGAATGGCCGGGGCTTCATAGTTATTCGATTTTTGTTTTGCCGAAACTTATGCCTGCGGTCCCATCCGCATTGCCAGGCGGGTGGCTTTGCGAGCGGCTTTTTCTTGCGCTTGCAGACGATCTATTTTTCGCTGGAGATAGGGCATGAAGTGCCCTTTGTAGCGTTGCCAGAGTTCGGGTTTGCGCCAGTCGTTGGCCGTTACGCGCCCGCGGCAATTGTATGCGCCGCATTCGCAATCAAATTCATCATAGGGCATGCTGTCGGCAGTGCCATAATCAAAACCTATTTCTTCACCGGGTTTGATGTCGCGCAGGGCCACCAGGGTTAACTGTCCGACCAGTCCCGCATTCGGATTGCACGAATGATTGATGTAGTCCGCAGGTTCATCGGGGAGGAGCGACGCGTAAAACAGGTGGTCTTCAACCTGCACGGTATGGCGACGCATCTCGACGGGAAGCTGCGAGAGTTGTTCGGCATTGACGATAATGCCACTCCACACAGAGATCAACTCACCGGCTTTAACCGGTTCTACGGCAAACACGCCGTGTTGTCCGTGCCGGGCATGATCTTCGTCATGCCAAGCACGGACTTCCAACTTGGGGGAGAGATAGGAATGGGGGCCAGGAAGCATTGAATTACCTCAAAAAAGAAATGATGCCGGACAAACGCCGGACAATAGACAAACAAAAAAGCCTGCCCGGGGGACAGACTTTAGCGTCGGCGAAGGGGTTTATTGGATAGCTTCGCTCTTGGTCAGTAGTCCAAACGGCTTAACAATTTCAGGTGACCCCTACCGGTAGTTTGACCGAAGTAAAAGTCACCTGACTTGTTATGCGATTTGAAGATTGCACATTTTGCCTGACAATCTATTGATGGAATATTATATTTTTATCGTCAAAGATGTAAAGGGTAAGAGAGTTAATGTTTTGGTTAACGTTTTTCGATATGGATGATAAGATTTTTCATTCACTAAAAGAAATAAAAAGTTTTCCCCAGAAATACGAAAAAATCATATAAACTTTCTCCGCTAAAATATTCCTTTACCCAAAAATTATAAATTTAAAAAGAAAAACCGGGTCTTTTCTTTCAAAAAGGCGAAATATTTGCCGATTATCGAGAAAAAACCCGATTCATAAGATGATTTTATAGGATTATTTCCCCAACGCCTTCAACATTTCTTCAACGTTAGTAAACTTTACGCGTGGACGTCCAGCCTCCTTGCCACGGGCCAATTCCATTTGATCAAGTTTGAGCCAGTCCTGATAGGTAACGTAACGCGGTTGGCGGGAAGCGATAAGAGCCTGGGCTTCTTCCACGCCAGGGTTGGAGGGGGCGAAGGTTTTCTCTTCAGCCATATCTGCTAACATCGAGTCTACGGTTTCGACCGCGTCGGGCTTGTTCGTGCCAATAACACCGCTCGGGCCGCGTTTGATCCAGCCTGCGGTGTACAACCCGACGACGGGTTCGTTCGTCTGGGTATCTGTCACCCGACCCAACTGGTTGGGGATCACGCCCCAGCGCTCGTGGAAGGGGATGTCGGGGAGAGGGACACCGCGGTAGCCAATGGAGCGGAACACCAACCCTACCGGGAGTTCTTCGTACGCGTCAGTAGCTTTGGGGCGTAAACTGCCGTTATCGGCCCGAGACAATTTGTTTTTTACGATTTTCATCGAAGTAACATGTCCATCTGTGCCGCCTAATTCCACCGGGGAAACTAAGAAACGGAAGGTCATCCGACGCGATTTACCCGTCCATTCATGTTGAGCATATTCCTGCAAAATTTCCACGTTGGTTTGGACAGAGCGGTCTGGGCTTTTCACGAGATCTTCCCGGCTGAGGGAGTCAAGTTCGGCCTCGGCAGGGGGGACCCACACATCACAATCTTCGAGGTGACCCATCTCGCGGATTTCTGGGTTCGTGAAGGCAGCTTGAGCCGGGCCACGCCGGCCAAACACGTAAACTTCTTTTACCTTGCTATTGCGCAGAGCTTCCAGAGCGTAATCAGCAATATCGGTTTGCATCAACTCTTCCGGGGTACGACAGAGAATGCGAGCAACATCCATTGCGACGTTACCAATCCCCACAACAGCAACTCGTTCCTGGCTCAGATCGAATTTTAGGTGGCAAAAATCGGGGTGACCGTTGTACCAGGCAACAAATTCGGTTGCAGGATGACTACCTTCAAGATCTTCGCCGGGAATGTCCATCATCCGATCCGTCTGTGCACCAGTGGCGAAAAGAACCTGATGATAGTGTCGTTTCAGGTCTTCAAGTTTGATGTCCGTCCCGTATTCTACATTCCCGTAAAAACGGAAGTGGGGGTCAGCAGCAGTGCGGTCATAAGCTTTCGTAACGGATTTGATCTTTTGATGATCGGGGGCAACACCGCCGCGTACCAGACCAAACGGGGTCGGCAAGCGGTCATACATATCTACTTCAACGGCCAGATTAGCGCGTTTAAGCAAGCTGTCGGCGGCATAAAAAGCGGAGGGGCCGGAGCCAATGATGGCGACACGGAGGGGGGAGGAGGGGGAACCGATTTGTGACATATATTTTTTACTCTCCGATGCTCCTCATCCAGGATGAGGATGGTTTGTAGGGTATAAATTTGACCCTGATATGGTGAAGAAGGACTTCCTAAATACAGGTGGCAAGGATGCCTGAACAGCTAGTTTTGCTCAAGGGTCAATTGCCCTATGCCTGTTAGGTCAGATGACCGGAAGCCTTCATTATACTCTTCCCATAGAACCTATGTACCCCTGCGACTACAAATAAGGAGGTATAGTTTTTTATAATTTGGGCAATATTTTTTTTCGGAGATGTATAATTGACGCATAACTTCTCAGTGATAAGGGATTCTCTTTGACAGTTCCTTTATTCTAAGATGTTATATTCTTTCGATAAAACGTTGTGAATCGGCAGGATGAGACCTGCAAGATTACCCAACCTTATAAAGCGAAAATAATCCCCAACAAGAAAATATGCTGAACACACCTATCAATAAAGTATTTGGGATTGGCTTTCACAAAACTGGGACTACCTCTCTCGCCGTAGCTTTATATATTCTAGGCTTTAATGTAACCGGATATTTTGGCACGCATGACCCTCAAATTAGCGAGAAAGTACATACGCTCGCTTACGAATATGCGACACGATACGATGCGGCTCAGGATATGCCCTGGCCTGTATTGTTCAAAGAACTTGATATCCTCTTCCCAAATAGCAAATTTATCTTAACGCGCCGACCTACCCACGAATGGATCAAGAGCGTTGTAGCGCATTTTAAATATCACTATATTCCCCTCCATGCCTGGATTTATGGACACGGGAGAGCCTTTGGAAATGAAAAAGCTTACCTTCAGCGTTACAAAGCTCACAATCAAGAAGTACTGGAATATTTTAAAGATCGCCCGCAAGATTTGCTTGTCATGGATTTCACCGAAGGAGATGGGTGGGAAAAATTATGTCCTTTTTTAGGTAAAGAAATACCTCCCTGCAAATTTCCGTTACAAAATACAGCAAAAGAAAGATCCGGCCAAAAATTAACTGATAAGGTACAACGGAGGTATCGTCAGATCTTTTTGCCTCGGGTGCCAGCTACAAATCAGCTCATGCCGCGAGCTGTTAATTCTGTCTTTCTTCGCGATATCGTCCACTATCATTATGCATCCTTCACCTTGCTCATCGAAGGCATAAAACAATGCCAATTACATCATGAGGCTTCGAACCGAAGTCACGAAATCTTCTCCATTTGGAACTCACAAATTGCGGAGGAAAGAAATTGGCTTGCCCACCTTAAAGGAAAGGATGAAACACAGGCAGAAAGTATGGAAGATTTATCAACAGAGGCGAGCTTTTTAGCCTGGAAAGAAACCCAATTTTTAGTCCGTGAATATGTTGCACATCTGACGGAAGATGCTTGTAATTTGAAAGCACCTGGGCGTAATGAATATGTTTGGGAAATCCTCACCCACCTCGTTAACCAGGGGAATGAACGACGCGCGCATCTCCGTAAAATATTAAGAGATGCGGGTACGGATATAGATACGCTCTCTTTTCTCGATTTTTTCCACAAATAATTTTCCTCATGGCATCATCCTCACCACGCGACTTTCTGGCCTAACCCTAATTTTTTCGCCGTCAATAAAGCCAGTTTCGCCGCCGCGGCATCTTGCACGGCCACACCTACCGACTTGAAGAATGTAATCTGCTCTAGTGAAGTACGGCCTTCTTGTTGTCCGAGAACAATCTCGCCCAATTCGGCGGCGTTTTGCCAATCGAATAATCCTTGTTCGGTAGCGCGGATAATTTCTCCGGCCTCGGCCTGGCACGCGGATCGGGAATCCACAACCACGCGGGCACGGGCCACGGTCGCGGGGGGGATCTCGATCATCGCGGGGGTGTACGACCCAACCCCAGTCACATGCGTCCCCGGACGGAGATCGGCATCATCAAAAAGCGGGGTCGTCGTTGTGGTGGCGGCACAGATGATGTCTGCTTCGGCAAGCGCCTGGCGAGGAGATTCTGCGGGTAGCAAGGTGGCGCGGACACGGGTGGTCATATCAGCAATAAAGGTTTCGATTTGTTCCATGCTGAGGCCATGAATCCACACTTTTTCGATAGGACGGACGGCGCACACCGCTTCGAGCTGGGTACGGGCCTGAACCCCAGCGCCAAACAGGGCTACGGTATGACTGTCCGGGCGGGCGAGCAGATCGGCAGCAGCGCCCCCCGCGGCCCCGGTGCGGATCGCGGTCAGCGTGCCCCCTTCGAGCAGGGCGAGCATTTGCCCGGTGGAGGCATCCATCACGAGGACGGCGGCGTGGATAAACGGCAATCCCGCGGGGACATTATGCGGAAAGAGGGTGACGATTTTCAGGGTTAACGCATCCCCTTCCTCGCCAGGGACATACGCAGGCATAAAAAGCGCAGTGGCTTCTTGCGAGGGGATGGACAGGCTGGTGCGAAGCGGAATATCCGCGCGCCCAGCAGAAAGGGTCGCATAAGCTGCTTTCATTGCCTCGATAGTTTCCCGCATAGGTAGGGCCTGACGAATAGCAGAAGCATTGAGAATAAGCATAGACTTGGCGGTTAATAAAATACAGGTTGAAAGCTATGCATGATTGTAACGCACAGCTTTCAACCTGTAGGGGGGAATAAGGATTACTCAATTCCTAGATATGCTTTCTGCACCATTTCGTTCTTTCGCAGGTTTGCGCCTGTATCAGTGAGGACGATTTGCCCGGTTTGGAGTACGTAACCCCGGTGGGCAATGGAAAGGGCCATGAGGGCATTTTGTTCGACAAGCAGGATCGTAGTGCCTTCTTTATTGACCTTTTCGACGGTATCGAAGATACTCTCGACGAGGATGGGAGCCAACCCCATCGAGGGTTCGTCCATCAGCAGAATGCGCGGGCGGGACATGAGGGCGCGGGCGGTTGCGAGCATTTGCTGTTCCCCCCCGGAGAGGGTTCCAGCGACCTGATTCCGTCGTTCATGCAAGCGCGGGAGCAACCCATAGACCCAATCCAGGTCTTTTTGGATACCCGCATTGTCATTTCGGTGATAGGCACCCAGTTCGAGGTTTTCCCGCACAGACATTTTGGAAAAGATACCCCGTCCCTCAGGCACCATTGCAATGCCTTTATAAACCATTTCGTGAGCGGGATATTTGGTAATGTCATCGCCTGCGAGCACGACATTTCCTTTGCGGGGTTTGAGCAAGCCACTGATGGTACGGAGGGTAGTGGTTTTGCCCGCCCCATTTGAACCGATCAAGGTAACAATTTCGCCTTCCTCAACCGTAAGAGAGACGCCCTTAAGTGCGTGGATATTGCCGTAATAAGTGTGGATTTCGTTGACTTCAAGCAGTGCCATGGGTGTGCTCCTACGCGTGTTGGGTATGTCCGTTGGAATTTTCCAGTCCGGATGCCGCGCCACGTCCTAAATATGCTTCGATGACACGCGGGTTTCGTTGGATGTCGAGAGGAGATCCCTCAGCGATTTTCTGTCCAAAGTCCATAACGGTGATGCCTTCGCTAATATCCATAACCACGCGCATATCATGTTCAATAAGTAGGAGAGTGATGCCCAATTCATCGCGCAAACTGCGGAAAAATGCAGTCATTTCTGCTGATTCATGCGGGTTCATCCCCGCAGTCGGTTCATCAAGCAACAGAAGTTTGGGTTTGCTGGCAAGGGCACGGGCGATTTCCAGGCGCCGTTGAGCGCCATAGGGGAGGTTCCGGGCGAGTTGATCACCCATCCCCCCCAGGCCGACAAAGCGGAGAAGTTCCCTCGCCTCGTCTTCCGCCTGTTTTTCTTCATCCCGATAGCGTTTGGTCTTGAAGATTGCTTCAGCCCAAAAAACTTTGAGCCGGGGGTGCTGACCGACCAGCACGTTTTCAATAGCGGTCATGTTGGCAAACAAGCGGATATTTTGAAACGTGCGGGCAATACCGGATTGGGTGATCAAATCGGGGGTAAAACCTTGAATAGCGTGCCCATTGAAGTGAATTTCACCCGAGGTGGGGGTATAAAAGCCTGTAATACAGTTGAAGAAAGTAGTTTTTCCTGCGCCATTGGGACCGATAACACTGTAAATGGCTTTTTCTTCGATTTCAAGGCTCAGATCATTGACAGCAACGAGGCCGCCAAAGCGTTTGGTAACATTTTTTGCAGTAAGAAGGGGGGCCATAAGTTTTCTCCTGATCAATCTGCTGTAGCGAGTTCTTCTTCAACGTGGAGTTCGCGCCGGCGGACTTCTTCGGGCAAGAACCCCTCAGGCTTAACAAGCATCATGATGATAAGCAGGATGCCGTACATCAGCAGACGGTATTCGGCGAATTCGCGGAGTAATTCAGGCATCCCAACCAGGATAAACGCACCGACCAGTACACCAGGGATACTCCCCATCCCACCGACGATGATGAGGGCCAGGGCATTGATGGAATATAACAACCCAAAACTATGAGGAAAGATGGTTCCTAACCGCACTGCAAACAGCGCTCCGGCCAGTGCCGAGAACCCTGCCCCAATCGAAAAGGCCAACAGTTTGGTTTGAATGAGGTGAATCCCCATCGCTTCAGCAACATCCTCGTCTTCACGCATCGCCATCCACTGACGGCCCAAGCGAGAGGTACGGAGGCGCATGGAAACAAACGCGGCAAGGATAGCTCCGATCAAGACTGGGTAATACATCAATTCAGGCCCGTTTAATACTAAAGAGCCAATTGCAGGAGAGGGAATTTTCAACACGCCTTGTGCCCCCCCTTGAAATGGCTTGAACCAGTCGGACAACGCCAGTACACGGATGATTTCGCCAAATCCCAAGGTTACGATGGCGAGGTAATCACCTCGTAGCCGAAGTACCGGGAACCCAAGTACAGTACCAAACAAAACACCAATCACTACCGCGATCGGCAGGGCAGTAAAGAAGTTGAAATGACCGCCACCAATAGCCAGATTGGGGTCTTGTGTGGTGAGAAGGGCCATTGTGTATGCACCAAAGGCAAAAAATGCAACATACCCCAAATCAAGCAAGCCTGCAAACCCGACCACAATATTGAGCCCCAATCCCATAATCGTAAACATTCCAACCAGAAAAATAACCTGGCTCAAGAAAGTACCAATCAACTGAGGAAGCAGTAGGATGATCAAGCCTAGAAAAACTAACCCAGCACGGCGCGTATTCTTTTGGGTAGTGGGGGAAAGTTGTGAAAAACGCGTTCGGGTTTTGTTGCCCGCCTGGGTATACGTCAACACGAAGATGAGGGAGAAAACCACAACCGTTGCCAGAATAGTGAGCGATTTACTCTGGAATATTATCTGGTTGATGGAACGCGCCACACCGATGCCTGTGCGGTCTCCCAAGATGAAGGAAAAAGTACTAGTGATAATTTGCCCTACGTTTTCGGAAAACAGACCTAAAGTCAACGTCCAAATTGCGCCATTGGTGATCGCCCGGCGTAAGCGTTCCGGGAGCAAATCCAAACCGGTACCGATTACTCCCAGCACGGCACTAACCACCAGCAAAAGGAGGTTGCCTACGATTAGGTTACCAGCATTAAAGGTAAGTTCTGAAATCAAACCTGGGGTAATATTGACAAAGACATTACGCAACGCAATAAACTGTGCGATGAAAATGATCAAAATAAGAGGCAGGCTAGAAACTGCGCCCGACACTGCGCCAGCCAACAAACTCGTTCCACGAGCGGCAATGGGAAATTTTTTCCGGGTAACCAACCCCGCCCCAAAAGCTCCCATAAAAATCATGATATCCCCCATCGAAATGAGGGTACCAATCAGGTTACGGGTCGCAAAAACTTCAACCATCCCTACCGCACTCAAATACAGGGTAACCAGACCACCCAACAACCCGTATTGAAGCACCATTTTCCAATTGAGTGTACTTTCTTCTTCTTGCATGAGTTCCTCCTAAGCCTTCTTTTCGGCCAGTTTCTCGCCGAAGATCCCTTGCGGACGGAAAATCAGGATTAAGACGAGCATGGTGAAAGCAAACACATCCTTGAGCTGGTTAGCTGCGGGAATCCCCAACCCTTCGAGGATTAGGTTGGGGCCGAGGGATTCAAATACCCCTAGGAAAAGGCCTCCGAACATCGCTCCCGGCACATTCCCGATACCGCCTAACACCGCTGCCGTGAACGCCTTCAGGCCAGGAAAAAAGCCCATAAAGAAATATACCCCTTGTGGGCGGAATAAACCGTTAAGCACCCCTGCCGCCCCGGCCAGGGCACCACCAACGGCAAAGGTTGTCACGATGATCTTATCAATATCAATGCCCATCAAGCGAGCGACATCTTTATCTTCGGAAACAGCTCGCATCGCCTTCCCCATCTTTGTCCGTTCGACAAATAAATATAACCCCCCCATTAAAAACAAGGCTGAGAGGATGACAACAATTTGAACCAAGGGCACCTTAAACCCAAAAATATTCGCAAAATTCTGTGTCAGAACTGTCACTTCAGGATACGCCCGGAATTCTGAGCCATAAAACCCGCGGAAGGTATATTGCAAAGTAAAAGAGGCACCAATCGCCGTAATCAACGGAACCAAACGGGGTGCCCCACGTAAGGGACGATAAGCAATGCGTTCCAGAAGCATGGCCACCCCCATAGAAACACCCGCTGCGAGCACCACTAACAACAGGATAGAAATCACTGGATGGTTGACTAGCATCCCATTTGTGCCAAAGTAGTCCGCTAAAAATACTGCAGAGAAAGCTCCAGCCATAAAGACCTCCCCATGAGCAAAGTTGATCATGAGCAAGATCCCATAAACCAGGGTATATCCCAAAGCAATCAAAGCATATACACTTCCTTGGGCTAACCCAGCAAAAAACAGGGTTGCCCATTGTTCAGAAGTGTATCGTCCCGTCTGCCAGGTATTATAGATTCCAACAACAATAAGAATAAGAATGAATACTTGAAAAAGACGCAAAAATACGTCCACCCAGGATAAGCGTTCGAGTTTTTCTTTGAGCATATAGTGGTTCTCCTTGCAGCCTAGATTTCCATTATATAACACGGATGAGCCAGAGAAGTTCCCTTCTCTGGCTCATCCAATTAATGAACACGTTATGGTTCAAACACGCGAACGTCAAACATGTTAAAAGTTAGGGGGTCCAGGTTACGGTGGGAGGCCAATTGCCATTCAATTCGGCTTCGGTGATTTTGAACACACCTAACGCTTGCCCGGTAGCGCAGTCGCCTTTGTTTCCGTCTTTGTCACCGCAGGAAAGCGTGCCAGTCAAACCAGCGAAATCTTTTACATTAGTGATGTAATCGCGCAGGGCCTGGCGACCAATGTGCAGAGTGCCATCGGCATCCTGGACGGCAACCGCGGCGATAGCATCCAGAAGAATATTGGAGGCATCATATGCGAATGCATGGAACCCACTCGGGGGAACGCCACCGATTTGGTCAGCCCATTTCTTTAGGAACGCATCATATTTATCGCCAGCAACGTAGGGGCCGGAGAGGTACATACCGACAACGTTCGGGCCAGCATTTTCGGGGAAGGTATCAGCGAACAAACCATCCGCACCCATGAGTTGGGTGTTTTCCAAACCGGCGATTTCAGAAGACTGCGCCACGATGAAGGGGCCTTCCGGTTCAAAGATGGGGAAGTAAAGGACATTGGGGGAGTCCGCGGCAACAGTAGTCAGCACGGTCCGCATATCGGTGTCACCAACATTGACTGCGCCCTGGTAGGTAATGGTTCCGCCAAGTTCTTTGAAGGTATCAGCAAAAACCTGCTGGAGAGCTTGAGCATAGGGGCTACCATCGTGAATGGTCGCGGCGGTACGAGCGCCTAGTTCATTGTAAGCAAATTCAGCGGCGATTTTGCCCTGGAATTTGTCGTTGTGGGCGGTGCGGTAGTAGCCAGGTTCCCAACCCTGAGTCGGGTCGGTCAAACCAGGGTTCGTGTTGGAGGAAGAGATCATCAGCATCCCAGCCGCGCTAACAGCAGGGAGCGCAGCAAACGCCGCACCGGAGCAGTTCGTGCCGATAATACCGAGAACGGTAGGATCGGAGGTTACTTTCGCAGCAGCAGTCTGGCCGCCTTCCGCAGAACAGCCGGAGTCTTCACCGGTAAACTCAATTTTGTGGCCAAGCAATTCACCACCACGATCACTAATGGCAATCTCAACAGCACCTTTGGAGTCTTCACCAAGAGGGGCAGTCGCGCCTGTTACGGTAAGCATGTAGGCGATATGAACCGGTTCGCCAGGGGCAATATCTACACAGCCAATAGCATCGGTACATTCAAAGGGGGCAGCAGCTGGCTGACATGCCCCGAGGGCAAAAGCCGCCAAAATCAGGACAGACAAAATCGCGAAAAGTCGCTTGTTCATAATAGGTTTCTCCTAGATAGATTTGAAATATACATTGAGGGGTAAAAACAGGATGGACAAAAGGGGGGTGAATTTAGGCAGTACTACCTCCTTTACATGGGCTATGTAAAATAAACGCACAATTGGCCTTTTGAGGGTTCAATCCGCCAAGAGTGCGCCGTTGGTACTATTGGTAAGATTTTACTGAAAGATAGGAGGATGGTCAAGCAATTGTCAATTGTGAAAATAACTTCACAATTGACATTCTGCACAAGATTTGGTGTGAAAATTATGGTAAACATGCCCTTAAGGGTTCTTTACCCTTACTGTTTTGCCTAAAAAAAGAATCGAGGGCCAACCGCTGGGGTTTTACCGGTCTCAGACTAAGAGACCTTAAATAGGGCAATCGCATTTCAACTTCTGAGGATGGTAAGTAAGTAATTGTGGTCCCAAGCGGCTTGAAGTCGTTTGGCCTGGATGCCACCGTGCGCCGTTTTTTCTTTTCGGAGCATATTTAGCGCCATGTGGCGCAGGATTGCCAAATTTTCCGGGCTGTATCCTTTGCGGACGCGGCTGGCGTCTTCTTGAAAGGCTACATCCAAAACCCAATGCACCTGATTTTCGATTTGCCAGTGACTACGCTTGGCCTTCAGCATCGCTTTGGCTTTGAGTGCCAAACTAGAAATGAAATACCGCGTTTGGATTTCGACTTGCCCCCCTACACGCCGTTCAGAAACGATGCGAATAAGTGCCCGCAGCCCAGCCCAATTTTTGTGTCCGCGCAAAAAAGTCAGATATTCTTTGTCGGTAATGACCCAACACTCGCGAATCTCCAGACGCCCATGGCCTTTGTTGACGGTTTTCGCATAGGTGTGCGGTACATCCTTGAAGTGGTGTTGAGCATCCACTTCAAACAAGTATTGTAGATCTTCAAAAAGGTGCCCTTGGTTGCCTTTCACAGCTAGAATGTAGTCGCCACCCCCGTCAATCACCGTTTGGGCAATCTCGGTTTGCGTGCCGAGGGCATCGACGGTCACAATACACCCCGTCAAGGCCAGAGATTTTAGCAATTCGGGAATCGCTGTGATTTCATTGGATTTTTCGGCTACTTTGGTTTGTCCCAACACGAGATGGTTTGCTGTTGCCCAAGCGCTCACCATATAGAGAGCTTTTTTTCCACTGGCTTGGTCATGCGAACCCCGTAATTGTTTCCCATCGACGGCGATGACTTGCCCCTCGGTCAGCACTACCAACGCTTTGACCCATTCGATAAAGCATGTTTGGAACTCTTCCGGGTTGAGATGAGCAAAAACACGGCCAAACGTGTCATGCGAGGGAATACCTTTGGGTAAGCGCAAAAAGCTTTTCAACCATTTGTGCTTTTTCTTGCCAAATAATTCAATGTCTGTCCAACTGTTCGCACCACAAATCACCGCACAAATGGCGAGAAGTATGATTTCAAGAAAGAGATGTTGCTTGGCATTCCCTGTGCGGGGGTCAGTCAGGCTGCTAAAATGCTTTTCGAGACTCGCCGTCGGTTTCTGGCTCATGTGGGCACGCCTCCATGACGTGCCCACTCATTCTCTCATATTTCATATGCGATTGCCCTAAGACCTTAAAGCCAACACAAACCGAAAAGAGCGGGGTATGGTAAAATAAACCGTTCAAACGTTCGTAAATTCACATTTAAAGACATCTAAATTTCATCGGGATTTCAGGCAGAGATCGTGTGCGAAGCACATAAAAATCCAAAAATTCCGTATCGGAGGCCAAAGCAGTGGTTGCACCCAACACAAGTTATAGTGCGCAAGATATTCAAGTACTTGAAGGCTTGGAAGCCGTTCGCCGTCGTCCGGGGATGTATGTCGGCGGTACAGATATCAAAGCGCTCCACCATTTGGTATATGAAGTAGTTGACAACTCAATTGACGAAGCCCTCGCCGGGGTTTGTAACCGGATCGAGGTAACTATTCACGCGGATAGCAGTGTGACTGTGCTCGATAACGGGCGCGGGATTCCTGTGGATGTTCACCCCCAAACAGGGAAACCCGCCCTCGAGGTTGTGATGACCATCCTCCACGCGGGGGGCAAATTTGGCGGGGGTGGGTACAAGGTTTCGGGCGGGTTACACGGCGTGGGCGTTTCTGCTGTTAACGCCCTTTCCGAGTGGCTTGAAGCCAAAGTCTATCGAGATGGAAAAATCTATCGCCAACGCTATGAGCGTGGCTACCCGGTCATGCCTGTCACTGAAATCGGCGTGGCCCCCAATGGCCAAACCGGTACAAGCCAATCGTTCAAGTTTGATCCCCTTATCTTTAAAGAAAATGACCTGGATTACCGTTTTGAAACCCTCATTCAACGGTTCCGCGAAATGGCCTTTGTCACCAAAGGCGTTACCCTACGCGTGGTAGACGAACGCGCCGACAAAGAAATGACCTTTTATTTTGAAGGCGGTGTGACTTCGTTCGTCCGCTACCTCAACAAAAACCGCAAAGGTTTGCACAAAACCATCTACGTCGAAAAAGAAATAGACAAAGTAGGCATTGAAGCCGCCATTCAGTTCACCGATGCTTACGCCGAATCCCTTTACGCCTTCGCCAATACCATCAACACCATTGACGGCGGCACGCACCTGACCGGGTTACGAACAGCCGTTACCCGCACCATTAACGACTACGCTCGCAAAAACAAGTTTATCAAAGACAACGAGCCGAACTTCACCGGAGACGATACCAAAGAAGGCTTGACCGCTATTGTCAGCGTCAAACTTCCCGAACCTCAGTTTGAAAGCCAAACGAAAGTCAAACTGATGAACCCGGAAGTACAAACCTATGTTCAGCAAGTGGTCAGTGAAGCCGTCAGCACTTTCCTGGAAGAAAACCCCGCGGCAGCCAAAGCCATCATCCAAAAATGCCAAACCTCTGCCCGCGCCCGCGACGCCGCCCGCAAAGCCCGCGATCTCGTCTTCCGCAAATCCGCCCTCGAAAGCATGACCCTGCCCGGCAAACTCGCCGACTGCTCCGAGCGTGAAACCGACCGCTCCGAACTCTACATCGTCGAGGGTGACAGCGCAGGCGGCAGTGCCAAGCAAGGCCGGGATCGCCACTTCCAGGCCATCCTCCCCCTCCGTGGGAAAATTCTCAACACCGAACGCGCCGGGCTGGACAAAATTCTCTCCAACAAAGAAGTCAAAGCCCTGATTTCCGCCCTCGGCACCGGCATCAGCGAAAGTTTCGACCTGACCGGCTTGCGCTATGGCAAGTGCATCATCATGACCGACGCCGACGTGGACGGTAGTCACATCCGTACCCTGCTCTTAACCTTCTTCTTCCGCTATATGCAACCCCTCATCGAAGAAGGCCACCTCTTCATTGCCCAGCCGCCCCTCTACCGGGTAGAACAAAGGAAAAAAGTACAATACGCCTATACCGAGGCCCAAAAAGACGATTTAATCAAAACCCTGGGCAACGGTTCCCCTATCGGTCTCCAGCGCTACAAAGGGTTGGGCGAAATGAACCCAGACCAGCTCTGGGAAACCACTATGGACCCCTCGACCCGCACGCTCCTGCAAGTCTCCATCGAAGACGCCGCCGAAGCCGACCGCACCTTTGACATGCTCATGGGTTCCGAAGTGGCCCCTCGCCGCCGGTTTATTACCACTCACGCCCACGAAGTGCGAAACCTCGATATATAAACCACTCACGCATACTCAAAAAAGAAGCGTGGGGGATGCTCATCCCCCACGCTTCTTTTTTTGAAAAATCTGAATGATCCCTTTAGGAGAATCACGTGTCCAATATTAAATCCAATCTCCATCGTCCCGCTCCGGCCCCCGCGGCCCGCCCCGCACCCGCCGCACGCCCAACCCCACCCGCACCCCGCCCCCAAATGGGTGGACAAATCCAACGCGCCAACAACACTACCATGCAAAACCAGGCTGCCTTACGTCGCCAGGGACAACTGCAACAGCAAAATCAAGCGGACCGTGTCCGCCCGGCTGTCCGCCCGGCGGCCCCGCCCCGAACTGTCATGCCCGCCCGCCCCGTTCCCACGCCGGTTCGCCCCGCGGCCCCAGTGGCCCGGCCTGTACCCCCTGCACACTCCGCCGCACAAGCTGCCGCACGGCCCGCAGCTCGCCCGATGCCCGCCCCGCGGCCCATCGCGGGCGGCCACACAGCTCCTGCCCGCCCGCCCACCCCACCCGGCCCGGCCCCAAAATCAATTTCCAAAGCTGGCCCACCCGCCCCGGTGCAACGTTCTGCCGGGCGCACCATTCCCCCACGTGCCCCCATTGCAGGGGGGGCAGTCGCTGTCGGAGCCGCAGCAGTCGCCATCACCGCGGCAACGTTTACCTTAAATACCGCCTCCGCACACCCACAAATTGCCAGTTCTGTCTCCTCCCTGCAAAATTCGCTCAGCAGTTTGCAATCCCAAAGCTCCTTTGACGATCTGATCGAAGAATTGAACCGCTTGGATAAAGATGTCACCCATGCGGTTGATTTACTGGAAAGTGCGCGCGATAAAGGGTTTGTGTACCAAAAAGACCTCGATGATCTCGCCTTAGTAATTCTGGAGCGTTGGGAACAGGTTTACCAAACCACCGTCACAGAAGCAGATCATCAGGAAGCCGCCTTCCAACCCCGTCTGTCTCCGCTGAATGGGCAGGTTAGCCAGCTCAACGCCCGACTCAGCAACCCAACGATGGCCGCTGCCCAACTCCGTATCACCGAATCGAACGTATCCGGCCTCCTGCGCGATGTGGGCAATATCCGCTCTAATATCCGTAGCCAATACAGCGATATTCAAAGCAAAACGTCTCAACTCAACAGCAAACTTTCGACCATCCACTGGGCTTTAAACCAATTGGCCGAAGCCCGCTTCCAAACCGCGGCAGGGGAAAACCTCGTGATGGCGGTCAAAACCCGTTGGGATCAAGTCGGCGACAACGACCCAGAGGGGATTCTCTATCTGACCTCCAAACGCCTGATTTTTGAACGCAAAGAAAAAGTCGCCACGAAAAAAGTCTTATTTATTACGACATCATCTGAACTCGTTCAGGAAGTGTTGATTGACGAACCCGTTGCCGATTTGCGCGAGGTCAAAGCAGTCAACAAAGGGCTGTTCGGGCATCAGGACTTTTTGGAAGTCAAATTCCCGAAGGCTGGAGAAGTTGCCCTGCACCTCGACGGGCAGGACTCCAAAGGATGGGCCGCCCTGATCGAGCGGGTTCGCACCGGACGCATCGAAGACGAACGCTCTTCGGGTTCAGCCCTCTCTTTCAAAGACCTCACTGGCGATCTTTCCCACGCGGACATCGCCGCCGCCCAAACTGAACTCAACGAATTGCAAGATGAACTGATGCTTCAAAACGCCCGCGGTGCACTCGAAGGTCTGGAAAACGATGTCCGCTCATTGGAGCGCGACCTTGCCGACCTCCGCGCCCGCGGCTACGCTATCGAAAAAGACCTGGAAGGGGAAATTGCCGTGCTCGTCTCGCAATGGGATCGGGTCAAGACCAATGCCGAAACCACCCTCAACTCCCAGGCAGGTCTGCTTGCCCAACAATCCCAGGCGCTAAATGCCCAAATGTCCAAACTTGCAGGCATGTCAGCCAATCTGACCGCCGCCCGCCCGGTGTACATGCAACTCAAATCCGCCATCGCATCCGCCGAAGCCACCGCCCTCGCCGCCGAAAACACCGTCCTCACCCAGTTTGACGAATATGCTGACGAAGTAGAAGGACTGGCTGCACACTTTGCCTGGGTCGGGTGGATGATTGATGCACTCGCCACCGCGTCCTTCCAGCTTTTGGCAACCGAAAGCGGCGTCGCCGCCACTGAAGCGCTCTGGACAGGCGGCATCGAACCGGAAAACGGCGTTCTGTTTGTCACCGACCAACGTTTGCTCTGGGAAGATCGCGTGGGCGATTATGAGCTAAAAGTGGACATTCCTCTCCAAAGCGTAACGGGTATCCGCAAAGAAACAACCGAAGCAACCGAAACCGAAGAACCCCAAGAAATCCTCGTCTTCACTTTCGACGGGAACGCGCCCTACGCCGAAACCCGTTTTGAATTGGCCGCCCCTGTCGCCGACGATTGGATCAAAATGGTAGGCCGCGCCCGCAAGGGAGACTACGCCAGTGACCGCGCCATCAAAATTGACGAGGCCGAACTCGCCCGGGTCCAAAACGCCCCTACCAGTTGCCCCAATTGTGCCGCCACCTTCACTGCTCCTGTCCTCCGTGGGCAAGTTGAAATCACCTGTGAATATTGTGGCGTTGTCACCCGCCTCTAAACAGGTTAAGGCCAAGAAAACCGGCCAGGGAATTTCCTGGCCGGTTTTCTTTTCAATTCCCCCAAATCGTTTATCTCGATTCCCTAGATATTTGTTAGAATAGCTTCCATGACACTCCAAAAGGATTCCCTCCTCCGAAATCGTTACCGTATCCTGGAAATTCTTGGAGAAGGTGGCATGGGGGCAGTATACAAAGTGCGCGACGAAAATCTGGGGGTGTTAGTTGCCGTCAAAGAAAATCTCTTCACCACGGAAGAATATGCCCGCCAGTTCCGCATGGAAGCGACCATCCTGGCCAGCCTCCGCCACCCCAACCTCACCCGCGTCACCGACCACTTTGAAGAAGGTGACGGGCAATACCTCGTCATGGATTTCATCGAAGGCGAAGACCTGCGCGACCGGATGGATCGGGTAGGCATCTTAGATGAAGAAGAGATCATCACCATTGGTCGGGCCATTTGTGAAGCCCTCACCTACCTGCACACCCGCATTCCCACCATTCTCCATCGCGATATCAAACCCGGCAACGTCCGCATTGCCCCCAATGGACAGGTTTTTCTCGTAGATTTTGGCCTGGCAAAAATCGTCGAAGGCAGTCAGCTCACCATGACCGGGGCACGCGCCATGACCCCCGGCTATTCCCCGCCTGAACAATACGGCACCGCCCGCACCGACGCCCGCTCCGACATCTACTCCCTCGGCGCGACCCTCTACTCCGCCATCACCGGCTCCCTTCCCGAAGATGGCCTGGCCCGTGCGATGAATCAGGTCACGCTCACCCCCGTGCGGAAACTCAATCCCAAAGTCTCCCGCAAACTATCGAACGTCATCGAAAAAGCCCTCTCCGTTCACCCCGACGAACGCTACCAGAATGCTGAAGACTTTCAAAAGGCTCTGACAAATGCTCGCGGCGTTTCCCGCAAACGCCAAAGCCAGGAACCCCTCACAGTCGCACCCCCACCTTCCGCCATACTCGATGACGTTCTCACCTTCAACATCCCCGAAGCCGCATCTAAACCGCTCGCCCCCCAAATCGAAATTCCATCCGTTCGCCTTCCCCCTCCACAATTGGTTAGCCCAGCGGATATTAAACCCTCATTCCATTTAGGACGCCCTTCGCTTCCCGTCAGCAAACCCATCACCCGCCCAGATTCTGACCCGGTTTTTGAAGTCTCCCAAAAAAGTGATCCCAAAAAGAAAAAAACGCTTGGGTGTGTACCCTTGTTATTGCTAATTTTCTTGTTAGTTGGGGGGAGCGCACTCGCAGCTTATCTACTCTATCCACGAGAATTTAACGATGCCCTCGCCTTTTTTGTACAGCCATCCGTTCCCAGCCCTACGGCAGATAACACGGCCCTCGCGCCCACGGAAATTCCCGCCACCGCACCTGTTGAAACCCCAATAGTGGCAGTGGCCTCCCCTACTTCGCTTGCGCCGACAGCCACGCCGACCCTTCCTCTCCCTACTCCCACCGTTACCCCGCGCCCCTCTACCGCGACTCCTGCGGCCACCGCTACGAACACCTTGCTTCCTGGACCGACGCCCTTTGGCGGCAGCGGACAACTTGTCTTTGCCTCTGACGGCGCGGGCAACCCGCAACTCTTCATCATCAACGCCGATGGAACTGACCTTCACCAGCTAACGAATATCCCCGAAGGCGCCTGCCAACCAGACTGGTCTGTTAATGATCAAATCATCTTTATTTCACCCTGCACCGAAGAACGCGATGATTATCCCGGCGCCAATCTCTGGTTGATCAACCCTGATGGCACTGATCTGGAACAGCTCACGTTTGACGCGCTTGGCAATTATGATCCGAAATGGTCGCCTGATGGTGCCCAGATCGTTTACACCTCCGTCCGATCTGGCTACCCGCAAATCCACCTCCTGACCCTGGCGGACGGCACCGACCAACAACTCACCGACCGTGCCAGCCAGGGATTCCGTAACGTACAACCCTCTTTCTCCCCGGACGGTTCCCAAATCACTTTCATCAGCGCTCGCGATGGTCCCATTCAAGTCTGGATTATGAATGTAGATGGGAGCGACCAAACACGTTTTTCTCGCAGTGGCGATTTGAAAGATGTTTGGCCTGTGTTCTCTGGTGATGGGCAAGCCCTTATTTTTACCCAGCGTCAGCTTAATGGCGGAATTCCTCGCATCGTTGTAGCCCCTCTTGCTGACGACGGCAACACCGAAATCATTCTGATTGATAACCTCATACCCCGCCGCGCCGCGGTTGTTTCGCCCGATGGGCAATGGTTAGCGTTTGAATCCTGGCCCGCAGGAAATAACCACGAAATCTTCCTCATGACCCCTACTGGGGAACAACTCACCCAGCTAACCAATACCGACGCAGCCATCTTCGACTTTGACCCCGCGTGGCGCCCTATTCCATAATTTCCATCCTTGAACACAAAAAAAGAGAGGTGACTTTCGTCACCTCTCTTTTTTTGTGTTCCGCATTTTTTACTTCCGGCGATACCCCAACAACCGCAATCCATTTAAAGACACCAGGACGGTACTCCCTTCATGCCCGATTACGCTCAACGGAAGGGGTAGACTGAAACCTAACACCGAAGCGATCAAAACTACAATCATACCGAGTGCAAAACTCAGGTTATAGATCAGTGTTTGGCGGGTTTTGCGACTCAGTGCAATTACATAAGGGATATTGGTTAAATCATCGCTCATTAACACCACATCCGCTGTTTCCAAGGCGACATCCGTGCCTGCCGCGCCCATAGCGATCCCAATCGAAGCGGTTGCCAGGGCAGGCGCATCGTTCACCCCATCCCCCACCATCGCGACCGGGCCATATTCCGCCTCAATCTCACGGATGATGCGAAGTTTATCTTCGGGGAGCAAACCCGCGTAGTAACCATCTACGCCCGCCTGGTCGGCGATAGCATGGGCTACGCGTTCATGATCGCCCGTAAGCATCACGACCCGGGCCACGCCTAATTGCTTGAGATCATCTACAATCGCGCGGACATTGGGACGCAAAGTATCGGCAATTGCGATTAATCCGAGGGCATGACCATCGCCATTTGCCTCAGCCTGCGCCACGATCACGGTGGTCTTTCCGGCATCTTCAAAAGCCTGAACCTGCGCCTTGACCGGTTCCAGATCAATTTGGGGATACCGTTCAAAATATCGTTGGTTGCCAATATGAAGTTCAGTTCCGTTCAGTTTACTCTTCACCCCTAATCCGGTAACAGACATAAACTCTGTAGTCTCCGATAAGGCCAGTTGTTTTTCCTGGGCCGCGCGGACAACCGCTTGCGCCAAAGGGTGTTCGGATTTAGCTTCCACAGAGGCGGCTAATTGCAATAATGCCTCGGTAGTGAGATCGCCACGGGTGGAGACGACATCGGTCACTTTTGGTTTACCGATGGTTAAGGTGCCGGTTTTGTCGAAGGCGATGACTTTGATCGTGGCCGCCCGTTCGACGTACACGCCACCTTTGAAAAGCACCCCGCGCCGCGCGCCGTTCCCAATCGCGGACAGGACCGTGGCAGGGGTGCTGATCACGAGCGCACAGGGCGACGCCGCGACCATCAGGGTCATGGCCCGGTAGAAGGCGGTGCCAAATGCTTCGCCGAGGAAAATGATCGGGATCAGGACGGCGACAATCGTCATCACGATCACGCCCGCGGCGTAAATCTGTTCGGCACGGTCAATAAAACGTTGGGTTTGGGCTTTTTCGGTTTGGGCTTCTTCCACGAGGCGGATCAGACGGGAGAGGGTGGAGTCGCGAGCGAGCCGGGTCACGCGGACTTCCAGGCCCCCCTCTTGGTTGATGGTTCCTGCGAGGACTTCATCTCCCACACGTTTGGTCACGGGCATGGATTCGCCCGTAATCGGGGCCTGATCGACCGCGCTTTCGCCTTCAATAATTTCTCCGTCCAGCGGAATGCGTTCGCCGGGGCGGACGAGGACCCGGTCATTTACTACTACTGCGGCGATGGGTAACACGACCGTTTCCGTGCCACGCCGGGTGAGGGCGGTTTCGGGGCGGAGTTTCATCAGGGCGCGGATGGCGTTGCGGGTACGGTCCATCGCGAAATTTTGCAAAACATTGGAAAGGGAAAACAGAAAGAGGAGCATTACGCCCTCAAACGGTGCGCCCACCAGGGCCGCGCCAATCGCCGCGATGATCATCAATAAGTCAACATCTATCGTCCGTTGGCGAAGCGATTCCAGCCCCGCTTTCAACCCAAAGGTGCCGCCGGTGATGTAAGCGATGACGTAAAAAACGGTGCCGACGGTGGAGAGTTTGAGCCAGGCGTCAAAAATCAGGCCCAGGAGCATAGTGACAAAAGTGATGATAGTGAAGGCCGTTTCGACGCGATCATCTTCCAGGGCAGCGCGCAGGTTTTTGACAAGATCGAGTTGGGGTTTTGGAGCCGCGACGGGGGTGACAGGCACGCCCAATTGGCACACGAGGTTTTCCAGCTCGTCACGGGAAATAATTTGCGTGTCGTAACTGACCGACATCATGCCGCTGACAAAACTGGCGCTGACTCGCTGAACCCCTTTGAGTTCACGGATACGGTTTTCCAGGTTGAGAGCGCAGGTTTCGCAGGCCCGTCCGCCGCGCCGGTGGAGGCCCATGATGCAGGTTTCAACCTGCCCATCGGCGGAGGTGACGACGAGTTCAGGGGTGCCATTCTCGTCTGTGGTGGCCTGGCCGTGTTCGGCCTGATAATGCGTCGAGACTTCCCTAGAAAGTTGGAAGTCAACCACGGCTTGGGTAGAGGGGTTTTGATCGTTCATATATTTTCTTGTTGTTTTGCTTGACATTCATCACACAAGCCATAGTACAGGACACGCGCACCGGTAATTTGATACCCGGACGCGTCACGCACCTCGTCCGTGAGGGCTTGCACATAGGAACTGTGATAGTCAATGATCCGATTGCAGGAAGTGCAAATCAGGTTAGCGTGGGGCGTGGTTTCGGCATCGTATCGGATTGTGCCGCTGACATCATTACCCAAATTGTGAATTGCTCCCAACCGGACGAGGGCTTCCAGGGTGTTATAAACAGTGGTAAGGCTCAAAGATGGATATTGTGGACGCAGGTGTTCAAAGATGTCTTGAGCAGAGGGGTGTTCGGTGTTATTCACTAACATTTGGCAAATCGCGAGCCGCTGAGGAGTCAGGCGCAAGCCCGCATTGCGTAAATCTTCAATCAAAGTAGTTTCAGTAAACATAAGACACTCTATTTTGTAATGATTACAAGTTTGTTGTGATTATAATAAGATGTGTGACTTAAGTCAATGCGCCAGGGTTGAGAGTCACCCGAAAAATTCTTAAACCCTTGATGAGCACCCACACAGCGCGTATTGTAATTTTTTGCACTTTCGGTGATAATCACGCCAAAATCACAGAGAATCTTAGCTCTGCTTGTTCATTTCTTTATTTCTGGAGTAAATCCTTCAATGTCTGATAAAGCCCCCGCCCGCCCTCAATCCCGCTCAAAATCTACCGAGGAAGGTAAAACACGTTCTTTTCTCTGGGTGGGGGTAGGGATTGCCGCCCTCATCTTTGTAGCAGTTGCCATCATCGTCTGGCGTCAAACCGCCTTCCCCATCTCGTTCATAGGTGGCGAAGGACAAGCGATTGTCCTGCTCCGTAATACAAGCGATGTGGAATATGATTTCCAATACGCCGGGAAAAATCCGGCGAGTGTTGAGTTTTTCTTGGTGCAACTCGAAAGTCCAGATGGTTCTTTACACGTAGATGTTCAACAAGTAACCATTGTCACGAGTGCAGGAGAAGTGGTTTTAGATGAAAGTGGACATGCCCCCGAAGGCACCGAACTTCTCATCCAACCCGGAGAAACTTTCAAAGCGCGCATTACCTATTACGGCGACACGATTGGTGCCCATTATGTTTATGGTTTTCGCCTTGGCTACCGGGCCAACGGCGTGTATAACGAAAACACCTTGAATATCAAAGACAGGGAGTTTATTGTTTCAGTGGAGTAACCTTATGACCCAACCCTCTAATATCATTGATGGCAAAGCCATCGCCGCGGAAATCCGCGAAGAAATCGCAAAAACTATCGCCAGCCGTTTGGAACGGGGTCTCCCCCGTCCAGGGTTGGCGACTGTTTTAGTGGGCGAAGACCCCGCCTCGCAGGTCTACGTCCGCATGAAACGCAAAATGTGCGAAGAACTGGGCATCGAATCTTTTGGCCATACCTTGCCCGCCGATATTTCCCAGGCCGAGTTGGAAAAAGTTGTGGCCGACTTGAACGCAGACCCGCGCGTCAACGGTATCCTCGTCCAACTTCCTCTCCCCAAACACCTCGACGAAGAGCGCGTCCTCAACGCCATTTCCATCTACAAAGACGTAGACGGCTTCCATCCGATCAACATTGGTCGCCTGGCCCAAAAAGGCCGCACGCCAACCTTCACCCCCTGCACCCCCTACGGATGTATGATCCTGCTCGAAAAAGCGGGCGCAAAATTTGAAGGTGCAAACGCGGTCGTGTTAGGCCGCTCGAACATTGTCGGGATGCCCGCCGCCCTCTTGCTCGTGGAACGGAACGCGACCGTCACGGTGTGCCACTCCCGGACGAAAAACCTCCCCGATGTGGTGCGCTCCGCCGACATCCTGATCGCCGCCGTAGGCCGTGCAGAAATGGTGCGTGGCGACTGGATCAAACCCGGCGCGTTTGTGATTGACGTAGGCACGAACCAGATTCCTGACCCCACCAAAAAGAGCGGTCAAAGGCTCGTGGGCGATGTCTGCTTTGAAGAAGCGAAAGAAGTTGCAGGTGCCATCACCCCCGTCCCCGGTGGCGTTGGCCCGATGACCATTGCCATGCTGATGCAAAATACACTAAAAGCTGCCGAGATGGCTGACCAACAATAATTAATTGTCGAAAAAAGAATGGGCGAGGTTGTCAAACCCCGTCCATTCTTTTTTAATTCCATTATGCCCATGTCCACCCTCCTCCTCACCCACGCAACCCTCCTCGCCACCTTCGACGACGCCCGCCGCGAAATCCCCGATGGCGGTCTGTTCATCCGCGATGGCTTTATCGAACAAGTCGGCCCCACAGCCGAACTACCCACCGAAGCTGACGAAATCCTCGACCTGACCGATCACGTCATTCTCCCCGGGCTGATCAACACCCATCACCATTTCTACCAAACCCTCACCCGCGCCGTCCCCGCGGCCCAAAACGCCAACCTCTTCAACTGGTTAAAAACCCTCTACCCCATCTGGGCGCGGATGAACCCCGATGACATCTACACCTCCACCCAAACCGCTCTCGCCGAACTCGCCCTCTCCGGCTGCACCACTGCCTCCGATCACCTTTACCTCTACCCCAACGGCTCCAAACTCGACGACGAAATCCACGCCGCGCGAGAGATCGGTGTCCGTCTGCACGCGTCCCGCGGCTCCATGAGTCTGGGCGAAAGCAAAGGCGGCCTCCCCCCGGACAGCGTGGTAGAAGACGAAGACGCGATCCTGCGCGAAAGCACCCGCCTGATCGAGCAGTATCACGATCCCAACCCAGGCGCGTTCACCCGCGTGGTGCTGGCCCCTTGCTCGCCGTTCAGCGTCACGCCCGAACTCATGCGACAAAGCGCAGCCCTCGCGCGGGAGTATGGCGTTCACCTCCACACCCACCTCGCCGAAACCGCCGACGAAGAAGTCTTTTGCATCGAGATGTTCGGCAAACGCCCCGTTGCTTTGATGGAAGAACTGGATTGGATCGGGCACGATGTCTGGTTTGCCCACTCCGTCCACGTCAATGACGCGGAAATCGCCCTGTACGCCCACACAGGTTGCGGCGTGGCCCACTGCCCGTGCTCGAATATGCGTTTGGCGTCGGGCATTGCCCCGGTGATGAAAATGCGCGCGGCGGGGGTAAACGTCGGGCTGGGGGTGGATGGTTCCGCCAGCAACGATGGCTCCCATCTGCTCGCCGAAGCCCGTCAAGCCATGCTCCTCGCGCGGCTGGATGCCGGTCTCCGTGGCGCGTCCCTCTCCGCCGAAAACGCACCCCCACTGATGACCGCTCGCCAGGCCCTAGAAATCGGCACGCGGGGCAGCGCGTCCGTGCTGGGCCGCACCGACATCGGTTCCCTCGCCCCCGGCAAATGCGCCGATCTCTTTGCCGTCAACTTGAATCGCCTGGAGTTCACCGGTGCGGGACACGACCCCCTCGCGGCATTGGTCTTTTGCCAACCCACTACGGTAGACTACACCCTCGTAGGCGGGAAGTTCGTCGTAAAGGCCGGGCAGTTGATGACGGTAGATTTACCCCATTTGGTCGAGCGGCACAACCGCGCAGCCCGGCGATTACTAACGGGAAAATAGATCACAATCAGGAGAATCCCCGAATAAATCTCTCTAAAATTCCCTCGAAATTACCAGGATCAATCTAAAAATGTAATGATATACTCGCATTTATCAAGCGAAATCTTTCGCTATAAATCCCTTCGAGAAGGAGAAGACTCATGGCTTACAGCTACAAAAATTCCAAAGGAGTGGTGTACTACCTGCACTCCAG
This sequence comes from Anaerolineales bacterium, assembly GCA_020634875.1. The sequence goes on along the minus strand of JACKAX010000003.1, from coordinate 111,045 downwards.
CAAAACCACGCTAAAAAGCGGCAAAGAACAAACCCTATACTTTTTCTCAAAAGAAGTGAAACCAACGGGTGCCCTGGATGCTGTTCCTGCAGGATATGCCGTTTCGGAAAGCAAAAACGGCTTGCCCGTTTTGAAGAAAAGCTAGCCCGAAAGGCTCATCGAAAAAGCGCACGATTTCTCGTGCGCTTTTTTTATTGCTGCCGCTCTAATGCTAGAAGCCAGGCTTTGGTTTTAACCCCGCCAGGGGCACCGTACCCACGCAAACTACCATCCGAGCCAAGCACCCGATGGCAGGGGATGATGAGGGGAATCGGGTTCGTCGCACCGGCGCGGCCCACTGCCCGCGCGGCGCGGGGTTGGCCCAATTGGGCGGCGAGTTGTCCGTAGGTGCGGGTTTCTCCGAAGGGGATGGCTAGTTGTAATTCCAATACCTGACGCTGAAAGGGGGTGCAGAGCGCCCAATCAATTTCTAGCTCAAACGTAGTTCGTTTCCCAAGCAAATATTCTTCCACCTGCGTGCGCGGGGCACCGATATCCTCGCGCATGGGCACGCTCCCCAACCGCTGGCCGATTTGTGCGGCGAACACTTCCAAATCGCCCCCAATTTCGACGGCAAGCACCCCTTTTTCCGTCCAGGCGACATTCACCGGGCCGAGTGGGGTATTAGGAATTTGAGAAATCGAGAGCATATCTATTATTTTGCTGATGGGGCGCTGACCGATAACCAATTACCGATCAACCAAACACTAATCAACTTCCCACCGCAAGCACTTCCTGGGCAAGTTTTTGAAGCGCCTCGGCATCTTCGGACTCGGTGTGGGTGGATTTCCAGTAAAGGTCGAGAAGCTCGAGGGGGGTGAGGGAGCCGATGTTTTGGTTGTCAGCAAGGCGGGCGCGGATTTCGATCTGGGGGCGTTTGATGAAATGGAATTCAAAACACTCTTTGCAATATTCACGGATGGCGGTTTCATCAATGAGCGCTTCCCAATCACGAGGATATTCGAGGATCAGGCGGAAGATGGCGTCTTTGAGTTTTTGGGGTTTAGGCAGGGCACTGAGGATGTATTCGGTGACGTTTTCGCGGGTGTCGAGTTGGATGTAGCGGTCGAGGAAGGGACGCAGGGTTTCGAGTTTGTGCCATTCTGCCTGGGTGGGTTGGCCTTTTTCGAGGCTGACGACGATGTAGAATTTGTCTTCGGCAATTTCGCCAAAGTCCACGCGTTCGATGGAGCCGGGGTAGATGACCGGGGGGTGTGCGCCTTCGTTGAGGTCTTGGGGCTTGTGGATGTGACCGAGGGCTACGTAATCCAGCCGGGGGTCGCGGACAAGCGAGCCGGAGAGAACGAGGTCCGCGCCGAGGAGTACGTTGCGTTCGCCGCCAAATTTTGCGCCTTGCACGGATGCGTGGGCAGTGAGGACGGTTGGGAGAGCAGGGTCGGCTTTTTCGAGCCAGAGATTCACGAGCGAGCCAAGTTTTTCTTCGAGTTGGGTGTAGATTTCGTCGGGGGATTCGGTTTGCAAGTCGAGGGAGGCCATCATGCCGGAACGGGAAACCCAGGGCAGGGCGATGATTTGAAGCGGGAGACCCCACAAATCAGCGGGGCGGAGAAATTGGGGCTTGTCGAGAACACGGACGTTGGGGACTTCGAGGGTGTTGAAGGTTTCGAGCGCGTGGGCGCGGCCTAGTGCAGGGGATAGATCGTGATTGCCAACGAGGAGCAGGGTAGGGATGCCCGCGCGGGACAGGCGCATGATCCGCCGGCCCCATTCCCGTTGAAAGGTGGGGGCGGGGGAGCGGTCTTTGTACGCGTCTCCGGCGAAGATGACGAGGTCAACTTTTTCGGCGATGGCGGCTTCGACGATGGTATCGAGGGATTTGAGGAAGTCCATCACCCGGACGGGGAGGCCGGTGGCGGGGTCATGGCGGCCATAGTTCGCCATGTCTATATGGGCGTCGGCAAAGTGGAGGAGTTTGAGCATAGGAATTTGAGGAAGGAAAGTCGTAGGATTTGAAGATTTTAACCACAAAGGGCGCGAAGAACACGAAGGTTTAAAAATTGGTTCAAGTAGCGTTCAATTGTAAAACTTGATTAGTACGATTTTGTGAAAACAGCGCAAAGAATTTACCCCCCCTTCAACCGCTTCAACGCATCCGCGGCTGCGGTGTAATTCGCATTCAAATCTACCGCACGTTGCATGTCTTCCAGCGCGCCTTTGAGATCACCAAGTTTTTCTTTGGCGAGGGCGCGCCAGTAGAAGGTTTCTTCGACGGTTTGCTCGTCCATCGGGTAGAGAGTGACGATGGCGAGGTCAACCACGTCCTGGTAACGTCCGGTTTCAAAATAGGCTTGATAGGGGCCGAACTGGTACCAGGTCATGCGCCAGGGGCGTTCTTCGAGAGGGAGTTGGGGGTAGAGGGCAAACGCAGCATCGTAGGCAGCAGCGGCCCCCACGTAATCTCCGAGGCCGACGAGGCTGGAGCCTTTGTTGTACCAGGCGAAAAATTGCGCTTGTCCAGTTGTGCTGGCGATTTGTTCGTCGGCGCGGGTGGCGGCGAGTTGGTAGCTGATGGCGGGGTCGGATAACGAGCCAAGCACCTGCATCAATTCGGCTTCGCGTTCAGGCGGGTAAACGACCATAAAGGTGTAGTTGAAGGATTGCCACGCGGTGTAGAGTTTGTCGTAGGGTTCGGGGAAGCCCGCCATGATGTAGGAGTCTTGTGTGATAAAGCGGGATTGGGTGTCGTCGTAACCGGAGACGAGGGTGTAGTGTCCGATCCAGCCGTCCACACCAGGGACATCGAGGGTTTTTTCAACGATGGTGGGGAAGCCCGCGGCGATCAGGTTTTTGAGGAGATCGAGCGTGCCGCCCGCGCGGAGGAGGGCATGATAGCCGGTTTGTGTTTCCACATAAGCGACGAGTTCTTCGGGGCTGACGTTTTTGTCGCGGGGGTTCGGTTTGAGGAAGGGGGCGGTGTTGCTCTGGTTGCCTTGCCAACCCCAAAACGAGAGTTGCATCCCCAACGTGGCGGGGCCGCAGTTATTCCATTGTTCGTATTCGTGGCGAATGCCGGGGAGGAGGACAGTGGCAGGGATAAGGGTTGGGGTGAGGGTGGGAGTAGAGGTGTTAGGGGGTAGGGAGGTGGGGGAGGGAGAGGGGGTGAAAAGGGGAAAAGGAGAAGGGGTGAGGAGGGCTTCGAGGGTCGCGGCGACCTGTTGGGCGATCTCGGTGCTGGCGGCGGCGGATTCGGTGGGGGTAGGGTTAACGTTGGGAACAAAGACCGCATCTTCGGGGGGGAAGATCATTCGCCAAACTTGGGCACGCACGTTCGCGAGCCGCCATTCCAACCGGGATTTGATCGGGGGAAGTTGGTAGAGGAGAAGGGCTGCGAGGGCGACGGTGATGAGGGTAAGGATGAGACGTTTGAAGGTGCGGGGCATGGTGTTGTGATAAGTGATAAGTGATAAGTGCCTTTCACTTATCACTTATCACGTGCTATCCGCCTCCCTGAATTTGCTGGAGCGCACTATATCCCGGGCCAAAGTTCGGGTTAAGCTCGAGAGATTTTTGGAGGTCTTCAATCGCCCCTTGAATGTCCCCGAGGGCTTGTTTGGCGAGGCCACGCCAGTAGAAAGTTTCTTCGAGGATGGGGTCGTTCATATTGTCGAGGGTTTGGTCGGCGAGGGTGATCACATCGTTGTAGCGGCCAGTATAGTAGTAAGCCCAATAAGGACCGGTCTGGTACCACATCATGCGCCAGGGGCGGGCGGCAGTGGGGAGTTCGGCGTACAGGCGGAAGGCGGTATCGAAAGCAGCAGCGGCGTTTGTGTAATCAAGAAGGGCATTGAGGCTCGTGCCACGATTGAACCAGGCGTAGAATTCGGCGAGGCCATCTTGGGTTTGGATGTCGTTGTTGGCGATTTCGAGAGCGTGGTTGGTAGCCCAGGTTTCGTCAGCAAAATCGCCGAGGACGTTGAGGAGGGCAGTTTCTTCAGCAGGGGAGTAGGCGACGAGGAAAATGTAGTTAAACCCGCGCCAGGATTCTTCAAATTCATCGTAGGCATAGCGCATCCCTTCACCGTGATAGGTATCCATTGAGATGAATTGCTGTTTGGCATCGTCATACCCTGCGAGGAGGAGATAGTGTCCAAGCCAGCCTACGCCATCAATCACATCGTCTTTTTCGATAATGGGCGGGAATCCCGCGGCGATGAGGGCTTTGAGAAGGTCTAAATTACCCCCGTAACGGATGAGCATCCGCAAACCTGCCTGATCTTCGACGTAGTTTTGCATCTCGTAAGGCATGGTGTTTTTGTCATCCGAACGGGCTTTGGAGCCGCGAATGTAAGCCCCGATTTCCTGGCGATCAACCGTCCAGCCCCAATAGGAGAGGGTAGTAGCGAGGGTGGAAGGGCCGCAGTAATTCCAGAGACCGTGTTGGTGTTGGTATTTGAAGCCGGAAAGCCGGACAGTTTCGGGGAGAGGGGTGGGCGTGGCGGTCGGGAGGGGGGTAAGGGTGGGGGTGAAGGTTGGTCCCGGTTGGGTTTGGGTCGGGGTATGGGAGGGTGCAGGGGTGGGTGTGTTGGTCGGGGCGAGGAGCACCTGGAGTGTTTGGGTGACAGCCAGGTTGATGGCATTTACCTGTTCTTGGGGAACAAAAACGACTTCTTCAGGAGGATTCAATTTGTAGCGAATATCCGCGGCCCAAAGTTCCAATCGGGTGCGGACAGGAGGAAGAAAGGAGAGCGCGGCCCCCACCAAGATGAATGCCGGGATAGCGATCAGAAGGGTTTTGGTGATTTTTCGAGACATAAGTTATGAAACTCAAATGGAAAGAATGGTTAGAGAGGGACCATTCTTGAAAAGAATTCAAACGAGGATTGTATCAGGGGTTGATTAAGGGGGTATGTGTGAAACGTTGGAACCCATGGGATGGTTCCAGTCAAAGCCAGTTGGAGTAGATAAGCCAGCCCCCTGCGATAACCATGACACTTGTCCAAACAAAACAAAACGCTAGAAATAGGGCTTCATTAAGAGGGAGGCCGGGATCCAACACAGCAAGACCAGGTAGGAGGGGATGGTAAACTACCCGAACAAGCGCGTTTAAGGGATATTTTTCCACCACTTCATCGGCAGCAGGGCGCAAAAGAGAAAAGGAGAAATTTTTAGAGGTGTACCACTTGCCATTGACCAAATATTTAAAGGCAATTTCCGGGTAGGTAAGTTGTTTGGGCATTCCAAACCCAAAAACGGTCTCCCTTTTGACTTCCGAACGGGTGATCTTTGCAGAGACTTTGAGCCAATGCTTACTCATTAGCCCACCATAGAGGCGATAAATCAGCCAACTCCAAACGCCCAAAATAACCACAAAAATTAGGCTCCAAAGGGTAGGAAGCCAAGAGTCATCTATCATCTATTCGCCCAGACGCGCATGTTTAACCCCACCCGCGGGCACGAGCTTGTGCCCAGGCATAGATTTCAGCATAACGTTCGGCAGATTTCTCCCAAGATAAATCCAAGCGCATGGCGTTTTGTTGAATGTTGCGCCAGCGAGGCGGGTCGTAATGATAAGCCTGCACAGCGCGGTAGAGGGCATCCCATAGCGCGTCCGAGTTGTAGTCGTAGAAAGTGAAGCCGGTATACCCGTCGTGGACGGTATCCGCCAGCCCACCCGTGGCACGCACGACAGGCACGGTGCCATACCGCATGGCAATCATCTGCCCCAGCCCGCACGGTTCAAAGCGCGAAGGCATCAAGAACATGTCCGCCCCAGCGTAAATCAGTTGGGATAGCATGGCATCATAAGTCATGTAAGCCCGCATTTTGTCTTTGTGATAATCAGCAAGCCGGATAAACATCTGTTCGTACTCATCCGCCCCCGTTCCTAACACAATAAACTGCGCTTCGCCCCCACCGTAATTATTGAGCAAATTGTGGATCGCGTGCCCCGTCAAATCCAGCCCTTTTTGGAAATCCAGCCGGGAAACCATTGCAATGAGGGGAATATCATCCCGTTGGGGCAGGCCCGCCCGCGCCTGGAGTTCTCGCTTATTGAAAACCTTGTCACCGAGAGTATCCACGTCAAACTTGTGGGCGATGTACGGGTCTGTGGCCGGGTTCCAGACGTCGGTGTCAATCCCGTTCAAAATACCGTGAACATCGAACGCACGTGAGTGGAGCAGTTTGTCCAGGTTTGCGCCATATTCAGGGGTCATGATCTCGCGGGCGTAAGTGGGGCTGACGGTATTGATCATCGTAGCATGTTGGATGCCGCGCGCCATGAAATTCACTTCTTCATACCCTTCTTCCGCGAGCGAGAAGGTTTGCAATTGCATATAATCGAAAATCTTCCAATTTGTGCGCCCCTGGTGCGCCAGGTTGTGGATGGTAAACACCGTAGGGATGTTGCGGAACCATTGGTCTACCGTCCCAGCTGTGGCGAGCCACGTGATAATCGGGGCCGCGTGCCAGTCGTGGGCGTGAACGATGTCTGGCCGCCAATCCAATGCGCGGAGGAGTTCAATCACAGCCTTACAAAAGAAGGCGAACCGGTATGCATCGTCACTGTACCCATAAATTTGAGAACGTCCAAACATGTTCCACTCCGCGATGAAATACGCGGGCACATCCGTTCCAGGGAGGTTACCGCGGAACACCCCGGCAGGGTATACACCCGATCCGGTGGGCACCCACAACTGACCGGGAAGCGATTCCAGGTTGTACTTATTCGTCGTGTGATATTCGTGTTCGATTTTTTGGTAAGCAGGCATGACCACACGCACATCGTGGCCCAGGTTACGAATATATTTGGGCAATGCACCGCACACGTCGGCAAGCCCACCCGTTTTGGCGAAAGGAGCAACTTCGGCAGAAATGGAAAGGATGTTCATGGTGTTTTTCCTGGAAATAGGGTCTCTAAATTTTACTTCATTTTTTACAGGATATTTCGCAAAGCTGAACTCCAGCTTTTCGGGTGGTATAATCCCCCGCGCACAATTTCTAAACTGAGAAGTAACTACTCAGAGTTAGAGAAAAAGTTTCCCTGTCCGGTAGTACCCTAAGAAAACCAATTTTATGCTCGACAAAATCCAAATTATTGAAACGCGTTTACACGAAATAGACGAAGAACTCGCCGAAAGTGGGGGCGATTACGAAAAAATCGCCACCCTCAGCCGCGAACGCTCCGAAATTGAACCCCTTGTTCAAAAAGGCCGGGAATACCGCCAGGCGCTCGAGAATCTGGCTCAAGCCCAAGAGCTGGTCAACGGCGACGATGCCGAAATGGCTGATCTCGCCGCACTGGAAATCGAAGAACTCGAACCCAAAGTCGCCCAATTCGAACACGAAATCAAAGCCATGCTTCTCCCCAAAGACCCCCGCGACGACCGCAACGTCATCGTCGAAATCCGGGCCGGAGCAGGCGGCGATGAAGCGGGCATCTTCGCCGCCGATCTCTTCCGCATGTACACTCGCTATGCCGAACGCCAACGCTGGAAAACCGAAATCCTCGACGAAAACGAAACCGGTGTGGGTGGCTACAAAGAAATCGTCTTTATGATCAAAGGCAACGGCGCCTTTTCCCGGCTCAAATACGAATCCGGCGTCCACCGCGTCCAACGGGTCCCCGTTACCGAATCCCAGGGCCGCATCCACACCTCCACCGCCACCGTCGCTGTCCTCGCCGAAGTGGACGAAGTGGAAGTGGACATCCCCCCCGGTGACATCCGCATGGACGTGTTCAAATCCGCAGGGGCAGGCGGGCAAAACGTACAAAAGAACGCTACAGCCATCCGTTTGCTGCACCTCCCCACTGGCATTATTGTCACCTGCCAGGATGAACGCTCGCAGACTCAAAACCGGCTTCGGGCCATGAGCATTCTCCGCGCCCGCCTGTACGAAATCGAAGAAGAAAAACGCCGCAATGAAATCGACTCCGAACGCCGCTCCCAAGTCGGCAGTGGCGACCGCTCCGAAAAAATCCGCACCTACAACTATCCCCAATCCCGCGTCACCGACCATCGCATCAACCTCTCCTCGTACAATCTCCCAGTTGTGATGGATGGCGACATTGAGCAGTTTATTGACGAACTCGCCACCCGCGACGAAGCCGAACGCCTCGCCGCGGCCGGACTAGATAACTGAATATTGTGAATGGTCAATGTCCAATGGTTAATGAATCCCTTCATTCCCAATTGACAATTGGCCATTCACAATTAGCCATTAAATCTCGTCTCGCCCCTCACACCGACACTCCCGCGCTCGACGCTCAGGTTCTCCTCGCCCACGTTACCGGCCACCCCCGCGCGTGGCTCCTCGCCCACCCCGAAGCCCCCCTCACCCCAACCGAAGCCGCCCATCTCGAACAGACCCTCCAACAACTCGAAAACGGTCTCCCCCTTCCCTACGTACTCGGCGAATGGGAATTTTTCGGCCTAAAATTCAAAGTCACCCCTGAAGTGCTCATCCCGCGCCCGGAAACGGAACTTCTCGTTGAAACCGCTTTAGAGTGGCTAAAACATTTTCTCAGGGATGAAGACCTTCAAGCCGCTGACATTGGCACCGGCTCCGGCTGTATCGCCATATCCCTCGCGGTAAACTGTCCCCAACTCCACATCCTCGCGACCGACCTCTCCCCCGCCGCCCTCGCCCTCGCCCGTCAAAACGCTGCCCTCCACCAAGTCTCCGACCGCATTACCTTCCTCGAAGCCGATTTACTTGCCCCCCGCCATTCTCCCCCAGCCACTCCCCACGCCCCACTCACCCTCATTACCGCCAACCTCCCCTACATCCCCACCGCCACCCTCCACACTCTCGATGTATACGGGCGCGAACCCACCCTCGCCCTCAATGGCGGCCCCGACGGATTGACCCTCATCCGCCGTTTACTGGCTCAAACCGCAACCCGTCTTGCCCCAGGCGGGTTAATCCTGTTGGAAATCGAAGCTACCCAGGGCGCGTCCGTCACCGCCCTCGCCCGCCAACATTATCCCGACGCTGACATCCGGCTCTATCCCGATCTTGCAGGATACGACCGATTACTTTCTATCCAAACACCTTCAGTCGAAATTCGGTTGGTTGCTCGCTGATTTGCTTATGAAAACATCTCTCCTTTCCGCCAACGATCCTTACACTTTGCGCCATGCCGTAGATATTCTACGGAACGGTGGCATGGTTGCTTTCCCCACCGACACCATTTACGGATTGGGTTCCCTCGCTTTCGATGCTGCCAGTGTGGATCGCCTGTACATTGCCAAAGGCCGGAGCCACGAAAAGGCCATTGCCATTCTTCTCACCGGGACAGAACAACTTGCCCAGGTAGCCCAAAACCTCAGCGAAGTCAGCCTCCAACTTGCCGAAACCTATTGGCCAGGGCCTCTAACCCTGGTTGTCCAAAAGCACCTCAACGTTCCCGACTCGATCTCCCCACTCCCCACGGTGGGGGTTCGCGTGCCAGATCACCCGGTTGCACTTAAACTCTTAGCAATGGCCGGGCCATTAGCCGTTACCTCTGCCAACCGCTCCGGCGAAAAGAATACAAACACTGCCAAAGAAGTCATGGAGCAACTTGGTGGGCGGATTCATCTGATCATTGATGGGGGCCGCTCCCCCGGTGGTATTCCCTCCACCGTGGTAGATTGCACCACCCCCGAACCCAGCGTTCTCCGTCCAGGGCCTATTTCTATTCGCGATATTCAAAAACTTCTTGAAAAACCTGTCTGATTTCCCCTCTCACGAAACCTTTAACTCATCTTCATACGATGTTTATTTCCCCGAGGATAATAGAGATACATCCTCCTCCCCAAAAAGCCGCACACAGGAAACCCCTGAAGTGCGGCTTTTAGGTTAAAAGTTCGGTCAAAGGCCAGTTCGGCAGGGCATCAAAACCTAAGTCATCCCGTTGGCCTCGCATAAACCGAAAATATCCCGCACCTGCGATCATCGCCGCATTGTCTGTACACAAAAACAGTGGGGGAATATGTACCGGAAGCAGTGTCCGCATCCCAAACGATTTCCGCAATTCCGAATTTGCCGAGACCCCTCCGGCAACTACAACGCCCTTTGCCCCAAACTTTTTCGCCGCTTCGATGGTTTTGACTACCAAGACTTCTACCACTGCCGACTGAAAACTTGCCGCCATATCCGCAACGGGAAGCACTTTCCCTTTTTCTTCCAAACCCCGTACTTCACGCAAAACTGCGGTTTTCAAGCCGCTAAACGAAAAATCCCACGTCCCTTCCATCCACGCACGGGGGAATTTGAAACTTAAGGGATTCCCACCCTGTGCCGCTTTTTGAATCGCTGGCCCGCCAGGATAACCCAGCCCCACCAACCGCGCCACTTTATCAAACGCCTCCCCCGCTGCATCGTCGAGCGTGCCACCCAATCGTTCGTAGGTGAGATGATCGCGCATCAAAATCAATTCCGTATGCCCACCGGAGACGATCAGCGCCAGGAGCGGGAATTCTGGTTGGGGCACAGGATCAGCGCCCGCGCGGGCGAGCCACGCGGAATACAGATGCCCTTCCAGGTGATTGACCCCGATAAGGGGTTTGCCACTCCCCAACACCAACCCTTTTGCCATATTGATCCCTACCACGAGCGACCCCGGCAGCCCTGGCCCGCGCGTGACTGCGATCGCGTCCACATCCCCCAGGCTGAGGTGGGCTTGCTTGAGGGCCTCGTCCACAATCGCGTGGATGGTGATGATGTGCTGCCGCGAGGCGACCTCGGGAAACACCCCTCCGTATTTCGCATGGATTTCGACCTGCGAGGCAACCACGTTCGAGTGGATCACGCGTCCATCTTCTACAATTGCCGCCGCCGTTTCATCGCATGAACTTTCAATGCCAAGAATTCGAGTGGGCATAGGGTTGTTCCTTCCAGTTCCCAGATTTCCGATGAGTTCCTACAAGTTCCGTGGAATTCCTGGGAACTTATGGGAATTTGTCGGAACTCATGGGATTTTCTAGTTTGTTCCTTTGACGGGGAGAATCAAATCCAACGGATACTCTGCCAGGATTTCCATTCCCCCATCCGGGCGGACCCAGACGGTATCTTCGAGCCGGACACCCATGCCTTTTTCGGGGTAGTACAGACCAGGTTCGACGGTCATGACAGCGCCGGGGGTGAGGATGTCTTTTTCAGTGGCATGTTCTTTGCCGCGGAACCAGGGGGCTTCGTGGATGTGCAAGCCAAGGCCGTGCCCAAGCGAGTGAACGTATCCTTCTTGGGTCTGGGGATTTTTCCGAATGGTTGCGTGGTTATTGGCTTCGAACAAATCGCAAGTGCGTTCCTGATAAACGGAGGTGGACTCGTTGAGTTTAAGTTCGCCCATGATCGTGTCGTAAGTGGTACGGACATCATCATACAGGGCTTCAACGCCATCGGGGGCGTAACCAAGACTCCAGGTGCGGGTGAAATCATAGTAGTAACCACCACCTGCCTCACAGGGAAAGATGTCAAAAACAATTGTTTTGCCAAGTTCGATGGGGTCACTCGCCGTGCCAACACTGTGGGGGACGCCCGCGTCCCGCCCGATGGCGAAGATGAAGCCTTCGGGGAATTCCGCACCGCGTTCGACAATCCACAGGTTGATCTGGCTTTTGACCTCGCCAATGGTGAGGGGTTGCCCATCTGCCTTGACGAGAACACCATTTTTTGCGAGGTGGGAACTGAGAAAATCAGCAGTCATGCCAACGACTTCAGTGGTGATTTTCCCCATGCGGCGGATGCGTGCGATTTCGGCTTCGTCTTTGGTGGCCATCGCTTGCAACAGAATAGAATTTCCAGCTTGTTCGCCAATGAGTTCGAGGCCGGGCATGGTTTTTTCCAGCCGGGTGAAGGTGCCAAAGGCGCTGTTAAGTTCCGTTTTTCCGTAGAGGGAAACGCGCCCGGAGGTGACCCCTGCATCGGTGAGCATACGTTTGTAGCGCAGGGTGGAGGCGAGGATGCGGTCGCCCCGGGCTTCTTCGAGGAGTTCTTTGAAGTTGTATTTGCTGTTGTTGATGGTGGTGAGACCGCTTTTTGCTGCTTCATCACGTTCCATGGCGCCGTGGAAGAGGATGGGGTCCGCGCCGCGGGGTTTGATGAGGTCGGCGTGGGTGAGGAAGGCACCGCCGGTCATATAGTACATGGCAGGGTTGTGTTGCCCAGGCCCGGTAATGAGGAGAGCGTCAATATCGTTTTCTTGCATGAGGCGGTCGAGGTCGGATTTCATAGTTTTCCTTTTGACACGAATTATCGCAAATTTTCTCGAATTATTTTAAGCAGGATTTTACCGCGTGGAGGAGGTTTTCGTCTTGTTCTTCCAATACCGTACGGGGATCGAGGACGACTTGATCGTTTTCGACGCGGGCGATGAGGGGCGGGGTGGCTTGGCGGAGGGTGGAGAGAAAACGTTGGGGGGAGGGGACTTTGAGGGCGAGGAGGGTGGTGGGGAGCGTTTCTCCGGGGAGGCTGCCGCCGCCGATGGTAGATTCGCCGGGGATCAGTTCACCCGCGGAAAGGGCGTCGCGCCAGGTTTGTGCGCGGGTACAGATGGTGTCCGGGGTCATGCTGATCATCCGCCAGACGGGGATTTCGCGGAGGGGTTCGTCTTTTAAGTAGTGGAGCAGGGTGGCGGAGAGGGCGGCGTAGGTGAGTTTGTCGGCGCGGATGGCGCGGGCGAGGGGGTGTTTTTTGAGTTTGGCGATGAGGTCGGCGCGGCCGGCGATGAGGCCCGCCTGGGGGCCGCCTAGGAGTTTGTCGCCGGAGAAGGTGACGAGGTCTACACCCGCGGCGAGGGATTCTTGGACAGTGGGTTCGTGGGTCAAGCCGTAGGGAGCAGTATCGAGGAAGGTGCCGGAGCCGAGGTCTTCGACGTAGGGGAGGTGGTGGGCGCGGGCGAGGGCGGCGAGTTCGGCGCGGGTGGGTTCGGTGTGGAAGCCGTGGATACGGAAGTTGGATTGATGGGCGGAGAGGAGGAGGGCGATGGGTTGTTCGGCGAGGGCGGTTTCGTAGTCGCGGAGGTGGACGCGGTTGGTCGCGCCGATTTCGACGAGTTTTGCGCCGGATTGGGCCATCACGTCGGGGATGCGGAAGCCGCCGCCGATTTCAACGAGTTGGGTGCGGGAGATGAGAACGCGGCGACGTTTGGCGAGGGCGGAGAGGACGAGCATGACCGCGGCGGCGTTGTTGTTGACGACGAGGGCGGCTTCGGCACCGGTGAGGCGTTTGAGGAGGTCTTCGGCGTGGTCGTAGCGGGAGCCGCGGGCTCCTTTGGGGAGGTCGTATTCGAGGTTGGTGTAACCGAGGGCGGCGGATTGCATGGCGTCGAGAGCGGCGCGGCTGAGGGGGGCACGTCCGAGGTTGGTGTGGATGATGACGCCGGTGGCGTTGATGACGGGGTGGAGGGTGGGGGTGGCCCAGGTGTGGAGGAGGTGGGAGGCGCGGGCGATTAGGGCGTCGGAGTCGGGGGCTTCGCCGCCGGATTTGAGGAGGTGGACCCGGGTTTCGTCGAGCGTGGCGCGGAGGGCATCGGTGGTGAGGGGGCGTCCGAATTCGAGGAGGAGGGATTCGGAGAAGGTGAGGAGTTTGTCTATGGAGGGTAAACCTCTGAGATTATTCATAACGATGTTTTCTTGTTTAACTGTTATAGCGAATGAATATGTTTATTTCGCCCCATATAAATAGGCAAGGATAATACTTGCGATTGTTAAGACGAGAGTAATTATCCCAAGAACGTTTTCTCGAAAATTGTCACGCTCCCAATATTCATCTAAAACGGCTTCTCGTTTTTCCTGTAAACGGATTTCAGCATGTTCTTTTGCGGAAAAACCAGGATGGTAAGAGAAAAAATCTGAACAATCAGCTCTATCGTGGAATACAGTTTGATAGGCAGTTTCGACAGCGTTTAAATCAGGGTGGGCCTTACGTGTATGTATGTGAATGGTGTCAAATTTATTTTGTAGACAAGCAATTAGATCTACACTTTGCCATCTAATTGGTCTTAATCCAGCACCACCAGCAAGTCGGTAAGGTTTCAGGGTTAATTCCTCTGCCGCCAAATCTGCTTGATACCTTTTCCCTCCATTTAGTCTTAAAAGATCTGGATCGATTATTTCATCGGATGGATTACTTGCAATGCTGTTCACAGCATACAAAAATCCACACTTTGCACAACACTTTTCGGGGAGAGTAATTTCTTGATCATTCATCTTTTCACTCTAAATCCGGTGCTCCAACCCCAACTCCGCTGCCAACGCATAAAACCGTTTCGCCTCCTCCGCATTCCCCAGTAACTCATATGACTTCCCCATATTAACATACAACGACGGATAAAACGCCTTCACCCGGTCATCTTTTACCGCCTCCGCCCGGTTGAGTGCTTCCTGGTTCCAGCGAAAAATCTCTTCGGGCGTTTCTTGAAAGCGGGCGACGTAATGGGCAGCGACACAGGCTTCGTAGTCGTCGGTGGCGGATTCCCAGGCTTGCCAGTAGAGGGCGCGGGCATCGTCGGGGCGTTTTTGGTATTCGGCTTCGGTGCCCTGGATGCAGAGTTTTATTACATGATTATCGTTCAAATCCATTTGGTTTAGTTCTATTTATCCCCAAGTCTCCAGATAAAGAATTGCTTTTTTCACTTTGTTATAGGTAATTCCCATATCTTTTAGCAACAGTCCAATTTTTGTATCTGTATGCGCTTCGTAATTTTTAATGATGGATAAAAAAATATGTGAGCAGTTAATTCCTCTCGAACCAATACGGTTTGCCTCAAGTTGAGAATTTTCGAGAAGTTCTTTTACGCTTGGGTGGATGGCAAGTCTTCCGATAGAGACCCGAGAAGTTGGTGGTAGCGATCGAATGTATTGTTCGGTCGCGGTCTCAATTTTTTTGGTGTCAACGGATAAATGATTGAATAAACTCTTCAATTGGCTATCCGGTTTTTCTATTAGCGCAAGAAGTGCATGCTCAACGTATAAATAATAATTCCTATAACGTTGGCCAATGATAACCATTTGTTTAGCAATATCTTGTGCTTCTTTTGTAATGTTAGCAAAATCAGGACGCATCTTTAAGTATAGGAGATTAACGAAGCCCCTCGCATTTATTTCCTTATGGCTTCCAAAGACTCCGTTCCCGCAACCGCAACAACCACTCCACCAACCCCAGCCCCGCGGCGATCCACAGGGCGAGCGGGAACGTCACCACGCGGCCGATTTGGAGCCAGGCCAACACGCATCCATACAGGCCGATCCACGTCGCCTGCCGGAGAATGACGGCTTGCGTCGCCGGGGCTTCACTGGGGAAACGGCGATTGAGAAACGCCATCACCGGCAGAAAAACCCCGGTCAACGTTAGAAACCAGCACAAGAAAAACAGCCAGCGCGGGCCGACAGTGGGCAGGGTGTAAATGAACAGCCAACCGAGGCCCGCGAGGCCAAGTCCACCGAACAGAATCGCGGTGGGAAGAAATTTAATAACGGGAGGAGATGTATTTTCCATTAACTTTCAAAAATCGCGACCTGCGTCTTCCCTGTGGAGGGATCAGCCGTAATGGTCACGGTCGCGGTTTTACCGTCTTTCGTGAAGGTCAACGTTACCAGGCCGGAAACGTTGATTTCATTGTCCAGCGTCCAGCCCGCGGCGACCATTTCGGTTTTGTAGAATTGGGAAAGTTCTTCGGGGGTTTGGGTGGACGAGAAAGAGGTAATCCCGGTAATCGAGATTAGATCGGTTACACCTTCTGGCATAGGGAAAGACCCGCTCGTCACACCGCCGCCCGTATCGCCCTGGGCACACGCTTCGGGAATAGTGACAGTGATAGGCTGGTTGAGATCGAAGTAATTCAACTCGTAGTGTATATCTCCGACCAAATCAGACTCACTGCCCGAAGCAGTATCTTTTCCACGTCCATCAATCACCATCCCAACGATATAACCGGTATCTTTGGCAACATACAACCGCCCGAAAGAAATCTCGGTAATATTTTGGGCCGCCGGGTCGCTGGTATCCAGGTTCGCCGTAGTGAGTTCGTAAGCGTAAACAGGGATGCCGTTCAGGGTTTCATCCGGTTGGACGCGGGTAGCCTGTCCGGTTAAGAAATCCCCAGCATTAACGAGTTCATCATAAGGATTCTCGCTATCGCCTTCATCTGCAGGCAGGGAAAAACAACCCAGCTCTGCGCTGGACATGTAAATCGTGTTATCTAACTGGACAATTTCCGTCGAACTGAGAGGAACATCCGCGCTAGAAGTCTGGAGGGTGAAACTCAATTGCGAAGGGTTGGTAGAAAAGACACCCTCGCCTTGAATAGAACTGTTGACCGCTGTACCATCCGCCGCTTGCCCGGAGAACGTGAAAACCATATTCATATGGTAAGAGTTGACTTCTGCCGAGGAAGCGAAAAGCGCCGGGTCATCCAGGTTGAGGGTGTCCGCGCCCGCGGTGGGATTCGTTCCGGAATCGCCGCCCTCGGGGGCCGGGGTAGGTTCGGTTATATCTGGGACAGTAACGGTGGGTATTTCCACTGAGGGTATTTCCACCGTGGGAATGTCCACCGTCGGCACGTTCACAGTCGGGACGGTGGGATTTCCCCCGGCTAGAGAGGCACAGGCCAGGGAAACCAATGCCAGCGCCATCACAGCGAAAAAGAAACGAAAGGTTTGGGATTTCATCAAATGCTCCTATAAACAACCAGGAAAGGGTTCAGACAACGCACATAATTACGTCATCCCGGATTTCAAGTTTTGCGCCTTTCAAGTCTTTGAAGAAGGACGAAAATCCTATTTTAATAATAAGTCCCATCCCTGAAAACCGATTTTCGTCACGAGATGAAAGTTGCACTGCAAACCAGTATAATTGATTTTCAAAACTTATACGGAAGAGCATGATGACAAATTTATTCCCCAAAACGTTGGTGGCGATCCTCGCCCACCCCGACGACGAGTCCTTTGGCATGGGCGGCACGCTGGCCCTCTATGCCCAACAAGGCGTGCAGGTGTACTACATTTGCATGACCGGCGGTGAAAGCGGCACCGTTGACCCCCACTTTTTAGAAAAATACACCTCCATCGCCGAACTGCGCTACAACGAACTCCAATGCGCCTCAGAACAACTCGGCCTGAAAGGCTTCATTATGGCCGGATACCGTGATTCCGGGATGCCCGGCACGCCCGACAACGCCCACCCGGACGCGCTCGTCAACCAACCCGTGGAACAGGTGGCCGCGCGGCTTGTGCATCTCATTCGTGATCTCCGCCCCCAAGTGATCGTCACCCACGACCCCATCGGCGGGTACAAGCACCCCGATCACATCGCCACCCATCACGCCGTGCTCCGCGCCTTCCGCACCGCCGGAGAAACCGCCACCTACCCCGACGAACCCCTCCCCCCCTTCACCCCGCAGAAGTTGTATTACACAACGTTCCCCAAATTCTGGATGAGGCTTCTCGTCTGGCTCATGCCCCTGTTTGGACAAAACCCCCGCCAGTTTGGGCGCAACAAAGACATTGACATTCTCGCCCTTGTCGAAGAAGGGGATTTTCCCATCCATACCCGCGTGGATTACACTTCCGTCGCCGAAAAACAGCGCACGGCCTCCGCGTGCCACGCCAGTCAGTTAGGTGGTGGTCCGCCCAACCAGGGCCTCATCAGTTGGCTCTTTCGCCTGATGCGCCAAAAAGACACCTACATGCGTGCCTATCCCCAGGCTGCAAACAACTTACGCGAAAAGGATTTATTTGAAGGGGTTCGTGCGTAAATTTCTCTTTACCACCCTGCCCTCCAACGACCTGGGCCTCCTCACGCGCTCCCTCCCCCTCGCGCGGGAACTCCACCAACGCGGACATGCCATCGCCTTTTGCAGCCCTGCCCCCGCGCCCTCCCGCCTCATCGCCGACGCAGGCTTTCCCAACCTTCAACCGAAAGATCCATTTTATGCCCTCATCTCCGGCGATTTTCGTCCGACGACCTTTGCCCGCCTGTTGCGTTCCCCTCGCGCGGGGCACAAACTGGCCCTCTTAGCCGCCTTCGCCCGGCGCACCCTGCAAAACAGTTCTGCGGAAATCTGGAATCTGGATCATTTCATGGCCCTGCTCGGCGCGTGGCAGGAAGATTTTGTCCGCACTAACGTTGAACTCCTCATCGGCCTGATCGAAAGAACCCAGCCCGACGCGGTGATAGATTTCTGGAACCCGTTTGCCTGCCTCGCCGCTCGCGTGGCCCGTAAACCGCTCATCACCGTCATCCAGGCGGATATGCACCCCCGAAGCCGCGGCTTCCTCTGGTGGAAACCCCCGCCCCCCGCGTTGCCCACCGCCCTCCCCGCCTTCAACGGTGTGCTGAACACATACACCCTCCCCCCCCTTCAGCAAACCAACGATCTCCTCCTGGGCAACCTGACCCTCATCCTCGGCACCCCCGAAACCGACCCCCTCCCCCCCGACGCCGAAGGCACCTACATCGGCCCCATCCTCTGGCAACAAACCGATGCCCCCCTCCCCCCCTGGGCAAACCGTCCCCTTCCCGCACCGCCCCTGATCTGGGTCTACTCCGGAAACCCCCGCTACGCCCCAGGTGTCAGCACCCCGTTTGACTCGAACATTGTCATCGCGACATGTATCGAAGCGCTTAAAGACGAACCCGTGCAAGTCGCCCTCAGCACCGGTCACCATCCCCTCCCCCGCAAATTTCTTCCTCTCCCCGCAAATTTCCACTTCGCCCCCTACCTCCCCGGCCTCGCGATGGCGGAGCGTAGCGCGCTACTCATCCACCACGGTGGCTACGGCTCTTGCCAAACCGGGCTATACACCGGCACCCCCGCCCTTATCCTCCCCACCTACTCCGAACGTGAATCCAACGCCCGCCGCGTCGCCGCCCTCGGCGCAGGCGAAGTCATCCTCCCTGACACCGACGCATCAGGCCGCCAAAAACACCTCAACCCCGCAACCTTGCGCGCCAAAGTGCGCCACATCCTCGCCACCCCCTCTTACAAAGAAAATGCCATGCTCATCCGGGAAAAACTACGCCAATACGGTGGCGCGTCCCAAGCCGCCGAACTGATCCTCGCCGCCCTCTAAACTTTCGTTTACGTTCTACGTTTTACGCTCTACATTTAGCACGTCTCCCCCTCCTCATCCACATAACAAAAATCGCCCTGAAACATCCGCCATTGCGCGGCGAACTTCTCGAAATCGCGGAGAAACTTCTTCAACGCCGCCTCCCCGCTCGCCATCCGCGCCCCGTCGCGCAACACCGGCAGGGTCACCGTTTCCCCAAACCGTTCTGCCGCCTCCACCGGAGTGATAATCACGCGTTCATACGCCACCACCATCTCCCGCAACTCGCCTCCACCCAATCCCCAGCGGGACTACTTTCCTCTCGAAAAACTTCTAACATACTCGACCTTTTTTATCCGCAAACACACGATGTTTTACGTTTTACGTTCTACGTTTCTAACTTCCCCGTTCAATCTCCGCAGCCTTAATCGCCAGCCCCCCCGTAATCGTCTCAAAGGGATTCAACGCCCGCAAACGATCCGGCCCAAACCGCGCCGCCAACATCTCGATAAATGCAGGGATTTCCCCACTCCCCCCTGTGCGGAGCACCGCGTGAATCTGGTCAGCAGATAGCCCGCTTTTTGCCAGAACGGTATCCACCGCTTCCGCAGCCATCTCCAATTCTTCGCGGATCAGCCCCTCAAACTGTGTGCGTGTAATCCACTCTTCGATTTCTGCGCCATTAATCGCAAAATGAATCCGGGTTTTGTTTTCAGTAGATAACCTGATTTTTGCTTGCTCTAATTCTTGAAAAAGCGCAAAACCCAAATTCGCCCGTACCAATTGCTCCAGCCGGTGAATCGCTTCGGGGTGACTGCCTTTTTTCGCCTGGACGAAGATGTTGTAATAACGTGGACGACTCAGGTTGACCATCATTTGCCAGCTTTCGAGCATCTCGGTCATGTGCGCGGGGAGCGGCGAACCGTCGGCCAGCGTGGCCCCCTCGCCAAAGTATCGTTTCAGGGGGCGGATCAACGCCCGGTCCAGATCATCACCGCCGAGCAGAACCCCGTGCGTCGCGAGAATCTCCATCGGCTCATCCCCCCCAACTTTCATCACCGTCAAATCCAGCGTCCCCCCACCAAAGTCAAAAACCAGCAGATTTTCTCGCGTGACTGCTTGACGGTGGTAAACATGCGCTGCGGCAACCGGTTCCAACTCAAACGAAATCTCCTTGAACCCCGCAAATTGCGCCGCCAGCCGCAGAAGTCCCTCCGCTTTTTCATCCGCGCCGGGTTCATCGGAAAACTTGACCGGACGACCAATCACCACGCCTTCAACAGGTTTGCCCAACGCCTTTTCCGCACCTTTCCGCATAGCTTGCATCAACAGGGCGATCAGGTCCTCAACGGGGTACAGGCGGTCAAACACTTGCACGCGCGGAGAGTCCGAGCGTCCGTGGGTAAAGATGTTCGGGCGGCGGAGGGTGGTTTTGATGGATTGGAGCAAGCGTCCGTAGGCGGCAGTGTCCACTTCGGCGGTGACATCCCGAATTTCGTGAATCGCTTCGCCCCCGGTGCTGGGCACGCCCGCCCACACGTTTTCGATGGTCCCCACTTTGACCGTTTCCCAATAGACAGGGCGGCCCGTTTCGCTTTCCAGATATTGTTCGATGGCTTCCGTGCCGAGAAAATGCTCGTAACTGCGGGTCATGTAAATGAATGACCGCAGGAGATGCGGGTTGATGTTTTTGGGGTCTATTTCAAAAAATTGGATTTGACCCTGTTCGAAACGGGCAATCGATGAATTGCTCGTCCCGAAATCCATACCGACGTAAATCAAAAGAAACTCCTTGGGGAGAAAATGATTGAATGCGCAAAACTTCGGAAGTCTCCAACAGTCTCCTAACGGTAAAAAAACGCCTTATTTTTCTTACATTCCGACCTAAAACGAGTTCCAAAGACTTCCGAAGTTTGGAACGTGAAATATCTCTCGTGGACACGATATTTTACTCAAAAGTTGAGGTTTGTCGAATCGGGATAACACAAGTTCCCCCACTTATCACTCCATCATATTCCTAACCTTCTCTGTCATCCTCCCCATCTCCTCGTCCGACAAATCCAAAATCCCCCGCGCAATACTCAACGCGGCAAGTTGCTGCTCCTTGAACGGCACGCCCGGCGGGAGCGGCGCAATGTGCCAGTGAACGTGCTGGTTTCCCTGCTGACTACCCAACGACAAAATGTACACCCGCTCCGGGGCAAACGCTTTCCGCACAGCTTCGGCCACCCGATACACTGCCCGTTGAAGTTCCAAATATTCTTCCGGGGAAAAATCGCCCGTCACCTGCTCTTTGTGTTGGATGGGGGCAACGAGGGTGTGCCCGTACAGGGTCATCCATTTGCTCAAAAACGCAATGAAATGCTCATCCTGATAAATCACGTGATTCCCTGCTAACCGTCCGGCGATCATCTCGCAGATGAAACACGGCCCGGTTTGGATGCGGTGAATGTAAGCGTCTTCGTCAAAATCTTTGTGGGTCATACGGCCTCCCGTTCAATCTCTTCCCACGGAATCGCTTCGACCTCCGCTTCCATCCCCAACAAATTCCGCAACCCCACCCGCAACTGCGCCCCTCCCCCGTTGTCACAAATCGGATATACCCCTCTCCTGGCGGGAGAGGGGTTAGGGGTGAGGGGAGAAGGCGTCTCACCTGCCGCGCCACCGCCGGAGACGGATCGATCACCCGCACGTTCGGGCCAGCAATCTCTTGAATCAACGGGATGACGAACGGGTAGTGCGTACAACCCAGAACAACGGTATCAATCCCTTTTGCTAGCATCGGGTGGAGGGCGTCTTCGAGAATGTGCCGCGCCCCGTTTCCATGGACCGCGCCCTGTTCGATTTCGTTCACCAGGCCAGGACAGGTGTGTTGCAGAACGTTTACCCCCTGTGCGAACCGTTCCACCACGGAGGCGTACAACTCGCCCTGAAAGGTGACAGGGGTCGCCAGGACGCCGACCACGCCTGTTTGGGTTTGTTCCGCGGCGGGTTTAACGGCGGGTTCCATCCCCACGAAGGGGACATCAGGGAATTTTTGGCGGAGATAATGCAGGGCCGCGGCGGACGCTGTGTTACAGGGAATCACGATCATCTTCGCGCCCTGTGTGAGCAGCCAGCGGGTGATCGTTTCGGAAAGGGCACGAACTTCTTCGAGGGTGCGCGCCCCGTACGGCACATGCGCCTGATCGGCAAAATAAATGAGGTTTTCGTGGGGAAGTTGTTTGCGGATTTCCCGGTAAACGGAAAGCCCCCCCACGCCTGAGTCAAACAAGCCGATGGGTTGGAGAGAGGTAGTTAACATAGGAATATTTTAACTCGCAAAAAAAGGGTGTGCGGGGGTTGTACAACCCCCGCACACCCTTTTTTTGCGGCAGTTACCTCACTCCACGGTTAGCAATACCGCCTTTTGCTCCACACTCGCCCCCGGATTCACGCGGATTTGTCCCACCTTGCCATCTTTGGGGGACTTTAACTCGTTTTGCATCTTCATCGATTCCAGAATCACCAGTACATCCCCTTTGTTGACTTCTTGTCCTTCGCTGACCGGGATGGCAACAACCAAGCCCTGGCATCGGGGCTTTGAGTTGAAATTCAGCATGTTCCTTTCCCCGCCTGTCGAGGCCGCGCGGAGACGCCGTTCCCGTTCATCTTCCACCCGGACATCGTACAGATTCCCATGCAACATCACCTGCCACTCGCTCTGATTGGGCGAGACAAATGCCTCATACGAATGTCCGTTTACGATGAGGGAATAAATCGGTTGCCCGCTCACAGACAGATAATCCACCGCCAGTTCCGTTCCGTCAATGTTGACGCGCCCCTCTTCTATAATATCTACTTGATACTCTCGTTCGTTGATTGTGACAACATATTTCATCTCGTATATCCTATTGCGTATTGCGCATTCCGTAAGTGTGTTACGCAATACGCAATACGTTTTACATTCCTACCGGTGCATCCGCTCCCAACGTCCCACCCATTTCCAGTTGCTCGTGTCGCGCTCATTGCGTTGGACGATTTGGGCGGCGGCTTGCGCTTGTTCGTGGGCAACCAACGCAGCCAGAACCGCGGCAATCTCAGGGTGATCCACTTTACCGTCTTCTGCGTCGTCCATTGAAAAACGCTCTTCTACAAACTTGGTATCAAATTGCCCGGCCATAAACCGGGTCTGGTTCAACAAATGTTGGTGGAAGGGAATATTCGTCTTCACGCCCAAGATAAGGTATTCTTCCAGGGCGCGGCGCATCCGCAAAATGGCCTGCGCCCGCGTCTCGCCCCATACCACCAGCTTCGAAATCATCGAATCGTAGTACGGCGAAATCTCAAACCCCGGAAACACGCCCGTGTCCACGCGCACGCCGGGGCCGGTCGGCACCAGACTCATGTTGATTTTGCCTGTTGAAGGGAGGAAATTATTGTACGGATCTTCAGCATTGACGCGGCACTCCATCGCCCAGCCGTTGATTTTGATGTCTTCCTGCGCGTAACGCAACTGCCGCCCGCGGGCGATGCGAAGTTGTTCCTTCACAATGTCCAGCCCGGTAATCAACTCAGTGATGGGATGTTCCACCTGCAACCGGGTGTTCATTTCCAGAAAATAGTACTTTCCATCTTTGTCTACGATAAATTCAATCGTCCCTGCATTGGTGTAATTGACCGCCTGCGCCGCTTTGACCGCCACACTGCCCATTTGCTGGCGAAATTCCTCGTTGTGATAAATAAACGGGGACGGGGCTTCCTCGAGCAGTTTCTGGTGTCGCCGCTGAATCGAACATTCGCGCTCACCCAGGTGGATGGTGTTCCCCTGCTCATCCGCCAAAATTTGGAATTCGATGTGACGGGCATTTTCGATCATCTTTTCGAGATAGACATTGCCATCCCCGAAGGACGCTTCTGCCTCCCGCCGTGCCGATTGCAACAGACCGGGCATTTCTTCGAGATTCCGCACCGCGCGCATCCCCTTCCCCCCGCCGCCTGCCGTAGCTTTGATCAGCAATGGGAACCCCACTTCCGGGGCCAGATGGAGCAATTCTTCATCCGATAATTCTGCCTCCCCCATCGTACCGGGAACCACCGGAACCCCCGCCGCGGCCACCGTTTTCCGGGCAATCATCTTATCCCCCATTTTTGCGATGGCGTCCGGGCGCGGGCCAATGAACGTGATCCCCTCATCCTCGCACGCCTGGGCAAAATCTTCCCGCTCCGCAAGGAACCCGTACCCCGGATGAATGGCATCCGCCCCCGCGCGCTTTGCCGCCTCTATGATTTTCTCCACACGGAGATAAGACTCTCGCGCAGGCGGCGGCCCAATAAAATATGCTTCGTCCGCATACCGGACGTGTAACGCCTGACGGTCCGCTTCAGAAAATACAGCGACTGTCTGCAACCCCACTTCCCGGCAAGCCCGCAGAATACGCACGGCGATTTCGCCGCGATTGGCTATGAGAACTTTGTTGACCATAGTGTTTACATTTCCAAGAGTGTGTAACGAGTAATGAGTGATAAATGCTTTTACTCGTTACTTATTACTTCATCACAGAGGTATATTCCCGTGTTTCTTCGCCGGGTTCATATCCCGTTTGTTGGCGAGCATTTCCAGTGCGTTGATCAGGCGAGGGCGAGTGTCGCGGGGTTCGATGACATCGTCAATATATCCGCGGGAGGCGGCGACGTAGGGGTTGGCGAATTTTTCGCGGTAATCGGCAACCAGTTCAGCCTTTTTCGCAACTGCGTCTTCGGCTTCTTCCAATTCTTTGCGGAAGATGATGTTGACTGCTCCGTCCGGCCCCATGACCGCGATTTCGGCTGTGGGCCATGCGAGGTTTACATCACCTCGGATGTGTTTACTGCTCATAACACAGTACGCACCGCCATAAGCTTTCCGGGTGATGACGGTCAGTTTGGGTACGGTGGCCTCGCAATAGGCGTACAAGAGTTTCGCACCGGAGCGGATGATGCCGCCGTGTTCCTGCACCGTGCCGGGCAAAAAGCCGGGGACATCCTCAAACGTCAGGATGGGAATATTGAAGGAGTCGCAAAACCGAATGAGCCGGGCGGCTTTTTCCGAGGCGTTAATATCCAACACACCCGCGAGCACCATTGGCTGGTTGGCGATGATGCCGATGCTGTGTCCCCCCAACCGGGCGAACCCAACCACGATGTTGGCGGCGTAATTTTCGTGAATCTCATAAAAATCGCCATCGTCCACGATAAGACGAATCACGTCTTTGATGTCGTAGGGTTTGCCAGGGTCCGCGGGAACGATGTCGTTGAGA
This sequence comes from Anaerolineales bacterium, assembly GCA_020634875.1. The sequence continues at coordinate 85,730 of JACKAX010000003.1, read as the reverse complement.
GCGGCGTCGCGGCGGAGGGGGCTGTCGTCGGTTTTGACAAACTGCGGGTCTTCCATGTTGTTTTGAGGGAGGTAAGAGAGCAGTTTCCGTACCATGTACAAGGAGTCCGCATCCGTGGGGGACACGACGTGACATACGCCTGACGTTTCGGAATGGATACTGGCCCCTCCTAACTGCTCAAAGGAGACATCCTCGTGCGTGACGGTTTTCACCACCTCCGGCCCAGTGACAAACATATAGGATGAATCCTGCACCATGAAAATGAAGTCGGTCAAAGCGGGAGAATACACCGCACCGCCTGCACACGGCCCCATGATCACGCTAATTTGCGGGATCACACCTGAGGCGAGGGTGTTGCGAAGGAAGATGTCAGAGTACCCGCCGAGGGACACGACACCTTCTTGAATACGCGCCCCGCCAGAGTCATTCAACCCAATGATGGGGGCGCCATTTTTCATCGCCATATCCATAATTTTGACGATTTTTTCAGCGTGAACTTCGCCCAGACTACCGCCCATAACAGTAAAGTCTTGAGAAAAAACGTAAACAAGCCGTCCGTCAATCGTGCCCCAGCCCGTGACAACGCTGTCACTCATGTATTTGCGTTCATCCAGGCCGAAGTCGGTGGTACGATGGGTAACAAAGCTGTCAATCTCACGGAATGAGCCGCGATCCAGGAGGAGATCGATCCGCTCGCGGGCCGTTAGACGGCCTAGTTTATGTTGACGGGCGATCCGTTCTGGTCCGCCACCCAACCCGGACTGTACCCGGAGTTCCTGAAGCTGTTGGATTTTGGGGTTAATGGTTTCGGTCATGTACCTCTCCGAAGGAAATGGAATTCACGTAGTTCACTAAGTTCACGAGGAAGACAAAGAAAACCCTAGTCTTGTTTTAGAACAGGGATTTCATTACATAGAGACTGGTTTTCTGTTACATCCTCTCGCAACTTTGCTACTTTGGATCAAAAGATCAATTCGTTGATGTTCTATGGGTAATTCTTCAGAAGATTACCTTTTTGGGAAATGCTCAAATCGGGTTGACAAGCGATTAAGATTTAAGAAAAAAACATCCTGGCAGGTTTGCGGAATAAAATCCAGGCAATGAAAAGCGCAATCAAAAGGCTGACCCCAATTGCAAAAGGAGTGTTTATTTCTGTCACTAGCGATTGTGCCACAAATAACCGGTCAATCCAGTAAAAAATAAGAATCGTACCAACATAAGTGAGGGCAACCCGCGCCCCCCAACGTACACCCCGCCAAAGCCCAAGTGCAGCCACTACGCCAACTAATCCGGCAAGCAAACCCGTAATCACTAAATAGCCAGGGGAAACCTGAAGGGTAATCAAAAAATCCCACAGGCGAAAGGCTTCCCATGTGCGGATAAAGCCAACCATCGCAAGGGTTAAAACACCAATAGCAAGGAGCGTTACGGAAAAGGGGCGGTGCATGTTAATTGTGAATTGTCAATCGTGAAAGATCAATTGTGCCTTTATGGAATCGCGAGCGTAATTTTACCGAGTTGCTCCCCTTTTTCCAACCGCTCATGTGCGGCGCGCACCTCCTCCATCGGGAAGGTCTGGTCAATGACCGGGCGGAGTTTGCCCGCGAAAAGGAGGGCAAACACGTCTGCAAAGTCTTTTTTCGTCCCCATCGTGGAGCCGATAATAGACAGGTGTTTGCCAAAGACGAACCGGTTATCAATCTCAAACTTGGGGCCACCTGTATTCCCGACGGTGAGAATGCGCCCGCCCTTCCGCGCGGCACGGAAACTGAGCGGGTACGTGGTCCCGACATTGTCCACAATCACATCCACCCCGCGCCGGTTGGTGAGTTTGAACATGGCCTTTGACCAATCTTCTTCCTTCGTCCGATCCACGAGGACATCCGCCCCCAGCGATTCTGCCAACGCAAGTTTTTCTGCCCCCGCACCGACCACGTACACTGTCGCGCCGACCAGTTTAGCGATTTGAATGCTCGCCGTATTCACCCCGCCCGACGCCCCAACCACGAGAACACTTTCGCCGGGGCGCAGGTTCGCACGCGTAATGAGGGAGTGCCACGCGGTGAGAAAAACGAGCGAGGCCGCGGCAGCCGCGTGGTAGTCAAACCCTTCGGGGAGGGGGAGAACGTTCGCGGCGGGGACATTCAGGTATTCGGCGTTTGTACCACGCACGGTTTCGCCGAGGAGGTGCCATGTCCGGCAGAGGTTGTCCTGTCCGGCCAGGCAAAAGTCGCAGGTGCCACAGCCAAGGTTGCTGTTGATGACGACGCGCTGACCGATTTCCAGCCCTGTCACCCCCTCGCCCAACGCGGCGATTTCACCCGCACCGTCGGAGCCGGGGATGTGGGGGTATTGAAGTTTGATGCCAGGCCAGCCGTTGCGTGTCCAGAGGTCTACGCGGTTGAGGGCGGCGGCGTGTAAACGGACGAGAACTTCGCCTCGCGCGGGTTCGGGATCAGGGAAATCGGCATATTCGAGGACTTCGGGGCCGCCGTGGGTGTGGAAGAGGATGGCTTTCATGATTACTCCTGGAGATGGGGGTGGTTGAGCGGTTGATTATTTGATGAAGTGTTGAAGTTTTGAATGTGCGTTACCGGAGTTGTACTTCCCAAAGATGTACATGGCCTGGCTCCTCCTGGCGCATATCTTGAATCTCAATGCGAATAATGGAACCGGTGACGGTTTCGCCAAAGTCCATTTCAACAGTGGGAGCGTCCAAGGTACCTTCTAATTCTTGGGTAAAGACAAGGGGGTCGGCGTTCAGTTCAGGGAAAACTTTAACTGTAATTTGAGCAAGTGTAGCCCCAATTTGGAGGTCCATCCCGCTAATGAGACGCACCTCAGGCAGGTACAATTCCAGAATTAAGGGATTCGCCTCGGCGGTGCGGATGAGGGTTTCGTTGTTTCCGTCCAATGCATTGGGAATTTCACCCATGTCCAGCTTTGGATACCGGACGGGGATGGTTGTCCCTTCAAAAGTAGCGGAGCCATCCAACAATATTCGGCGTGCTGCAGTTTCCTCGGCTAAGATTTCCTCAATGTTCGGCACATATTCTACCGAGGTAAACACCATAAAAGGGGCACCCGTAGGGTCTGTAATTTCCTGTGTCACATTCAAAACAAATTTATTGGTATCGGAGAGTTGAATGAAATCGTAAAGCGGTAACACAAACAAAGCATCCGCTTTAATCTCCCGTCTCACATCTACATAGGCCGCCAGACTTTCAAACTCGACAGGGATAGGATCGCCTAAAAAGAACCGTGCAAGCGTAGGCAGGCCAATTGCCCAATCCGGGGAAAGTTTGATTTTGACATTGGGATCGGCTAGCAAGGTTTCCTGAATTTCCGCGAAAACCTGACGACCGCCATATTGCATCCCGCTGAGCGAGTAATCCGTTGTCCAAGATGGACCTTTCACCAGTGCAATGATGAGAAAAAGGCCACTTGAAACCGCCAGTACTCCAAATATCCCCCATTGCAGCCTGTGGGAAGGCGCAACAGGAACGGGATGAAAAACTTTAGACCGCCCCCGACGGATAACGTATAACGCTTCTCCCCATTCCAACCCTTTGATGATCCCCAACGCAGTCAGGAGCGTGATAGGGATAACGAAAAATAGCACGGCCTCCACGCCCTGAAGGGATAACACCGCCCCGACGGGGGCCACCACTCCCGCAAGGATGAGTACGCGCCACGCGGGAGTCTCGAAATACTGTCCGGCGTCTACCACTCCGATCAGTGCGAACGGCAGGGTGATCCACAAGAGATGGGCATGCTTGCCCATCATATGGATAGGTGTATCCATCCCCGTGGGAAAATACCAATACAACGGATTTAAATGTGCCAGATAAATCCGGTAAGCCTGATGGACTTTTTCCGCCCAGGGAACGTCACCGGACAGATACACATGTGCGATTTGCAAATCCTCGACGAGGCTGGTTGGATGGGCCAGCCGAAAACGCACGAAGGGAAATGCGAACAGCACAAGTAATCCGGCTCCGCGTAACGTTACCCGCCAGTTAGCCAGATGGTAGCGAAAATCCGTTAGAAACAGGAGGAGTCCCATCACCAACATCACTAATTGAGCCGGGGGATACGTGTAAAAAGTCAGTGCGCCAAAGATTAGCGCATAGTACAAAGCTTGAGGCTGATCGGTGCGGTAGCGTAGATAAAAATACAGAAATGCGGCAAAAAATGATGCGGCAGCAATCGTCTCCAGCCCCATACGGGAATGTAGAAACCAAACGGGGGTTATAGAAAGAAGCAATGGCCCAATCCACCAATAAGGTTTGACAAAAATCTGCTTCAAAATCAACCCCACACTGACCGCCGCCAAAAAAGACAATAACACTGCCATCCCCCGCACCACCCATACAGATTTTCCTAACAGGAGTGCTGGAAGGATATTCAAATAGACGGTCGTGCCCAAGTTATAGCCCCGGTCACTAAGGAAAAAAGTCGGTAATGTGGTGCCTTCATAAACAAAATTGGCCTGCACCAGATCTAAGGCCAGAAGGGTTGGCCGGGCTTCTTCTACCAAAAATGAAATCGGATAGTTTGGCAGGCCGATTACCCCTCCACCAAAGTAAATGACTAAGCCCAATATGAACAACCCGGTTGCCAGGCCGCTTTCCGTTTTCATATTCTGCCGCAAACGTGCCAATAATAAAGTAGGATTTACCCGTAGGATTGGTGAGGGGATCACGGGTGAGGCAGTGGGCTTTTGAAAGACCAGGGTCTCTTCTAAAGGCTGTGCTGGAGAAGCACGGAGTTCGACCATGCCGGTTTCCTGGGCCTGCCCATCTTCATCCAACAGTTCGACGGTGATGCGCGCGTGTGTTCCTGCGCCTAGACGGAAAGTGGCCTCAACGGGTGGATTGGAGGGAGAGGGGGGGTGATCGGACATGATGCGGTTTAGTGTAAGGTAACTTCCCAAAGATGGACGTGTTCGGGTTCACCATGTTCAACCATACGGACTTCAATCCGCATAGCCTGGACAAAATAAGTTTCCCCGAAGTTTATCACTTTCTCGCGGCTTCCCTCACGCCCATCTTCAAGCTTGCTGATGACAACGGGAGGTTGATCAGGATCAATGGTCAGTTCGAAGGTGATCTGTGCCTTGTCCGCGCCGATGAGTACCATCGCTTCTTGCAGGGTGAGCGGCTCCGCAAAAGTCAGTTCAAAAATAGCCGGATTGGCCTCCAGCGTACGAACCAGCGTGTCCTTGTCTCCATCAAATAATTGCTGGAGGTCGCCCATATCGAGTTGGGAATAGCGCGCCTGAGTCAGAACGCCATTAATCGTGATGGTTCTTTCCGCCAACACGCGCCGCGCTTCCGTCTCCTGCGCGAGAAGATCGGCAATGTTATCTACATAAGCCATGCGCAGGAAATAAAACCCTGGCTCCCCGTTCGGGTAATTAACAGTATCCACCACTTCAAGCGTTTTGAACTTCTTGGAATCGATAGCCTGTTGATACTCCTGCGGTGTCAAAATAATGATCATATTGGAGGTAAGTGGTCTATTCCCGACAAGTAGGGAATCTACACTGAATATTTGGATATCAGATGGGTTATCGAGAAAATAAAAGGACAGGTAATCGGCATTATTTGCCCAATTAGGGGTGAGAACGATTTGCCGAGAGGGTTCGTTTTTCAGGTAAGCCTTTATTTTGTCATAAATCTGTTGCGCGCCATATTGCATTCCCCCAAAGCCATAATCCTTCGACCAGTACGGACCATTTCTGAGCGCGTCAGAAGTAAAAAGTATCAACCATAAAGTTAATCCGACAAATAGAACTGGCCCAAGCGCCACGGGCAGGGTAGACCACCAACTTTTCACACGCCCTGTCCCCCATTGCAAAAAGGTGATTAATCCGACCGTTGTCAGGATAGTGATCGGCAAAACGAAGGTCATCACCCGCGTATCCCCAATTTGCGCCAGCGTGGCAGGCAACGGGGCAATAAACAGAGCCAGCAACACCGTCCGGTATGCAATCCGAATGTGAGTGCGCTCTTCTGTCATCTCTTGGCGAAAAGTGAACTGCGTTTTGAACGCTACTAACACCCCCAGCAGGGCAAAAGGCAGGGTGTTTCGTATCAGCAAACCGTATTGGCCCATTTGGTGCCGGGGCAAATCTTTTCCATTCGGAATGTACCAATACCCAGGCGAAATCCCCTCCCAGTAAATCGCGGCAAAGCGTTTCAGTTTTTCAGACAAGGGGATCGCCTCAAGCCAATACGATCCCAGGTCGCGCAAATGCTCTTCGATGGCGCCGGTCACTTGCAAGCGAAACCGGATGTAAGGCAACACTAGCAAGAGTAATAACACCAACCCGCCCAGGCCTGTTTTCCAGTTTTTGAGATGATACGGCAGATCGAACAAGAGCAAGAAAACCCCGCACACCACAATAATCATCTGCGCTGGGCTATACGCATAAAAAGTTAGCGCGCCAAAAACCAGCGCGGCGTAAAGATATTTCGGATGCACTAACCGGTAACGCAGATAATAGTACAAAAACCCAGCATACATCGAAACGGATAAAACCGTCTCAAACGCCGTGCGCGAATGCAAAAACCACACCGGCACCACGGACAACATTAACGTTGTCGCCCACCAATACGGCAACTTCAAAAAATCCCGCACGATCAACGCCACCGCCACCGCGGGAATCAACGTCAACAAAATCGAAGTCCCCCGCGTCACCACCAGCGATTTACCAAAAAGCAATGTGGGAAGCACCTGTAAATAAACTGACAAGCTCAGGTTGTATTTAGATCCGTTCTTAAAATAAGTGGGCAAAAAAGTTCCTTCATAAACCCCCTTATTTTTCAGCAATACATCCGCCAACACGGTGTGAATGGCCTCATCCCCATGAAAGTAAATTGGATAGTGGGTGAGGCCAACAAACCGCGTCGCCAGATACAAACCCAGTGCAATTGAAAAGAAAATCACATTCGCGCGGACACCCCACAGCGGACGAGTGAACACCCCCGCCTGGGTTACCATATTTCTCACAGGAAGAGGAACATCCCATGCGGGGAACGTAGGCCAAACAACTCGGCGCATCCCCCGCGTGGAAACAGGTGTCATCTCTATTACCCGCGCGTTGGGCCTACGTGCGAGCGGCTGAGTTCCCCGCTGAATCTCTAACGAAGCGTTAGAGTCTCGGTTCATAACCTCTATCGCAGGCCCGTCTCCGTGCGGGCAATCACCATTCGTTGAATTTCGCTCGTCCCCTCATAAATTTCGGTGATTTTAGCATCGCGGAAATAGCGTTCCACGGGCAATTCTTTGGAGTACCCCATGCCCCCGTGGATTTGCACCGCGTGATGGGCGCAGAACATCGCCGTTTCCGACGCGTACAACTTCGCCATCGAGGCTGCCAACGTGAACCGTTCACCCGTCTTTTTCCAGACTTCCTTCGCCATACACGCGTTGTAAATCAGGCCGCGCGCCGCTTCGATGCGGGTTTTCATGTCCGCAAGTTTAAACTGATTGCCCTGAAACGCCCCAATCGGTTGCCCAAAGGCTTCACGTTCGCGGGAGTATTGCAGACTGGCTTCATACGCGGCTTCGGCGATTCCCAGCGCCTGCGAGGCAATCCCAATCCGTCCAGCGTCGAGCACTGTCATAGCGATCTTGAACCCTTCGCCTTCTTTGCCGATACGGTTTTCTACGGGGCAGCGGTAATCTTCAAACAAAATTTCACTGGTAGCGGAGGCGCGGATGCCAAGTTTCGGCTCTTTTTTGCCTCGACTAAAACCCGGTTTGTCCGTCTCGATCATAAACGCCGAAATGCCGTTGTGTCCGCGCTCAGGGTGCGTCATCGTAAAAAGCAGAACCAGGTCCGCGACCGGGGCAGATGTCACCCAAGATTTCCGCCCGCTGATCACATACACATCCCCGTCGAGCACTGCGCGGCTTTTCATGCTCCCCGCGTCCGACCCGGACATCGGCTCCGTGAGGGAATACGCCCCAATCTTTTCGCCTGAAGCTACCGCGACGAGGTACTTCTGCTTTTGTTCTTCCGTGCCGAACATTGTCAGGGCATTGCAAAACAGCGAATTGTTGACCGACATGATCGTACCGTGGGACGCGTCCACTTTGCAGATTTCTTCGAGGGCAAGGGCGTATGCGAGGGTGTCCATCCCCGCGCCACCATATTCTTCGGCAACTTCAATACCCATAAACCCCATCGCGCCCATCTTTTTGATGGTTTCATAAGGAAACTCGCCTGTTTCATCATGTTCGGCGGCAATGGGGGCGATCTCTTTTTGGGCAAAATCCCGCGCGGCATCGCGGATCATCCGGTGCTCGTCGGTGAGCAGGTGTTCAAAAATAGGGGTGGTCATCTGGGAGGCTCCTGAAGGGTATAATGAGATTGACAAAGGGGAGTAGATGCTCACCCTGAATTTCAATCACGAATGGCGGGATTATAGCGCGAAAGGAGGAAATCTTGGCTCAATTCGCGATGATTTAGGATTGCTCCATCAGAGATTGATTACAAATAATCTTTGATTGCCTCAAACAATAATTGCCATTCCCCCGCGGTTTTGGGTTCGGCCCCACGGCGCGGAATGCGCGCCAACCGATCCACCATCTCGAAGCTCAAACCCGCTTGCAATGCAAAATCCCGCAATGCAGGCGAGATCAGCATTTGCGATGCTTGAGCCGCTTCTTGCATTTCGCCGGTCAGTTCGGCTGCTGTCACCCCCAACGCATTCGCCAAATTGTGAAGAACATTTAGCGAAAGGTTCGATGCTTCCGCCCGTTCAATTAACGAAACGTAATTTCGTGAAATCCCCGCGCGTTCAGCTAACTCACTCTGGCTAATACCAAGAGCGCGACGGCGATTGAAAACCTGGTCAGCGAGGAATTGAGGGGTCATCGGAATGAAGTGATGAAGTGATGAAGTGATGAAGTGATGAAGTGATGAAGTGATGAAGTGATGAAGTGATGAAGTGATGAAGTGATGAAGTGACACTCATCACTTTATCACTTATCAAATAAGTCTTCTCCATTTTAACAAACCACCTCCCCCTGTGTCAACTCTATTGGTCAATTGCACAATTAATGTTGACAAATTAGAACGGAAGTGCTATATTAGTGGTCAGTTGACCAATACAGTGGTCAAAACCAAACTTTGGAAGTTTGGTCATCACAGAACAAATTCCCTAACACCTGGAGGTTTCGGATGCTGGAAAAACTGGATACTGTCAACTGGAGTGAATTGACCCATGCCTTTGGGGAGGCCAGTGATCTCCCCCTTTTATTACGTGCATTAGCTTCCGACAAAACGCATGAACGTGAAGAAGCGTTGAGCGTGTTATTTACCAATATTTGGCATCACGGTGTCGTGTTTGAAGCCAGCTCTTATGCCGTTCCCTTCCTTGCAGAACTGGCCCAAAGCCAAGAAGTCGCTGACCGGCAAGAGTTGTTGGTATTGCTCGCCCACCTGGCTACCGGAAATTCTTTGCTTGAGGCTCATCAGGAAATCGAAGGGCCGGAAACACTCGAAAACCCCGAAATGAAAGCCCAACTTGCCCGCGAACGTCAATGGGTTTTACGCACCCGGCAGACCGCCCACAAATTCGTCCCTGCGTACGTTCGTCTGCTCGAAGACCCCGACCCCGATGTACGCGCTGCCGCGGCGTATTTACTCGCCTGCTTCCGCGTAGAAGCCCGGAAAATCGCACCCGTTGTTCTCCGACGCTTAGGGAAAGAACCACACGCTCGCGCCCGTGCCAGTCTCGTACTGTGTTTGGGCGCACTCGCGAACGGCAACCCGGCCTACCTCCAAACCTTCGCCAGTATTCGCAAATCCAAACTTCCCGAACTCGTCCGCCTCGCCGCGGCGATGGCCGAAGCCCGCAACCTCCGCGAAACCACCCCAGACGAAACCCTTGAATTGTTGGTGGATGTCATCACGACCATTGACCCCCTCCTCCCTGCCGAATACAAACGTCTCCCGTGGGCTGACGGGCACGTTGCGGGCGATGCGAGCCTTGTCCTGTGCTACTTTGGCCCCCGCCGCGCGGCGCAAGCCATCCCTGACCTGTTTCAAGCCCTCAACTATGTGGACCCCCACAGTGCATTACACGTTGCCTATGCCCTCCTTTTTGCAGCCTTTAGTGGGCGCAAAGGGTATGAATGGAAAGCCCAAGAACTGACAGAAATGCAACGTCTCGTCCTGACTGCCTTGCTCGATAGCGAAATCGTTTGGGAGCAAAACCTGGATATGTCCGAACTTTTACGGATGTTTGGTCTCCCCGACTGGCCGGATACGTTGGGAAAGTTCGTGAAGGAAGGGACCAGCAAATAACACAGACAAAAAATAAAGGCGAGATGGATTCTCCATCTCGCCTTTATTTTTTTAATTTGTCAATCTATTCCCCGTGCAAATGACAATATACCGATCCTTCTCGCGGCCAATTGCGGCAGGGTTTACCGGATTTGGTGACGCCCTGACAACGGGCCTCTTCAGCGGGGGGGGAAATTGGGGTGGATTCGGAACTTTGTGGGGGGCGGGACTCGCGGGTTGCTTTGAGGGATTCGACGGCTTGGGTGAGATGCTCTAATTGTTTGTGGAGTTCGTTGACCATCTCTTTTGTGGGAGCCACATTTCCAGCGACGGATTTCAGCCGTTTGACCTTCATCTTCATCCCGGCAAATTCTTCGTGGAATCCTTCGACGATCATTTCCGGGTCGGGAACCAGGCCCGCGTCGGTTGCCACGCCCAGGAGCACTTCCCCCGCATAACTCAGGATACTAATCCCCAGCCCCAGTCGCCCCGATTGGGGAACCCAGAACATGATCTGTTTAACCTGTTTGTCCGCCAGATAAATCGGCTCACGCGGGCCAGGAACATTGGTCATCACTGCGGTGGCCTTTTTCTCAAAAATATCCACAACAATGTTCTCAATTTCGGTGGGGGTCATGCCCATGGCGGTCAAAATACCAAAGGCGACTGCCGGTTCGGTGGAGCCTTTGAGCGCATCCATCCGACGTTTGAGTTCGTACAGGCGATCTACGCTGTCTTCAATGCCGACAGGCAATGACAAGAAAACCAGCCCAAATTTGTTGCCCAACTCAATCGGTCCCTCAAGGGGGCGCAAGTTGACTGGAATGGCCGCGCGGATGTTTAGCCCTTCGACTTCCTCCCCGCGGTTGACCAGATACCGGCGCAACCCTCCCGCCATCGCGGTGAGCAGAACATCGTTCACCGTACCACCCGTTGCTTTGCCCACGGCCTTGACTTCTGCCAGTGAAATGGGTTCCGACCACGCGGCTTTTTTGGGGACCCCCAACCGACCTTTAAACACCGTCTTGGGATCGGGGATACGTAACACTAACCGGGCCAGGGATACAACGCCATCTGCGCCTAATTTTGTTAAATCAACGATTTTTTCGGGGGCGCGGATCATCTCTAGCCCTTCGTGGGCAACGGTCTCGGTCACTTTTCGCGCGGCTTTGGCGGATTTTTGGGCGCGGCGCACCATGCTCGCCAAGGGGCTTCGGCGGCGACTTGCGCGAGCAGTGGCAAGTCGCCAAGGGGCGGTTTCGCTGTCGTCGGTCAGGGAGAGTAAAACACGGATGAGAGCGATGCCATCCCCAATGCTATGATGCAAGCGGGTAAACAGTGCGCTATCGCCATCGGCATAATTTTCGATGAGATGGTATTCCCACAGGGGTTTGGAAAAATCAAGTTGGGTGCTCATTAACCGGCTGGACAGGTCTTGGAGGGCAGCTTGATCGGGTACGGGTGGGGTGAACCGGTAAATGTGGTCGCGAATGTCAAAGTTGGGGACAGTTTCCCAGTAAGGGGAGGTAAGCGGATTGGCGGGCTGGACAACGCGTTGGCGAAAGCGTTCGTAAGGAAGCAGGCGCTCTTCCAAAACGGCGACCAGCTGCTCGAAATTCACCTTCCCTTCGAAGGTCATCACCCCGCTGATCATCATCAGGTTGGTGGGATGTTCCATGTGCAGCCAGGCGGTATCAACGTTGGAAACTTTTTCTCGTTTGGGCATGTGGCCTCCTTAGGGAAACGGGAAGGTAACAGCCAGGGTAGAGAGTAGCCTGAAAAAAGGGTGAAAGGGGGGATGTACATCCCCATTTCACCCTTTTTTCAGGAAGTTTCCTCTCTCGGCCTGAGCAGTTATGTCGGAAGATAGGAAAAATGATTTTGACCACGGGCATTGTACCGCGAATGGCTAAAACTTCTCATGCTACGCGGGGTTAAGTTATTGGATCGTTTTCGGGAGGCGGCGCGCCAGGGCTAGGCGCGCCCTATCGCTTCAGGAGAGTGATAAGGTTTCTTAAAGTGAGGTGGACTTGTTCATGCGCTCATCAATGAGGCAGCCGGGCAAGTCCACCCCACCTTGTGTAAAAGATTCGATACCCTGAAAATGGAGAATGCTATGGCAGAATTAGATTTTACGATAGACGAAAATGGCATTGGCACGCTTATCGTCAACCGTCCGCACGTGCGGAATGCCTTTAACTGGGCAACGATGGAAGCCTTTGCCGAACTGGTGGAACACCTCCATGATGAAGCCGATTTGCGCGCGCTGATTGTAACCGGTATGGGCAAAGCGTTTGTCTCTGGCGGTGATCTGTCTGAACTCCAACATTATCCCCTACCCGAACATGGTGAACGGCTGGCGAAAATCATGGGCGATGCGCTGAAACGCTTTGAAGAATTGCCCTTCCCAACGATTGCAGCTATCAATGGCCCGGCGCGCGGCGGTGGAGCCGAAGTGGCGATGGCCTGCGATCTCCGTGTAATCGCCGAAGATGCCACGATTGGGTTTGTCCACTCCCGGTTAGGTATCATCACGGCCTGGGGGGGCGGGCAACGCCTTTTGCGGACAGTAGGGTATGCGCGTGCATTGGAACTGCTCACAACCGGACGCATTTTAGGCGCATCTGAAACGTTAGCACTGGGATTGGTGAACGGCATCGCCCCTGAAGATGGTTCTTTGGAAACCGCCCACGTCCTGGCCCAACAAATTGCGACCAACCCCAACGATTGCATCCGCGCGACCAAACGCTTCCTGCGTGTAGGGTTGACCGAACCCGAACCGATCGCTTTCGCCGTCGAACGCGCGGAGTTTCCAGCGCTCTGGGATACAGAATTTCGCCGCAAAGCTGTACAGAAGTTCTTAAACAAGGCCAACAATTAACTCCCGCAATTCCTCTGTCACGAAGGCAAAATTTCCCAATACAAGAATTCAACTAGAATGAGACTGGCATTTCCAGTCTCTTTTTTTGTTAAGCATGATCCTTCTATGAACAAACCCCTTGCCCTTGTAATTGAAGACACAAAAGATCAGGCCTTTCTGTTTAGCCAGGCGCTCGAAATGGCCGGGTATGAAACAGAAATCGCCCATGACGGTTTGGAAGGTTTGCGCCGCCTCACCGAAGAAGTCCCTCACCTCGTTTTGCTCGATTTACACATTCCGAAAATTTCCGGGGAAGACCTCCTGGCAGAAATCCGCACCATGCCCGATTACCAGACAACAAAGGTTGTGCTGGCAACGGGGGATTCGTCCCTGGCGAGCAAATTGTACGAGGGGGCCGATCTCGTCTTATTGAAGCCGATTGATATGGTACAGTTGCGAGATTTGGCTGCGCGGTTGTTAGGGTGAATTTTTTGGTGGGGAATTATGGGGATTTGATGGAATTTGTAGGAATTCGGGGGAATTTGAAGTAAAACCCAGGCTCGTTTTTTTGCGTAGGTAGAGAGAGAAAATCCAAGTACAATTTCTCCACTCTCTAAAACCTATGAACACAACCGCCTACCGCTACCCCAACGAATCGCTAATCCTAACCGGCGCACTCTTTCTCGTATTTGCCGTGATTTTGCTCACATCCACCGCCACCTTCTGTTTGAGTGGGATTTTCATCCTCTTCTTCATCGGCATGAGCTACCTCAGCATCCGCTCCCACCATGCCGAACTGATGCGCCACGGCTACCGCGTCACCCACCAAAACGCGCCCCGGCTCGCCGCCATCCTCGATGAAGCCGCCGCCCGCCTGCGCGTCGAACCTGTCGAAATATACGTTGTCCGCAGCAATACCCTTAACGCCTACACTTTCGGCCTCAGTGCACCCAAAGTTATCGTGATCAACGACAGTCTGCTCAAAGTGTTGGATGCCGAAGAACTGCAATACGTTATTGGACACGAAATGGGGCACGTCAAACTGGGGCATACCTGGCTCAATTCCATCATTGGTGGATTAGCGGGGATCCCCAGCCCGTATCTGGCGTTTGCCGTGCTACATTTGGCTTTCCGCTCGTGGAACCGGGCCTGTGAATTTTCCGCCGACCGCGCGGGGATTCTCGCCAACAATGATCCTCGCAAAGCCATCACCGCGCTGATCAAAATCGGGACGGGGGGCCGCGCCCGCACCGAAGCCGAACTCCAACACGCCTACGCCGCCCTCGACGCCCAAGACGATACCCTCGCCGGGAATCTAGGCGAACTGCTCGGAACCCATCCTCTGATCATTAAACGGATTGAAAAAATTCGGGAATATGCCCAATCGAGGCAATATCAGGATTTGCGCGTCAAAATGGGATAACGCTATCCCTTCAAATTTTGCTCGCGGTAGTGATAGTGATAGAGGGTGGAAAAGCCTAATTTCCCGTACAATGCCTGCGCCCCCGAATTATTTTCCATTACCTGAAGATACATCTTCTCCGCACCGGATTCCTGTCCTCGCGCGGCCAACGCCCCCAAAATCGATGTGGCCAACCCCTGGCGGCGGAACCCCGCGCCGGTCGCCATCCCAAACACCCCCATCCACCCCCGCTCGAAGACACCCCGCCCCACCGCGGCCACTTCCCCATCCACATACACCAACCCATATACACTCGGCACCGCCACCCGCGCTAACGCCTCGCGCCGGCTGGGGAAACTTTTGAGATTCTCCTCCTGCACCCAACAATACCCCTCCAGCCATTCATCGTCCAACGTTTCAAATAATTTGACCTCCGCCTGCGCGGGTTGCGCGGCCTGGATGACCTTATCCACCTCTGCCACCTGCACCGCTGTCCGCGCATCCACCGTATATCCCCGCGCCTCCAACACCTCATCCAACCCCGCGGGCCTCGCCGCCGGACAAATCTGGTACCGCGCGGGTTGTCCCCGCATCGCATAAAAGAACTCCACCTTCTCCAACTTCAACGCCAACGGCACCATCCCATCCCAAGCATTGGGCCACACCGAATTCACCCGCCGGGAAGACACTTTATGCCAGCGCATCCACCACCCATCCAGCGCATCCGCAATTTCCGCAGGCCACGCCCGCAGCGCCAATTCTTCAATCAACTTAATCTCATCGAGCATGATAAACCTCGCTATTGCGTATTACGCATTTCACATTCCGTAAAGATACTACGCAATACGAAATACGAAGTAGGGGTACGTTCCTAAGCCAACGGAAACTGATCCCAATCGTGATCGCCCTTACCCAGCAACCACTCCTCTTGCGGCACAGGGATATTCGCCCGGATCATCGGGGTAACGGTTTTCGTCTGTTTGAAATCCCACGCGGCCAGAATTTTTTGCACCGCGGGCAGACTGCTCGCGGTCAGGATGTAGGTCACACCCTGCGCGGTCAAACGCTGAATGGCGTGCCCTAACAACGTGCGGAGCGTGTCCGTATCTTTAGGGTCGGCGAACACGTCGAGGATCAGGCCCGCGTTGCGTTCGGGGGGGCGGGCGCGGCGGAAGATAATACACCCGTTCGGGGCCAGCACACGTTCGTATTGGACGTGTGGCTGTTGGACATATTTCCAGTTCAGGTATTCCGCGTCCCGGCGGATGAGGGCGGAAAACTGACCGGAGACCCGTGCCCAGAGATCATCCACTGCCGGACCGAACGTTACAACCGGGGTTAACGCGCCCCGCGCGGGGGGGATCATCTTCCGGTCGCGGCGCGCCGTCCGCGCGGTGAGGAGGGACGCGGTCAGGCGGGGGAGTCCGCTCGCGCGGAGGAGGGGTTCCGGGAGTTTCGTCCGCTCAGTCAACGTGTTCAGCACCGAGCTTGGATCGTGATGGATAATTTTCATCCAAACGGGGACAGGCGGCAGGGGGGACAGGCCGATTTTGGATTTGATGTGGGCGGCGGCCTGGGCCATACTCAGGCTCATAAAAATCTCGTTGCCGGCGTTGTTAGCCTGTTGCAGATGGGTGCCAAGACCCTGCCCGCGATATTCGGGGAGCACAAAAAAGTCCACTCCCCACCCGACGCGGTGTTCCTGCCCGTGGATGATGAGGGGTTCGACCAGCGCGCAACTCTGCCCGACCACCCGGTCGCCATCAAGGGCGATCCAGATGGGGAGCGGCCCACGGACAAACGGATTGCGTTCAAATTCCCACTCCCAACGTTCGGGGAGTTTGTATTGCCAGCGGTCGGGATACGCCTGGCGCAGAAACGCAAACAGGGCAGGTTTGTCGGCGAGGGTAGCCTGGCGAATGGAAATATCGGGCATAGCGGCTATTATGACACAACCTCACGGGATCGGTTAAGATACTCTAAACGACCAGCAACCAATAAACCAACTTCCGATGTCCCTCCAAATTCACCCTTCCTTCCCTTCCCTATTTATTGACCCCCGGCAGGTGGAAGTGTGGCTGCCCCCCAGCTACGCGACCCAACCCGACCGGCATTACCCCGTCCTATACATGCACGATGGGCAAAATGTGTTCAACCCGGAAACGTCTACCCACAAAATTCCGTGGGGCGTGGATAAAGTGTTGACCCAACTCATTGCGGAGAACCAGGCTCGCGAGGCGATTGTGGTCGCGGCGTGGTGTCACCCGGAAAAACGGCGCAATGAGTACATGCCGACGAAAGCTTTCAACACCCCGCGCGGTGCGGCGATAAAAGCCCGCGCGTTCCAGGTTGCCGGGCCAACGCTTTCAGACGAGTACCTGAAATTTCTCGTGACCGAACTCAAACCGTTTATTGACACGACGTACCGCGCCCTGCCCGGTCAGCCCGACACATTTGTGATGGGGTCGAGTATGGGCGGGTTGATTTCGTTGTACGCGGTGTGCGAATACCCCGAGGTTTTTGGCGGGGCGGGCTGTGTCTCGACGCATTGGGTGGCAGCGGAGGGGATTTGCGTGGATTATATGCGTGCGGCCTTACCCCGCGCAGGACAGCACAAGCTTTATTTCGATTATGGCACGATGGGCACCGACGCGCCCTATGAACCTTTCCAGCAGGAAGCCGACGCCATTCTACGCGAGGCCGGATACCAGCGTGGGGCGGATTGGCTTACCGAAAAATTTCCCGGAGCGGATCACAATGAAGCCGCGTGGCACGCGCGGGTGCATGTGCCGTTAGCGTTTTTGCTCAGGAACGCATAACAGACCAGACCCTAAAGGTTTCATTTGCAAGAAGTGACCGAGCAAAAAGTGTTCCGTTTACACATGCGTTCCTAAATTCACCGAGAAAACCTTTAGGGTCTGGCTTAAAAATTCTATATAAAATTACAGGATGGATTGTTGACACTTCCTGTATAATGAAAACACCCCTCAATCCAAATTTTTAACATCCAGGAGAATCATATGGCATACCAACTCGGAATTGACGTTTCAAAATGGCAAGAAAGCGTAGACTGGAATCGCGCTCGCGCAGCTGGTGTCAAATTTGTGTATATCAAGGCCGTAGATGGCACGTGGGAAGACAAAGGCTTCAAGGGCCATTGGGCTGGCTCCAAAGATGCCGGACTTTTGCGCGGCGTTTATCACTACTACCGCGACGATCAAGACCCCAAAGTGCAGGCCCGCAAATTGCTGGATGTTTTGAACAGTACCGGCGATCAGGGCGAACTGCCACCCGCCCTTGATATTGAAGAGACCAACAACCGCACCCTTACCGCCAGCAAAATCAAGATGTGCCTGGAAGAACTCGAACGGCTTTTTGGGCGCACCCCGCTCCTGTACACCCGCGCCACGATCTGGAATCCCCGCATCGGCAAAGTTACCTGGGCCGCGAAATACCCCCTTTGGATTGCCCATTACACCGTCGCCGGATGGGGTCCTGATCACATGCAACGCATCCTTAACACCCAACCCACGATTCCCACTGCGTGGACATCCTGGGCCATCTGGCAAGTGTCCGACAAAGTTCCTGCCAGCGATTACGGTGTGAGTGGCAATACGACCGACCTTGATTTTATGGAAGCCGAAACGCTGACCCGCCTTTCCACAAAACCTGTGCCTGGGGATACCCAAATCCCGCCGACTGGGCATGTCAACCCCCCGCCATCCCCTTCGGGTGGTGGAAGCACAGGTGGTGGCTCCGGTGGAAGTTCCGGTGGCGGCACAGGAGGCGGTACCCCACCTGCTACTGATCCTTTCGACGCAAAGGTTCTGCCTGCGGTTACATCAACCCTGGCGATCAAGGTAGTTGCCCCTGCGCTCAATCTTCGCAAAACAACATCCACATTCAACGGGGCTCCTAACGGTCCGACCAATGGTTCCTTACAGAAAAACGCCGTTAAACACGTGGTGGAAGTTACCCGCCTCGAAGACCGCATCTGGGCGCGCGTCGGCATCGAGCAATGGGCCGTCGTCGAAAAACGCGATGGCACCGTGTACGCCGAGTTTGTGAACACATAACCTTCTGATCTTTGACCGCTCCCAGGAACGGCGTTACTGTGCGGAAATCTTGTGAAATCAAATCCGCGAAGCAACGCCGTTCCTTCGCGTCAAGCCCCACATTTCTGAAATACACCTGTCAAAATTTCCTTGTTGACATGCCCCTTATCCTATGTTAATCTATACCAAGTTCTACCGGAAACCCAATATGCTGTATACAAACATCACCCCCTCCCGAAAAAGCATATCCGCCCACTGCGTGGAAACCCTTCCCAATTTTTGGGGCCTTTTCGCTTACGCATCGTTAAACCAGGAGCCATAGGCTGAAATCTTCCTAATTTCTCGTTTAATGATGCGGACTGAAACACAGTCCGCATTTTTTTATCCGGCACAATACAAAAAAACGATTACTGAAAACAACCATGACCACCTATTTACCACTTCCTCACACCTCTATGTCCTCCAGATGGAATCCCACCCCACATGCCACATTTGTCGCGCGTCCCTCCATTCAGGGTCTCTGCGCCGAGATATCCGAACAAAGTGAAAAACTGGCGCTCCACAATTGCATAAGGCGGCTCCCCCTTCCATAAACTCAGGAATCTTTCCCTACGTGTACCAAGTGCGGACCGCCTCCCCAGGCCGTCCGCACTTTTTATTTTATTTCCCCGTGCGATTTTGACAGCATCCTGAGCGGAGCGGTATCTTGCTCAAGTCTTGAATCTACCCATGACCAGCGCAGTCGAAGGATGCGGTTCGTAGTGCGACACTGGCGTGCCACCGCCCCATCAATACCACCCCCGGGCCGGAAGCTCAACGGTTGAGCAGTGGTCTGATATGCCACCGGCTGAGGGTTCAAGTCCCTCCCGGCCCATTCGCCCAGATGTGCCCCACGCACTTTCGCAGGCTGGGTTCTGCCCCCCGGAACATGAAGCAGGAGAGCATGTTCCGCCCCGAAGGGTTTTTTGAAGAGTGGACCCTTCCCCCAAAGGAGGCGGGGTTTTGGGGGGGCGGCAAAAAACCCCCCCCCACCACAACCAAAAACCCCACTTATCACTTGATCACATATCACCACGGTGACTGTAGTTCAATGGGAGAACGTCCGGTTGTGGCCCGGAAGGTTGCGGGTTCAAACCCCGCCAGTTACCCCAACAAACCACCCAATCCTATGACGCCTGTACTTCTCCTCAACGCTTCTTACGAACCCCTCTCCGTCATCACGCACCAGCGGGCCGTCTCGCTCCTGTTACGTGAGCGGGTTGAACCGGCAACCGATCAAATCCTGCCCATTCGTGGCGTGACCAGCATCTTCCACCTGCCCACTGTCGTCCGTCTGCGCCGGTATATTCAGATTCCCCGGCACGGGATCACCTGGAGCAAAAAAGCGGTTCTCCAACGCGATGGCTATTGTTGTATTTACTGTGGCGTGCGGCCCGGCGATTGGCAAGGGAATGTGCGTCTATCCCGCCGCGAGTTCACCGTGGACCACATTTTGCCGCGCTCCCGCGGGGGAGGCGACACCTGGCACAACACCGCGTGCGCCTGCCAGACATGCAACCAGCACAAAGGCAACCGCACCCCCGAAGAAGCCGGAATGCCCCTGCTTTGGCAACCGGATGTCCCCCGCGTTAACAGACTTTACGCCCTCGGCGAACTGCCTGAGGCGTGGAAAGATTACCTTTAAAAGAAAGCGTCCCCTGCGAATCGCAGGAGACGCTTTCTTTTAAATATGCCAACAGCTAAAAAAACGGGCCTTGCCCCTGTTCATATTTTCTCAAGAGTTTTGCGCCAAAGTACCCCACCACGGCAAAAAAAGCACCCATGATGGCCGCACCAACAAACATTTCGATAAGAATCCCCCATCCGACAAAGGAGTCATCTAGATTCAATTCCCCAATAAGCGCAAAATGAATGCCTGCCAACGCTCCTAAACCACCGCCAATTTGAGAAACCAATTTCGGCTCAGTAATTTTTGCAGTATTCGCCGCCAACCAAATGCAGAAGAACATTGTGATAAACGAGGGCCTGAAAACCAAACTAATCACAATCCAGGCAACCGCGCCTAAAAAGAGTCCCAGTAAAACACGAGGCGATTTGAAGTCGAGATTTGTTTTTTCCATGTTCCTTATTTTATACCAACCCCTCTTCCACTAACAACTGATCCAACCCATTCAACAAATCTTTTACACCTTCCACCAAGTTCCCATCCCCCTTTACCAACGCATTCACCTGTTCCGAAAACCCCTCCGGAACCTTCGCACACCGCGCCTCCACAATCGCCAGCAAGCGTTTCTCCCCCGGATGCGGCAGACGATTGACCGCGGACAAAATATCAAACACACTCGCCAGCAACGCCGCAATCCGGTGGTTGACACTGACCCAATCCCCGCGGGACACCGCGCGGCTGATCTGGTACAGGTACGAGGAATGCGTCCCCCGCAAAATCGGATAGTTCTTCGCCACAATCGCCCGGCGAAGTTCATCCGGGTACGGTTTCCGGGCAGATTCCTGCACCCCAGCAAACCACCCGTACCGATCAAACAACGCCCGCGACACCAGCACATTATCCCAAAAACACGTCGAATACCCCACCGACGCTTGACAACGGTTCAACACCCGGTCAAGTTGTTCTTCAATCCACGCGGTACTGCGGAACATCACATCCACATGCACCCCTGACGGGGCATCCACCCACTCATCCCCCGATTCCCAAAACTGGTTGTCCACTTCCGGGTCACGGGATTCGGTGGAGGCAATGCGCCTGCGTTCGGACACGGGGAGATCGGCGATCAGGTAGACATACAGATCAATGTCCGAGCCGGAGTCCGCCACGCCGGAAGTTTGCGACCCTGCGAGGGTCACCGCTTCCACCTGCGGGAGGGCGGCATAGCGATTGGCGATGGTTTGGGCGGTGATGAGGGGAGGGGTTGGGGAGGAAGTAGTCATGCAGGTATTTTACTCAAATCCTGGTTTTTGAAGGGCAACGGGCTTTTCAAAGACTCTGGCATTCCTGAGAGCGTGCAATCCACTTCGGCCATTCAAGTCACAGCGAAGCGTAATAGAGTAGCCCGGCGGTTTGAATAGCCGCAAAAAATGAATGTATAATGAGCGAGAAATTGAAACCGGATTGTATCTATAAATTGATTATCCAGAAGTGCATTTCCGCCTATTGCCCCCATTTAGCGGTAATAATGGATGGGTTCCGTGAGTTGAGTTCCCTAAGGAATGTATTAATGTGGTCCGTTGAATTAATAGTTAGGCCCTTGTTTGCGAAGTGATAACGTGATTTCAAATTACCTTATATGAGCATTTATGACTATAGAGATAAACCTGCATATAGGATTGATAGAACTGAACCCCACTATGCCAAAAATCGGCATATATTGAAATGGTGGAATTCGCGCCTGGATGAATTGTTAAAAACCCAGATTTCTCTGTGGCAATGGGTTTGGTATTGGACTATTACTGACGAAATTCTCAAAAGTACCCCATCGGATGTTATTGAAAATTGGAAAAATACTGATCCGCTATGTTCAAAATACGCTTGGTACAACATTTTGATGTATTTTGCGATTGCACGCGCAGATGAATTAGGGTTTACAAAATCTATAAGGGCTCCAATAAAAAAGACCTGCCCTTTGTGTAATAACGAATTTGTCGAAGATTCACTGCCAATGTCTCTAGTTGCAATACAGGGTATCGAACGGCTTGATTTTTGCGCTCCATGTCTTAGTGAAACCTTTTTCCAAGGAATAGGCAGTGTGACTATGCCCAAGGAAAATATATTAAGATACCTACAAGGATTAGCCAATTTATTGGGACGTGTTCCCCCACAAAATTTTTGGAGTTGGGATGACCGATTGGTCGAATATGAGTATCGATGAAAGACTGGCCTTTCTTAGAATATTAAAAGATAGGCCTTCTGTTGAGCGACTAAAAAAGAAGTATTTGGTTCCTGAAGTTTAATGCGCTAATACAAGCGGGTATTCTCGAGGACGGTACTAGAAAGACCAGAAGGGGTATTCATAGTCTCGCTAAAGATGGTCACGTTTGTCTTTCATTAGGCGAAAAAACCATTGACGACTATCTCTATGCTCACGGAGTTGGTCATGAAAAGAACCAAGATATCCAGAAGGAAATTATCGGGGAGATTTCAAGGTTGGTTCATGATTTTTTTATTGAATATTTTGGATTAACTGAAATCCAGAATATGATGCCAAGACAAAAGAAAAGATTCGTTTGTGCAAGAAACATAAAATCGAGCTTATTGCGATTTACCCTAAGGATTTGACTGACCAGAAAAAATTCGAAAGGAAATTATCAATCTTGTTTCAGGAAAATCCCAATTTGAAATAACAAACGAATGAATACCAACGACTTAACAATTTCTGAAGAATTATTTGAACGATTTTGCACTGAGAACAAGGTTCCTTTTTCTTCGCATTCCTTGCTCCACCGTCAGAGGAATTCAAAAACCCCAGACTATGAAATTATAGTTAATAGCAAGAGAGTCATCCTTGAAGTAAAACAACTAGATCCTGTTAGTCCGGATGACAAAGAACATCAAAGGCAGTTAGACGAAATGGGTATCACTGAGGTTTATGAAGGAAAAGTGGCGCAAAGAATACGGCGAAAAATAAGCGATGCAATGCCGCAATTAAACAAATGGACAAATAAAGATATACCCGGCCTCATCTTTATTTATAGCAATTTACCACTTGATGGTCGATATATTGAGCCACATCATATCCTTGAAGGGATGTATGGCGAAGAAATATTTCAAATTGTTTTTCCCGATAACCCTTCAGCGCCACCATATGTAGCTAATGTTCAGTTTGGCGGAAAAAGAAAGGTTGCACCAGATTACAACACCACTCTTAGTGCAATAGTATCTATCTTTGAGGATTGGGAGCAACACCAACTACACGCTTATTTTTATCATAACATTTTCAGCAAATGTAAATTTGAACCGGACTGGCTTCGTGGTAAACGGGTGAAACATTTTAGTCTTCCCAATACAAACATGAAGCAATTCTCAGAATGGGTTGAAATATAAAAAAGGCCTAACAACCGGCTGCTTACCAACCTTTGGGGATTCTGCAGGTAAAAACGGGCTCAGAAATCCAGAAGTTAGTTCTGAGTCCAAAAAGTGATCTCACCCCGTCACCACCGGGCATTGAGCATTTTGAATAGCACATAAAAGGAAAGCCCGGAGCATTCAACACTCCGGGCTTTCCTTTTATTTTGTGGACTTCTCTTCCCCAAAATCCCCTTCCCACAACTTCCGCATCTCCTCACACGTTACCAGCAGTTCATCCAGCTTCCCCTGCGCTTCGACGTGCCCATCTTTCAACACAACGATATGATCGGCCCGTTGCAGGACAGATTTGCGGTGGGAAACGACGAGGCAGGTAGGGGCATGATGGGAGTTTGTGGGAATTGGTTGGAACTTGTGGGAATTTCCATTGCTTCCTTTGAGTTCCCTCAAATTCCGCTGAGTTCCCATAAAATCCCCTGAGTTCCCATAAGCTTCCTCAAGTTCCCTTGAATTCCCCTGCGTTCCGTTGGCTTTCCCAGCACTTTCCTGCCCAAAAATCCGCGCCCACAACGTCCGCTCCGTTTCCACATCCAGCGCTGACGACAGATCATCGAACACCAGCAATTCCGCGCCGGTGACGAACATGCGGGCGGCGGCGTCCGTTGCACCTGCCCGCCCGAAAGCCGCACCCCGCGCGGGCCGATGAGCGTATCCAGACCCTGTTCCATCGTGCCCAGGTCTTGCTCGAAGACTGCCGTGCGAAGCGCGTGTTGCACTTCCTCGCTCGTGTTCGGCTGCCCCATCAAGATGTTGTCCCGGAGCGTTTCGCTGAACAGGCGCGGCACCTGCGGGGTGTACGCCGCCCGCGGGGGGATGAAAAACCGATGGGGTTCCGCCACCCGCGCGCCGTTCCAAAACCGTTCACCTTCCGCAGGGAGCAGCCCCAGCAGGGCACGGAGCAATGTTGTTTTCCCCGACCCGATCCGCCCCGTGATAACGGTGATTGTGCCGTGTTGCACATCGAAACTGACCTCCCGCACGCCGCGCCCGCTTTCCGGGTACACATACGACAGGTCGCGGACTTCGAGGGTGTCGAGACGGTCGGCTTCGGTTTTGACGAACGCAGGCACATCCGGCAGGGTTCCGTCCATGTGAACGGGATGGGGTTGGATCAACTCCCGCGGGGACTCGCCCATCAGCAAGTACGTCAGCCGGTCGAGCGAGACTTTTGCCTGGTTGTGGCGGGCGATCATGTGCCCGTACCCAAACATCGAGTCGGTCAGCGGCCACATGTACATGATGAACAGCGCGAAATCGCCAATCGTGAACGTGCCCTTTTCCATCGCCTGTCCAGCCAGGAGCAGGGTCAGCCCGATGCCCACGTTGATCGTACTGCGGAAGATCGTCGTCATCATCTCGCTCAACATCGTATCTTTGAGCGAGGCGACGCGCCGGGCTTCGTTCAGTTCATCGAAACGGCGGGTCACGTTTTCCTCGGCGGTGGCGACTTTGATCGCTTGCGCCGCACCAAACGTCTCGGCGATAAAGCCGATGACGCGGGCGTGCGCTTTCCGAGCGGCGGCGCGGTAAGCCAAAATCTTCGTCCGCAAAGAGATCACCACGAGCAGGATGATCACCATCGGGGCAAAGATCGCGGCGGTGATGGTCAGGTTGATACTTCCCATCACGACCAGACTCATAATCGTCACGCCGACGATGCCGGGCAAATCCCCCCACCATTCAACCGCCCACTCCAACTCGCGGACATCGCCACCAAACCGGGAAATCGCTTCCCCGCTCGAACCCGGCAGGGCGTCGGCCCCCGGACGGGCAAGCACCCGCGCGAGGAGATTCCGGCGCAGTCGCCCAGAAGATTTGTTCAAAATCGTCGCGTTGGCCCAAATCCCCCCAAGGATGGCAACCACCCGGCCCAGGGTCAGCCCGCCGATCAGGGCGAGCAACCCCCACAAGCCGATAGTCGCGGGTGCGTCCCCCGTCAGCGTATCGAAATAGGAACGGATCACCAACCCGACCCCGAGGGGGACGATAAACATTACAAACCAGGCCGCCGCGTTGAGGAGGAAGACGCGGGCTTCCATCATCACCAGCCGGAACGTGAGGGCGTAGGTGGAGATGGTATCTTGTGCTTTTGTGTTTTGCATTTCTTTCTCCAGAATGTGTTAGGTTCATTGATCAAGTACATTTCGGGCGAAAGCATCCTGAGCGGAACGAGGTTTTGGGAGTGAAGTCGAAGGATGCGGGGTGGCACAAGCAGTGCCGCTTCATAAGCACCCTTCGACTACGCAAAGCCTCCGCTCAGGGTGCTTATTCCGCTAGTCTCAGGTAACTTGAGCATTATCTTTTCTTTCGCGGTGGAAGAGCTTATCTAACAATCTCTTCCACCAGGATGGATTGGGCCGCTTTTTGGGTCTCGGCGCATCCATCTCTTCGGGCATCGTAATCGTAATCATGGTGACACCTCGGGGGCGTTTGTAAGGGCGGTAATTCCCGAACACGGTGTCGGAAGTTAGTATTTCGTATTGCGTAAATTTTTCGTTCTACGTTTTACGGTCTACGTTCTACGCTAGAACCTCCTGCATTCCCGTTTGCATCAGTTGGAAGAAGCGGGAAGTGGCGTTGGTGGCGAGGTATTCGCGGGGGCCGTGTTCGACGATGTGCCCATTTTCAAGGATCATGATGTAGTCCGCCCGCTGAACCGTTGCAAGACGGTGTGCGATGATGATGGCGGTACGGTTTTCAAAAAGTTTATCTACGGCTCGTTCAATGAGCTGTTCGGTGGCTGGATCAAGCCGGGAGGAGGCTTCGTCCAGGATCACCAGGCCAGGATTGCGGAGGAAGACGCGGGTGAAAGCCAACAATTGTGCTTCGCCCGCGGACAGGCCGCCGCCGTCCGATTCAAGTTCGGTGTTCAGGCCGTCCGGGAGGGATTCAACCCAGTGCCAGAGGCCGAGGTCTTTGAGCACTTCCTCTACGCGGGCATCGGGGATGCTCCGGTCGAAGAAGGTGAGATTGTCACGCACGGTGGCCCGGAACAACTGGACATCTTGCGTGACCATCCCGACGCGGGTGCGGACATCGTCCAGTTTCGGTTCGCGGAGGTCCACCTCGTTCAGGCGGATGCTGCCCTGCGTGGGGTCGTACAACCGAAAGAGCAGGCGGGCGATGGTCGTTTTGCCGCTCCCCGTTCGTCCGAGCAAGCCAAGCACCTGCCCCGGTTGGAGGCGGAAGTCCACGTTTTCGAGGGTGACATCATCGCCGTTGTAGCTGAAGGTGACACCGTCAAATGCCAGGGCCAGTGCCCCGTCAGGCAGTGGTTCGCCCGCGCCATCCTGGGTGGAAGATTCCATCCCGAAGAGTTCTTTGATCCGGGCGATGCTGCCCCCCGCGCGTTGCAGGTCTTGCATCTGGCGGGTGATGGTCTCTAGCGGGCGGCGGAGCATCTCGTTGTAGTGGAAGATGATGTACACCGCGCCGATGGTAATCACACCTTTTTGGAAGAGCCACGCGCCCATCGCGAGGGCGGTGATGTTCCCAAACGTGAAGGTGATGAGCGAGGCGAGCCAGATCACGCTGCCTTTGACCCAGGCTTTGCGGGTGTCGTTCAAGAACACCGTGAGGGCCTGAGAAAAGCGACGGAGGATGTACGGGCCAGCGCCCAGGGCGGCGATGTCTTCTGTTCCGGCGAGGCGTTCTTCGAGAAACCCGAAGAGTTCGGAGTTCGCTTCGCGGGCTTTTTCCCATTGTCCGACGGCAAAGGGGATGACGCGGATGAGAATGAGCACGGTGACGAAGCAAAAGCCCAGGAATGCCAACCCGATGCGGAGGTCTTCGCGGAAGAGCAAAACCAGCACGCCGACAAGCAAGATGGCGTTGCCCATAATCTCCACGACGAAGTGCGAGAAGAAGTTGGAAAGTTCATCCACATCGGAGTCGATCCGCTCGATCATCTCACCGGGGGTTTTTAGGTTGTGAAAGCGCATGTCGAGGCGGAGGCTGTGGAGAGCCAGATCGCGCCGGAGCGCGTTGGTGGCCCGCCAGCGGACATCCTGCCCGACATAGGTGGTTGCGGCACTGGTAATTTCTTTGACCAATGCCAGCGCAAGGAAGAGAACGGCCAAACGGGTCAGTTCACTGACCGGGGTACCTGCCGTCGCGCCATCAATGAACGAGCGGACGATCTGTGGGACGTACAACTGCAAACCGATAGCGGTGAGCAGAAGGACGAGCATAACCGTCGCCCTTTTCCATTGCGGGCGGAGGTAGGTTCCGAGGAGGGACCAATATTCTCGTAGGGGGATTTTCATAGTGTTTTCCGTATGTAAGTAGACAGGTAAACAAAGTAACCAAGTACACAGGGTGTGGAGGCAGTATTAATGGTGCGGCAGGATAATTTGTGACAAGGAAGCGTACACAGGTAGATATGCAGCGCAAACAAATTACGCATGCACCTGTCTACTTTGTCTGTGTACCCTGTTTACCTTTTTACCAATTCGCCATATCGTTTTGCTTCATCCACCGAGCCGGCCAGGGCAAGGTAAGTCGTGAGTTCGTAGACACCTTGCGGGGGGACACTCACCGATTCAAAGATGTTGAAGTGAACGCCGTGCATGCCCCAGTCCATCGCCATGAGTTGTTGCCAACCGGTCGGGTTGACGGCAACCATTGTGCGTCCCGTCTCTGGGTTTTCGATGGCGGCCCAGGGACTGGTCACTGCCCAGGTCATGTGCGGCGTGCGTTTGCGCTGGAAGTCCGGCGTGTGGGCGGTGCCGTTTTTGTGGGTGCCGTCTACCTGGACAAAGGCTAGGAAACCGGGATCGGCCTTGCGGTAGATCGAAGTCTGGTTCACCAACCGAATGGTGGATTTCAGCACATTGCTACCGGGCAGAGTCAGGTAATCGAGTTCGAGGTTCATTCCCCGGAAGGCTTCACGAGTCAGTTCGGTGGATAGGCGGAGACCTTGCCAGGGAAGTGCTCGCGCATCCGGGATAGTGATCGGGGATACGGTGAACGTTTCCTTGTGCAGTTTTCCGGGCCAGCCACTTTCGCCAGATTCGTGAAGAATGGGGCGAAGTCCACCGAAGAAGGGCTTCATCCAACTCAGTTCGCCATCTTGCGGGAAGGCGGTGAGGAAATGATTAGTATCCTTTCCAACCTCCTGCCAGGAGATGATGCCGCCGTGATAGTCAGGGGCAATCGTCCACTCGCTGTGACCGTTGGACAGCGTCCAGAGAACGTGACCTTCCCGCGCGGTTTGGGCGGTTTCGACGGTTTTGGCGTTGTCGCCCAGACGGAAAATCGTGAAGGGCTGAACCCGGTCAAACAGTTGGGTATTCAGGTGGAGTTCGCCTGCATACGCGCCCACGCGGGGAGCTGTACCATCGAAGAGAACAGGGGATTCTGCGGGGGTCTCGTGAACCAAGCCGGAGACAGTAACCTGTTCGGGTTCTGAGTGCCATCCGGTCGGGGGTTGGATGGTGAGTTGCCCGTCGAGTTTGTACTCGCGGGTGGTGTTGATTTGCAGCTCAGCAGTTAGATGATCGGTGAGGGTGATCAACGGTTTATTGAAAGAGATGTCAAGGTGCGATTGGGTCTCGTCAGAAGGTTTCTGAGACCGACGTTCGTGGGTTGTGCCATGCAGACGCCGCCAGGTTCGTTGGATGGTTTGCCAGTCGCCCGGACCAGCGTAAAGATAGAGCGGGGCAATTTGGCGGGTCTCGGAAGGGGCCAGCGAAGGCAGGTCAAAGTAGAAGAAGTGACGGCCAAATTCGGCGTCAAATTCTTTCAAGCCCTTCAACGGCCAAACCAGGCCAAAGACATTACCGAGGCTTTCGTAGGAGAGCCATTCTTCCGCATACCGGTCGAGTTGTTTCGGTAAGTCACCCTCGGCGATGGCAAATTGCGACAGGTGCTCTCGAACAAGCCGGTCTTTGAGGGGCACGGTGATCAGGTTGTTCCGATCCGCTTCAGTGTAAACGAGCAGACGCTGTTGCAATCCTTCGCGAAGTTTCATCGGTGTTGTTGCTGACCCAGCCCCGGATACGAATAAGCGGGGAAGCGTTGACGGCAATCTCCCGCCCGACGACGAGGCCAGGGAAACGGGTTGAGCGCACGGTCAGGATCGCTTTCG
The DNA here is from genome assembly GCA_020634875.1 of Anaerolineales bacterium. The sequence continues at coordinate 55,924 of JACKAX010000003.1, read as the reverse complement.
CGGTGCCATCGGTTTGATGCACATCCAGGTTATATTCCTGTTCGTACAAATCCAGCGGCACAAACGCGGGGCCGATTTCTTCACGGAAGAGGGCTTCTTCACGTTGCAGGTCTTTGTTCCAGATTTTTGCCTCGCCACTTTTGGCTTTAGCGGTAATGCGGAAGTAGTCATTTTCGAGGATGAGTTCTTCATCGCCCAACCCTGCCGCGTATCCGCCAGGATTGACGGCAACCACAGGTAAGCGTTTGGGCTGGGTGGTGACGGTGGTGCCTGCGTCGTCAAATTCCGCACAGAGTTCCAGGGGGTAAAAGCCGCCTTTCTGCGCCGTGAGCGTGAGCGGAATACCCGCGTAACCTTCGGAGGGAGTCTCGAAAGATGTCGTTTGCCATTCAGCGGTCAAGCCATCGGGAAGGTTGAGTTTGACCGTTCCGGTGAGGGCGCGCTTGGCACGACTGCGAAGTTGCAGGTGCACGGTTTGCGCCACGCCGGGAAGCAGGCTCACGATACTGGGATGCAGACTGAATTCGACGGCGGGCCGGTAACGCAGCCCCGTGCCGAATTCCAGTTTTTGCCCGTTGATCTCCAGGTGCGTGGTAATTTTGGGTTTGGGCAGGTCGTGATGCTCGCCGTGATACTTGGGGGCATCGGGGGCCACGCGGAAGTTGGCGGTGGTCATTTTGCGCTCGCCCGGTTGGAGGGTGTACGAAGTATGATGACGGATGCTGATCCCTTCATCGGCCTTTACCGAGATTTTGACGGTCAGCGGGACATTGCTCCGGTTGATCACTTCCCACTCCATCGGGTAGGCGATACCCTGCGCGGGTTCGCTTTCCCCGGCGCGAGCAAACGCGGCCCAGGCCGGAGCGCCGTCAAACCCGCTGGTGGCGAACCCCGTCAGGGCCTGGGCGTTCCGGTCAAAGACGGTTTCGAGTTGGTCGCCATCTTCCTCCCAACGGAGGATGTACACTTTCGTGTCGCCCGTGCAAGGGTGGCGCATGTCATCTTCGACCTGGCTGAGGTCGCGGCGGTAGGTTTTGTACCAATCATGTTTGTTAAAGTACGGTTGTGCGAGCGGGTGTAGACGCACAGCAGGGAGGTAGTTTTCCATGTGAACACTGGTGCCCGGTTCCCAGAAAAAGCCGACTTTTTTGTAAAGCGGCATCGCTTTCAGGTTGGCGGGCCAGGTGCCGATGGTGACGCGGTCATATTTGTTTTCGACCGCCCAATCCACCATTCGGTGCAGCATCCGGCGGGCGAGGGATTTGCCTTGATGAGCGGGGGAAACGTTGAGCAGGGCGACGTAGGCCGAGCCGGGGCGAGTGGCGGTATTCCAAAGGTCGCCGTACCCGACCACTTTTTCAGGTTCGTCACCGCCATTTTTGACGATGATGAACTTGACAATGGCTTCGACGCGATCCATCCAATCGTGGATGCGTTCTTCGGTCATCGGAACGCCGTCGGTGAAGGTGCCGGGCCATTGGTCATCGGATTCGTTCCACATCTGTGCGAGGCCCGCGTCAAAGCGGTGGTCGTACAGATGGAGGGTATAGGTGGGGTCGGAAGGAGTATTCATGGTTTGGATTCCTGAAGGATCATAATAAGTGATGAGTAATAAGTAAAAATGTGTGAGGATTCTAGTTCATTGAATCCTGAAGTTATGCTTTGCTATTAATTCCTATGTGGTTCATTTTGCTTCCTACAAGTTTTAACGAAAAAGCCACGGGATTTTGAAACCGTGGCTTTGAGGGTGTTCTTGTAAACGCTAAGCGTTCTTAAGCGTTCCCAAATTTAAACAAAAAAGCCACGGAGCGTCGTAGGGGCGTCCGTGGCTGGTGGGGCTAAAAGTTTCCGTTACCGGCAAGCAGACGCACTACGACAAGGTTTATTTCCGCCAAAACCAACTGCGGATTTAGTAGGCATGTTAGGGTTGTTGAACATACAATAATTCACTTTCGGCGCGTCTCCTTTAAAAATTCTGGCTTTTGTGCCAGTGAGGTCAGTGTACCACAGGCTTTTGAAGCGGGTCAAGTGGCGATTTCTGCTTCAAGACAATTCTTAAGGTAAAATTTTGTTCGCTCAACGCATCTTAAAAAAAGAAGACCAGTGACAGTCCAACCAGACTGTCACTTTTTATGAAATCCCCATCGCGGGAAATGTGTAACGAAACAGCCCATCCTGCGTCTAAAGAGAGACTTGGGAACCGACCCAAATATTCCAAAAAATTCATTTCTCCGCCCCGCGGACAAATTAGAGGTAACTACTCACACAGTCTAGAGATTTCCAAAAAAAGGATAGATAGGGGGATGCATCTCCCTATCCATCCTTTTTTTCGGGGATTTTCCATCTACACTATGAATAATTACAATTAGAGAGACTCACATGACTTTAGAAAACAAACCCCTTCCCTTTGATGATGAGGGCCTGGAAACCAAAGGCCCATACAAAGTACTTGTTTTAGGCGGTGGCCCCACCGGCCTCGCCGCTGCCCTCTACGCCGCCCGCGCCGAGTTGAATCCCCTGGTGCTGACCGGGTTACAAATCGGCGGACAGGTGGCACTTACCCACTCCGTGGACAACTACCCCGGTTTCCCCGATGGGGTGGGGGGGACTGAACTGGTTGATCTGTTCCAAAAACAGGCCGAACGCTTTGGCGCGGTGCTGGAATTTGACTCTGCCGTGGATGTAGACTTTTCCCAACGCCCCTACCGGGTCAAAGGGTACAACGCCATTTATGAAGCGGAAACCGTCATCGTGGCGACTGGCGCAACCTCGCGAAAACTCCAGGTTCCGGGCGAGGTGGAATTCACCGGGCGCGGCGTGTCCTACTGTGGGACGTGTGACGGTTGGTTCTTCAAAGGCAAAGAGGTGATTGTAGTTGGAGGCGGGGACAGTGCGTTGGAAGAAGGGGAGTTCCTCACTCGGTTTGCCAACAACGTGACTATTGTCCACCGCCGCGATGAATTCCGCGCAGGGGTGCTGCTGCAAAAACATGCCCGCGAAAACCCCAAAATCCAATTCATGTTCGACACCGTTGTGGAAAACATTGCTGGAAATGGAGAAGTCCAAAAAGTGGAACTCAAAAACCTAAAAACTGGAGAAGCCAAAACCCAGCCGATTGATGGCGTGTTCGTTTTCATCGGACATACGCCCAACACGGAAATCTTCCAGGGCCATTTGGAGATGGACGCAGGTGGCTACATCATTATCAACAACCTGATGAGCACCAGCGTTCCGGGCGTGTTTGCTGCCGGGGAAGCGGCTGACCCCCACTTCCGTCAGGTGATCACCTCCGCCGGGATGGGCGCGGCGGCGGCGATACAGGCCAATCGCTGGTTACAAGAGCAAGCACAATAGCGCATTGCGTAAAAATTCCTAACGAAAAGAGCCGGATGAACAATAGGCATCGTTCATCCGGCTCTTTTTTTATGTTAAACTTTAATCATGTTCCCCTCCAGTAATCCTCCCAGCCATATCAGCCAGCGCGAATACGATAACCTAGTTCGCGAGGGCATTACCGCCGCCAAAGGGGGCAGCCGAGCGCTGGCGCGGCGCTTACTTCTGCGGGCAAATACGCTCCAACCGAACGACGCACGGCCCTATTTGTGGCTTTCGGCAACAACAGATGATCCTTACGAACAACGTGATTATTTGGATAAAGCATTGGCGTGCGATCCAAATCTTGAGGTTGCACGACGCGGCCTGGAGAAACTGAACGAGCAATTGGGCATCAACCCAGAAGAGGCGGCTTATGTGCGGGGCAGCCAGGGATCCGCGCGGGGTGATTTTGATCCTGATCGGGATCAGAGGACGTTTAGGGAAACGGTTTCCGCACAAAGAGAAGAGATGATCGACGCGGAAACAGAGATATTTGAATGTCCGCAATGTGGCTGGCGCATGAGTTTTGAGCCAGACCAAAATCAAATGTATTGCGAATCGTGCGGCTATACCACGGAGGTTCAGGATGTGCTGGCTGCTGATTCTGCCGAAACGCCGATGGTAGGGGTGATGCATACGGCGGCGGCACATTTGTGGGCGGCGCGCCAACATCGGGTGGAGTGTACCAAGTGTGGGGCCGTAACTGTGCAAGAAACCGTGCAGAAAAGTGGGCATTGTCCCTTCTGCGGGCATAATCAGCTAGTTGATTCGACAGAGTTGCGAGAATTGTTAGATCCTCAAGTAATCGCATTGTTCAAAGTAAAAGAGAAGCAGGCACACAAGTTGGCCCGTGACTGGTTGAACAGTGGGTTGTTCGCGCCCGATGATCTCGGTGAGGGGGCAAAAGGGCTGAAAATGCGGCCTGCTTACTATCCTTTTTGGACTTTTGATGGTGCAATTGAGGCCCGATGGTCCTGTGAAGTGGATGTGAGCCACAATAGCCGCAATCCAATGTGGTTACCACGGGAAGGCATTTATTCGGAATTTTTTGATGATGTGTTGGTGTCGGGGGTTTCTGTATTGAATAAGGAAGATGTGACCAGTATTGAACCGTTCAACTTGAAGGAGGTGTTGCAGTTTGAGCCTGAGCATTTAGCCGGATGGCCTACGCTTTCTTACGACCGTGCCATGTCGGACGCGTCATTGGTGGCACGGGAGAAAGTGATACGGGAATTGCGACCGCGTATGTATGGGATGATCGAGCCAGGGCACAAAAAACGAAATGTACGAATTGGGGCAGGGGGGTGGTCAGGGATGACATATAAATATGTCCTTCTGCCTCTTTGGGTAGGTACCTATCACTATAAAGGAGATGAGTTTCATGTGTTGGTCAACGGACAGACACAAAAAGTGGGGGGCGGAAAGCCTAAGGATAAGGCAAAGGTATTTGGAATCTGGGCTATTGTGGTGGCATTGCTGGTGTTGCTGGCGGTGGGGTTAAGTTGGTTAATTTTGACGTATGGAGACAAATTGGGTTTGGGGCTGTAATCGAAGAGTATCAGGTCATAAAAAGCGGAAGTCCTTGAGGACTTCCGCTTTTTTGTAGAGATTAAAGGGATGAGAACAGACTGCGAATGCAAAATTCGTGATTCTCCATTCTGTGCTTAACGATCAAAAGCGATTAGCGGCTTAGTTCACGAATATAAGCATCATGGAGCCAGTGCGCGAGGTTGTTTGGCGGGGGAACGTTGAGGAGGGGTTTGTCGGCCCAGATGCGGTGGAAGATGAAGGGGCGGTCGCGGCGGAGTTTTTGGGTGTCAAAGATTAAGCCTATATGGGGATGTTGGGCGCGTAAATTTGCGAGGAAGTCTCGGTCCACGCCACTGCCGGAGAAGGGGAAGGCGAAGGGGACTTGAGCCTGCCCGGTGATTTCGCAGACGATCCGGCAAGATTCGATGATTTCGGCAGTTTGTTCTTCTTGGGGGAGAGTGTTGAGTTTTGGATGGCGGCGGGTGTGTGCGCCAAAGACGAAACCTTCCGCTTGCATTTCGCGGATTTGGGCGCGGGTGAGGAAAGGTTGATGCGTGCGAAGATAGCTGGGGATATCGAGTTCGAGGGTGTCACAGAGTTGGTCTATGAGGGGTTCGGCGGATTGCTGGTGGGCGAGCAGCCAGGAGGAGAAAGTGGCGAGTGATAAGTGGGAAGTAGGGAGTGGCGGGTGGAGAGTGGTGAGACGGTGGAGGGTTTCGGTTTGAGCGTCGGGGTCAAGGGCAGTGAGTTTGTCGAGGATGAGCGACATTTTGCCGCGATAGTACATGGATTGGTTGTCTATCCAGTCGGTGGCGAGGAAGAAAAGGCTGGGGATGCGATGTTTGAGAAGGAGCGGGCGGGCGACGGTGTAGCACTCGGTGAAGCCATCGTCAAAGGAGAGAAAGGCGGAGGAATTAGGCAATTGGGTGATCGGGTGATTGGGTGATTGAGCGAGGGCTTGAAGGACGGAGTAGTCGAGGAGAGTGTAGTTTTGTTTGAGCCAGAGGAGGTCTTGTTCAAATTCCGCGGCGGTTTTGGAGGGGTAGAGGTGTTGGAGGTGAGGGAGCGGGGTATCGGATACCGCATGATAGAAGAATCCGACGGGGTTACGCGGCATCGCGCGGCGGTACACGGCGAGCGGAAGGTGTGGAGCAAGGCGACGCTTGAATTTCGCTAATATTTTGAAGGGATAATTCGGGACAGGCATCATAAAATGCAGTATAACGCGATTGAAAAAATCGCGAAATTTGAAACCTTCCCTCCATATTTGCGTTATTGACTTTAGCGCTCATTCTATGTTTTACTTTTTATGTTTCCAAAAGGAGATTTTCCATGACTAAATTTATTCTTCGCTGGGCAGTCAATGCTGTAGCTTTGTATGCGGCAGTGTGGTTGGTTCCTGGCGTAAACTTAGCCTCCCAAGATTATGTTGGGTTCATCTGGCTGGCGTTGATCTTTGGTTTGTTAAACGCACTCGTACGGCCCCTGATAGCTTTATTGACCTGCCCGTTGATCATTCTTACGCTCGGATTGGGCACGCTGATCTTAAATACGGGGATGCTTTACCTGACCGAGTGGGTTGCCGGGTTCTTCAATATTGGGTTTACGCTGAGTGGTTTCTGGCCTGCTTTCCTGGGTGCGCTGGTGATCAGCATCGTAAGTGTGGTATTGAGTCTGGTTATTAAGGATGGCAAAAAGCGGAAGTAACCCTATTTATTGATAAAAAAGAGGATGGCTGAATAGCCATCCTCTTTTTTTTATTTACGGCGCGACCAGCGGAAACGCGCTCGCGCAAGAAAATCCCGTCGGGGCGCGAAGGGATTCGAAGTTGTATTTATCTATAAATAGAAGGATGGGTGCTTCCAAGCCCTGTATTTGAAAGATGTCCAACTCCCCGGAAGCGGTTGCCCCCATGCTTTCGTAAGTTAACATATCTCCGGTTGGAGCGCGGAGGGTAGACAGGTAAACGTCTTCCCGCGTAGGGCCATCCAGCGGACCGCCACCCACCTTGATTGGGTTGGCGAGACTGCCGTAGGTTTCATCCATCGAAAGGAAACAGCCCGCCGCACTAGGCGTCAGAAAGCGGATGGTGTCCTGTAAGGCATGAAAAACGGTCATCCCTTCGGTTTCCCAGTTGGTCGGTTCCTTGCTGAGGTTGGAGATGCCAAAGCCAAAGAGAAAATGCTGGGGGGTATCCGGCACGACAAACGCTTCGCCTTCAAAGGTGAAGCCGTAAATCGTCCCGGTAATCGGCGCACTGATGCCTGCTTTGCCATCAATTTGGATGGGGATCGCCGCTCCTTTTTCGTGGGAACCGTTTCCATCGGCGATAATCGCGGCGAGGTACCGGGTGAGGATCGCGTCGGGGTCTTCATCCCGTTGGGGGGAGGTAACGCCGGAGATGGAGATGATGAGGGTTTTGGAAATATTCAGGAGCCCCAGTTGGGTGCCATTCACCTGGACATCGTACCCATCCAACGGAGGGAGGTAGTAGCCGCCTGCTTCAACGTAGATAGGAGTAGGTTCCGGGGTGGGGAGGATGGGCGAGGGGGTGGGTGTTGGAACAACAGGGGCCGCACAGGCCGCGAGGGGGAGGAGAAAGAGAAATAAAAGCGTATAGTATCTTTTCATCATCAGCACCTTCCGAGGGATCGAGTGCTTGAACTATAAAACGTTTCGAGGAATTCAGCAAGAAAAAAAGAAGCGCACGAGGGTCTCGTGCGCTTCTTTGGGGTGGAATGGGGATTTAGTTTGCCGGTTTCGGCTTTGCAGGCGCGGGGGCCAGCCGGTTGGACAGGTCACGCGCCAGGTTCACGAAGTCCGAGGGCATGAGGATGATGGTGGTGGTGTTTTGCTCTGCGCCGACTTCGGAGATCATTTGCATCCGGCGAAGTTCGAGGGCAACGGGGTTTTCGGCAATTTGCTTGGCCCCGAGGGAGAGTTTGGTGGAGGCTTCCAGTTCCGCTTCGGCTTTGATGATGCGGGCACGTTTTTCCCGCATGGCTTCGGCTTCCTGCGCCATCGCCCGTTGCATCGAGGTGGGAATTTCGACATCTTTCATTTCGACGGCTTCAACCTGAATGCCCCAGGGTTCGGTGGCGGTGTCCACAATCTTTTGCAAGGTGTGGTTGATGGTGTCGCGCTCCTTCAGCACTTCATCTAACACGTGCTGGCCGATGATGTTCCGCAAACTGGTGAGAGCAACTTGATGGACGGCAGAATGATAATCGGCCACTGAAATGATCGCTTTCGACGGACTGATGATGCGATACCAGAGCACCGCGTCAATTTTTACGCTGACACTGTCTTTGGTGATCGTCTCCTGCCGTTCAACGGCAACGGTCATCGTGCGAATGTCCACTTTCTTTTGCCATTCCAGCCAGGGAATATTCCAATACAAACCGGGACCTTTGACTCTTGAATAGCGTCCGAGCCGGAATACGATGGCACGTTCATATTCCTGGGCAACCCGCAGCCCGGAGATAAACCAAAGCACAAAAGCTACGAAGACGACAAAGGTGCCAAAAGTTAATAAACTGGAGAGGAAATTCATGGGAGGCTCCTTGACAGGTGAAATAGAACGTATGAATAAACGTCCTCATTTATTTACGAGAAAAACAGGGATTACGGTTTAGAAAAAGCCCCACAAAAACAGGGAGATGCGACGAATCAAAGAAGTTGCAACAAAGCAATCTGCCGCTTGCCCACTTGAAATCGTTCAGCCCGCCGATATGCTTCGTGTTGAATTTTCTGTCCTTTGTCCGCGGCAATGGCAACGACGGATTGGGGGGAAAGGAAGGGGATCAGCGCGTCCAGTAGGTGCCAGAGTGGAGGAGATGGAGAGGCGTGTAGCGTTTCGTGAAGTTGCCAGGCAGAGTGCTGGTCATAAGGCACATCGGAGAGAACGACATCCACCGGCTGGACAGGAAGTTGAGCGGCGATTTCGTGAGAGTGTGTCGCATCCGCACGGAAAAGATGCATGGGGAACGAGGAAGATCTTTCCTTCCATCGGCCCCTAAACCTTTCCACTGACGCCAGCGCAGCAACATGCGACTCTTTGCCGAACTGTGTTGCCATTGTTTCAAGTTCGATCTGACGTTGCACCAACCCGGAGGGGGTCAACAACGACAGATTGCGCCGGGCAACCTCCAGAATGGCCGTATCCACATCCGAAGCTGTGAGAGAGGCAATCCGCCTGGAATGCAAATAGCCCAAAACCGCTAGATGATAGGCCGCGCCACAACATGGATCGTACAAATGAACTGGGGATGTTTCCCCGCCTCGGAGCGCCAGACAGCGCTGGAAAATTTCATCCACCAGCCGCACGGGAAACGCGGGATGCCCCGGCGCGTTATAAAAGACGCACCCACTGGCAAAGTCGGAATAGTCTTCTTTTTCGGTTACGAAACGATAAGGCATGGGGAAACTAAGAATTTTTCGCCAAATATTTTTCCAACCCCGCCAGCGCATTCTTCCGAATCCCCGCCTGCAAAAATGGTGTCCACCCCAACAGCACACCGACCGGCCCCAACGCCATCCGGCTCCAGCGCCACGCGTCGAAATTGTCGGTATGTTCGATGATCAATCCATCCTGGAATTTGAACGAAGCCTCGATAATGTTATGCACCTTGCGCTTTTCCTTGCCAAAGCTGTACCACGCCTCCCAATGTGCCGAACCCGCCCGGTCATCTGCCTGCACGCGGTCGAACGTAACTTTGAGATCGGTGGCGCGCCCACAAAGCATCGCCCACATCGCGCGGGCACGGTCTCCCTCCAGCCGTCCGAACGCCGGGTCAGTGAAGACCACGTTGGAGTGATAGCATTCGGCCATCCCTTGGGCATCAAGGGTTTGGAAGGAATTATAGAATTTTTGGATCAGTTGGGCATTTGGGTGCATGGGGATTCCTCATGAAAAGTTTTTTCCGCTTTCTAAAAAAGCCGGTTACGTGACTTTATTCGATAAAGCATGAAAAAGCAAGACCTGATTGAATGCGCGTGTAAAATAATCACCAAGATTTCTTTTTCGAAGAACGCCAAGTTGCTGAATAATGAACATCTACTCTTCCAAAATCCGCCAAGACTTCGACCGCATCGCTAACCTACCCGATGAGGGATGGAACCACAACCATCATTACCATCCCTACCTTTTACGCCACCTTCCCACGCAGAGTGACGCGGACGCGCTCGACATCGGGTGCGGCACGGGGACGATTACCCGCCTGTTGGCGCAACGGTTCCGGCGGGTGCTGGCACTCGATTTATCCCCGCGGATGATCGAGGTGGCGAAAGAACGGTCAAAGGAGTATCCCAATATTGATTATCAAGTTGGCGAAGTAATGGAGTATCCACTCCCGGCGCAATTTGGGTGTGTGGTTTCGATTGCTACCCTCCATCATATACCTTTCGAGCCGATCCTCACGAAAATCAAACAAGCCCTCGCCCCTGGCGGAGTATTGTTGATATTGGATTTATACAGGGCTGAAACCCTGGCCGACTATGCGACCAGCGCAGTTGCCATTCCGGTTAATCTTGCCCTCAAGTGGCTCAAAAATGGCCGGATTCGGGCATCGGCAGAAGCTCGCGCGGCGTGGGAAGAACACGGACACACGGATGTGTATCTCCCCCTATCCGAGGTACGCGCCGTATGTTCCGGCCTCCTTCCCCACGCTAAGATCACGCGGCATTTGTTGTTCCGATATTCACTCGTTTGGGAAAAATATGAAACGCATCAAACATCTCCTTCCCATCCTCATCCTGATCCTCGCGGCGTTGGCCTGTGCCCGGCGTGGGAACCCAACCCCCGCGGTGAGCGGTCTCCCTATCGGACAAACTACTCGCATGCTCACCCATGACGCGCGGGAACGAAGCTATCTGCTCTACACCCCCACCTCGGTAGATTGGAATCAGCCTGTGCCCGTCGTGTTCGTCTTCCACGGGGGGACAGGCAACGCGGAAAGCGCGGTTCGGATGAGCGGGTTCAACGCCGTTGCCGACCAGCACGGCTTTCTCGTTGTCTACCCCAACGGAACAGGCCGTTTGAGCGATGAAATCATCCTGACCTGGAACGGCGGCACATGTTGCGGGTATGCGCAACAAGAAAACGTGGACGATGTCGGATTTGTCCGGGCTATTGTGGCCGACTTGCAAACATTGGTGACAGTGGACCCGAAACGCATTTACGCGACCGGCATGTCGAATGGCGGGATTTTGTCCCACCGCCTGGGGTGCGAAGCGGCGGATTTGTTCGCGGCGATTGCCCCCGTTTCGGGCACACTGAATTTTTCACCGTGTACCCCGTCCGAGCCTGTCGCGGTGATTGAGTTTCACGGGAAGGATGACCAGAATCTGCCCTACGAGGGCGGCGTCGGGCCGGATTCCCTCGCGGGCGTGAATTTTGTCTCAGTAGCGGATTCGCTTGCGGTTTGGACGGCGGCAAATGGTTGCGATCCTACGCCGCAAATGGAATCCCATGACGATATTCAACACGAAACGTGGACGGGCTGCGCGGCCGCCGTCGAACTGTATACCATCGTTGGTGGCGGCCACGCCTGGCCCGGTGGGGAACGTGGGCGTCCCGAGGCCGATGCCCCTACGCAAACGATCAAAGCGTCGGAATTAATCTGGGAATTTTTCGCTGCTCATCCAAAGCCATAACCCGAGAACTTCAAAAAAAGAGGGAATTTGAGGGCTTGGAGGATATAATCAGCCCATCCCCTCCCAGGAGCCTGTGATGAACACAACCGAACAACAAGCCTCAAATGATTGGGATGTCGCGGACATTCTCATTTTCTCGACCGCCTATTTGCCAGATTCGTACAAAGGCAAAATGTTAGCCCGCGCGCGCCAACTCCTAGATTTTGGGGCGCGGGTGGCTGCGTTGCTCAGCCTCGCGTCCGTTTTCCCGGAACCGGAGATGACCGCCTTGTGTAACGAAGCGTATGCCCTGGCCGGACAAATCGAAAACCCCTGGGTGCGCGTCCGTTCGTTGAGCGAGGTATACGATGTTCTACCGCCCGCACACAAGGACCGGTTTTTGGAACTGGCTTTAACCTCCGTGGCGGAAATTACCAATGACTGGCACAAGCGCCGAGCGCTGGCTCCCCTGGCAAGATTTTTATCGGAAGAACAGGCCGCACAAGCTGCGGAAATGGCACAAACGATTGAAGACCCCCAAACCCGTACCGAAGTATTTTCCCGATATGCCCGCGTTTTATCCGAAGAAGAACGCCTCGCCACCTTCCAACAGGTTCCGGAAATCGTAGATGAAGCCGCGCGGGTCAGCACCATGTTGGCTTTTCTCCCGCACCTGCCCGATGAAGAAAAAAATCTAGCCTTGACATGGCTTCCCGAGGTCAAACAGACTGCACCCCGCATTCAAGCACTGACCGGATTGAGCCAGCATTTTTCCGACCACAAAGAAGCATTTGTGCAAGAAGCCCTCGCCCTCACACAAGGGATCACAGACGAAATGGATCGCATGTACACGCTGATGAGCCTCCTCAGCCATTTGCCAGAGCCGGAAAAGGCCGCAACCCTGGCTCAATTAAGCAAGATCGTTGAGGAAATCGAAGACCCCGCTTTTAAAGCAGGCCCCATGCGTATGCTGGCGCGCTTCGCCCCCAAAGATAAGAAAAACGAAGTCTGGCAGGAAGTGCTCACTGCCGTGCGCCAAATCGAAGGTTTTCGCCGGGCGACCATGTTATGTGTTCTCCTGAGCGATCTCCCCGAAGAGACCCGCCCGGCCATTTTGGATGAAATTTTGGCGGAGATACAATAATGCTCTCCCAACCCTTTACCATCCCGGCCCTGCTTTTTCTGCTGTTTGCCCTGCCCCTTATCCTGGGGCTGGTTCCCCCAAACAAATTTTATGGCATTCGCGATCGGCGATCCCTTGACCACCGAGATGTGTGGTACCGGACCAATCGGGTAGGTGGTTCGGCATTGGTGCTTTCCAGTCTGATCTACCTGTTGATTGCGGCGGTGTTTCCAAGCAACATGAACGGACAGACGGATTTTGGCAGGTGGTTGATCCATATCATTGTGTTTATAGGGGCATTGTTCGTAAGTCTTGGGATCATCCGCAAAGAAACGAGGAAATAAAAGGAGAGATATCATGAGCATGAAAGAACATATTCTCGCGGCGTTGCAAGAACAATTTGATGCCTGGGAAACGCTGCTAAACCGTCTGGATGAAGCACAAATCACCGCGCCGAGGTCGGCTGAGTGGGGGATCAAAGATGTCATCGCCCATTTGTGGGCGTGGCAGCAGATTTCCCTGGCCCGGATGAAAGCGGCGGTCAACCATCAGGAGCCGGAGTTCCCCAACTGGGTGGCGGCGTTGCACCGCGGCTGGGAAGCAGACGCGAACCGGACAAATGCCTGGGTTCATACAACCTACCATCCCCAACCCTGGACGACGATCCACGCGCAATGGCGCGAAGGGTTTTTACAGTTATTGGAAGTCGCAAAAGCTTTGCCGGAACCCCATTTGCTGGCGTGGCACCGTTACGCGTGGCTGGACGGGCCGCCCGTCGTGGTCATTTTGCTGGCAACGTACGACCATCACCAGGAGCATTTGGATAAAGTGCGGGCGTGGGTGGGGGAAGCGTAAAACGCAGAACGTAGAACGAGAGGTACATCTCTCTTCACGAACGGCGTTCCTACCGCATGTCTCCTCCTGTAAAGACCTCACCGAAGGAACGCTGTTCGTCGAGGAGGCGTTCAGGCGGGGAGAAACCGGGTTTCTCCGCGCGAAGAGAGACAGTGAACGTTCTATGAGATAGATACATAAAAAGAGATCGTCTTGGCGGGCAAAAACTCGGTTTCAATGTTGCAGAAAAGAGACCCCCATAAAACAGCGAAACCCGGTTATTGCATGATGGACTTTGAAGATCGAAAGCAAAAGATGACTGGCGAAAAAACCTCCCATCCAGTACGAAAAAACCGGGGTTCTTCCCCAAATGCACACGTGTACCCCTCAAAAACCTACCTGTACGGACAAAAGATATATACCTCGCTTGGCGTCCGCACTCTGGGAGGATCGTAGCTTTTGTTCAACGTGTAAGCCTGCAATTGTCCTTCCACTGTATCGTAAGCTAATTGAGCACGCCAGCGGGCAAAGGTGAACGAGCGCCAATCCATTGGGGGGCGTTGGGCTTCCTCGTACCCCAGGCAGATGATCGCCGCGCCGATGCCCTCGCGGACATCGGTCTGGGAAGTGGTTTGAAAGGCGTCCGTCAGCGCGGGCATGGCGTCCCACGAGAGCGAAGCAAGATATTCGGGGTTGAAATGGAATCCAGCGGTGGCGCGCTGCACGTTGACCCGAACAATTTCCGCATCCACGTTGATCACATTCAGCGTAACGACAAACCCCATTGCGGCAAGCAAAAAAGCCAGGGCAAAGTGCCGTTCTTTGTGGAACCATTCCAAAATCACCACCGCCACAAATAAAATCCCTACCCAAATCATAAACACCTTCGGATACAGCCGTAACCGGGAATACCCATGCCACGAAATCGCCAGCGTCAGGCGTTGGTAGGCGGAAATCAACATCACTACGACCAGCGCGACAATCGCGGTACTCAAAATGGAGTACACCCGTTTTTGCAGATCGTTTTCCCGCTTCGTCACCGTGCTGAACCCCATGATCATAAACAGGCTGATCAGCCCAACCGTAACCAACTCGCTGAACCCCCGCCGGGCATATTCCGAATACGTATACCCGGCAACCCCGATATTGGCGTTCCCACCGAAGAAATATTGGAATTGGATGACGACAAACGCCAGGAATAACAGCGTGACACTGCCCAACACGATGGAAGTTTCGATGAACCCGAAAAAGGGCTTGACGAGCGGTTCCTGTTCCCCATACAGTTTTGCGTCCCCGCTCCGCATCCCCGCGTGGAGAAATACCCCTGCCAGAACGAAGGCCACAAACAGGATAAGCAGTAACTGGAAAAAATATTCCACGGATTTGTCAAAGCTAAAAAGGTCGAAGAAATGAACCACCCGCTCATAAAAAATCACGTCCGCGGAAGTGAGCAACGCCAGAAATATTCCCACCACCGGCACGGCAATCGCCACCCCGCGCAGAATGGGCATCCATGGGAAACTCCCTTTCGACGCGGGGACTTCCCGCGGCTCCTTGCGCCATTTCACAAAATGCTCAATGGTTCGTACCATCACCGTACCAAAAAGGTCAAGCGATTTGCCGAAATAGTCCGCCAACCCATAAGAAAGCCAACGCCCACCCTGATAAGTTACAGCCAGAATGCTCAAAGATAATAAGACGGCAGTCACCGCCAAAGATCGAGAGAGCGGTTCTGCCCGGAAAAGGGTTGCCGCGCCCAACAGGGCAATCGGAATAACCAGCCACCAGGCCGCTTTCGCCGGGAAAATCTCACTTTGGCGAAGCAAAAGATAGCCTCCCGCCAATACCAGCAACACAAAGAGTGGAAAGTTCACGCCGAAACCAGCGTTCCAAAACATTAGGTCAAAGACCCACCCTAAAACAAGCACAAAAATCAACAGACGGGGAAAAGGTATTTTCATTTGGCCCTCAAAAGGTAGTAAGGAAATCGTTCATTGCTTGGGCAACTTTATTCGATCTTTTTGAAAAAGGCAAGCACTTGAGTGTATCAATAGAAACATCTCCCCCTTCCGAATAAACCCGCGTACAATTTCCCCATGCCCATCACTATTCAACCCCTGGAACCCCAATATATCCCCGAACTCAAACACCTCATCATCCGCGTCGCCTGCAACATTTTCGGTTGGGAACGCCCGGTGGAAGAAATTCTCGCAGAAGCCGACGAAAACCACGATTTCTACGACATTGACGACGCGGGCGACCACTATTTTGAAAACCGGGGCATGTTCCTCATCGCATTGGATGGCGACCAACTCATCGGCTCCGGCGCGGTGCGGCAAATGAGCGCTAAATCCTGCGAACTCAAACGGATGTGGCTCGACGAAAATTATCACGGACAGGGCATTGGTTACCGGATCATCCAGGAATTATTCGCCTTTGCGCGGTGGGCCGGATACTCGCGCATCGAACTGAACACCAGTCTGCAACAAGAGCGAGCCGTCCAGTTTTACATGCAAGTTGGCTTCACCTTCATGGAAATGGAAGAAGAAACGGGGGAGATTGTGTTTATGGAACGGGCGTTATAATACTTCTCATGCCCTTGACCCTCCACCACGAACATCCCTGGAATCTCTCTCCTGAAGCCGCCATTGCGCTTCAAAACCAACTAAAAAAAGAAATCATTCTCCAACCCCTTCCCGATAAAATCGAACGTGTCGGCGGACTGGATGTCCGCTACGAAAATGGATGTGCACGAGCGGCCGCCGTTGTCTTTGATTTTCCGACAATGAAAGTGGTAGAACAAACTGTCGTAGAAGAACCCGTTTTGTATCCATACATCCCCGGCCTTTTTTCCTTCCGCGAAGTGCCCCCGCTCCTAACTGCCATCGCCCGCCTCGAAACCCTCCCCGATACATGGTTGTGCGACGGACAGGGCATAGCTCACCCGCGCCGCTTTGGTCTGGCGAGCCACCTCGGCGTGTTGCTGGAAATGCCCACCCTTGGCTGTGCAAAATCCGTATTGACCGGCCAATATACTATGCCTGCCCCCGAACGGGGCAACACCTCCCCCCTCACTGACCGCGACGAAACCATCGGCATGGCCGTGCGAACCCGCGCCAACGTCAGCCCCGTGTTCGTCTCTGTCGGGCACCGCGCGGATTTGGACTCAGCCGTCCGGCTGGTGCTGGCGTGCGGGCGCGGGATGCGTTTGCCCGAACCGCTGCGGCTGGCCCACCGCCTGACTACCCAAAACACATGAGATTTCAGATAAAACCCCTCGAACGCTTAGGGTACATCCTCCTGCTGGCAGGCCTCTTCTTCCTCGGAACCGGCGCGCTGGTCAAAGGCTGGATAGATTACCTCACCCTGCAAAATCACGGCGTGACCGTCGAAGGCATCATCATTGATCGGGCCGCAACCGCCAAAGGGGACAAACAAATCACCTATCAATTTGAAGCCCCCGGCCCGGATGGCACGCTGCAAACCTACCAGCAAACCCACTTCGTCTCCCGCGGCTACTTCACCATCCCCGGCGACCCTGTCACCATCCGCTACCTCCCCGACGATCCCGAAACCTCCAACCTCGCCGGAAACCGTTTCCTCCTCCTCGGCGACCTCACCTGGGCCACGATCATCCTCGCTCTCGTTGAAGCGTTTGTCCTTTTTCTCCTCATCCTCCACCTCATAGATTGGCGAATAGACATACAAAAACAAGCCTCACATCCGCTATAATTCAACAAACCAGCAACCACCCCATAACAAATCCCAAATAACAAATATGCCCCTCACCTCCCTCCGCATCCTCGACCTCTCCCGCCTCCTCCCCGGCCCGTACACCACGCGCCTTCTTGCTGACCTCGGCGCAGAAGTCATCAAAGTCGAAACCCCCCTCCTCGGCGACTACGCCCGCGAAGCCCCGCCCGAATTCGGCGGCATGGCGATGTTTGACATGCTCAACCGCGGCAAACAATCCCTTGCCCTCAACTACCGCAACAAATTAGGCCGCGAAATCTTCCTCAAACTCGCCTCCACCGCCGACATCATCATCGAAACTTTTAAACCTGGCAGTGTGGACAAATGGGGCATCGGCTACGAAGCGGTCAAAGCGATCAACCCCGGCATCATTTACTGTTCCCTCTCCGGCTACGGACAAACCGGCCCCTACGCCACCCGCCCCGGCCACGACCTCAATTACATCGCCATCGGTGGCCTGCTCGGCCTCACCGGCACGCCCGAAAGCGGCCCTGTCCCCCCCGGCGCACAAATCGCCGACCTGGGGGGGGCGACCTTCGCCGCGCTGCACATCCTCGCCGCGCTCCTCAAGCGCCACCAAACCGGCGAAGGCCAATACATTGACGTTGCAATGATTGACCCCGTTGTCCAGTGGCTTCTCCCCACCGCCGGAGCCGCATTCTTTGGCGCACAAAATCCCCAACGCGGTCAAATGCCCCTCACCGGCGGCTGGCCCTGCAACAACGTTTACCCCACCGCCGACGGACGCCACCTCACCCTCGGCGCCCTCGAACCTCCATTTTGGAGCGAGTTCTGTCGCATTACGGAGCGGAATGACCTCCTCCCCCACGCCTTCAACCCCGCCCATATCCCCGCCGTCGCCGAAATCTTCCGCCAAAAAACGGCTGATGCATGGCTCGCCCAGTTCGACGGCATAGATTGCCCCCTCGAACTCGTCCTCACCCTCCCCGAAACTTTCCAACACCCCCAAGTCATCCATCGCAACCTCGCGCGAAATCCCGATTCCGGTCAACCTGCCCGCCTGGAATCCCCATTTCCTTATCCCCCCTGTGAAGGTCCCGCCCCCATCCTTGGGCGCGACACCCGCGCCATCCTCACCGCCGCCGGATACCCATCCGAAGAAATCACCGCCCTCGCCGACCGCAAAATCATCAAACTGGGCGAATAACCAACATACAAACCCACAAACTAACTCACCCAATAATCATTAAGAATTAACCATTCACAATTGGCAATTCATCAGGAGCCTCCCATGCCCGACTTCCTCTCCGAAGCCCAAACGCTCTTCCCATACACGCAAACGCTCCGCCGCGACTTCCACCAACACCCGGAACTTGGTTTTCAGGAAGTCCGCACCGCAGGCATCGTTGCCCGTGAACTGCGCGACCTCGGTCTCGAAGTCAGCACTGGCATCGCCGAAACCGGTGTCGTCGCCATCATCGAAGGCGGCGGCCATCGAGCCGATGGCACACCAGGCCCGGTCGCCCTCCTCCGCTTTGACATGGACGCCCTCCCCATCCACGAAGAAACCGGCGCGCCCTACGCCTCCCAAACTCCCGGCGTCATGCACGCCTGCGGGCACGACGGGCATACTGCCATCGGCCTCACCGTCGCCAAAATGCTCCACGCCCACCGTGACGAGCTTGCCGGAACGGTCAAACTCGTCTTCCAACCCGCCGAAGAAGGGCTGGGCGGCGCGGCGCGCATGGTCAAAGAAGGTGTCCTCTCCAACCCGCGCCCCGATATGTCCTTCGCCCTCCACCTGTGGAACGACAAACCGTTCGGCTGGTTGGGCATCACCCCCGGCCCGGCGATGGCCGCGTCCGGGCGGTTTCAGATCACCGTCACCGGGAGCGGCGGACACGGCGCGGCCCCGCACACCACCCGCGACCCCATCATCGCCGCGACCCAGATCATCACCGCCTTCCAAACTATTGTCGCCCGGAACGTTCCCCCGCTCGATTCTGCCGTCGTGAGTGTCACCGCGATCGAAGCCGGAGAAGCATTCAACGTCATCCCTTCCACGGCTACAATGAAAGGCACTTTCCGTACTTACCGCCCCGCGGTGCATGGTCTGCTTAAAGAACGCATGAAAAAAATCGCTGTAGGCATCGCAGAAGCGATGGGCTGTTCCACCGAAATCGAATTTTGGGAGATCACCCCCACCGTAGATAACGATCCCACCCTTACTGCCAAAATCCAAGCCATCGCCGCCCGCCTGTTCCCCGATGCTGTTATTGACCCCGAAGAACGTACCATGGGTTCGGAAGATATGGCCTACATGATGCAGGATGTTCCTGGTTGTTACTTCTTCATCGGCTCGAACAATGCCGAAGCCCATCTAAATGCCCCGCACCACCACCCCAAATTCGACTTTGACGAGCGCACCCTGTCTCGTGCTGCCGGTATGATGGCAACAGTCGCTGCGGAATTCTTGTCTTAACATGCTCGGAAACGGACATATCGCCCAAATTACCCTCCACCCACAACGCGTTGTCTCACTCGTGCCTTCGCTCACTGAGAGCATGTTTGACCTGGGTTTAGGTAGTGCACTCGTCGGCGTCACCGACTACTGCGTCCGCCCTGACACAAAACTGGGACATCTCCCACGCATCGGCGGCACGAAAAACCCCCGCGTCAACGACATCCTTGCCCTTCGCCCTGACCTTGTTCTCGCCAATCAGGAGGAGAACCCGCGTCCAGTCATCGAGAGCCTGCAAGCCGCAGGCATCTCCGTCTGGGTTACATTTCCAAAAACTGTGCATGAGGCGATCGAGGTACTATATCATCTCGGCGAATTCTTCCGAAGCCAATCGGCCTATCTGATCGTCAAAACCCTGGAACAATCCCTGGAATGGGCACAACTCGCCTACCGCACACGTACCAGCTACTTCTGTCCCATTTGGCATGAGACAACTGATAACCAACCCTGGTGGATGACCTTCAACCGCCACACCTACCCCCACGACCTTCTCTCCATCTTTGGAGGCGAAAACGTCTTCGCAGACCGTGAACGGCGCTATCCTCTCAGCGCCGACCTTGCGCCAGCAGAATCCGCCCCCGCCAACCCGACCCCCGCGGATGAACCTGCCCCCGAAAGTGATTCCAACCCTGCGCGTGACACCCGCTATCCCCGTCTCCCTCTCGAAGAAATCCGCGCCGCCAACCCCGACCTGATCATCCTCCCCAACGAACCCTACCTCTTCACCGAAGAACACCGCCAGCAACTCCGCGCCCTCCTCCCCGAAACCCCCGCCGTCCAAAATGATCGCATTGTCCTGGTAGACGGCAGTCTCCTCACCTGGCACGGCACCCGCCTCGCCCGCGCCATACAGGAATTGCCGGGATTTTTTGGCGGGTAGTTTTCCCCCTCTCACCGAAAACGCAATAACCCGTGATAAGTGATGAAGTGATAGGTGAAGTTTCACTTATTATCACTTCATCACTTTACTACTCTTGACCTCCCTCCTCCCAAGAGGTAGAATCCGCCTTCCATCTGAATAATCGAATTAATATGAATATTAAGATGATTAAGCCCAGATCGGCGAAGGTCTTATGTCTCGAAAACCCCTCCCCTCCGACTTTTTGCAATACCTCGCTACACGCCAAAACGACAACGCTGATCCCGACCGCCTCCCCGCGCTTGAGGAACTCAGCGCCGAAATTGGCATCAGCGTACCCAAGTTGCGTGAGCAAATGGAAGCGGCCCGGCAATTAGGACTAGTCGAAGCCAAACCGCGTACTGGCATCCGGCGCAAACCGTATACCTTCTCGGTCACCCCCAGTTTGCTTTATGCTGTCGCGCTTGATCCTACGAATTTTCAGGCGTTTTCCGAACTGCGTAACCAACTCGAGGCCGCGTTTTGGTGCGAAGCTGTTGCCGCCCTCACCCCTGAAGATCACACCGAACTCCAAAATTGCATCACCCTGGCCTGGGAAAAACTCAACGGCACCCCCGTCCGCATTCCTCACCCCGAACACCGCGCTCTGCATCTCACCATCTTTTCCCGCCTCGGAAATCCCTTCGTGCGCGGCCTGCTCGAAGCCTATTGGGAAGGATACGAAGCTGCAGAACTCGATTCGTATGCGGATTACACCTATCTGCAAGAGGTTTGGGGCCATCATCAACAGATGGTTGAGGCCATCATACAAGGCGAGCTGGAAGCCAGCAAACAAATATTTGTCGCCCACACAACCCTTTTACGCCACAGACCTCATTGAGTGAATGCGTGATTTCGTGATTGGGTGATTGAAAATCAATCGCGCATTCACAAAATCACACATCACCCAATCACAAATTTCAAGGAGCTACTATTATGACCGTTTCTGATAAGGAACACCCCTCCCCGGTACAAGATCAGGAAACCAACGTCAACGATTTTGCGATCACCGTTGGCACGAAGAACGGCTCCGGGAGCCAAACTTCCAACCTGACCATCATGCGTGCCCTATTTAAAATGGGCATTCCCGTTGCCGGAAAAAACGTTTTTCCCTCCAACATCCAGGGCCTCCCCACCTGGTACACCATCCGTCTGAGCAGTGAAGGCTTCCTGGCCCGCCGCGCCACACAGGAAATCGTCATCGCCATGAACCCCGACTCGTTCGCCAAAGACCTGACATCAGTCGAACCGGGTGGCATTTTTATGTATGGCGACCATATCAAACTGGCTGTAGACCGGACCGATATTCTCGTATACCAATTCCCAGCCAACAAATTCGCCCGTGAGTCGGGGGCCTCTGCCGATTTGCGCGATTATGTTGTCAACATGGCCTACGTAGGTGTGTTGGCGCACGTTATTGGGATTGACATGCAAGCCATTTATGCCGCGCTAGATTTTCACTTCAAAGGCAAACAAAAACCTATTGATTTGAACTACGGGGTAATCAAAGCTGCCTATGATTGGGCTGTCGAAAATCTCGAAACCCAAAACCGCTTCCGTGTCGAGCCAATGAACGGAACCGAAGGCTATATCATGGCCGACGGGAACACCGCCGCCGCGCTCGGTTCCGTGTTTGGCGGTGTGCACTTCCTCGCCTGGTATCCCATCACCCCTGCAACCAGTGTCGGCGAAAAAGTGGGGGAATATCTGCCTCAACTCCGCAAAGACCCCGAAACCGGTAAAAACACCTTTGCCGTAGTCCAGGCTGAAGATGAACTCGCGGCCATTGGGATGGCAGTCGGGGCGGGGTGGGCAGGCCTCCGAGCCATGACCAGCACCTCAGGGCCTGGGATCAGCCTAATGACGGAATTTGCCGGGCTAGCGTACTATTCCGAAACGCCGATTGTTGTATGGGATGTACAACGCATGGGGCCATCTACTGGGCTTCCCACCCGCACCTCGCAGGGTGACCTGTTGAGCATTTACGTTCTCGGACACGGCGACACCAAACAAATTCTCCTGCTCCCCGGCTCGGTTAATGAATGTTTTGAATTTGGCTGGCGTGCGTTTGACATTGCCGAACAGTTCCAAACCCCTGTCTTTGTCCTCAGCGATCTGGATTTGGGCATGAACACCTGGATGACCAAACCTTTCAACTATCCCGAAACCCCCATCAACCGGGGCAAAATTTATTGGGAAGAAGATATCCAAAACCTGACCGCCAAATGGGGCCGTTATCTGGATGTGGATGGCGATGGCATCCCTTACCGGACCGTACCGGGCAACACCCACCCGACCGCTGCATGGTTCGCGCGTGGCACCGGGCACGACGAATACACCCGTTACACCGAAACCCCCGAAGACTGGCTCAAAAACATGGATCGGGTTGCGAAGAAGTTTGTTACTGCACGAACCCAGCTCCCCGCCCCGGTCATTGAAATGGCCCATAACATTTCGAAAAATGGCTCCAGCCCGAAACCCTCGCGGGTGGGCCTTATCAGCTATGGTTCCACCGATCCGGCCATTGAAGAGGCACGCGACCGGCTCGCCAAACAGGGCATCGAAACTGACTATATGCGGATCCGCGCCTTGCCGTTCCACCCGGATATTCCTGAATTTATCCAAAAGCATGATTTGAACTTCGTCGTCGAAATGAACCACGATGGGCAGATGCACCAGCTTTTACGCATGGAATACGCCGAACTGGCCGGGCAAATGACCTCGCTAGCCTGGAATGATGGTCTGCCCTTAACCGCCCGCTGGATTACCGGCAGCCTGCTCGAAAAACTCCCCACACACTTGCGTCCGCACCTAAACGCTTCCGAGGAGAAATAACATGACTAACCAACCTACTCGCTCAACCAACGTCAATGGCGTTGGTTTATCCAAAAATGATTATCGCGGTGCGAATTCCACCCTGTGCGCGGGGTGCGGCCACAACTCAATCGCCAACCAGATCATCGCCGCGTGTTATGAACTCGATCTCGCTCCCGAAACCGTGATGAAATTCAGCGGGATTGGCTGTTCGAGCAAAAGTCCGACTTACTTCCTCAGCCGCTCGTTCGGGTTCAACAGTCTGCATGGACGGATGCCCTCCGTTGCAACTGGGGCGTCGTTCGGCGACTATCATCTAAAACCTCTTGCGGTCTCTGGCGATGGTGACACGGCTAACATCGGTATGGGCCAGTTCAAACACATTATGCGCCGCAACGTGAATATGATGTATATTGTCGAAAATAATGGCGTGTACGGGTTGACTAAAGGTCAGTTCTCGGCAACCGCGGAAGAGGGGCTTAAGCTCAAAGGGCAAGGTGTCAACCAGTACAAAGCGGTAGACATCTGTCTGGAGGCGTTGGTGTCTGGGGCAACGTTCATCGCTCGGTCGTTTGCGGGGGATGCGAAACAAGTCAAAGATTTGATCAAGGCTGCGATCAGCCACCGCGGAATTGCGGTGCTGGACATCATCAGTCCGTGCGTGACCTTCAACGATGCGATTGGGTCTCATCACTCGTATGCGTGGAGTAAGGAAAACGAAACACCCATTCACGATCTCATGTATGTGCCTTTTCGCGATGAGATTATGCTCGCGGAAGAGTTTGAGGAAGGAACATATCAGGATGTAACCCTGCATGACGGATCGGTCGTCCGGCTGAAAAAACTTGACCGAGATTATGACCCCACCAATCGCCGTGCTGCCTTCAACGTTTTGGATGCTGCTGCGGATGACAATATCCTGCTCACCGGGTTGATTTACGTAGACCCCAATCGCCCTGTCCTGACCGATCTATACAACTTAACCGATATGCCCCTCAATCGTCTAACACCCGAACAAATTCGCCCTTCGCGTGAGGCTTTGGCAAAGATCAACGATATGATGTTCTAGCCCAGCATTTTTGGTAGTACTTAAAGTTTAGTACCTCAGTACCCCGTGCACGATGTGCGCGGGGTACTTGTTTTAAATATTCCGTAAAAGTAACCGTTTTGAAACTTATGCAGGGATTGGTATATGTTAAATTCAGAGGGTCAACAAAGATTTGTATGTGCAAACAATTTTGTATTGAGATATTTTCTATTTTTATCTTTCTTTTCCCTGTTGACGGAGTATGAAATGACAAACAGTGCAATCCCCAACAGTAATTTCAGCATTATTCCTCCAGCATCATCCAACACGACAGCCCGATTTCGCATGTTGATTAACAGTGAACCGACCTTGACGTGCCCATTATTGGGTCTCAAAAATGACCCAGAGACACTTACAAATTTCGCTTCTGAAGATAATTTTTGTCACTGTAAAGGCCACCCCCGCTCTGTGCCACTGGATCATCAACAGATGTATTGCCTTTTTGGCTACACACGGTGCCCTATCTTCTTGAAAAGGATGACGGCAGAGGTGAAGGCCCACGAACGAGCAGAACGGGGAACAAACGGACTAGCCCCCCGTTCACTAACAGGTATGGTGGGATTGCTCATCCATTTGTTAGGCATTAAATAGGCTTAAGCCCGGATCGCAAAAAAACGAGGTTTACCTTTTCCGGGTAAACCTCTTTTTTTTTGCATCTGCAACAATCCAGCCATTAAATTTTGGGACAATAAACGAGAGGATTGTATTTCTTTCCGGCTATAATTGCCTGCCGATGCGAAAGTCCTGGATTGGTCTTCTATGTGGTTTAAGCGCGGCGGCGATCTGGGGAGGTATGTATGTTGTGAGCGATGTGGTGCTGGAGGTGATTCCCCCGTTCACGTTGCTCACGATTCGCTTAGGGTTAGGGGCTTTGGCGGCATGGACGATGGCATCCTGGCAGGGAGGGCTTAATTTATCCCGCAAACAGTTTTTTCAGGTGGCGGGCGCGGGGGTGATTGGATACGGCGTTTCTTTAGGTTTACAATTTGTGGGGACGCGGCTTTCGACGGCGGCGAATGGGGCGTTGCTGACTTCCACGGCCCCGGCGTTTGTGTTGTTGTTTGCCGCGTGGATATTGAAGGAGCCGATCACCCCGCGGCGCGTGGGGGCACTGATCCTATCCACGTTGGGGGTGGTGGCGGTGTTGGATATCCGGGCCGTCCGCCTGGCCCCGGATTTGTTTTGGGGGAACGTGGCCCTGGTGGGGGCGGGGTTAACTTGGGCGTTGTACTCTGTCCTGTTGCGGAAAATCGCACAAGAAATCCCCGTGTGGACAATAGCCGTGGTTGCAATTTTAGGCGGGTTGCCTGCAACTATTCCAGCAATGGGATGGGAGTTGCAAACCATGGGGATTGGGATCGTGACACCGGGAGTGAGCGCAGGTGCATTTTATTTGGGCGTGGTTTCGACGGCAGTGGCAACCGCGCTGTGGGCGCGGGCTTTTGTCGAACTGGAGGCGAGTGTAGCTTCGCTGACGTTTTTTGCTCAACCGGTGGTCGGGGTGGCATTAAGCGCGTGGTTATTGGGGGAGCGGCTGAGCGGGTGGTTTTTTATCGGTGGGGTGTTGATCGGGGTGGGGGTATGGTTGGCGGGTACAGTGAAAGGAACTTAA
This sequence comes from Anaerolineales bacterium, assembly GCA_020634875.1. The sequence continues at coordinate 29,783 of JACKAX010000003.1, read as the reverse complement.
CGATTATTAGAATTGTCCATAGATGAATGGCCTGGTATCCCCGCCCCGCGCAGCACTCAACAACCATAAACTTACAACAATAACAACTGCGAGAGGAATAAATACAGACTGGAAATTTCGCAAAAAGCGGGAATTTGAGAACAATTTTCCAAGCATTACGAGATCTAATCCAAAACTCAATACCCCCGCGAGAAGAACAGGCCAGATAAAGCGCGCCGTCCAGCCCATTTGCGAAAAGGAGATTACTCCGACTAAAAAACGTATAGCGCTGCTCACTGATCCGGCATTAAAAAAGATCCATCCAATACCGATAAGGTGGAATGTCAAAATTCCATATAAAAGCTGCCACCACTTTTTAGGTTTGATGTTGAACAAACGTTCAACAGACAATAATAGGCCATGCCATCCGCCCCAAATAAGAAAAGGCCAAGAAGCTCCATGCCATAAACCGATTAACAACATAGTGATTAGGTTCACTAAGATTTGAATAGCAATTGGATAACGACGGTTGGTTTTCTTGAGGAGGACGCGGGTAAGCGGATTGAATAGATAATCGCGAAACCATTGGGTCAAGGTTATATGCCAGCGATTCCAAAACTCTGAAATCGTTCCTGCAAGATATGGGTGGTAGAAATTTTCTGGAAGAAAAAATCCGAAAAGCATTGCAGAGGCACGGGCTAAATCAGTGTATCCTGAAAAGTCGGCATAAATCTGAATGGCATATAGATAAAACCCCTGAAGATAAAGTGGCGAAGGAAAAAGAGTGGCTGAGGTGTAGTTAGCCGCCTTAAAAGCAGTCTGAGAAAGTGCCCCCAGGCTGTCTGCAATAACAATTTTCTTAAATAAACCTAGCACCAAAAGCAGTATTGCCTGGCGAATAATATTGCGCTGAGGAAGTTGCTGTGGTTTCGCCAATTCAGTCATAAACAGGCTTGGTCGCACAAAAGGGCCGGCAATGAGTTTTGGAAAAAAGGCCATGTAGAGGGCAAAATCCAGGAAACTTTCATTAGGCTGGAGTTTTCCACGATAAATTTCGACCACATAGGATATCCCTTGAAAGGAATAAAACGAAATACCAATCGGGAGAATGAGCAATAGGCCAGATAGAAAAACGGTACCATCTATTCCCGAGCCTAATTTTTCCATACTTGCCAGGAAAAAGTTACTAAACTTGAAAATGCTTAAAATTGCTAAATTGAGGATTACGCCTCCCCACATCCATTGTTTTGCATGGGTGCTGATGGATATGGTTCGTCCAATAAAAAACACACACCCTGTTAATACAAAAAGTAATAATGCAAAACGAAAATCAAACTGAACATAAAAAAAGTAGCTAGCTAAAAGCAATAGAACCTTACGGGCCTTACCCCCTGGAATCATCCAATACAAAATGACGGTTACAGCAAGAAAAAGAAGATATTGTGGGGTATGGAGGAACATTTATGGACAGGACGATTGTTGAAGTGTTTCGGCAACCATATTAGCAATGATTGAATGTCCTAAATCACTCCAATGGGTGTCATACCGCATATAAGGAGAGGTTCCTTTCAAAGCGGCTTCTTCTAACTGCACGGTTGGATCAACAAGGACAATATGATGCTGTACCGCAAAATCTCTAAGCACATCGCGCGCGCCGTAGACATTGGCTTGCATTGCAGCAATTGAGAATGTTTGAGACGTATTTTCGTTTTTACCCAAAACCCATGGCGTTACAAGGGGCAAGAGCGGTTCTAATTGAGCGGGCTGTGTGGCCAACGAAAAATAAATATCTTCTTTAGTGGGAACATAGAGTAAGACTACACACGCAGAATGTATTTGCGCCGCTGCCTGCAATGCTAATACTTGTGCACTATAAGCAGACCATTGCTCACTAACTTTAAGCCTTTCTTGCCCCACTGTAAGTGCTGATAGATAGTATGAGAAAAAGGTCAAGGGCACAGTTTGCCCTGGAATATCTACATCAATAGGGTAAATCCGGTCTGATAAGCCTTCCGCATGATTACCATACGATTTCCATAAGGCACGGATAATAGGGGAGGGCAGTTGCTGAACTACACTAGGTATAGAGGGCGCATACCCCAGAATATCCATGCTTGGTAAAACTTCGAGAATCACCCACCGGGGCTTTCTTAACCAACCAAACCGTTCTAAATAAGAAATTTTTGTATCAATCCCACTCCCCGTTTGTGAAAGATTCAGTACCTGAAAATGGTATGTTGCAGATAATTTTATCGGCCATGGTTCTGACGCCTGAGCACCAAGCGAGTATGAACGGCCAAGAATCGCGACATCTACCGTGGCCGGAAGCGGAGCCGCATTCGGAAACCCGAATTCATCAGTTTCAAATCGCACATGGGCTTCGAATTCGTCTTCTTGCTCAGGAATGGGATGAATCAGATCGGCATGCCAATAAAAAAGATCGGCATCTGAAGTAAAAACATCATATTCAGACTCTGTCAGGGGCGCATCTACAGGAGCAGGTACTGCCATTCCCCTAAGTAATAGGCTTGTATTGACATGCAAAACCCCTTCTAACAAAACTCCTCCTAATATAACTCCCAAAGTCAATCTCAAAATAGCCAAAAATAATCGTTTGAGCATCGGAATAGGTTATTTCATCTCACGAACTTTGCCCTACTGTGTGCAACATTACCGTATTCGACGGGCGAATCTCGTTAACTGGAAAGCCACAAATCAACACCACCTGCTGCCCGCGCTGGACAGGGGTCTCAGCAAGAAGGGCTGCCTCAACATGTGCCAACATCCCCTCCATAGTATCCACCATAGGAATGAGATGCGGCACAACGCCCCAATACAAGCCCATCCGTTTATAAGTCCGTTCTTTAGAGGTAAAAGCCAGAATGGGAACACCTGGACGGGTTTTTGACATAACCAGGGCAGTTTTCCCCGAATTTGTAAAAATAGCAACCGCCGCGACATTCCGGTCATGGGCCAGTTCTGCAGCGGCACGGCAGAGATAGAGTGTATCAGTCTCAGGCTCTGTGTTGGTGGGCTGTTTTCCCCAATGCCCCCACTCTGTAAGATGCTCTTCCGCCTCATGAACAATAGCATCCATCATCTGCACAGTTTCGACCGGAAACCGCCCCGCGGCCGTTTCCCCAGAAAGCATCACTGCATCAGTTCCGTCAAAGATAGCGTTCGCCACGTCGGAGGCTTCCGCACGGGTGGGGCGCGGCGAGTCCATCATTGATTCGAGCATTTGCGTAGCCGTGATTACAGCTTTTCCTTGTCGATTTGCTGCTTCGATGATGCGCTTTTGGGCAATGGGTACTTGTTGGGGGGACATTTCGACGCCCAAATCACCGCGGGCAACCATCACACCGTCAGCCGTGTGAATGATTTCATCCAGGTTTTCGAGGGCTTCGGGGCGTTCGAGCTTGGCAATGATGGGGGTGTCCACCCGGTCAGGGTTGAGACGGGCGATGGCCTGGCGGACGCGGCCCACGTCTTGGGCGGTTCGCACAAAGGAAATGGCGATCATATCCACCCCATTTTCCAACCCGAAGGCGAGATCATGTTCGTCTTTTTCGGTGAAACCCGGGATGTTTAACCGTGCCCCCGGCAGATTGACCCCTTTGTGCGGAGTCAGAGTCCCGCCAAAAACCACCTCGGTTTCAATCTCGTTCCCACTGCACTGCCGGACGATCAATTCCATTTTCCCATCGGCGAGCAAAATACGGCTTCCAGGGCGGACGAAGAAAGGCAAGTCGGGAAAATCAACGGAGACACGGTCGAGATTCCCTACAATGGATTCCGTGGTGAGGGTAAGGTTTTTTCCGACGACCAGTTCAATTTGTTTGTTTTCCAGTTCTCCTGTCCGAATTTTCGGGCCTTGCAGATCTTGTAAAATCGTGACCGGATGCCCTAAACGCTCGCAAAGGTAGCGGAGGTCTTGGATCGTTTGGATATGATCTTCATAAACCCCGTGAGAAAAATTTAAGCGGGCCACGTTCATGCCCGCTTGTACAAGATTACGAAGAATATGTTTATCCCGGCTAGCAGGGCCAATGGTAGCAACAATCTTTGCGCGACGTTTCATTATGCCACTCCTAATGCCCTCGCCAAAATCGCTTTCTGTGCGTGCAGTCGATTCTCTGCTTCGGGGAACAAACGCGAGTGCGGACCATCCGCTACCTCATCCGTGATCTCTTGTCCGCGGTGGGCGGGGAGACAGTGGAGAACGATGACGCGCGGGTTCGCTTCCCCGACGAGGGCCGTGTTCACCTGATAGGGCGGGAAAAACTTTTCGCGTTTAGCAGTTTCTTCTTCTTGCCCCATGCTCGTCCAGGTGTCAGTATAGATGACATCCGCGTTTTTGACTGCTTCGTGGGGGTCGGAGAGGAGACGGACAGTGCCGCCACTTTCGGTGGCGAATTGCTGTCCGAGGGCGATGGCGTGATCGGGCATAGCGTACCCTGCGGGGTTGGCAATAGTGAAGTTCGCGCCCAGTTTGGCGGCGATGTGCAGGAGGGAGACAGCGACATTATTTCCATCGCCCACATAGACGACATTCAACCCTTTCAGGGAGCCGAATTCTTCTTGAATAGTGAGCGCGTCAGCCATCGCCTGGCAAGGGTGACTGTAATCGCTGAGGCCGTTGATGACCGGAACCGTGGCCCACTCTGCGAGTTGGCGGATGTGATCATGTTCAAACACGCGGGCCATGATCACGTCCACGTACCCGGAGAGGACGCGGGCCACGTCGGCGATGGATTCACGTTTGCCCAGGCCGATTTCCGCAGGGGACAGATAGAGGGCATGTCCGCCGAGGTGCTGCATCCCCATCTCGAAGGAGACACGGGTTCGCAGACTGGGTTTTTGGAAGACCATCGCGAGGGCTTTGCCTTTCAGCAGCGGGGCGTTGCCCCCAGCTTCGTGTTCTTTTTTGAGGGTGACGGCTAAATCCAGCAGGGCTTGGAGTTCTGCGGGAGAGTGATTTTCGATGTCAAGGAAGTGGTTCATGGGAATATCCTGGATAATAAGTAATGAGTAATTTCGTTGAGAGGAGTATAGTAGAGGATGGAAATCGCGTAAAGATGCCCCAAAAGAAAAAGCCCACTCTATGTGAGTGGGCTTGCTCCTCGACCTGGACTCGAACCAGGAACCTAGCGGTTAACAGCCGCTCGCTCTGCCGATTGAGCTATCGAGGAATACTCTATCTGCTAGATAGCGGGGGCTATTGTACGCAAAAGAGGAGGGTGTGTCAAGTTTTTGATGAGAATCATAGAAGGGAGTGGTTGACATTTGTCCTACATAAATAAGGGAATTTGTAATTGGGACATCCAATATTTCATCATAAAATAATAAGTATCGATTGTGGGGATCCCCTGGGGGATCTTCCAAAGCAGAACACATTTCCGTAACTTTAGAGAGGTCTATATGTTAAAGAATATTGTTTTCAAAGCCCTTTTCATGTCCCTGATTCTTTTACTTGGGATGATTTTGGCTGTGCGCCCGAAAATAAGCGCAGAATCACCCAGCGACCAGTTACCCTCCCTCAACATTAATACCACAACCAATAATTTCTACGAATTCCTTCAAATCCTGGCAAACGATGCCGGAGCCGGGGATCGTTTTGGACAATCCGTACTTTTGAAAGGCGATACGTTAGTGGTTGGTGTAACGTATGATGACGATCTGGGCGTGGATTCTGGTTCAGTCTATATTTTTGACCGCAACACAGGCGGCCCGAATCAATGGGGACTGGTCACGAAAATTTATGGCTCTACCACAAGCACAGGCGATCAATTTGGCTCGCACATTGACCTGGAAGGGGACACCTTAGTCGCGGGCAGTTATTATGACGATCCTAACGGGGAAACGTCCGGTTCAGCTTTTATCTTTGAACGCAACCAGGGTGGCGTTAACAACTGGGGTGAAGTTAAACATCTCGTTTCATCTGATAACTCTCTTCAAGATCGTTTTGGCTGGCGCGTCGCTATTAGTGGCGATACTGTCATCGTAGGTGCCTACCAAAACGACGATGCCTGCCCCTCTGACGTGATGTGCAACTCCGGTGCGGCCTACATCTTTGAACGGAACGCCGGGGGCACAAACAATTGGGGCGAAGTCAAAAAGCTCACCGCCAGTGATAAAGCCAGAGATGACAATTTTTCATGGGGACTCGATATTTTTCAGGATACAGTGATTGTTGGGTCAATCGGCGATGATGATTTGGGTAGTGGCTCAGGTTCGGCTTATGTTTTTGAGCGTGATTCTGGCGGGGCAAATAATTGGGGTGAGGTCCGAAAACTCCTGCCCAGTGATGGCACGAATGGAGACACTTTCGGAGATGGTGTCGCCATTGACGAAAATACGCTTGTAATCAGCGCACGCCATAACATGGATTCTGGCGCTGCTTACGTATTTGAGCGCGATTGGGGCGGCCCCAACACCTGGGGAGAAGTTAAAAAGTTGGTTGGGCACGATACCGCCGCGGGCGATGAGTTCGGAGATCGGGAACCCCAAATTCATGGCGACTGGATCGGCATCGGCGCGACTGGAAATGACGCCGCGGGCCTCGACGCGGGCGCGGCATACATCTTTGAGCGCAATCTGGGCGGAACCGAAAACTGGGGGGAACTCACCCAATTGACCGCCAGCGACGCCCAACCCGGAGATGCCTTTGGCTTCAAACTAGATTTTCAAGGCCAGGAAATCGTTGTCGGTGCAAGATTTCACGATGCCCAGGCGGGAGCCGATCAGGGCGCGGTGTACTTCTACCTAGACAACGCCGCCCCTCACGCCGTGGACGACACCGGGGCAGCCTTCACCACCGACGAGGATACCCCCTTCACCACTGGCAACGTGCTGGACAATGATACCGATCCGGAAAACAATTCCCTCTCTCTTGCCGCCGTGGATACAACTAATCTCCTCGGCCTGCTCACTTCCAACGGCGATGGCACTTTCAACTACGATCCTGATGGACAATTTGAATTCCTGGCATCTGGCGAACAAGCCCTCGATACCTTTTCCTACACCATCGCAGACACCTATGGTCTGACCGCCACCGCCAATGTCACAATCACCATCCTGGGCGTGAACGATGCCCCTGCGCTCGATGTCGTCACACTCAATCCACCCGAAATCAACGAAAATAATGCCGTCACACTATCCGGAAATATCACCGATATGGATCTAAACGACGCCCATATTCTCACCCTGGCCTGGGGAGATGGCTTCACAGACACGCTCAATCTACAAACTGGTGCCTATTACTTCCTCGCCACCCATTCTTACCCGGACGACAACCCTACCGTGACCCCTTCCGACATATACACGCTGACCGTTTTCCTATCCGATGCATTCGTCACCGTCTCGAACACCCTCCCCCTCACAGTCAACAACGTTGCCCCCTTGCTCACTAATCTTCCTGTTTTCACGGTGGATGAAAATGCAATCGCCACCCTCACTGGTACTTTGACCGACCCTTCATCGCAAGACAGCTTCACCCTGGTTGTGGCCTGGGGCGATGGTGCAACCCTCACTTATACGTACCCGGCAGGCACACAAAGCTTTGCTACATCTCACCTTTATCTCGATGATAACCCCTCAGGCACTCCGCTCGATACCTACTCCATAACCCTCAACCTTTGGGATGATGACAGCGGCTTCACAGCGGCCACCACGAATGTGGAAGTTGTCAACCTTCCGCCCCTGGCGAACGCCGGGCCTGACCTCACCCTTGAAGCAGGAAGCCCTATCACTCTTGCCGGTTCATTCACCGACCCAGGTCCACTCGACACGCACACAATCTTTTGGGATTTCGGCGATGGCACAAATACAACAGGAACCCTCACGCCGCTCCACCTCTACACCATCCCAAATACCTATACAGTCACCCTCACCATCACCGACGACGACAGCGGTATCGGCATGGATACCCTCCTCGTCCATGTCACCGAACCCGCCCCTTTCACCTTCTATCTCTTTCTACCCCTTGTGAAAAACTGTACCCTTTGGTGGGAATGTTTGCAATAATAAGCCCCTATAATTCCAAACGGGAGTCAGAAAATGGCTCCCGTTTTTTTATTCCCCGATCGCCCGATAAATCTCCAACGTCTCCTTCCCCACCCGCTCCCACGTAAACCGCTGCGCCTGCGCCAGCCCCTTCTCCCGCAACGACGCCCGCAGCCCCTCATCTTCCCACACCCGCCCCAACGCCTCTGCAATCGCCTCCACCCGCGTCGGCTCAAACAACACCGCCGCGTCCCCCGCGGCCTCCGGCAGGCTGGACGTATTCGCACACACCACCGCCGTCCCGCACGCCATCGCCTCGATCACCGGCAGGCCAAACCCCTCATACAAACTCGGAAACACAAACACCGTCGCCGCCGCATACAACCCCGGCTGATCCGCATTCGACACCGGCCCCAAAAATCGCACCCGCGCCCCCAACGCCGCCTGTGCCTTCACCTCTGGATACCGCTCATCCCACGCCCCCGCGATCACCAACGGCGCCTCCGTCCGCACCTGCCCCCACGCCTCCACCAACCGCGCCAGATTTTTATGCGGCTTATTGATCCCCAAATACAGTCCAAACCGTTCCGGCAACCCGAACTTCTCCCGCACCCGCGCGGTCTCCGCGTCCGGTTGGGGACGCATCACCGGATCGGGGGCCAGCGGGATCGCCGTTACCCGCACGGGGTCCAACTTGTACACCGCCAGCAAATCCCGCCGCGACGCTTCCGAAATCGTCACCACTTGCCGCGCCGCCCGCAACGCCAACCGCGTCGTCACCTGAAACAAAACCCGCGCCCGCGCCGAAACCACCTGCGGGAACAACTGCGGGATCAAATCGTACAGCGTCACCACCGTCGGCACACCGGGAAAATACGGCATCAAATAATACGGACTGTGATAAACCTCCACCCCCCGCAACAACCGGGGAATCGCGGTCTGCTGAACGAACCCGAACGGGGAAACCGGCGTCTCGATCACCTTCACCCCCGCGCGGGATGCGGGAAGCGTCCACCGGCTGGCTTGCGCGGGATCATGAAACACGATCAACTCCTCCCCCCCTGCTAGTTGATCCACCATCGCCCGCGCCAGATTGCTCACATACCGTCCAATGCCGGGAAAATGATCCGTCGCCGTCCGAGCGTCCAAACAAAATCTCATCGCAATACCTCATCCAAAATCCGTTCCACCCCCGCCACCGTTTGCTGAACCGTAAAATGTGCTTCCACCCGCGCCCGTCCCGCGGCCCCCATTTGCCGCACCCGCGCCGGGTCACGCAACAAACCTAGCACCGCCTCCGCTAACGCTTCCTCATCCCCCGGCGGAACCAGCACCCCCGTCTCTCCATCCACCACAATCTCCGGCAACGCCCCATGCCCGAACGCCACCACGGGCTTGCCCATCGCCATCGCCTCGATATTGACTAGCCCAAACGGCTCCGGCTCCCCCGGATGAACAAACACCTCCATCGCCGCCAACGCCGGACGCACATCCGCCAACTGCCCGGTAAAAATCACCCGCGTCGTCAACCCCAACGCTTCCACGAGCGCGTGCAAATCCCGTTCAAAAGCATCCTGCACCCCAAAAATCTCCCCGCCCACGATCAAAAACCGCGCCTCGGGCAAATTCTCTGCCACCCGCGCCGCCCCGTGCGCCATCGCCCGCACAAACCGATCCTGCCCCTTCCACGGACGCAGCCGTCCCACCACCCCCGCCACGGGCGCGTCCCCCGGTATCCCGTACTGCGCCCGAAACGCCCCCCCGTCCATCGCCGGGTCAAAGCGCGCCACCTCGATCCCATTATGCACCACTGAAATCTTCGCCGAAGCGGGCAACTCCGCCGCGACCGCGTGCGAATTCGTAATCACCCGCCGCGCCGCCCGGATCAACATCCGTTTCCCGAATGTGTCCGCCCACAGCGCGCGGGGACGGGATTCGGACAGCCAAAAATCGCGCATATGCCAAATGAACGGCACCCGCGCGAGCCGCGCCGCCGGAGCCGCGTACAACGCCGCCCGGACGGTGTTACCGTACAACGCGCGGGCACCGGTCCCCCGCGCGAGTTGGGCAATCTCATTCGCCCCCCGCGCCCAATCCAACACAAACCGCGGGGAACGGCGCAAACGTGGGAGTTCGGTTAAATGAACGGAAATCCCCAACCCCTGGGCTTTTTCGGCAAGCGGGCCGGGCGGGCAAGCCAGCGCATGAGGCCGGGAAAGATGCTGAAGGAGGAGCAACAAACTTCCTTCCGCCCCGCCCATTGCAGTGGCGTGATCGAGAAACAGGAGCGGGGCTAGGGCCATGTACCCCCGACGGCGGTGGTGAGGAGGTGATAAACGTCTTTCATCCGGTGGGGCGGGGTGTCCGGCCAGGGCGCGCCGATGTGCAGGGCAATTCCCTGTTGGCTGGGCACGGTGGGATGATAACCGTGCATCCCCTTCGGGATGTGGCGGGCGAAGGTGCTGGGTTCAAACGCCAGATTTTCGTGCAAAACATAAATAAAATCGCCAAATTTGGGCGAAGTCAGACCGTATTCGGCGCGGTCTTCGGGGGAAAGGATGTTCCCGTGGGGGTAGTTTTCCAGGTATTGGCGGATGGGGGCCATCAGGGTCGGGTCAAACACCCAAACGCGAAGCAGGTTCGCATCGCTGAAATACAGATAGCGTTTGGCGTTTGCCGGGCCGAGTTTTTCTTCGATGTCGAGATATACGCCCTTCGAAACGTTTGCCATGCCGTGATCGGACAGGAAAAAGACGTGCCCGGTGGGGTATTGGGCGGTGAAGGTTTCGCTTAACTGGCGGCACCACCCGTCCACGCGGGCGAGGTGCTGGAGGTACGCAGGCCCGTCGACGCCGTAGCGGTGCCCGTACCCGTCCAAATCCGGGAGGGGAACGAACAACGCGGGGGATTGGGGAATGGCGGCCATGCCGCGCTCGAAAAGAAGGGGGTCGCGCTCGCCTTTTTTCATGTCGTTGCCCCGATAGTTGAGGACACGGATTTGCGGGTTTTGGGTAAAAATGGTTGGGAACGGGAATTTCGGGGAGAGGATGTGGAAACCGTTGAGGGCGAATTTGTCCAGGTGGCGCAGGGGAATGTTGGGCATCGGGTGGCCGCGGGAATACCACAGGGTTAGGAGGTGTTGCACGCCCCGGTTCAGCACATAGGGACGGAAAACTCGATCCATCAACGGCAGAACGGGTTTGAGCAGGCGGCCCGGCGCTTGGGCGGGGTTGTACAACCACTCGCCAAAAAAGCCCACGTCATCGGGCAAAAGTCCGGCGAATAACTCCGCGTGGATGTTGACACTGTACCCAAAACCGGGTTCGATGGCCCACTTGTCGCGCAGGCTGTTGAGAAAGGGGGTGTGGGGCAGCAGGGTGTAGGGCAGGCTGTCCACAAAAATAATCAGGGTTTCATTCATGTTGCCACTCCATAATGGCGTCGTAGGGGGTGAGATTTTGGCCCAGCCGGATGAACGCCCCCCAAAAGCCGCCCCAAGCCTTACGTAAAACCTGCCACTGGTCAGGGAACGCGGGCGGGAGTGCGGGTACCTGCCCGGTCAAGCGGCGAAGGTGTGTTTGGGAGGCCTGGAGGTGCGACGTCGCTTCTGCGGGTTCGCCACGGTGCCAGGACAACAAAGCAAGGTGCATGGCGAGCAAGCCCTGGGTGAGCACTTCTTTTTTCGGGAGACGAACCCAAGCCCACCCCGCGCGGGGGCCGTGTCGCCGGGCAAATTGCCCCCCCATCCGGGCAAGGCTGAGCCACTGACGCGGCGCGACCGGACGTTCGTTGAACCCGCGCGTGGAACCGGGCAGCGCGCGGGCATCGTGCCGAGAAACGCACGCCAACGCGAGTTCCAGGTACTGGATCGTTTGAGCATAAAGGATCGCCATGTCGGTCTGTTCAAAGGCCAGGTCGAGACGGCGCTGGAGACAGGTTTGCAGAAAGGCGGGGAATTCCGGGCCGAAGGAGGGGGCAAAGGGCAGGGAGGGGTAGATTTCGGCGAGTTTTTCGACGCGCTGGCGGTAGGTGGGGAGGAGGATTCCCGCCTGGGGAAGTAAAACGGTGGGGATATCCAACGCGTTGCGGGCGAAGATGTATCCGGCGACGCGGTGTTCGGCGGGAGTCAGATCGGCGGTACAGCGTTTGGGGAGGTGCAAAAGCAAAGCCCACAGACGTTTGTAGAGAATTTCGTTGGCGTCGCGGGTATCCAGGTTGCGGAGGGTGATTTCCGGGAGGCGGGTACGGAGGTCTTCCCCAAATAGCAATTTGCCGTTTTGCTTGAGTTCAAACGTAAAGATGGTGGGGAGCATTTGAGGAAGGCGAAATTTTTCGCGCAGACCCACGTCGAGGTGAAAGAGGGGGTTCGGGTTTGCCATATCCCGTTCGATTTCCGCGAGGCGGGCGAAAACTGGTTGGCGAACGGAGGCGGGCAGTGTCTTTTCAGTGACGACAAAAAATTCCAGGTCACTGAACAACTCCAGCCCGGCGGACGTGGACCGGGCACTCAACTCCCCGCGCGCCGCCGACCCAATTAGATAAATCGCGGCGACATCCGGCAACTGGCGCAGGGCATCTAACACCGCAGGGAAAAAGGGTAGGGCGTCAACGTCCACGGGCTTGGTCCACTTTTTCGATCAGGGTGTCGAGAATTGTTTCCATCACATCCCAACTGTACTCGGCTTGACAACGGAGGCGGGCGCGGCGACCGGTTTCGGCAGCCTCGGCGGGGTGGGCATGGACGTACCGGATCGCATCCGCCAGGGCGGGGAGATCGTTCGGGGGCACGATGTATCCACAATCTTTCAGGATGGCGGGCAAATCGCCCACTTCGGTGGCGATGACCGGTTTTGCCATCGCCATCGCGTCGAAGACTTTTGCCGGAACCTGCGCGTGCCCAAAACTGCCCGCGCGTTGCGCCAACACAATCGCGTCCGCCATTGCCAAAAATTCGGGGACTTTGTGCCAGGGTTGCATTCCGAACAAACGTAACTGCTGACCCTCATATTTTTGTAGCGTTTGGGTGTAAGGGTCGTCCCATTTGACGCCAACAATGGCAAAACACACGTCCGGGAGGGCGAGGGTTTGGAGGGCTTGCAGGACATCTTCCAGCCCTTTGTGAGGGCGGGGGGTGCCGAAAAACATCAGGACAAATTTGCCGGTCAGGTCGTGTTTGGCTTTGAGGGCGGCGGAGTCAAAACGGGAGGGGTCTAACGCCTGGGTATCCCGCCCGTGGGGGAGCAGGATGCCGCCAAACTGGTGTTGGAGTTCCGAGGAGACGACGGTGATAGCGTCCGCGCGAGGGATGTAGCGTTGGGTCAGGGAGAGGTAGAGGTTGTTGTACGGGTCGGGTAGACGCCAGAGGGCGCGTGCAAAACGTTTGAAGGGGGAGATGCCGTATTCGCCTTCCGCGTCCCAATCGTCAATGTCCAGAATCAGCGGGAGGTGCGAAGTACGTTGATGCCACAAGCCCAGGCCAAAACTGGTCAGGCGGGGCTTGACGGCGTAGATTAAGTCGCCGGAAACGTGTTTGAGCAGTTGCCGCGCCGGGCCGAGGAACATGGGGAAATTGCGGCCCGGCACCGCGAAAAAAGGCACGCCCCCATCGAGGACGGGTTCCCAAAGTTTGCCCTTAAACGCCGGACCGAGAATCTCGACTTCGTACTTGCGTTGTAAGACCCGCGCCAGTAAATAGGCCCGGCCCAGGCTGTTGCTGGAAAGGTTGGGGGCGAGGATGGAAATGCGGCGGATCATGCTTCGTCAAACGGGAGGGTGTAGCCGAATTCGGTCATCAGGCGGTGGTCGAGGCGGTGAGTGTTCCACAAAAGGCGGGTCCACCATTTTTCGCGGGGGGTGGCGTGGGTGGCGTCGCGGATTTGGGCGGTGGCCTGGGCAAATTTTTCGGCAGGGAGGGGGATGTGAAGGGTTTGTGCGGCGGTTTCCAACTGTTGAAGGGGCGCGGCGCGGAGGGCGCGAAAGTGCGTCTGCCACCAGTATGGGCACTGGGGTTGCCAGGACATTCCGGTTTGCACGTAGGTTTCCCACAAACGGAAGGCGCGGGAAAGCGTGGGGGGAACCATGCGGCGGTCGGCGGTTTTCAGGCGGAAGAAGCGGCGCAATTCGCGACGTTGCAGGCTGAGGGAGACTTCGATACCATTACGGATGATGTGGACGACGCGGGCTTCGGGGAAGAGGTGAAGCCACACGGGGAGAGTGAGGGTATTGCGCGGGTCTTTCCACCCCCAAAGGCGGTCGGGGGCGAGGGCGTATTGGGGGGCGTAATCCGCGAGGAGGGTAGCGGCGAGGTGAGCGGTCTTTTCGACAAATTGGGGATCGGACAACCGCGCGACAAAAGGGGCGGGATTGGCCCAGTGTGCGCCCGCGGTGGCTAACAGTTTCCGGTTGATGTTTTGGAAGTTGACATCTTCAAAGTTGGCGCTGACTTCCGGCCCAACAAACACGCCCAGGTCGGACAAAATGCGGGTGAACAACGTCGTGCCAGAGCGGTGCATTCCGAGGACAATGAGGGGAGGCGAGGCCGGGAAGCCAGGGAGATCAGACATCAAATATATCCCAACCGCCGCAATTGATCCTCGACGGAGGCCTCTTCTGCCGAGGAGAGTTCCTGGCTCGCGCCGGCGTCGGCAAAGCGCGCGGGTTCGGTGCCCGGACGAATGGGATGGGAGGCGAACCACGCGGGGTCGAAGATTTCGGTCATCACGCGGCCATCCATGTCGGGCGGAATGGGGAAGTCGAGGAGGTGCAAAATGGTCGGGGCGAGGTCAATCAGGCTGGGGAGGCCCTGTGCGGAGGCCATCTCGGTTCCTTGACTGGCGCGAACGCCCGTGCCTGAAGCAAGGAAGATGCCGTCGAGGGTGTGGCCGCCTTCGGTGTAGGGGTTTGCGCCGGGTTTTTGGGGATTGGGACGGTAGTGGTTGGCGTATTCGATCACGAGGTCGGGGCCGCGGTCGGCGAAGGGGCCATGATAGAGGTCGGTGCCCCGGTAGACGTTGGCGATGATGGGCAGGCCGTTGATCGGGTCGCGATCCGCTTTGAGGTAGGTAGCAAGTTCGGTGATAAGAGCGTCTTTTTCGGCGGGGGGGACTTTGCCCTGGGCGAAGCGTTCCGTGTCATTCACCCACATACGAAGGCCAAAGTTGGTGACGATGATTTTGGAATTGACAAAATCTTCGCCTTTGGTGGGCATGAGGCTGGCGCGTTTGACCGATTTTTGCACCGCTTTGAGTTGTTGGGGGCGCAGACTTTTGACCCACTCGCGCAGGAACGGGAACCGCATGTAAATTTCGGTGGCGTACTGCATGGCGCGGGATTTGAGCGAGCGGCTTTGTCCGGTGGCGGAGGAGAGATAACCGCCTTGCATGAGCCGCTGGAAGACATATTGCCGGGGACGCACACTGCCAAAGCCATGATCGGACACGACGAGGGTGGTGGCGTCTGGCCCGGCGGCTTCCATCAACTGACCGAGAAGGGTGTCGCAGGTGATGTAGGCGTTGAGGAAAGCGTTGCGGAATTTTTCGCCTTCGGGTTTGTGGTAGTTGGGGTGTTCGGAGTCGAGGTAAGTCCAAAAGACGTGGGCCATGTTGTCGGTGATGGAAAAAACGACCATGAACAAATCCCAGTTTTGGGTGGTGATGAGGTGACGCAGGAGTTTTTGCCGCCCGTTCATCACTTCTGTCCATTCGTCAATGAATTCCTGGCTCCGGTCAAATTTGTTTTTCGGGAGGGCGACGTGGACTTCGCCGCGCAATGCCGCGGGGAGGAGGTCGGCGAGATTTTCGGGGTAGGTGAAGATCGTTTCCGGCGTCCGCGGGGTGCCGTACCCGGTCAGCATCCACCCATTGAGCGGTTTGGGCGGGTACGTGAACGGGACATCTATCACGAGCGAGCGCAGACCTTGTTCCCCCAAAATTTGCCACAACGTTTTTTCTTTGTGACGGTCGGTGCGGACGGTTCTGAATTCGTAGGTTTCGGGATTGAGGTCTTGAAAATCGTAAATGCCGTGTTTGCCGGGATTTTTACCGGTAAAAAACGAAGTCCACGCGGCGGGCGTGACGGGCGGCACAATCGAACGGAGCGTCCCCCAACTTCCGTTTTGCATCATTTTGGCGATATTCGGCAGTTTCCCCGCGGCAATCAGCGGGCGGATGACATCAAACGTCGCGCCATCCCAGCCGACAATGAGGACTTTTGACATTGAAACTCCTTTGGAAACGTAGAACAATAAAACGTAAAACGGTTTTGTTCTACGTTTTACGCTTTACGTTTCACCATGCCCCAGAGCATGTTCCAGCCGGTGAGCAATTGCTCCCGTTCGGTGAGAAAAAGAAACCCTCCGTACAAGAGGGGAATGAGCACAAGTTTGGCCGCGAATGCGACCCATAAACTGAGACCGGCCCAGAGCGGGTTGAGGGCGAAAACAATCCCGGCGGAGAGGCCTATCCCCACCAACGGCCAAAGCCAGAGGGCGCGGGAGGAGTAGGCGGCCACGCGGTAGGTGTCGCGGAAGAGTAAAACCGCGCCGACCAGGATCATCAAATCCGTCGCCAGTGCCACGCCTTCGATGTCCGCGACGATGGACAGGCCAATCACCGCGGGGATGAAGATCGCGGTCTGGATGATACGGGCACGCAGCACCGCGCCAGGCAGCCCCGTCGCCATGAGGAGATTCTGTGCGGCCAGCGAGAGGGGGTCAAAGAGCGTGTACACGATCATCAGTTGAAAGGTCAACTGCATGGGTATCCATTGCGGTTTCAAAAACAGGCGGATGAATTCCGGCGCAGTCAAAATGAATAACAGGGAAAACAGCCCGCCCATTCGCACCATCAGGCTCGTCGCCCGGAAAAAGGCGCGGGACAGGCGCAGTTTGTCAGTTTGCAGGTGGGCAAACGTCGGGAAGAAAACCGACAGGATCGGCGTCGCGACCACCTTCCGGGAATAGGTCGCGAAATCGTACGCGTTTGCATATAGCCCGTAGCGGTCCAGCCCCAAAAACGAACTCGTCCACAACTCGTCGAAATTGTTCAGCACGTAGGTCAGGTTCGTGCTCCACCACGCCTTGATGCCATAATCCCAAAACCAGCGCACCACGTCCCGATCCCAACCCAGGCGCGGTTTCCACGGGCGGTACACCACCCATAACATAAAGCCCCGCACCAGCACCCCGCTCAACGTCTCACCGAGAATACTCCACACCCCAAACCCCATCCAGGCCATCATCGGCCCGACCAACGTCATCACCACCGAACTGACCACATCAATGAGTGCCAACCGCCCAAAAGCCAGATTTTTACTCATCATCGTCATTTGGGGCAAGTTCAGGGTTTTGATCACCTCCACACCCATATACGCCAGAATCACCCAAACCAATTGCGGATATTGCGGGTAAAACCGCGTAATCACGGGGAGCAAAGCCCCCAACACCAGCAAACTGACCGCCGTCAGCCCCAAATTCATCGTGAAATAGGTAGCCCGGACGTTGTCATCCACCTCTTTCCGGTGAACAAACGCATTGTGAATCCCAATCGTCCCAATCTGCGTGACCAGGTCCAGCCACAGCAACCCCACCGACCCCAGCCCCACCACATCCGGGAACAACCAGCGCACCATCAAAATTTTTCGTGCCACCCCCAGCCCCAACGTTACCACCGAGGCGGAAACACTGTACGCCGAACCTTTGACGGTGTGGCGGGCAATCCCCTGAACAACCTCACCAGACGGGGGAGTGGGCTTCTCTTCGGACATCGCGGGGTATCTTAACCGATGGGAGACAAAATCGCAACGTGGGACGGGATGCGTGATAGACTCGCCCCATGCGTATCCTCCACCTCTACAAAGACTACTCCCCCATACTCGGCGGGATCGAAAACCATGTCAAAACCCTGGCCGAACTCGAAGCCGCGCGCGGCCACCACGTCACCGTCCTGGTTACCAACCCTTCCAACCTCCCCTCACGCGAGACGCTCAACGGCGTTCACCTGATCCGCACGTGGCGACTGACAACGGTCGCCTCCACTCCCCTCACCGCCGCGTTCCTTACCGAAATTCCCCGGCTCAAACCGGACATCACCCACCTGCACTTCCCCTACCCCATCGGCGAAGTGAGTCAACTCCTCGTGGGGAAAAAGCCCTACATCATCACCTACCACAGTGATGTCGTCCGCCAACAAAGCATCTTGCGTTTTTACCGTCCGTTGATGCAGCGCGTCTTACGCGGCGCGGCCCGGATTCTCCCCACCAGTGACCGGTACATCGCTTCCTCTCCCTACCTGAAACCCCTCGCCGACAAATGCACCGTTGTCCCCCTCTCCGTGGACCCCGAACCCTTTGCGAACCCCACCCCGCTCGTGCCCCCCACCGATCGCCCCACGCTCGTCTTCATCGGACGCCATCGCTATTACAAGGGGCTGGACACCCTGATTCAAGCCATGCCCAACCTGAACGCGCGTCTGCTCGTCGGTGGGGATGGCCCCATGCGCGCCGCGTGGCAAACCCTCGCGAGCGAGTTGGGCGTCTCTGATCGGGTGCGGTTTCTCGGCGAGGTCAGCGATGATGATTTGCCGGGATTTTTCGCAAGTGGGGATGTTTTCGTGTTACCCGCCAATTCCCGCGCGGAGGCGTTTGGGAAGGTGTTGCTGGAGGCGATGGCAACGGGGTTGCCCTGTGTCACGACTGAATTAGGGACGGGCACTTCGTTTGTCGTACAGGATGGGGTGACGGGGTTCGTTGTCCCGCCGGAGAACCCGGAAGCGTTGGGGGCCGCGCTCAGGCGGTTGTTGGAGGATGTTGAATTACGGAAAACGATGGGAGCGGGAGGTCGCGCGAGGGTGTTGGCGGAGTTCACACCAGAGAAGTTGTTGGAGAGGACGCAGAGGGTTTATCGGGAGGTGTTGGGGGAGTAAATTTTCACAAATATTAATCTGGACAGATGTCCCCCCTTTGATAGTGAAAAATGTAACAAATGCCCCTGAAAATATAGACAAGATTAGGTACAATACTCCGACTCAGGGACGCAAAACGGTTTCCTGATAACAAGATAACAAAACCTTCATGGTTCTCAAAATCAAAGGCATTCCATGACCAATTCACTTTACTTAACCACCACAGAACCCCGCTGTGGAAAATCGCTGGTTTCGCTGGGGATTTGTAACTTACTGCTGCGTAAAACCGGACGCGTCGGCGTCTTCCGCCCCATCATTGACCGGAAAGATGTTGACGACCACGACAAAAACATCGAACTGCTCGTCAAACACTTCGGCCTCAAAATGGACTACGAAGACACCTTCGCATATTTTGAGCGCGAAGCAATTGACCTCATGGGCCAGGGCAAAATGGAGGAAATCATTGACACGGTCATCCAAAAATACAAAGCCCTGGAATCCCGCTACGACTTCATCCTGATCATCGGGTCCGACTTTGAGGGCGAAGAAAGCGCTTTTGAAGTGGAACTCAACGCCCAAATCGCCAAAAATCTCGGCGCACCAGTGCTGATCGTCAGCCGGGGTGACAAACGCGAAGTGTCCGATGTGCAAAACGTGGTGCGGGTCGCATATGACACCTTCAAACACGCCGGGTGCGAGGTCGTCGGGGTTATTGTCAACCGCGCGGACCCCGCTAACCTGGATGCGTTGCGCGGTGCCCTGCCGGGATGTCTCGACAATGGCAACACCTTCGTCTCCGTCCTGCCCGCGGACGAACGTCTCAGCAGCCCCACCATCCGCGAGGTCGCCGAGCAGTTGGACGCCGAAGTGCTGTACGGGCAGGATCATCTTGATAATTTGGCCTATCACTACCTGATCATCTCGATGAGTATCCGCAACTACCTGCTCCATCTCAAAGAGAACGCCCTGCTCATCACCGCGGGAGATCAGGATGACATTTTGCTCAGCGCCATTCAAGCCCACCAATCCCGCAACTACCCCCGCCTTTCCGGCATCATCCTGACCGGAGATTTGCAACCCCCCGAAACGGTCAACCGCCTGATTGATGGGCTAAAAGACATCATTCCGGTGCTCTCGGTCAAGACCCCCACCTACCCCACCGCCACCAAAACGATGGCGCTCCGCTCCTATATCACCTCCGACAACCCCAAAAAAATCGAACTCAGCCTGAAATTGTTCGAGCGACATCTCGATACTTCCGTGCTGGAAAAGATTTTAGGCCAGGTGCAAACGCGCGGGATGACCCCCCGCATGTTCATTTACACGCTCGTTCAAAAAGCCAAAGCGAACAAACAACGCATCGTTCTCCCCGAGGCCACCGATGAACGGATTTTGCGCGCCGCCGATCAACTGCTGAGTCGGGAAGTCGTAGACCTGATCTTGCTGGGTGATCCCAAAGAAGTACAAGGGCTGATTCAGCGTCTCGGTCTGCGGAATATTGATCCCACGAAATGCCAGATCATTGACCCGCAAACCTCCAACCTGCTGGACGAATACACCCAAACCCTCTACGACCTCCGCAAACACAAAGGCGTGCAATTGGAAATGGTGCAGGATCTCATCCAGGACGTATCCTACTTCGGCACGATGATGGTCTTCAAAGGCCACGCGGACGGTATGGTCTCCGGCGCGGCCCACACCACCGCCCACACCATCCGCCCCTCCCTGCAATTTGTCAAAACCAAACCCGGCTTTTCCGTCGTTTCCTCCGTCTTTTTCATGGCCCTGGACGACCGGGTGCTTGTGTACGGCGATTGCGCGGTCAACCCCAACCCCACCGCCGAACAACTCGCCGAAATCGCCATCTCCTCCGCCGATACCGCCCAAACCTTCGGCATCGAACCCCGCGTCGCCATGCTCTCCTACTCCACCGGCGAATCTGGCTCCGGCGAGGAAGTCGAAAAAGTCCGCAAAGCCACCGAACTCGCCCACGCCCGCCGCCCCGACCTGCTCCTGGAAGGCCCGATGCAATACGACGCCGCCGTGTCCAAAGAAGTCGCCGCCCAAAAGATGCCTGGTTCCAAAGTCGCCGGGCAAGCCACCGTCTTCATCTTCCCCGACCTCAACACAGGCAACAACACCTACAAAGCCGTCCAACGTGAAACCGGAGCCATCGCCATCGGTCCCGTCTTGCAAGGGCTAAACAAACCAGTCAACGACCTCAGCCGCGGCTGTACGGTGGAAGACATCATCAACACCGTCGTCATCACCGCCGTCCAGGCCCAGCAGGATTAATCTATAAATGAGAAACCGGGTTTTTCCTGTCCACAAAGGCTACTCGCAAATCAACCAAAAACCCGGTTTCTGCCCAGCAGGATTAACATGAAAATTCTTGTCATCAACGCTGGAAGTTCTTCCATCAAATACCAACTCTTCGACATGACCGACCAGTCCGTCCTCGCCGCCGGGCTGGTTGAACGCATCGGGGAAGAAGTGGGCCGGATTAAACACAACAACCTGCTGAACCCCGCCATTCCTCCCGTTAACCGGGAAATGTCCATTCCCGATCATCAAACCGGACTCCGCGCGGTCGCCGCCCTCCTGCTGGACGCCAACACAGGCGTGATCGCTGCCCCCGAAGAAATCACCGCAGTCGGGCACCGCGTCGTTCACGGGGGCGAAAAATTCAGCGCTCCCACCGTCATCAATGATGAAGTGCTTGCGGTGATCGAAACCCTGTCCGCCCTCGCCCCCCTGCACAACCCCGCAAACCTGTCCGGCATCCGCGTCGCGATGAACCTCTTCCCCCAGGCCCCGCAGGTTGCCATCTTTGACACCGCCTTTCACCAAACCATGCCCGCCTACGCCTACCGGTACGCCATCCCCACCGCTTTGTACGAACGCGAGCATATCCGCGTGTACGGCTTTCACGGCACCTCACACCTTTACGTCTCCAAAGCCGCCGCCGCCCACCTGGGCAAACGCCCCGAAGAAACGAACCTGATCACCGCCCACCTGGGCAACGGCGCCAGCATCACCGCCGTCTCCGGTGGAAAATCCGTGGACACCTCGATGGGCTTCAGCCCCCTCCCCGGCCTGATCATGGGCACCCGCAGTGGCGATCTGGACCCCGCCATCATCTTCCACCTCGCGCAACAGGGCATGAGCATCCCTGAAATTGACAAAATGCTCAACAAAAAGAGCGGTCTCCTCGGCCTTTCCGGCGACAACGACCTCCGCGACATCGAACGCCGCCTGAGCGAGGGTGACCCGGTCGCCGAACTTGCCTTTGAGATGTACACCTACCGGATCAAAAAATACATCGGCATGTACACCGCGGTTTTGGGGCATGTAGATGCCCTAGTTTTCACCGCGGGTGTCGGCGAAAACAGCGCACTCGTCCGCCAGCAAACCTGCACCGGGCTGGAAAATCTAGGGTATACCCTCGATTTTGTCAAAAATATGAAAGGGAAACAAGGCAAGGTCACGGAAATTCAAACCGAAGATAGCCATACGAAAATTCTGATCGTTCCCACCAATGAGGAGTTGGAAATCGCCTTGCAAACGGAGGCCGTGCTGAAGGGGTGAATGAAAGAAAACACTCAAGAATAAAGGAGTGGGCGGCGTGTACACGCCGCCCACTCCTTTATTCTTGGAAGTTAAAGCCCCTTACAACATCCCCCGCTGTGTCGCAATCGCCACCGCGGCGGCGCGGGAATCCACACCGAATTTGTTGTAGATGCTGGTCAGGTGGGCTTTGACTGTGCGTTCGCTGATGCCGAGTTTGTAGGCGATTTCTTTGTTGCGTTCCCCTCGTGCAGTGGCGCGGAGGACTTCGAGTTCGCGGTCGGTGAGGGTGGAGTCATCGGTAGAGGGGGGTGGGGTGGGTGCGGCGGCGGGGGCTTGTTGCAGGGCGAGGACGCGGCTGAGAATTTCCGGTTTGAGCAAGGTTTCTCCCCTGGCGGCGGCGGTGATGGTGTCGAGTAGGGTTTGGCGGTCGGTGTCCTTGAGCAGGTAGCCGCGTGCCCCGGCTTGCAGGCCGCGGAGCATCAATTCGTCTTCGTTGAAGGTGGTGAGGATGACGATGGCGACATGAGGATGTTCGCGGCGGAGATGACCGATGGCGGTGATACCGTCCATGCGGGGCATTTGCAGGTCCATCAGAATGACATCGGGGTTCAGTTGGGGGACAAGGTCCAGACATTCCGCCCCGTCAACCGCTTCGCCGATAACTTCAAAACCTTCGGCGGTTTCCAGGATCAGGCGCATACCTTCGCGCACGATGAAATGGTCGTCGGTGATCAGGATGCGGATGGGGGTCATGTAGGGTCTCCTTCAATATGCGAAAAACTTCGGAAGTCTGGTGTATATGCAAAGGTTGTCAACTGAACCCACACCTTTCGACTACGCAAAGCCTCCGCTCAGGGTGCTATCGTGGAGGGGGATTTGCAGGTGGATACGCGTGCCCTGTCCGGGTTCGGATTCTATGTTTAGGGTTCCGTTAACCAGCCGGGCGCGTTCACGCATGCCGAGCAGACCATAGTGCCCGGATCGGGTAGCCGTTTCCGGGTCGAAGCCGCGTCCGTTGTCGCGGATATCCAGTTCAAGTTGGTGGTTTTGGTTGACGAACCGGACGTTGACTTCGGTGGCCTGGGCGTGGCGGGTGATGTTGGTGAGGGCTTCGCTGAGGACGCGCAGGGCATGGTCACTGACGCCTTCCAGGATGGGGGTTTCCAGGGCGAGATCGAGATGACAGGGAATGCCGGTGGCTTGGGTGAAGCGCTCGATTTTGGTTCGCACCGCTTCGGGGAGGTTGTTCGGGGTGGCACGAAGATCGTCAATGGCGGCGCGGGCGTCGGCGAGGGTGGCGCGGGCACGCGCGAGGGATTGGTCAATGATCGCCGCCGCCCGTTCGCCCCGTCCGGCTTCGAGATGGGCTTTGACCGCTTCGAGTTGGAGAACCAATCCAGCCACGCCTTGTGCAAGGGTATCGTGCAATTCACGGGCCATGCGTTGGCGTTCGTTGGCGAGGGTGAGGTCTTCGACCTGGGTGGCGTAGGTGGTGAGTTGGCGGTTGGCGGTTTCGAGTTCGGCGGCAAGGCGTTGGGCGTGTTCGCGGGCGTCGTTCTGCCGCATGTAGAGGGCGACGTAGATGACGACAAAGATGACGAGGGGGAATGTTCCCAGAAAAACCCAACCCGCCGAGCCCCAGCCTAAAGTGCGGAGCAGGATGAGCACCATAAGCAAGAGATAAAAGCCCCCCGCGAGCGAACCCCGACGCGTCAGGCCAAACAAGCCGACCACTTCCCCAATCAAGGCCATGAACAGGGCAAAGGTCAGACCATTTTCGTTCCCTATCCAGGAAAGGATGAAGGCCAAGACGCCTTGTACAAGAATGTAGCCCATGATCCGGTTGGCTTGCTGGGTGATGGTTTCCAGTTGCCAGTGCAAAACCAGATGGAGGATGACGAGGATGCCGAAGGGGATGAGGATACCCAGTTCGCGCAGGGAGGGGTGGTTGTTGAGGGTGACGAGGGAGATGGCGATGACGACCAGGGTCATGAACCCCATAAAGAGGCGCGGGTCCCGTTCAACGGTGGAGGGGGGAGGGGAAGAGTTGGTGGGCATGGGGTAATCTAAAGAGGGGAGAATAGCCCGAAAAAAAGGTGTGTGCGGGGGAGCTCCCCCGCACACACCTTTTTTTCGGAAATCATTCATTTCTCCTGGCCTGATTTAACTTCAACTATTGTAGTTCACTTTACCCTGTACGCCATTGACCGGATGGACAATGTACGAAAGGGCAATTCGGGCGCGCCCTTTGGGACATGATGACACATGGGGAAAACGAATAAACTGTGAGCATACTGAAACAGGAGTTATCCGATGAACACAATGATTGAAGTCAAAAACTTCCGAAAAACCTACGGCGAGTATGTTGCCGTTGAAGACATCAGTTTTGAAGTCCAGCAGGGCGAGATCTTCGGTCTCCTTGGCCCCAACGGTGCCGGAAAAACCAGCACCCTGGAAAGTCTGGAAGGGTTGCGTGCCCCAAGCGGCGGTACGCTCCGTGTCGCAGGGGTTGACCCCGCCAGAGAACCGCACAAACTCCGCAACCTGATCGGCGTACAGTTACAGTCCTCGGGACTGCCCGAAAGCATCACCCCGGACGAAGCCATGAAGTTTTTCTGTGCCTATCATCAGGTTGCGCCCCGTTTCGATTTGCTCGACCGCCTCGGATTGGGAAAGAAACGCAAGACGCAGTTTTACGAACTCTCGACTGGACAACAACGCCGCCTCGCCCTGGCTCTGGCCGTGGCACACGCCCCCCAGGTTCTCTTCCTCGATGAGCCTACCGCGGGCCTGGACGTGGAATCCCGCGTGGAACTGCACAACCTGATGCGTGAACTGCAAGCCAACGGCACCACCATCATCCTGGCTACCCACGATATGGCCGAAGCCGAAGAAATGTCCAGCCGGGTTGCCATTCTGCTGAACAGAAAAATCGCCGCATCCGGCACCCCGATGGAAATCACCGCCACCGGCGCGGGCCTGACGAAAGTCTCCGTGCGGACACGGGACTCCATCCTGACCGCCAACAACGTTGTGTTCCCGAGTGTCCAGCATCATGTGACAAAGGATGCCTACGACATTTATTTCAGCACCGACATCGGTCCGACCGTGTCCGCCATCATCTCCCATGTCGAACAACGGGCTGACGCCCTCATCGACCTGCGGGTCGAACGACCTTCGCTGGAAGATCGTTTTCTGGAAATTACTGCCAGCTAGAACACTCGTAGCCTAGGGGCCTGTTCCCGAAGACGCCCACAAGGGGCTATGCTACAGAAATCAGATAAATCTTTATGGAGTTTCACAATGAACGCCTTTGCTCACCACTTCACGTTTGAATTTCGTACCGGCATCCGCAACAAACAGTTGCTGCTCATGAACTATCTATTCCCGCTTGGTTTTTACCTGATGATGGGCGCCATCATGCCCGGCATCAACCCTGGCTTCCTGGAAGACATGATCCCCGCAATGATTGTCTTCGCCGTGCTGGCCTCCAGCTTTTTGGGTATCCCCGACCCCCTGGTCAATGCCCGTGAAAAAGGGATTTTCCGCAACTACAAGATCAACGGCATCCCCGCATTTTCCCTGCTCCTGATTCCGGCCCTGACCACGGCCCTGCACCTGACCATCGTCGCCGCCATCATCACCTTCACTGCCCCGATGCTGTTTGATGCCCCCCTCCCAACCAATTGGGGCACGTTCATCCTCACCATCTTCACCTTCATCCTGACCTGTGCCGGGATGAGCGTCCTGATCGGGGTTATCTCCCCCAACTCCCGGATGACGGTCTTGTGGTCCCAGGTTGTCTTTGTTCCTTCGATGATGCTCGGCGGGTTAATGCTCCCCTACAGCATGTTGCCCGAAACCGCTGGCAAGTTCGCCCAACTGCTCCCTGCCACCCACGCCATGAACGCCCTCAAGAGTCTGGCGATGGGCAAAGTAGCCGACTTCACCCCCTGGGGTTCGCTGACGGTACTGGCGCTGGCTGGATTGGTCGCTTTCGCTCTGGCAATCTATCTCTTCAGTTGGGACAGCAAAAACACCACCCGCCGTGGGCACCCGTTGATGGCCTTGCTCTCCCTGCTGCCCTTTGCCGTTGGGATGTTGATTTTCTAACTTGCCAAACCAAGCCTTTATGACAAAAAACCGTGTGGATTTGAACATCCACACGGTTTTTTTATTAGGGTACACCCTAACAGGTCTTTATCCCGCCTGGGCACTTCTTCGCCTGGGGGTGCGCTACTTTTTATGATGGGCGCGATGTTTGGCGAGTGGCAGGTGTACATCCGCTCGGTCGGCATCACTGCACTGAGTATCGGACTGATTTGGTTGGGCTATCTCATGCGACAATGATGAGTGCAATAGTGTTCTAAAGCCCACTTCGATGACGAGAAAGTCGCGGGGAAAGTGTTCCAGCGGATGGGTTTGAACATGGGGGAGGATTGTATCTGATAGAGTAGATACCTTACCGTTGATTTTTGTTTATCGAACCAATTAACGGAAAAAACAGATCGCATATATAATCGAACCAA
Organism: Anaerolineales bacterium; assembly: GCA_020634875.1. Next base: position 2,803 of record JACKAX010000003.1, on the reverse strand, counting down.
ATTGGATCAAAATATTCCGTTTGATTTGTTATTGCGATCCAAACTGATAGAAGATAAAATTAGAACACTCGTTCTGTGTCCGGGCGAGTTGGAGCTAAAATGACTACTCAACTGATTACTACTTTGAAACAACCAACCTACCGAAGCGTACAGGATACCTCGGCAGGTCGTTCAATGACCTGGTATGTTGACCAGCAAATTGCAGAGGGGGATTGGAAAGAAGAAGTTATCCCTGCGAATGTTGTTGGCTTAAGTCGTCCCGTTGTGGTGTATCGGGCATCCCGAAAAACAAATCATATTGCTTATGATTGGCATGGGGATACCAATACCTTCTGTCCTCCAATGTGGTGGGATTTGGCGATTGGCTCTGGAGCATGCGGTTTGGGCTGTCGGGCTTGTTTTTTGATGCTCACTCACCGAATACGACGCGACCCTTTACGACACCTGTTATATGATAATCTGAGTGATTTTGAAAAAGCGGCGGAGAAATGGCTAACTGATACCAAACGGCGGCGTCCTCATACGCTGGGTGTGGGGATTGATCGTTCAGATTCATTGCTTTATGAAGGTATAGCTCCGCATGTGAGAAATCTCGCGCCACTCTTTGCCAATCCCCTAATCAATCAAAATAATAATAAACTTATTCTGCTTACAAAAACAGCAAATACAAATTATCTTCTTGATATAAAGTCTGCCCATCGCAAGAATATTGTTGCCAGTTTCAGCTTGAATCCTGAGTCGATTGCTGATTTATGGGAAGGAAAATGGCCGGATAATGGCGAACGTATTACGCCTTCTATTCCAGAAAGATTGGATGCAGTGAAGTATGCTCAAGGTTTAGGCTTTGAAGTTCGTGTTCGGGTTGACCCCATTTTGACTCCCTCTGGTTGGGAAGATGACTATGCTCACTTCGTATCACAAGTGAAGAAGAAAAAAATTGATTTTCGCTACTGGACGCTTGGAACTTATCGTGAAAAGAACGCACAACTCGATGCCTGGCGTGCCCGATGGGGACTACCCGAAATGGAATGGCAGCCTGAAGATCATGAAATGGTGAAAGATGGAACCCATCGCCATTTGTCTGAAAAAAGAAGGGTTGAAATTTATCAAAAAGTGACAGCCATTATCCGGCGTGAATTTCCCCAAGCGCGGGTGAGTTTATGCAAAGAGACACATTCTGTTAGACGGGCTTTAGCTTTGTGCAATGCGGATTGTAATTGTTTGATTTAAAATCCTTTTAGCTTTCTTTGTCCACCTAAAGTTTTATCGGTTGCTTGTGCCCAGAATTTGTCACCCAAGGGATGGCGAGATGCAAAAATAAGATAATACAATTTTTGCCCCCCGCTACTACGAATTAGTTGTTCTCTAACCTGATTTTCTCCTCCATATCCTAATTTTTTTAAATTACTTTGATATAAATCCAAAAACGGGCGGATACATTGACTTGCAATTCCGTGGGCCTGTTCATAAATATTTCTCCACTCATCAGTTCCAAAAAACAAATCCAGAGAATTAGCTTCAGAATCAACCCAAAATTTTAAATTGCGATTGATATTCATTCCTTGGGGAAATAGAATAATTAGATCCATTCTCTGACAACTAGCCAGAGCTTCAATTGTTGACCAATGACATTCAATTCCGAACCCATCGATTATTGCTAAATTTACGCTGTATCTTTTGTTAATATATTTCAGGACATCGTAGGCTTTATTATTACAGTCCCCTTGAAAATAACGTCTTGTTGTTGGTTGATGAGAAATAATTGAGTCAGCACGAGTTTTTAATGCTGAGTGGTGTTGCTGGTCAAGTTCAATAAAATAATAATTGGTAAACGGCGCTGTAGCAGTTAAAGCAATCAGGGAAGATCCATTTACTTCTTCGTTTGTTTCATTAACTATGCATAGACCCGTTCCACTAAACAAGTCAATATAATTTCGTTCATTAAATTTTGACTTAAGCGCTGTTGTAAATTGATAGATATATCTCTGAAAATAGTGTAACTTTTCCAGCGAATGTTGCTTTATAACCAAAGCCGGTAACCCATCACTTGCAATTTTGGTGTCAGCCATCTGTATTTACCTACGTTAGAGAAATTTGGATCAATAAAACCCAATTGAAAATATCCTACAACATTATTATTACAAAGGCAAGAAAAAGATTTATGTTAACCTTTCTGCTGTAATATTTTTTGGCAAGAAATTCACACCCTCTTCGCTATATGCACCACCACCCCGCCTAAATACCCACCCCGCCCCGTTTCCTCATACCCCACGCGCTTGTACAGCGCAATATTCGTCTCCATCTTCTCATGGGATATATTGATTTTCTGACCAACTGAAAGCAATTCGGGAAAATGTTGACGACAACGATGTGCTATCCTGCAAGGGAATGCTCATCCGACTGGTTGGTCTCCGTATCCACCAGATAGCTATCCCGAAACTATCCTCAACCCACCCGCATTTTATCTGAACGCCCGATTACAAAATTACTCCTGATGGCTATCCTGTGGGAGACATCAAACAATCAGGAGTAAATCATGTTTACCACTTTTCGCAAAACAATCCTTATCCTGTTAGCCTGCCTCGTGCTGTTCTCCGTTGCCCGGCCTGCCGCCGCGCAGGGGTATGGCCCCAATGATCCGGCTGAACTGGAAACTTTTCTCGATGGCTATCTGGCCGAACAGATGGACACCCACCACATCCCTGGCGTGGTGATCACTTTCGTCAAGGATGGCGAAGTCTTCTTCTCCAAAGGGTACGGGTATGCTGATCTCGAAAAACAAACCCCCTTTGACCCCGAACAA
>JACKAX010000029.1 GCA_020634875.1 Anaerolineales bacterium | reverse complement strand
AAAAATGACTCTCATCGGCATTCCAGCTGAGATTTATCGTGGCCCGGGTTACGTAGCCTTTACCCTAACCAGTTTCCGCGTGCCCAATCTTCCTCGCGAATTACCCGCTCCCGCCGAGAACACTAGCTACCGGGTATATGTACCCGAACGAAGTTGGGACCGGCTGGTCGGTGCCAGCGGCGAAATTACCGAAAGCCTCATTATCGAAGGTTATCCAGCTTTTGATGCGGATGAAGGTATTTCAGTTTATGCAGTGGCGCTCAAAACTAGAATGAACCGTCCCGAACGGCCTTCTTACGGGTCATATTCGCGAGATCGGGACTCCTACTCACGCTAAAGGCTCCAATAAGCAAAAAACGCCGTTTTCGAATAACGGCGTTTTTTTGATCTCCCAAAGGCGTCAGACATTCGTTTCTGACAACCTCTTCCACGCCCCCACCCAGGGTTGCCCAATCCGATTTCGCACAGGAATTTTGACATTGTTTAGTTTGCCGCCAATTTTCACTGAAGACAACACCACCTGTGACCAATCCTGGGATAATAACGCCTCGCGTAATGTTTTTGCATACTGTCCTGTCCACATCCAATCCATCCGAAAACGGTCGGCTTTTACCCAATAGCCTTTTTTCTCCCATGCCTGCACCGAAGGATCAATCGTCGCGGCGATTGTCTCAAGTGAAAGAACAACAAAAGCCGTCAGGTCATGGGTTTGTTCATTTGTGGATGATTGCTGGGCTAGTTCACGTAAGGCTAAGACAATCGCCTTTACCAAATGTTCGCGTTCTTTCCCCAGAGCATTAGGATTAATAACACGACTCAAAATAACGCTCCAATAATTGAAACAAGATTTCCCAAAAGGCTATCCCTTTTTAGGAAGCCTCATTATACCCTGTCGGTTTTGGGTTTTACTGAAAATAAAGGGATGGAAACCCGGTTTTGCTATTGGAGTTTTGTAAGAATGCTATATAAAAAAAAACGCTTCATTGACGCTATGATCGCGTTCGCGTATAATTTCGCCGCTCATAAAAGAGCCGCTTATGAGGAAGTGCTGGAATTGGCAGACAGGCATGACTTAGGATCATGTGCCGAAAGGCGTAAGGGTTCGACCCCCTTCTTCCTCACCTACTTAAGGGGCTTTCGTGTTTAGCGGGCACAGGCTCGTTTTCGCCAGCCTCATTTCACATTCAAGGAACCCATTTTGAACATCCAAACGGAACACAATGATCAACACCAGGCTATGTTGACCGTAGAACTGGAACCGGCCCAAATTGAACGGAAAAAGCAACAGGCCGCCCGGAAATTAGCACGCACCACCCATATTCCAGGCTTCCGTCCTGGCAAAGCTCCCTACCACATGGTTCTACGGCATATCGGAGAAGGGCGCATTCTCGAAGAAGCCATCGAAGGCTTGATTGATGAAATCTATCCCAAAGTGTTGGATGAAAGTGGCGTACAACCCTACGGCCCTGGCAAATTGGAAAATCTCAGTCTGGAAGCTACTCCTCCCACCGCTCAATTCAGCATTCCTCTGGCTCCCGTCGTTACCCTCGGCGACTACAAAAGCCTCCGATTCCCATACGAACGGCCCGAAGTCACGGATGATAATGTTGCAAAAGCCATCGAAGGAATGCGCGAAATGTACGCCGAAGTCACCTTGGTGGATCGTCCTGCGGAAGAAAGCGACCTCGTGAACATCGAGCTGTCCGGAAAATTTACCGACAGCGAAGAAGAAACTCCCTATATTGACCACAAATCCTACCCTGTTGTCATCGAACCCGAAACGGCGGACGCTACCCACGAATGGCCCTTCCCCGGCTTTTCCCGTTTACTGATCGGAGCCTCTGCTGGCGAAAACAAAACGGCCAGCTACACCTTCCCGGAAGATTACGAAGACGAAGAAACCGAAGAAGGTGACAGCATTTCCCTGAAAGGCAAAACCGCCAATTACGAAATCTCAGTGACCAAAGTCAGCTCACGTGTCGTCCCCGCAATTGATGAAACCTTCATCAAACGGATGGGGCCTTACGAAACCGTCGAAGAATTTGAAGCCGACACCCACAAACAGCTGCTCGAACGCGAATCATCCGGCTACGACGAAGCATATGCCCAACAAATTCTTGACTCCCTGGTCAACGGAGCCGAAATTAAATACCCCCAAGAAGCTGTCGAAGATGAATTAGATCTGGTCTTCAACCGGCTCAAGAGCCGTCTCGAAAATCAAGGCATCTCGATGGATATTTACGTAAAAGCGGTCAATAAAACGGAAGAAGAACTTCGTGAAGATATGCGCCCAGGTGCGGAACAGCGTTTGAAGGAATCGCTCCTGTTAATGGAAGTCGCCACACAAGAAAACATCCAGGTTGACCCCAACGAAGTCCAACACGAAATCGAACACACCCTCGGCCACCTGCTTTCTGGGATGAGCGAACGTGAAGCCCGCCGCGCCTTCAACGACGATGCCCTGCGTGGTCTGACCGCCAACATTTACAACAACACGTTACTGAACAAAACCCTCCAGCATCTCCGTGATATGGCGAGCGGTGAACTCGAAAAACAGGCCGCGCTCGCCACTGATGCAGAAGCTACGGCGAATGAACTCGAAGGAACTTCATCGGAAGCCATTTCCGCAGAAGAATCTTCCACCGAGGACGCTCCAGTGGAAACCACTTCCATAGAAGCTGCTTCCACAGAGCCTGCCTTCGAAGAAACCACTGAATAACGTCAAAAGGAAAAAAAGGAACAATTATGTTTAACCCCCAGTCAGTTATCCCCATGGTCATCGAGACCTCCGGACGCGGCGAGCGAGCCTACGACATTTACTCGCTCCTTCTCCGCAACCGGATCGTTTTTCTCGGCACCCCGATCAACGCCCAAATTGCGAACCTGATCGTGGCTCAACTCCTGTACCTTAACAGCGAAGACCCCGAGGCCCCCATCCAAATGTACATCAATTCACCAGGGGGTGAAATTTACGCCGGATTAGCCATCTACGACACCATGCAGATGCTCACCAACCCAATTCGCACGATTGCCGTGGGTGTCACAGCTTCGTTCGGTACCGTCCTCCTCACCGCTGGCACCAAAGGCGAACGCTATGCTCTCCCCAACGCCACCATCCACCTCCACCAACCCCTGGGCGGCGCACAAGGTCAGGCCACCGACATCGAAATCCAGGCCCGCCAGATTTTGAAGCTAAAATCCCTGCTCAACGGCGTCCTCTCCAAACATACTGGCCAACCCCTTGAAGTTATTGAGCGGGACACCGACCGCGACGTATATATGGAAGCCAAGGACGCCGTGCGCTACGGCCTGGTAGACCATGTCCTCGAAACCGCCGAAGCGAAAATCTCTGCTTAATTCCAACCTATCCTGCAAAATAAATCAGCCAGGTTTCCCCCTGGCTGATTTGTTTAATCTCGCGTGTATAATATCCAAATCCCAATCGTCATCCAACCCTTATCACAAATCATGCTCACCTCCCCCACCCCCATCCGCGCCCTCATCCTCGATATGGATGGCGTTCTCTGGCGGGATCAAGAACCCATCGGGAACTTGCCCGCCATCTTCTCCCGGATCGCTGCCCGTGGGTTGCGCGTCATCCTCGCCACCAACAACGCCACCCGCTCCGTCGCCTCCTACCTCCAAAAACTTGCCGAGTTCGGCGTCACCATCGAACCCTGGCAGATCATTACCTCTTCACAGGCCACCGCCCAACACCTGAAAACCCAATACCCCGAAGGCGGTCCCGTTTTTGTTGTCGGCGAGACCGGCCTCATTGAAACCCTTCGCGAAAAAGGTTTCACCCTTAGTTCTGACGCGTCCCCCGTCCACACCGTCGTCGCGGCGATGGATCGCTACCTTTCATACGAAAAACTTGCCCAGGCCACTTTACTGATCCGGGCCGGAGCCACCTTCATCGGTACTAACCCTGATCGGAGTTTTCCAACGCCCGCGGGGTTAGTCCCCGGCGCGGGTTCGATCCTCGCTCTCCTCGAAACGGCCTCCGACATCTCCCCCATCATCATCGGCAAACCTGGCCCGATCATGTACCAACAAGCCCTGGAACGCCTCAACACCTCCCCCGAAGAGACCCTCGCTGTCGGTGACCGGCTCGAGACGGACATTCTAGGTGGACAGAATACAAACTGCAAAACCGCTCTCGTCCTATCAGGTGTCACCACGCTAGAGCAGGCTCAAGCGTGGCATCCGGAACCTGACTGGATAGCCCCAGACCTTACCACCTTGTTGGAACAAATCCTATGACCCAACCCCTCATTTACGATCTTGATTTTCCAAAATTGGAAAACACCCTCAAAAACTGGGGCGAACCAGCTTACCGCGCCAAACAAATCTGGCAAGGGTTGTACAAAAACCTCTGGAACACCCCCGAGGAATTTACCCCCCTGTCCAAAACCCTCCGCGAAAAACTTGCCACGCATTTTACTTTTTCTCACCTCACCCCTGGCATCGTGCTGGATTCCAGCGACGGGCAAACCACAAAAACTCTTTTTCATCTCCCAGACAATTCCGCCATAGAAGCGGTGTTGATGCGCTATGACAAACGGAACACCCTGTGCATTTCCACACAAGTTGGATGTGCGATGGGCTGTGTCTTCTGTGCAACCGGGCAGATGGGATTTCGCGCGAACTTGACAAGCGGAGAAATTGTTGAACAAGTTCTTTATTACGCACGCCTGCTCCGTCCTGAGGGGGAACATCCCACCAATGTTGTTGTGATGGGGATGGGTGAGCCCCTCCACAATTACAATGCCACCATGGACGCCATTGATCGTCTAAACGATCACGAAGGATACGATATGAGTGCCCGGCGATTTACGGTTTCCACGGTAGGGTTGATCCCAATGATCAAACGCTTAACCCAAGAAAAGCGGCAAATCAACCTCGCAATTTCCCTCCACGCTGCGGGAGATGATCTACGCTCGTCTATGCTTCCCATCAATAAGAAATACCCTGTCCGTGAACTGCTCAATACCTGCCGTGACTACGTCAAAACGACTGGGCGTCGGATTACGTTTGAGTGGGCATTAATCCATGAAGTTAACGATACACCGGAACAGGCGAAAATTCTCGCTGGGTTACTAGCCGGGATAAATTGCCACGTAAATGCAATCCCCCTCAATCCTACGACAGGCTACAATGGAAAAGCTACATCACGCGCAAGAGCCGACGTTTTCCGCCAAATTCTCGAAGATAACGGGATACCATGCACTATTCGGATGCGCCGGGGCATTGATATTCGCGCCGGATGTGGCCAACTGGCAATTCAAAGTCAAAATTCGAGCACTTAATGGTACATGACCCCACTCATTATCCTCAATCCCTATTCCAACCGCTGGCAGGCCAAAGCACGCAGACAAGATATTGAAGCTGCACTAGCAACCTTATCCTTTCCCGCGGAAATCGTCGAGACTAACGCGCCGGGTCACGGCATCGAACTCGCCGCGCAAGCCACCGCAGCCGGGCGTGCCCCGATCATTGCCGCGGGCGGCGATGGGACGTTGAGCGAAGTGATTAACGGGATGATGAAGGGGAATCCGCACCCCGATCAACCGATTGGTCCGTATGGGATTCTCCCGGTCGGCACGGCTAACGACCTGGGCGATCAGTTGGAAATCCCCCGCGAGATGTCCAAAGCCCTCGCAGTCATCGCACAAGGCAAAACCCGCAAAATTGACCTTTGCCAGATCAATGACCGGTATTTTGTCAATAACGCGGGCCTAGGGCTGGAACCATACATCACACTCCTCCAGGCGCGCATGAAACGTCTCAACGGCGTCCCCCGTTACATGGCTGCCGCGCTCTTGGGGATTATGCACCACCCCACCTGGAAAATGCACCTGGAATGGGACAATGGCACATACTCTGGGCCTATGACGTTGATCTCCATCGGGAACTGGGCGCGCACTGGTGGCGTGTTTTATACTGTCCCCCACGCGGCTGCCGACGATGGACTATTAACCTTTACCTACGCACATATCCCCACCCGGCTCAAGACCTTGTTTGCTTTGCCGATGATCATGAAAGCTGGCAAAGGCAATATTACCGAACATCCGATGGTGCACGAGGTCAACGCCACCTGGCTCAAAGTACGTTCCGAAACGCTCACGCCCGCCCACGCCGACGGGGAAGTGTTCGCACATGGCATACAAGAAATCGAATTTCGCATCCTGCCCCGCAAGCTGGAAGTGCTCGTGCCTTGATCCGTCGCCTTTACCTTTTTCTCACCGAACTGCTTTATCACCAATTCGCCTGGACGTATGATGGGGTTGCGGCGCTGGTTTCTGCAGGTCTATGGCAGGAATGGGTTCGATCCATTTTGCCTGACCTCGCGGGACACCGGATTCTCGAACTGGGTCACGGCCCCGGACATTTGCAAGCTGCGCTCCTAAAAGGAGGACAGCGCGTGGTCGGGTTGGATAAAAGCCCCCAGATGACCCGCCAGGCAGTCCACCGTTTACGCAAACAATTCCCCCCCCCTGCGTCTTCCCTTGTCCACGGGGACGCGTTTTATCTCCCTTTTGCCCCTCAAACTTTTGACTGTGTCGCCGCCACCTTCCCGACGAATTACGTGACCGCGCGGGAAACCGTTGCCGAGGTTTACCGCGTGCTCGCGCCAGGGGGAAAGTTCATCGTGATGCCGGGGGCGCGGCTGGTTGCCCCGCACGGGGCGGCACAACACTTTGCGGGATGGATTTATCGTGTGTTTGGCCTGTCCCAAGATTGGAGTCCGGTTGCGAGTCAGTGGTTTGCAAACCCTATGCGGCAAGCTGGATTTATCGTCTCCGTGGAAAAACGCCCGTTCGAAAAACGCCCGTTCCACACTAGTGAAATTTTTGTTATCATCGGGCACAAGCTTTAATCCCCGAAAAAAAGGATGGATGGGGGATGTACATCCCCCACCCATCCTTTTTTTCGGGAGACACACAACCCTGGTGGAGGCTTCTATGGAAATTCAGTTTGGTGTTGCGAAAATTCGGAAATATGCCACGTCGGAGAGTGGGGATACGTTGGAGCTGGTCGAGCGGCCGGGAGGGGGGATTTCGGTTGTGCTCGCGGATGGGCAACGGTCGGGGAAGAGTGCCAAGCGTATTTCCAACAAGGTCGCGGGGAAGGTGGTCGGGTTGCTCGCGGAGGGGATTCGGGATGGGGCGGCGGCCCGCGCGGTCTCGGATTTTTTGTATCATGAACGGGGAGGAAAGGTGATGTCTACCCTTAATATTCTTTCGGCAGATTTCACTTCCAGCACGGTGGTGCTAACCCGGAACAATCCTGCTCCGGTCTTGATTGCCCGCGAAGGGATGGTTGAAACAATGAATGATCCGTGTATGGAAATTGGCACACGATTGGGCACGCGTCCGGTCATTACTCAAATGCCCATTGAGGCTGGATTGACGATCCTGGTTTTTACGGATGGCCTTTTACGGGCGGGCGAACGAATCGGCAAAATAATTGATCTGGAAACCCGTTTCCGCGAGTTGATCAGCGATCCTGAACGAGATGCCCAAAACATCGCGGACGGGCTAATCCAAGCGGCATTGGAACTGGAGCAGAACCGTCCCGGCGACGATGTCAGTCTGGTCGTTTTTCAAGTACGGAAAGAAGCGCGGGATATGATCCGGCGCGTGACCCTTTCTCTACCGGTGGATTCATAGATTCAGGTTGTGCGCATGGATGCCGACAACATAAAATCAGATTCGAAAAGTTTTACGATTGGGCTAGTTGGCCCTTGTACAGCGGGAAAATCGTTGCTTCGCTCAAAGTTAGAAGCAGAGGGCTATCGGGTCAAGCACATTGCCCAGGAACATTCGTTTGTGCAAGATATGTGGAAACGGATCACCAACCCCGATATTTTGATTTTTTTGGATGTGTCCTATCCTACGACGCTTGTGCGACGCAAGTGGGATTTCCCCGAGGCGGATTATCAGGAGCAGCTTCGCCGGTTGCGCCATGCCCGGCAGCACGCGGATATTTATATCAACACAGATTCGTTGACGCCGGATGAGATTTTGGCGGAGGTGGTTGCCTATCTCAAATAGACTTCAAGCATAGGATTTTCACAAGTAAAGTAGCCAGAATCTGCGGCATCTTAGTCTTCATTGATATTTTGTTTTCTCTCCCAATACTTAAAAATAATTAATACTATGATGACACCAAATGTCATTCCTGGGATAGAAGAAATATAGTGGTTCATACCTGTAGAACTTAAAGGGGGGACCTTTTCAATGGAGGAGAAGAACATTGATTTCGTAAGGTCACCGATGATATAGGCAAATAAAGTTCCGAAAAATTTGAGTTCGCGAGGAATTTTCTTTTGTATTTGACTAAAAAATGAAGGACTCGATTCTGAAAATTGATACTAAAAAATAGGGGAAAGCCTACTCAGTAACTCTTGAGTAAACATAGGCAGAAACAACATCAAAAACGCCCCCAAAATCAAAAACGGGCCGTAAGGCATTGCCACCATAAAGGAGCGATATTTGCGGCTGACCATTTTACTGAGCAGTAAAAGGCCACCCATCAACCCGGCGGTCAGGACAGATAAAAAGAGAGCAACGAGCATCAGCGGCCATCCGACCATCAAGCCCAACACCCCAGTCAAATTTACATCCCCAAATCCGAGGGCGACTTCATCAATGGTACGTCCCTGCAGACGGGCCATAAGTTTTGTAAAGAGCGCACCGAGATAATATAAAACATACATCACCCCATAACCAACCGCTCCTCCTAATAATGTGGCAGACACGCCATTAAGCTTAATCCCGACAACTAACCCCAGTAATACCCCAAACCAACTTGTCGGATGCAGAATCAAGCGGTGTTCGTAATCAATCACCACGATCATCGCAAAATAAATTAAAACAACGCTTCCCAAGAGAATACCTAACCGTTGATTTGCTTCTGGCGCATAAACCAGCCATAAGGCAAGCACGGCTCCCAAGATTTCCACCACCCACATCCGCCTGGTGCGGCGTTGATGGCAGTGTTCACACCTACGGGGCCAGAATAAATAATTGGCAAGGGCAAACCGCTGTCCACAATTTAAACAAATCGGAGGGGCAAAGCGTCGGCGAACCGGCAAAATATCTGCCAAATAGTTAACCAGCATACCCGAAAAAAGGCCAAGCAAGACCGTCACAAGAGGGGCGAGAAGATTCATAGCGATAGGTAATCATCCCAAGACCTGACAAGTTTTCAAAACCTGTCAGGTCTTGGCAAGGTGTGGTAAAAGGGACAGGGGGGATTATACACGCTATCTATACACGGAATAAAAGGAGATTCTCTCATGGACAAATTTGTCATCGAAGGGGGGTATCCCCTGAATGGGACAGTCACCCCATCAGGCAACAAAAACGCGGCCTTGCCCTTGCTGGCGGCCTGTTTATTAACCGAGCAACCCGTCATTTTACGCAATGTCCCCGAAATTCGGGATGTGCAAACCATGCGGGCGTTGTTAGAAAGTTTGGGAGCCGAAATCGAAACCCCTGCCCCAAACACCCTCCGCATCCAGGCCCGTCAGGTGCGCGAGGCGGATCTGGACCCCGACCTGTGTCGCCGTGTCCGGTCTTCGATCTTGCTCGCCGGGCCGTTGGTCGCTCGCACCGGCATTTTGCACCTGCCCCCACCGGGCGGCGATGTCATCGGGCGGCGGCGCGTGGACACTCACATCCTCGCCCTCCGCGCACTGGGCGCGGACGTGGAATTTGACCGAACTCAAAACATCTTCCGTTTCCAGGCGGACGGCTTGCACGGCGCGGACATGCTCCTCGACGAAGCCAGTGTAACCGCGACCGAAAATGCAATCATGGCAGCAGTGATGGCGGAAGGAACCACAATTATCCGCAACGCCGCGTCCGAGCCGCATGTGCAAGAACTGTGTGAATTTCTCAACGTGTTGGGTGCAAAGATTGAAAATATTGGCTCCAATACGTTGCACATTGAAGGCGTCTCGCGGTTGGATGGCGGAGAATTTACAATTGGCCCAGATTACCTGGAGGTGGTTAGTTTCATTGGTGCAGCGATTGTGACAGGGGGCGAAGTGCGGATTCGCAACGCGGGGATTGAATATCTTGACATGATCAAACTCGTCTTCAACCGGTTTGGCATGAACTGGCAGGTGGATGGTGAGGACATCATCGTGCCTTCCGGACAGAATCTGAACATTTCCCCCGATCTGGACAATTCCATTCCCGAAATCAAAGTGATGCCCTGGCCTGCTTTCCCGGCGGATTTGATGAGCATCGCCATCGTGGTCGCCACCCAGGCACAGGGCAGTGTGCTTTTTCACGATTGGATGTATGAAGGGCGGATGTACTTTACCGACAAACTTAAGAAAATGGGCGCACAAATCGTTTTGTGTGATCCGCACCGGTGCATTGTCCAAGGCCCCTCGCAACTGTTCCCCGCGGATGTGGAAAGCCCGGACATTCGGGCAGGTTTGTCATTGCTCCTTGCGGCGTTGGCGGCGAAGGGAAAATCTACCATTCGCAACGCCGGGCAAATTGACCGGGGGTACGAACGGATTGAGGAGAAGTTAAAATCGTTGGGGGCGAGGATTGAGCGGATGTAAAAAAAGACGCCCCGCAATTGCGGGGCGTCTTTTTTGTAACCAGGGAACTTCCCGATTTATATCAAGGAGCGGGAGATGGTTCGGTGATGGCGGATTGCAAATACCATTCTGGTAGATAATTTAACCGATCACTGGGGTCGAACAACGGGCCAACGCGAACACCTTGTACTCGTGAGGAGACGGCGTAGGTGTAAACGGGGTAGTACAGCGGCAGGGCGGGGAGTTCGCGGGAGAAGCGTACCTGGAAGTTACGGTACAGGCGGGCGCGTTCGGTTTGGTCGAGGGTGACACGCGCTTGTTCCAGGTATTCGCTGGCGACGCGGTCATTCCATTGAGCGTAGTTTTGGCCTCCTGTAATCTGGGCTTGATGCCAGAAGGGGTAGGGATCAGGGTCCGGGGAACGTGTCAGGTTGAGGTCCACGAGGGCAGCGTCGTAATTCCGTGCGGTCAGGGCACTTACAAGATCAGGGTAGGGAAGGGCCTCAAGTTCCACTTTCACGCCAAGTTGTGCCCAACTGTCTTGGATCATTTCAGCAATTTGGGTGTGAATGGGATCGTCTGGGTGCAGAAGGGTAAACCGTAAAGACACATCATCTTTTACCCGTACATTGCCCCCCTCCGCTGGGATAGTGTAACCGGCAGCTTTAAGGGTTTCGAGCGCCGCGTCTACATCATACGAGGGGAGTTCGTCCGCATCAAGGTAAGCCCAAGTACCAGGGAAAATCGGGCCATTGGCGAGAATCGCCTGCCCATCCAATAATTCGTTGACCATTCGCTGGCGGTTGAGGGCTTGCATAAGTGCGTGTCGAATTTCTGATTCGCCAAAAAATGGGCGACGGGGGTTATCCAAATTGAACATGACTAAGGTCAGTTGCGGCAGGCGACTGGTGTACAGACTGAGACCCGGTTCGGCGAGGGCGTTGGTGAGAACATCTGGGGTTATCTGGCTGATGCCTTCGACAGTACCGGCTTTGTACGCATCAAGGGCACTCGCAGAGTCGGGGTAATAACGAAAGACCACTTTGTCTATGAAGGCACGGGGGAAGTAGTATTGATCGAAGGCATTGAGTTCGACACCTATAATTTGATCGTTTTCGACGATGAATTGGCTAAGCAGGTACGGCCCAGAACCAATCGGTTGAAGGTTGAACGGGGCATCTACGATGTCGGTTGTGGAGAGGCTGCCAAGTAAGTGTTCGGGGAGAACGCCGAAGGTGAGGTAGTCGAGAAATGGAGAGAGAGGTTCAGGGAGATGGAATTGAACGAGGGAGGGGTTAACCGCCTCAACTTCGATGTCATTCCAAAGGGCACGTAAATCATCGGGGACAGGCATGTTTTCATCGCGCAAAAGCTCGACGGTGAAGACTACATCCTGGCTCGTCACGGGTTCGCCATCGTGCCAGCGAGCATTTTGGCGGATCGAGAAGCTGTAGGTTGTGCCATCTTGGGAAATACCCCAGGATTCGGCGAGGTCGGGGTTGGGGTTGCCGTGTTCGTCGAAGCGGATGAGGCTACTGTAGAGGAGACGATCTACGTCCCGGTCAGGTTGGTTGTAGAAATCGAGGAGAGGGTTTAACCGGCTAGGGAAGCCGACTAGGGCTTCGGTGTAGCTTCCCCCGGCAATGGGCTGGGGGGTTGTCTGAACATTGGGCGGGATGGCACTTGGTTGTTGTCCCAAAAGGATAAGTGCAATCGCGGCCAGGGCCAGGATGACAATAAGCAGTTGCCAACGTAATTTTTTCATGGGAAAAGAAAATGGGCGCAACGCGCCCATTTGTGGTAAAGATGAAAAGAAAACGGGGTTATCCGACGAGGAGGACGGCCGCTATCGCCAGGAGGAAGAAAATCGTGCTAAAGGCTATTGTGGCGTAGAATAGCGTTTTTTCGATCCCACGACGTGCAGAGAAGAACCCGCCCGAGTCCTGACCGGTCAAACCTCCAAGGCCTGCTCCTTTGCTTTGTATGACCACACTCGCAATCAAAGCGACCGAGATTATAATTAAGGCAATGTCAATAATTGTTTTCACTTGTTTGAAGCTCCTTTCTTAACTTAACAGGCGGAATTATACTTCTCTCTCTTGTCATCCGTCAACTACGATAACCAACGAACATCTTCCTGACCCCTTCTCTACTGCCTCCTATGAATGATCACCACGAAATTATTATCAATCTCCATATGCACACGCCATATTCCGATGGACATGGTAGTCACAAAAAAATCGCTGAAGCCGCGCTCAAGGTAGGTTTGGATGCCATCATCGTGACCGATCACAATGTCTGGGTTAACGGGCCGGAAGGTTATTACCAAGAGGGGCTAAAGCGGGTGTTAATGTTGGTCGGTGAGGAAGTTCACGATCAGGCGCGTGATCCGCAAAAAAATCATATGTTGGTCATGGGGACAGATCAAGAACTGGCTACTCTCGCAAGCGATCCACAAAGGCTGGTCAACGCCGTCAACGAAGCGGGTGGAATGGCGTTTCTCGCACATCCCACTGACCCCGAAAACAAAGTGATCCACGAAGATGATCTTTCCTGGGTGAGTTGGGATATTCAGGGTTTTACTGGACTTGAGCTGTGGAATTCGCTCTCAGAAGTAAAAATTCGTATTAAGAGTTATTTACACGCCATTTTTTATGTGTTCAATCCGCAATATGTGGCACTGGGACCACCGCCGCAGACTCTCACAATTTGGGATGATTTGCACAAAAGTGGGAAGAAGATTGTGGGGGTTGGTGGTTCGGACGCCCACGAATTGCCTGCGAGTTTGGGGCCGATCAAGCGAAAGGTGTTTCCTTATGAGCATCATTTCCGGTGCATCAATACCCATTTGCTTATTCCTGAACCTTTAGATGGCAATCTCGAACACGATAAAGGTTTGATTTACAATGCCCTCCGCACTGGGCACGCGTTTATCGGCTACGATTTGCCCGCTCCCACAAAAGGGTTCCGGTTCGCCGCCCACGCGCGGGATGCCAGCGTGGTGATGGGCGACGAGGTAACAGTACGCGCAGGACAGGGGGTAACGTTTCAAATCCGTCTTCCGGAGGTGGCGGAGTGCATTTTGCTCAAAGATGGGAAGCCCGTCAAAACTTGGGATAATCGGGAGACGATCACGCATAACACGACGGAGCCGGGTGTGTATCGGATTGAGGTATATCGGGAGTTTTTGCGGGCGCGGCGAGGGTGGATTTTTAGTAATCCGATTTATGTGAGGGGTGACAAGTAATAAGTGATAAGTGATGGAGTATAATACAACATCCGTTCTAATTAATGTCATAAAGTATCACTATCCATCCTTTGATGTTGTCCGCTTAACCTAACTAACGAACCAACCAACCATCCTCAACTCTATGGACTTCCAAATCCAAACCCCCTTCCAACCCTCCGGCGACCAGCCCGAAGCGATTGCACAAATCGCAGAAGGTATCCGCAAAGGCTACAAAAACCAGGTTTTGCTTGGTGCAACCGGCACCGGGAAAACCCACACGATGGCTCGTGTCATCCAGGAACTGCAAATGCCCGCGCTGGTAATGGCGCACAACAAGACGCTGGCCGCCCAACTCTACGCCGAGTTCAAAGACTTCTTCCCCCATAACGCGGTCGAATACTTCGTCAGCTACTACGACTACTATCAACCAGAAGCCTACGTTCCCCGCAAAGACCTCTACATCGAAAAAGAAACCGACATCAACGAAGAGATTGACCGCTTGCGCCTGGCTGCCACCGCTTCGCTCATGTCCCGGCGGGATGTCATCATCGTTGCGTCCGTCTCCTGCATCTACGGTCTCGCCAGCCCGGAAGCGTATTACAAAGGCGTGATTCCCCTCGAAGTCGGCGTCATCTACCGGCGGAATGCCCTGCTCCGGCAACTGGTCGAAAGCCAGTACCAGCGCAACGATGCTGACCTCAAACCCGGCAGTTTCCGCGTCCGTGGCGACACGCTCGAAATCGCCCCCGCTTACGAAGATGATACCGTGTACCGCATCTCTTTTTGGGGCGATGAAGTCGAGCGGATGATCAAGGTTAACCCCGTCACTGGTGAACTCTACGGCGACATCGCCAAACTCAACCTCTTTCCGGCCAAACACTTTGTTGCCGACGAAGACAAACTCCAGCAAGCGATCAAGGATATCGAAACCGAACTGGAAGAACGGCTCGCCTTGTTCAAGTCGGAAGAGAAATACCTCGAAGCTCAGCGGATCGAGCAGCGCACCCGCTACGACCTCGAAATGTTGCGCGAGACCGGCACGTGCTCCGGCATCGAAAACTATTCCCGTCCTCTCGATCAACGTCCCCCCGGCTCGCCTCCGTGGACGCTCATTGACTACCTCCCCAGCGAATACCTGCTCATCCTCGACGAATCGCACATGACCGTTCCCCAAATTCGCGGCATGTACAACGGCGACCGCTCCCGCAAATCCACCCTGGTAGAGTACGGTTTCCGCCTCCCTTCCGCGATGGATAACCGCCCCCTGCAATTCCCCGAATTTGAACAACGCATGAGCTACACCATCTACACCAGCGCCACTCCCGGCCCCTACGAGATGGAAAAAGCCGAGCAGATCGTCGAGCAAATCATCCGCCCGACCGGGTTAGTGGACCCGCAAGTCGAAGTCCGCCCCACCCAGGGTCAGGTGGACGATCTCGTCGGCGAACTGCGCCAGCGCATCGAACGGGGCGAACGCATCCTCGTCACCACGCTCACCAAGCGCATGGCGGAAAAGCTATCCGATTACCTGCTGGAATTGGGCATCAAGGTCCACTACCTGCACTCCGAGATTCAAACGCTCGAACGGGTCAGCCTGCTGCGCGATTTGCGGATGGGCGTGTTTGATGTCCTCGTCGGCATCAACCTGCTCCGCGAGGGGTTGGACCTCCCCGAAGTCTCCCTCGTCGCCATCCTCGACGCGGACAAAGAAGGGTTCCTCCGCTCCGACACAGCCCTGATCCAAACGATTGGCCGCGCCGCTCGTCACGTTGCCGGAAAAGTCATCATGTACGCCGACAAAATGACCGACTCGATGAAACGCGCCATTGACGAAACCACCCGCCGCCGCGCAAAACAAGTTGCCCACAACGAAAAGTACGGCATCCAACCCGTCAGCATCGTGAAAGCCGTGCACGATCTCACCGAACGCATTTCCACCCACGCGGTCGCCGAACGTCAGGGCGAGTACCGTGTTCGGGGTACAGACACCCTCCCGATGGATGAAATCGAAAAGTTAATTGCTGAACTGGAAGCGAAAATGAAGGAAGCGGCGATGAATCTCGAATTCGAACAAGCGGCGGCAATCCGGGATCAGATTTTTGAGTTACGAGGGTTGATTGCCGAAGCGGATCAGAACAAACCACAATCCACCATCCGAAAACTCACAAAAATCGCATAAAATAAACCGCCCGCCCAAATTAGCGGGCGGTTTTACAAACTTCACATCCCCTCTACGCTATCTTCACATCTTCTTCACATGGGCTTGTTATCCTACCCATTAACCAACAAACAAACGAAACCAACCTCCCCTTATTGTATAATCGTCCCATCTCTTCTCCTTTTCACCCCTTCACCTTTTCTCCACATCCCTCCGCCCATGTCTACTATTTTGATTGTTGAAGACGAACCCGAACTCGTCAAAGTTCTCCGCTCTTATCTGGAAAAATCCGGCTTTGAAGTCCTCACCGCCTATCGCGGCGACTCTGGCCTCTCCACCTACGAACACAAACATCCCGACCTTGTGATCCTTGATCTGAACCTGCCCGGGATGGATGGCCTCGACGTTGCCCGTGAAATCCGACGAAAGTCCCAAGTCCCGATCCTCATGCTGACTGCGCGGGTGGATGAACCCGATCAACTCATCGGCCTCGAACTGGGTGCAGACGACTACGTGACCAAACCGTTTTCCCCGCGGCTGGTCGTAGCTCGTGTCCGCGCGTTGCTGCGCCGCGCCCAACCCGGCGCAGCCCCCGCAGAAATCATCCGCGCGGGCGATTTGGAAATTGACGTTAGCGCCCACCTCGTCACCCGCGAGGGTGAAGTCATCGAACTCACTCCCACCGAATTCTCGCTCCTCCACACCCTCGCTGCCCAACCCGGACGCGCCTACTCTCGCGAACAGCTCATCGAATTCGCCCAGGGCAACTACTACGAAGGCTACGAACGCACCGTAGACGCCCACATCAAAAACCTCCGTGCAAAAATCGAACCCGACCCCAAAAAGCCGAAGTATATTGAAACGGTGTTTGGAGTGGGATATCGGTTTGCAAAACAGTAATCTATAATCTGAATCACACTTTTCACTGCATCGCTTATCCCTCATCCCTTTTCTCTATGCGCCTTCGCCTCTTCTTATCCTTCCTCCTCCTCATCCTCATCACTACTCTTAGTATCATTTTTCTCGCCCGTTGGCAGGTGAATGTTGCTCTAGATCGGTTCACTTCGCGCGGGGGTTTTGCAGGCGCAGAATCGCTCGTCACTGCATTGGAAAACTACTACAATTCGAATCAAACTTGGGATGGTGTCAAAGCGCTTTTTAACTACCACCGCCAGGGCAACCCAAACTACCAAGGAAGCTCCGAAAACGTTCCCGGCGGAAACGGACCCGGGGGACCAGGATTAGAAAATGACCTCTTCCTACTTGTAGACGCATCTTATCAAATCTTGGTGGATACTGGCCAGCAAGGTCTAACGCCCGATCCCACCCGCCAGATCACCTCAGACGAAAAAGATCGTGCCATTGCGATTCGTGTTAACCGAAAAGTGGTGGGCTACCTCATTCCTGCGGATCGTCCAGGATTAGCCCCGCCTATCGAAAACGGTCTACTTTCGGTTATCAACCGAGGTGCGCTTTTGGCTACTGCAATCAGTGCCGTCCTTGCGGTGGCCCTGGCCCTCATCTTAGGATATGCCTTACTTCGTCCAGTACGCACCCTCACCCATGCCGCCCAAGCCCTCGGAGAAGGCGATATGGATCAACGCGTCCAGGTAAAAGGGGACGATGAACTTGCCACCCTAGGCCGCACCTTTAACCTTATGGCCGAATCCATCCAACAAGCCCAAACCCGGCGGAGAGCCATGACAGCAGATATCGCCCACGAACTACGCACCCCTATCTCCGTTCAGCGCGCCAATCTTGAAGCTATCCAAGATGGCATTTACCCCCTAACTACCGAAACTATTCAAACGATTTACGAACAGACGTTGCTTCTTGAACGCCTCGTAGATGATCTCCGTACCCTTGCCTTGGCTGATGCTGGAGAATTGGAATTGATTAAAATCGAAACCAATATCCCCGGTCTGGTGCAGCGTGTGGTCGAACAATTCCAGCCCCATGCAACTGGAAAAACCCAAACGGTAAGTTTTGTTCCCCCCGACAATTGTGCCGAAACGGAAGCCGACCCAGGGCGGGTAGAACAAATCTTGGGCAACCTCCTCACGAACGCGATGCGCCACACCCCCGAAGGTGGACAAATCTCCGTCGAAGTCACCTGCGACACCACCGGAGTCCAGATCGCCGTGCGTGACACCGGTCCCGGTATTCCTGAAGAAGCCCTCCCCCACATCTTCGAGCGTTTCTATCGTGGCGACCGTTCCCGAAGCCGCGACGAAGGCGGTACCGGACTTGGGCTTTCTATCGCCCGTCGTCTCGCCGAAGCTCACAAGGGTACATTAGAAGCTGCCAATTATGCGAATGGGGCTGTTTTCACGCTCACCTTACCACATCCTCCTGGAAAGTTGTAAACTCAGCCGAAATGAGGGTTGTTCAAAAAGCCCCCATTTGCTCTGGGGGCTTTTTTTGTGGTTAAATTAGAAAAAATACTTTTGTAGGTGATAATTATGACTACACGCAGCAATGTTACACGTTTGCTCGACTCAAAAAAGATTCCTTACACAGTCTATGAACTTTCACCTGATGAAAAAACAGGGGCTATGGAAACAGCGTCATTGTTGAACATTTCCCCGGAAATGGTATTCAAAACCATCGTTGTCACCCGCATAGTCAAAGGCAAGCCAATCCTGGCGGTGGTCCCTGCCCCATCGGAAGTGGACCTCAAACTCGTTGCCAAGGCCCTCAATGAGAAGAAAGTCGCGTTGCCCACCCAACGCGAAGCAGAACAACTAACCGGATTACAGGCCGGGGGTATTTCTCCGCTCGCCCTGATCAACAAGGGTTTTCAAGTTCTGCTCGATCAATCCGCCGCCAATTTTCCCGAAATTCACATCTCAGGAGGGCAAAGGGGGCTAAATATTCGTTTGTCTGTCAAAGATTTATTGCAGCTAACCAACGGAAAACTTGCCGAAATTAAAACCCCCTAAACCAGCTAAACCATTTCGCCCTTTCATTCGTCGTTTCTCTCTACAAACCTACGCCCCAGTCCCCAAGCTTTCCTTCATTTCTAAGTAGCGCTTTTCTTCACGCGGGGTCAAGGGACGCTTAACCGTTTGCCGCAACGCGTCCGCTTGCCGCAACCACGCGGACGCCGCCTCCCTTTCCTCACGCTTCCACGCCAATTCAGCCAAAAACAACTGCACCCATGCTGTCACTACCGCGTCCTGCCGGGCTTCGTATTGTGCCAGGGCCTGGGTCGCCTGTTCGAGAGCGGTTACATCATCTCCCTCGTCCCCGGCAAGCTGTGCAAGGAGAAATTGCGGATCGGGGCGGTAATAACTGTCGTTCAGTGCGTCGAAAATCCGCATGCTGGATTGGGCCAGGGTTTTGGCCGCCGCGTGTTCCCCCATATCCCGCATCACATCCGCCAGAAAGTTCATCACAAAGGCTTGCTCCCACCCCTCGGATAAAAGTTGGGCGTGTTGGTAGGCTTGTTCCAACCAGTGCCGCGCTTGGGGCAAATCTTGTTGTTCCTGGGCGATTAACCCCAAATGAGTCCACGCCATCATCGGATCGCTTGTCGGGTCTGCGGCAATGCTCGCTTCCATCCACGCGCTGGCCTGGGCAAAATCTCCCATGGTGAGCGCGGTCAGCCCCATATTGTGCAAAACCGTGGCAACCCCTTCCGCATCGCCAAGCTGACGGCGCAAGGCCAACCCTTCCTGGTGATGGGCGAGACTCCCAGAATAGTCCTCTTGCGCGAGGCAAAAACTTGCCAACCCATTGAGCGCCCGCGCTCGCCAAACGAGATCGGACGATGGCAACAGCAACGCCGCGGTCAACATCTCCCGCCCCAACGTGAACAATCCCTGCCGGTACCAAAACCACCACAGCCCCCCCGCTAACGGGACAGCGATGTCGCCCTGCGCGTGGCGCAACGCCCAACGGAGAGCCACCAGACAGTTTTCGTGATCATCCAGGGCACGTTGCATCCAGGTGGCTTGCTCATCCCCCAAAACACCGGTGAACACCTGAACGGCAAACGCGGTGTAGTAGCGGGCGTGAGCTTCGTAGGCATCTGGTGTATGGGTAGGGAGATGTTCGGCAGCGTAGGTGCGGAGGGTTTCGAGGAGGGTGACGCGCCCTTCCCGGAGCTGGATCAGGCTGGCGCGGGCGAGATCGGTGAGCAGACCCGGATCGGGCGCGGCGACCGCGCGGGCCGCGTCATCCGTGCATCCGCCCGTGAACACACCGAGGCGGTAAAAGGCAGTTTGTTGTTCCGGGGTCAGGCGGTGGACGCTCCACTCGATGGCGGCTTGCAGGGTACGATGACGGTCGGCGATGTTGCGTTTGGTTTGTTGGAGCCAGGTGGAGGAGAGGTGCCCATTCCCGCGCAGAGTGAGGAGTTGCTGGACGAGTTCGTCCGGGGGCAGATCACGCAGGCGGACGGCGGCGAGTTCGAGGGCGAGGGGGAGGCCGTCCAGCGCGACGCAGAGGGTGGCGAGGGGCAGGAGGTTGTTGGGGGTAAGGGCAAAGGTGGGGGTGGCGGCGCGGACGCGGGCGAGGAGAAGTTGCATCGCGGGGAGGTTGCCCCAGCGGGTGAGGTCGGGTGGTTCGGCGAGGTTGGGAACGGTGAGAGGGGCAAGGGGGTATTCCTGTTCGCCATACAGGTCGAGGGGGACACGGCTGGTACAGAGGATTTTGAGGCGGGGGGCGTGGGCCAGCCACGCGGTGAACTGTGGGGTGCTGTCTAATATGTGTTCACAGTTGTCCAGGATGAGTAAAAGGTTGCGAGGAGTGAGCGCGTTGAGAATGGCATTTTCGATGGTTTGGTGGGAGGTGGGGGTAAGGGCGAGGGTGCGCAGAAGGGCATAGGGCACATCATCGGCGGAGGGGACATCGGCGAGGGGGACGAAAACAACGCCATCGGAGAAGTGTGGGAGGCTGTGGTGGGCGACTTCGAGGGCGAGACGGCTTTTGCCAATGCCGGGCGCGCCGAGGAGGGTGATCAGGCGGTTGGTTTGGAGGAGGGCGAGGAGATCGGCGAGTTCGGTTGTGCGGCCAATGAGGGGCAGGAGGGGGGCAGGGGGGAGATACCCCGCGGAATTCGGGGGGAGGAGGGTTTCGCTGATGAGTTGGACGCGCGTCTGGCGGGTGTGGGTGATGGTGATCTGTGCATCCGCGCGGGTTCTTCCGGCGAGGGCGAGGAATTGTTCGACGAGGGCGGTTTCCTGATTTCGCAGGAGTGCAGGGACAAAAAGTGCGGCCACGACGGCGAGGTCGGGCAGGCGGGAACCGTTTTCGAGTCGGGCGATCTGCTCGCGGCTGTAGCCCACTGCGCGGCCCAGTTCATCCTGGGTGAGGCGGGCGCGTTTGCGTAAAAAGCGGAGGGAGGCGGGGAAAGTGGGAGGGAGGGTTGTCACAAAATGTCACCTTTTATCACAGGCAACCAGATATATTCGCTTCATGATTATTCGACGGCTGATCTTTCTGATTGAAGTCACAGAGACGATCACGATCACCGTCACACAACAAGGAGTATCAAAGAATGAAGTACAAGATTTTTCTAGTCATGAGTCTGGTGATTTTACTGGTAAGCACGGCGTGCAACAGCGGGAAAACCGACCAACCCACGCCAACTCCCATACCCCAGATGTCCCAGCCAACCCTCCCTCCAACGGTGGAAACCATCCCGATGAATGTTCAGCCAACGGAGATTTCGATAACTGAAACCGCATCAACCGGCGCGGGTGAGATCAAAGGTTCTGAATCAGCCTGTGAATCCTATTTTCAGTTCTGTGTGACGGCTACGGTAAGCGGTGCGGTCAATGTGACGGGTACGGCTGGCATCGGGAGTAGTTTTGGAAATCGTTGTATGGCATGGGCGGAAGGTGGGGATGTGCGTGTTTTGGATCTCCCCTTTATGCTGGCGGCAGGTGACCAACCGATTACGGTGGCGCTCACCCGGTTGGGGATGTATACCGGGCCGGGCACTTACGAGATCGAGGCCGTCCGAACAAGCGGTATCCCAGATATGTTTCCGGCTTTGGACATTGCAGGCCGGACGTTTTCAAATGGAGAAGGTTCAACAGGAGTGGTGACCATTGCCCCGGATGGTTCGGGGTCGGTTCAGGCCACCGGGCTGGTCGAAATTGCATCTTTACAGGTTTCCAACCCTGATCCCAATGCACGGGTAGATTTTTCGATGCAGTGGACGTGCCAGGAAGAGGAGTGATTGTTGTTAACGAAGATCTTTTAAACCACAAAGGACACTAAGAAAGAAGCACAAAGATCACAAAGGCCTTAAGGATTCTTTGTGGCCTTTGTGAAAACCTTCATGGTCTTTGTGTTAGAAAAATTCAAACAAAATCTATCTTAAGAGAGTACCCCATGAAAACCCAAATATCGCTTATTTTTCTTTTTTTCTCTCTCATCCTCCTCGCCTCACCGGTCCGCGCAGGGGATGCGGTGGTGGGAGATGGCACACCCGCCAGTTGCACCGAAACCGCGTTTGACGATGCCCTTGCAACTGCCAACAGCGGCGGGGGCACGATCACGTTCAATTGCGGCCCTGGCGAGACCACCATCCCGCTCTCCATCACAAAAATCGTCAATCTCGCCAACGTCACCATCAACGGCGGGAATCAAGTCATCCTTCAGGCCGCACCGCTCGAACGGCACTTCTTCGCCGGGGCGGTTACATTTCGCCTGCAAAACATCACCCTCACGGGCGGCGATTCGCTCGTCAATGGCGGGGCAGTGGAAGCATCAGGGGCGGAGGTCTTCTTGGAAAATGTGAAGTTGTTGAATAACCAGTCGGATGCCTCTGGCGGGGCGGTGTATTGCTACGATGGCACGCTGACCATCACCGACAGCGTCTTTGACGGCAACCAGGCCGAAACCGGTGGCGCGATTTTCAACGATGGCTGTACGGTGAACATCACAAACACCATCTTCCACAACAATCAGGCCAACCTCAGCACCGGGCGGGGTGGGGCCGTCGAAAACTCTGTCACCGGGAATCTCACAGTGCAAAACAGTCTGTTCCAAACGAATGCCGCACTCGACGGGGGTGGACTATACAACGCGATTGGGGCGAACGCTACCCTGAATGCCGTCACCTTTGACGCCAATAGCGCGGGCTATGGCGGCGGCATTGAAAACAGCGGCGCATTGACCATCACCCACAGTCTGCTCGACAACAACGTCGTGACTGGAAGCGGCGGCGGCTTGTGGAACATCGGCGGGAATGCGCTCCTCACCCAAACCACCATCAGCAACAACTTCGCCTACGAGGGCGGCGGCATCAGCACATACGGGATTTCGCTGGAAATGCGGGATGTCAACATCATAAGCAACTACGCCAACTCTGCCTCACCGGGTGCGGTCAACGGCGGGGGCCTGCATCACATCGCCGGGACGGTCTTCATCACCAATGCCACGATCAGCGGCAACTTTGCCCAAGACAACGGAGGGGGCATTTACCAGGCCTCAGACGATAACCTGACCCTGACCAACGTCACCGTGGCTAATAATGTGGTCACCGGACTGGGCGGCGGGTTCTACCATTATGGGCGGTACGCCATCCTCACCAACGTCACCCTGGCGAACAACCTCGCAGGCATCGCCGGGCATGCCATTTACGAAGATTCCCCTCAAACCCCCAGTGAACCGGGCGTGGTGCAACTGGTCAACAACCTCATCTTCGGCGAAGCGAACAACTGCGATGGCGGCCTGTTCCAATCGTTGGGGCACAACCTCAGCCAGGGCACCTGTGCCTCGCTGACTGACCCGACCGATCAGGATAACTATCCCGGCGATTTGCTCGTGGGCACCCTCACCTTCAATGGAGGTACGTTCCCCATGAATACGATCATGCCCCAGGCAGGTAGCCCCCTCATCGATGCGGGCGACCCCGCCGCGTGCATCGCCACCGATCAGCGCGGGGCATCCCGCGTGGGCACTTGCGATCTTGGGGCGGTCGAATATGGGGCGATGGTTCCGCGGGTGTATTTGCCGTTGGTACAAAAGTAATTTGTACACAGAAGGCACAGAGAAAACAGAGGAACACAGAAAGGTTTTATAAAATAATTCTGTGTCCTTCTGTAAAATCTGTGCCTTCTGTGTACCAGGAAAAAAACTATGCGACGCCTTCTCCCTCTCATCTGCCTCCTCCTCCTCGCCTGCGGGCTGATCCAACCCACGCCGGAAACCCCCGCGGAAACCCTGCCTGATTCCACCTCCCCCACGAACGCCCCCTCCGATCCCCTCCCCACCGCGCCTGCAACCGCGACGGATTCCACGCAACCACCCATCGAACCTACCTCGGTTGTCCCCCTCGCACCGGGAACCCACCCCCGCCTCTGGCTTACCCCCACCGACGTGGAAATCTACCGCCAATGGGCCGCGGACGGCAACCCGCTTTGGACAGAAGGCCTCGCTCTCCTCGCCGAACGCGCCCGCACCGAGATGGATGAAGGTCGTGTCCCCGATCAGGATTGCGGCAACACCGCCTACGAAGAATACCCCACTGAAATGTACGCCGAACTCTTCGCGTTCCTTTCCCTCATAGACCCTGACCCGGCCATGCGCGAAGACTCCGCCCAGCGCGCCCGGACCTTGCTCATGCACATCATGAACCTCGCCGCGCAAGGCCCCGCCGCTGAAGAAAACTTCGTCTGCAACGAAACCCAGCAATACCCCCCCTTCCGCCACCCTGAGTTTTTTACATCCGACCGCGACCGGGCGCGCTATCACGGTGAAGCCTTCCCCCTCGTCGTGGACTGGATTTACCCCACCCTCACCGCCGAAGACAAAGCCACCATCCACCAGGTTTTCCTGCGCTGGAGCGAAGAAATCATCACCCTTGGCTACCACCACCCCGAACCCGTCGGCGTGATCAACGACCCCCAACTGCTCGGCGACCTGCAACAAGTCCGGTTTGCGGGCAACAACTACTACGCCGCCCACATGCGCAACCTCGGCCTGATGGCCCTCGCCCTGGACGAAGCCGACGACCCGAACGGCGATCTGCGCGCCTACCTGGACATTGCCACCGGCTCCTACCTCTACATCTTCAACCACCTGATCGCTACCGACGCGCGCGGGGGTCTGCTCCCCGAAGGGTTCGAGTACAGCCCGCAAACCGCCAGCTACGTCACGCAGTTTCTGTGGGCGCTTCAATCCAGCCAAACGCCCGGTGCGGCAGACCTGCTCGACCACGCGTTTTGGACGGATTTTGTCACTGGCTACTTTCACTCCATCAGCCCTGGCCCGGTGGAATTTGATCGGGATGGTGAACTGTTGATGGAATACCAACCCGCGTGGTATGGGGACGCGCAGGATTACCGTTTGCCGAATTTCATCAGTTCCCTCGGCGCGCTGGGGCATCTCCTCCCCGATCAGCGCAACGCCGTCCAGTGGGCCGCCCTCCACACCGCCCCCGGTGGAGAAGCGTACTTCCTCGATCATGTCCGCAACCCCAACGATTTCCGCGAAGCGATCCTGTACTACATGCTTTTCGCCCCCGGCACGCCTCCCACTGACCCGCGCAGTACACTCCCCCTCGATTTTTACGCCCCCGGCCTGAATCGCGTCTTCAGCCGCACCGGGTGGGACGCCGCCGCCACCTGGTTCAACTACCGCTTGGGTTGGAACAGCATTGACCACCAAATGGCCGACGGCAACCACTTTGAACTCTACCGCAACGGCGAATGGCTCACCAAAGGCCGTACCGGTTACGCCAACATCGCTGAGGGCATCGCCAGCAGTGAGTTTTACAACACCCTCACCATCGGTAACGACCGGCCCGACCGTGACAACAGCGATTGGCGGATAGACCTGTGGCAACGCGGCTCGCAATGGAACCTCGTCAGTGATGGCGACCCCACCCTACTCGCGTACAGCGCCAACGAATTATTCACCTTCGTCACTGGCGACGCGACCCCGCTTTACAACAGCACGAACGAAGGGGCCACCGCCGTCGTCCACGCCAGCCGGAGTCTGGTCTGGCTTAAACCGGATTTCATTTTCACTTACGACCGGGCTGAATCTGTCGGCAATGGCTACACGAAGCGATGGTGGCTCCAACTCGCGAATCCCGCGGAGGTGAACGGGCAAAACGCCGTCTCCACGACCCCCAACGGGCAACACCTGTTCGTCACCCTCCTGCTCCCGCTCAACGCCACCCTCCAAGCCGTCAACACCACCGATGCCTACGTAGAAGATACCCTTGCCCACAATGAGCCAATGACCGTCCGGCTCATGACCGAGGCCCCTGGCGCACCCGCATCCGTGCAGATGCTCCATGTTTTGCAGGGTGCCGATGCCGGAGTCAATGTCAGTTCCGTCACCCTCGTTCAGAGCACCGATGGCCTGTGGGAGGGCGGTGCGACAAATGGTGTTGTTGTTCTTTTTGCGAAATCTGTTGGACAGCCGCTTTCTGCTTCCCTCACTTACACCGCTCCTGCCGAAACCACCACTCATCTCATCACCGGGCTGACGCCAGGGGCTGGGTACGATGTTCAAATCACAGCGAACGCGGATGGGGTGCAGGTAACAATTCAGGTGGGAAATCAGGTCCAGGCAGATGTTGGCGGGGTATTGGTTATTCAATAGGTCAATTTTCGGCAGGTTTAAGTACAGGATACCGAATAATATTGTTATTCGGTATCTTATGTATGCTTTTTCTACGCGAAATATAGTAATTTGTGGAAAATCGTCCCGATTATTCCCAAAAATTTTAGATTTTAGCCGGATTTAAACTTGCCCCTTTGGTACTTACCTCCTATAATTATTTCATATCCCAATCCGTTTCCAACATAAGCTTTAAATGAGGCTTTTTCACATAGGAGGTGTTCCGCTTAACGATTGAATTTTCTGTCGTCCCTTTTTCGCTTTGTTAAACTTTTTATTCAATTTGGAGGTTCCCTAATGTCCCGTAAATTCCTGATTACTCTTTCCTTGCTGGCTTTAATGTCATTTTTATTCAGCGCTTGCAGTAGCAATACACCTGACCCAACCGATGCGGCTGTTGCTCCAACCGAAGCCGTAGCAGAACCTGTCGCTACCGAAGCTCCCGCCATGGCAACCGGGAATACCCTAAAAACTGTAATGGATCGTGGGATGCTAATCTGTGGCGGCAACCAAGCTGTTCCTGGCTTTGGCTACTTAAATGATGATGGCAGTTTCTCCGGCTTTGACATTGATTACTGCCGGGCGCTCGCCGCTGCCATCTTTGGCGACCCCAACAAAGTAGAAATCCGCCCCCTCACCGCGCAGGAACGTTTTACCGCCCTGCAAACTGGTGAAATTGATGTATTGAGCCGCAATACAACCTGGACGCTTACCCGCGACACAGAACTCGGCTTGAACTTCACTGCCACCACTTTCTATGATGGGCAAGGGATGATGGTACGCAAAGATAGTGGGATCACCACCCTCGAAGGGTTAGACGGTGGCACTATTTGTGTTCAGTCTGGTACAACCACCGAATTGAACCTGGCCGCTGTGTTCGCTTCCCGCAATATCTCCTACACACCCCTGGTATTTGATACCGCTGATGAAGTGTCCAATGCCTATGAGGAAGGCCGCTGTGATGCCTTTACCACAGACAAATCCGGATTGGTCTCCCGCCTGACTATTATGGCAGACCCCAGTGCCCATGTCATTTTGGATGAAACGATGTCCAAAGAACCGCTCGGCCCGGCAGTACGTCACGGCGACGATCAATGGTTCGACATCGCACAATGGGTAGTCTTTGCAGTGATCCAGGCTGAGGAATCCGGTATTACATCCGCAAATGTAGATGAAATTCGTGCTTCTTCTACCGATCCCAGCATCCGATTCTTACTCGGCGTGGAAGGCGACATGGGCCAGAAGTTAGGTCTGAGCAATGACTGGGCCTATAATGTTATCAAACTCGTCGGCAATTACGGTGAAATTTATGATCGCAACCTGGGGCCCAACACGCCCACCTACATTCCGCGCGGCCTGAACAGCCTATGGACGGATGGTGGCTTGCTGTACTCTCCACCGTTCCGCTAAACCTCGTTCCCAAGGAAGAGGGGTGAGTTCGCTCACCCCTCTTTTCATTTCTCAATACCATTAAAGCAACGCTGTTCCTAAAAACGCTTACAAAACGGTAGACTTTTTTCTACAGCTGCCCTCAACTTTCCACGGAAAACCCATGAATAGTCCCCCACAAAACGTCCCCACGCCTTTTTGGCGTGATGAACGTATTCTGAATATTCTTTCACAAATCGTTGTTTTCATCATCATCATTGGTACAGCGTTATGGTTGTACACAAATATGACCCACTCTCTGGAAGCCCTCAATCTTCCTTTGAGTTTCCGGTTTCTAAATATCACTTCCGGCTTTGATATCGGACAAAGCCTTATTGAATATTCCAGGAGTGATACTTATCTTAGAGCTTATTCTGTCGGAGTTCTCAATACCCTACTGGTTGCCGTATGGGGAAACATTTTTGCTACCTTTTTAGGGATCTTGATAGGGGTAGCCAGTCTGTCCACAAACTGGTTGGTTAACCGGCTTGCGCGCATTTACATTGAAATTTTTCGTAACATCCCACTCCTGGTTTTCTTAATCTTTTGGTATGGAGGGGTGTTTTTGAAATTGCCCAGCGTGCAAGATGCGCTAACCGTTGGACCTTTCATCTTAAGCAACCGCGGGGTTTCAATGCCATGGGGCATCCCCACGGAAACCTTCTCCTTGTACTTATACATCCTTTTAGGTGCTTTGATAGCCGCTGCCATCGTGGGCTTTATGCTCGCCCAACAAGGCAAGAAAACGGGCCGGATGCCGCTGGTCACCGCTTGGAGTCTCTTGACTTTTTTGATTATTGGATTAGTCGGATGGTTTGTCCTTTCCCAAGCGCCTCTCATTTTTGACTTTCCCGTTAAACCGGAAACGGGGTTCAATGTTAAAGGGGGAACCACTTTCTCTCCTGAATTTATGGCTTTGCTTACGGGGTTGGTGCTTTATACGGCGGCCTTCATCGGTGAAGTGGTCAGAGCGGGCATCCAATCAGTCTCAAAAGGGCAAACCGAAGCCTCCCGTGCCCTGGGACTGAATGGGTTCCAAACCCTTCGCCTCGTTGTTTTTCCGCAAGCCCTGCGCGTCATTATTCCCCCGTTGACCAGCCAATATCTAAACTTGACAAAAAACTCATCCCTCGCAGTTGCCGTAGGGTATCCCGACCTTGTACAAGTGTACGGGACAGTTATCAACCAAAGCGGACGCGCCGTCGAGATGACTGTGATTATGATGGCGACTTATCTAACCATTAGTTTGTTGACTTCCCTGCTTTTGAATTGGTACAACAAACGCATTCAACTCGTGGAGCGCTAACATGACTGTACAATCCAATTCCCGCTCCGAAGTTCTTCCCCCACCCGTCGAACGCTCGGCCATCCTGGGGTGGATCGTCAAAAATCTATTTAATACCTGGTATAACGCACTCCTAACAATTCTCACTTTCGCCCTGGTTTATGTGGTTTTACGCGGTACCCTAAATTGGGCCTTTACCCAGGCTCGTTGGGAAGTGATCCCTAACAATATGCGCTTGTTTTTCGTGGGACAATACCCTAGCGCAATTGCTGGACAAACGGATTACGTTTGGCGGCTGGGTCTATGCGTGTATTTACTCGCAGCCCTGATTGGGCTGACCTGGGGGGTACGTGTCAAATACACAGAACCCGTAGGGATTGCCCTCCTTGCCGTTCCAGTGATCCTCGCGCTTATTCCCTTCATCTACTTTCTCACCGTCCATCCGGATGGAACA
This sequence comes from Anaerolineales bacterium, assembly GCA_020634875.1. The sequence goes on along the minus strand of JACKAX010000029.1, from coordinate 16,786 downwards.
ACTTTTGGGGCTATTACAACAACTGCACTCCAAATAATCGGAATCGACATCATCGGAGTGATAGGCTTATACCTGGGCAAATGGCGCGGCGACCGTTTCAAACGCTTTATCAATATCCTCTGGATTTTGTATTTTCCGCTTGTTCTTATTTTGATCCGCGGCTTTGGCGATAATTTTGACGTTCAGGCCTCGCCCCTTGCTACCATTCCTACGCGGTTTTGGGGCGGGTTGCTGCTATCCCTCCTTTTAGCCATCGTAGGCATTGTATTCTCGTTCCCTATTGGGGTTATGCTCGCCCTCGGAAGACAATCCAAACTTCCGGTGATGCGAACCTTTTCAATTCTCTATATCGAGTTCATTCGCGGCGTGCCGTTGATCAGCTTGCTGTTTATGGGTCAGGTAATGCTCAACCTGTTTCTGCCCTCCTCGATTACGCTGGATCGTGTGATCCGAGCAATGGTTCCGATCACCCTCTTTTCTGCAGCTTATCTCGCAGAAAATGTGCGTGGTGGGTTACAATCCATTCCGAAAGGCCAATACGAAGCCGCTTATGCCCTGGGGCTAAATGGTTTTCAGACAATGGTCTTCATTATCCTTCCCCAGGCGCTCCGCGCCGTCATCCCCATTATCGTCGGGCAGTTTATTGGTTTATTCAAAGACACATCCCTTGTGGCTATTGTGGGGTTATTAGACTTACTCGGCATTGCACGCGGCGTAATCGCCAACCCCGAATACATCGGCACCCAGCGCGAAGTGTTTTTGTTTATTTCAGTTTTTTACTTCGTTTTTAGTTATGCCCTTGCATACACCAGCCGCCGCTTGGAAACCGCATTAGGTGTTGGCACACGCTAAAATCAACGCCACAAAATTTGTGCACGCTAAACTTTGACGCAACAATCACTCACGAAGGAGTTCACCATGAGCAACAAAGAAAACGACCCTATTATCATCGCCCGCGATGTCCACAAATGGTATGGGCACTACCACGCCTTGCGCGGGGTGAATATGGAAGTCAAAAAGGGGGAAGTGATCGTCATCTTCGGTCCGTCCGGGTCGGGAAAATCTACCTTCATCCGCACGATCAACCGTCTCGAGGAACACCAGAAGGGTCAGATCATTGTAGATGGGATAGAACTCACGCATGATGTTCGTAACATTGAAGCCATCCGCCGCGAAACGGGCATGGTGTTCCAGCAATTCAACTTGTTTCCCCACCTCACCGTGATGCAAAACATCACCCTCGCCCCCATTCAGGTGCGGAAATGGGACAAAGCCCGTGCAGAGAAAAAAGGAGCCGAACTGTTAGAGCGCGTCGGCATTCCTGAGCAAGCGAGCAAATTTCCCGGTCAACTTTCCGGTGGTCAGCAACAGCGTGTTGCCATTGCCCGTGCCCTTGCGATGGAACCGAAAATCATGCTTTTCGACGAACCCACCTCCGCCCTTGACCCAGAGATGATCAAAGAAGTTCTCGAAGTGATGACCGAACTTGCTCAATCCGGGATGACCATGTTGGTCGTCACCCACGAGATGGGATTCGCTCGCGCCGTTGCCAACCGGATGTTCTTCTTCGACCAGGGCAACATTGTCGAAAGCGGCACCCCTCATGACGTTTTCAACAACCCACAGGAAGATCGGACAAAATTATTCTTGTCGCAGATTTTGTCGCATTAGCCCTTCTTTTGATGAATTTGTAGAGCGATTTGCCGGAACAAGCAAATCGCTCTATATCTTTAAGTACAAACGCTATGCAAGGTGATCAGTGATAAGTAAAAATATTTGGCGATTTTTTATACTCACTTTGTGGCTATACGCAGTTTCAAGCGGATGTCAAACGATGGATCGGAGAATTAGCCCAACGCTGGGTACACTTAAAACATCCACACCACTAACGACAGAAACAAATTCACCGCCCACGGTACACCCCGCGACGGAAACTTTACGCCCTTCGCCCACCTCCCCACCGCAAGCAACTCAGACGCGGTCCCCCACAGAAACCCTTCTCCCCACAACCACTCCCACCCCTCGCCCCACGCCGATTTCAGTGGTCGAACTCGATGGGGCGCTTGTCGCGCCCGGGTTTTCGCTCACCCTGTACGCTGATGGATACCGTCCTACCGCTTTAACCTTTGACGAACGAGGCGGCTTATTCATCGCCTCCACCGATGGAAAGGTTTACCGGATCGAAGATACGAATGCCGATAATAGGGCGGATTCCGGAACGGTGTTTGCAAAAGGGTTCAACACCCCATTAGGGCTGGCGTATCGCGCGGAAACCCACGAACTGTTTGTTTCATCTCTCGGGCAGGTGAACGCGTTCCAGGATACGAATAATGATGGGGCCAGCGACACAAATCGGGTGGTCGTCTCCGGCTTGCCGACAGGCCGCCATCAAAATGATAATCTTAAGTTTGGGCCAGACGGGTGGCTGTACATGGGATTGGGTTCGACGTGTGACGCGTGCGAAGAAGTTGACCCGCGCAGTGCCAGCATCTTACGCATTCAACCGGACACGGGGGAGGTGGAGGTGTTTGCGACCGGGTTGCGGAATCCATTCGACCTGGCGTTTCACCCGCTGACCGGGGATTTGCTCGCCACGGACAACGGGCGGGATGATCTGGGGCTGGATGCCCCGCGCGAGGAGTTGAATCATATTGTCCAGAGTGGGGATTACGGGTGGCCGAATTGTTGGGATGCGTTACAAGGGCCGGGGTGCGATAACACAATTACGGCGATTGCGTTTTTTGAGGCGCACTCGTCCGCGGATGGGCTGGTGATTTACAACGGGCAAATGTTCCCCGAAGAATACCGGTACAACGCCTTTGTCGTCATTTTTGGGTCGTGGCTCAAGCAGGTACAAACGGGGGTGATGCGCGTGATTTTGAACCCAAACGGGGATACGTACACCGCCCAAACCGAATGGCTGGTCCAGTTTCCCACGGGCGTGATGCCGTTACCGATCACCGTTGGGCCGGATGGCGCGATTTATGTGGGCGATTACATCAATGGGCAGACTTATCGGATTAGCTACGGCCCATAACTAGCCCACGCGCACGGCCTGATCGATTCGCGCCGCCTCTTCCTCCGACATTTCCCAGGAAAGCGCGGCTAAACTGGTTTGCACGTGGCGCAAGTTCTTCGTGCCGGGGATGGCGAGAACGTTGGGTTGGCGTAACAGCCAGTTGAGGGCAACCTGTGCAGGGGTTTGGTTGCCGTGGGCCGCGCCGATTTCCTGCAAGGTGTTCAAAAGCGGCATGAGTTTGGCAAGCTGATCGTCTTTGAATTGCCCATAGGAGCGGCGCATGTCGGAGGGGCCTTGACCGGGTTTGTATTTGCCGGAGAGCACGCCCCGTCCGAGGGGGGAATAGGCAATCAGCGTGACGTCCAGTTCACGGCAGGCGGACAGGACTCCGTTCGTTTCGGGATCGCGATGGACAAGGCTGTATTCCACTTGATTGGAGACCAGTTTCACGCCTCGTTTCGCAAGCACTTCGTAGGCGCGGCGCATTTGATCGGCGCTGTAATTGCTAACGCCGACGTAACGCGTTTTGCCCTGGAGGGCGACATCGGCTAGGGCATTCCACTGTTTTTCAAAGGGGATAACGCCGATGGGAAAATGAATCTGGTACAGGTCCACGCTTTTCAGGCCGAGGCGAGCGAGGCTTTTGTCCAGCGCGCGAGGCAGCGAGCTTGCGGTAAAACGCCAGGGGACAGGGGCGAATTTCGTGGCAACATAAACGGGGGCTTTTGTCTCTTTGAGTAGTTGTCCCAGGTTGCGCTCGGAGCGTCCGCTCCCATAAATCTCCGCTGTGTCGAAAAAGGTAGCCCCTCCCACCACGCACGCGTTGAACACTTCCCGCGTGGCTTCCGCGCCCAAATTGTCCCCATACCCCCAAAGTTTACTTTCACCCCACGACATCGTGCCAATGCCAAGCGGGGAAACAACCATATCACTGGTGCCAATTCTGATTTTTTGCATAGAAACTCCTTTTTTGCTTGAGTAAATGTATAATGCCGCCCGAAAGCATATCCAATATCCCACTCAAAGGCAAGACTATGTCCGCACACTCCTCTCTGGTCGCTGATAACAAAGAATATACCTTCACATCCTGGACTTCCCAAAACGCGTGGAATCCTATTTCGATTACCCATGGCGAAGGCGTTTATTTCTGGGATGCCGATGGCAAACGGTACCTCGATTGGTCCTCGCAACTGTTCAACTTGAACATCGGGCACGGACACCCGCATGTGATCCGCGCCATTCAAGAGCAGGCGGGTAAATTGCAATATGCGATGCCCTCCCTGGCAACGGAACCCCGCGCGCGGCTGGGCAAACTGCTGCGGGAAGTGTCCCCCGAGGGGTTGACGAAGGTGTTCTTTACTACGGGCGGGTCCGATGCGATTGAGAACGCGATGAAGTTTGCGCGGCTTTCCACGGGCAAACAGAAGATTCTCACCCGCTATCGTGCATATCATGGGGCGACCTTTGGGGCGATGACCGCGGGCGGTGATCCCCGACGGTTGGCGAACGAACCCGGCGTGCCCTGGATTGTACGGATGCCGGACCCGTACAGCTATCGCCACCCAATGTACCGCGGGCGCACGCAGGATGAAGGAGATCAGGCTATCGTGGACATGATCGAAGAAATCATCCACTTTGAGGGGCCGAATAATATCGCGGCGATGATGCTCGAAGGGTATTCCGGCACGAGTGGGATTATGCAAGGCGGAGAAACGTACTGGCGCGGTGTAGAATATCTGCGCGAGAAGTATGGCTTTTTGTTGATCATTGATGAAGTATTAAGCGGGTTTGGGCGTACCGGGGAATGGTTTGGGGTGAATCATTATCCGTGGGTCAAGCCCGATTTGATGGCAATGGCGAAAGGCCTGACAAGCGGGTACATTCCCCTTGGGGGAGTGATGATGACGGAGAAAGTCGCCCATCACTTTGACGATAACGTGTTCTACGGCGGATTGACGTACAGCGATCATCCGATTGCGTGCGCGGCAGGCGTGGCGAATTTGGAAGTGTATCAAAACGAAAAGCTGATCGAGAATTCCCGCGAAATGGGCAAAAAACTCCGGGCGGGGTTGGTGGATTTGGCCGAAAAGCACGAAACGATTGGCGAAATTCGCGGGGCAGGTTTGCACTACGTACTTGAATTGGTCAAAGATCGGGACACCCGCGAAGCCCTCAGCCCCTACAACAGCGCTATGACCGAGCCAATGAAGAAGCTCGCGGCCAGCCTGCGCACCCAGGGTATGAGCACCTTCGTCAAGTGGAATCTCGTATTCTGCGCCCCACCGCTCACTGCAACCGAAACACATATTCAGGAAGGGTTGGCAATCCTGGATGAGGCTTTTACGAATTTGCGGTAGAATGCACAAAGCATTAAATTGTTAATCTTTCTCGATTGAGATAATTGAACTCCCCCACCAAAAAGGAACTTCCCCATGCCGTTGAAACTTCTCCAAAAATCCGTTGGCCCCTGGCCGATGAATACTTACGTCCTCATTTGTGAGGAAACTAAAACCAGTGCCATTGTTGACCCAGGCGCAGATGCAAAAGGCATTCTGGAAATGGTCGAAGGCACACGGGTTAGCAAAATTCTGTTGACCCACACCCATAAAGACCATGTCGGTGCGCTAGCCGAAATCAAAAAGGCAACCCGCGCTACCATTTTCCAACACCCGGACGAAAAAGACATCCCTGGTGTGCGGTTTGACATTTCGCTACGGGGTGGGGACACCCTCAAAGTGGGGAATCAAAAAATTCACACCTTCCATACCCCGGGTCACACCCCTGGCATGATCTGCTTTGGCATCGGCGATAACCGCGTGCTGGTTGGCGACACCCTGTTTGTCAACGGCCCCGGTCACACGCAAACCCCGCGCGATTTCACCATTACCATGCGCTCCCTCCGCACCGTCGTGTTCAAGTGGCCCGATGAAACCAAGTTTTACCCCGGACACGGTACTAGCGGCACCATCGGCGAGGAGCGTCCAGCCTTCGAAGCCTTTTTCAAAGCCGGATGGCCCAAAGATCTTTCTGGGGATGTAACCTGGAAGTAATGTAATCTTCTAGAATTTACAAAGCTACTAAAAACGGGTATACAAGAAGAAGTTCTGTATACCCGTTTTTGTTTAACTTCTTTAGCCAGAAAAAGCCATGAAAAAACCTCCCTTTCCAACCCGACTAAGTTTAATCTTTGGCATATTTTGCTTTTGTTTTCTAGTTATAGGTGCCAGTATTTACCAAGCAGAAGCTAAAAACATGCCGAATCATGCGGCTGTAGAAGTTAGCCCCCATATATATCCAAAAATCAGTCTTCCCGTTTCCAGTCTGATCCCCATCCCCGCAATAGATACAGCACCCCGCATCCTAACTTCTCTCGGACAGGAAATCTTGCCTCCAACGGGGAACAATACCCCTGACGCCCTCGCCTCCCGTGAGGGAAGTGGCACCACCCCCGCGCCATTGCTCACATTCGAAGGAATTGACGGCAACGGCACCATCGCTCCTCCTGACACCGTAGGCGATGTTGGCCCGAACCACTACATTCAGATGGTGAACGTTTCCTTCCAGATATGGGACAAAGGCAACCCCGACCAAGGCATTCCCCCTACAATTCTGCAACCAGCAACCCCCTATAATCAACTCTTCACCGGGCACGGCGGGCCGTGCGAAACCCAGAACGATGGCGCGCCAACCGTGCTTTACGACGAACTCGCGGATCGTTGGATGCTGGCACAGTTCGTGTTGAGCAATCCATTTGAAATGTGCATCGCAGTATCTACCACGCCCGACCCGATGGGAACGTATTACTTGTACGATTTTCCCATGCCCGCCAACCCCGATTACCCCAAGCTGGCGGCCTGGTCCGATGCCTATTACGCGGGCACAAACACCGGACAGCCCCACGAATTCTTTGCCCACGCGTTTGACCGGGAGCGAATGCTGGCCGGTCTCCCCGCCACACGCCAATCAACCGGAAATTTAGACAATTTTGTGATGCCTGCTGATGCCGACGGACAAATCCCGCCTCCCGCGGGTTCCCCGGGTATTTTTTTCACTATGTACGATCACGAAGAATCTCCCATCCACCCCGCGGGGCCGGATCGTCTGGCGCTATACGAATTTCATGTGGATTGGGACAATGTAGACAACTCGACCTTCACCTTGGCACAGGAAATTCCCGTCACAAGTTTCAATTACACAGTCTGTGGCTATTTGGTGCAGGACTGCATTCCGCAGCCTGGCACGGACCAAAAACTCGACTCACTTTCCTACTGGCCGATGTTTCGCTTCCAATACCGGAATTTTGGCAATTTCGGCGCATTGGTTGGGAATTTTACGGTGGATGTGGATGGTCAGGGCACTGCAGGTATCCGCTGGTTTGAACTCCACCAGACCAATGAAACCTTCACCCTCACCCAGGAGGGAACGTTTGCCCCGGATGGTGACCACCGGTGGATGGGCAGTATCGCGATGGACAAAGCTGGGAATCTCGCTTTGGGCTATAACGTCTCCAGCGAAATGACTATTCCCTCCCTCCGGTACACCTCGCGCCTCACGACAGACCCGCCCGGCACGTTGGCCGCCGAAGCCGAACTTTGGGCGGGTACAGGCGTACAAACCGGTCTCAATCGGTGGGGTGATCTATCCAATCTGGTCGTGGACCCACTGGATGGCTGTCACTTTTGGTTCACGGGAGAATATCACGATGTAGATGACAGTGGCTTTTTCTGGAACACGCGCGTGGGAGTTTTCCAGTTGCCTGGGTGTGAAGGGAATCGGGGTACGCTAGCCGGACAGGTTATAGATGGGGAAAGCGGCGTTTCTAATGTCGAAATTCAGGCTCGTGCCTATCTCACCCAAACGGGCAGTACCAATACAGATGTTTTTGGCAATTATCAAATGCTTTTGCCTGAAGGAACCTATGTGGTTACGGCTACAGCGTTTGGCTATTTGCCTAGCGTGGCAACCGGGGTAGGAGTGGTGTCAGGAACCCTCACATCACAGAACTTTACACTGTCACCTGCACCCGTGTTTGTCCTTTCTGGGACTGTTACAGATTCCGCAGGGGGATGGCCTATATATACCTCTCTAGAGATTGAAGGCTATCCCGGTTCGCCCGTTTGGACTGACCCTGTGACCGGTGCCTACCAGGTTACGCTTCCCGAAGGGTCATATACCTTTAAAATCCACCCCTATCATGCAGGTTATTTGCTGCTGACGGAAGAAATTCTTGTGGAGGGCAATTTGACACATGATTTTGCAATGATAGTAGATGCTGTGGCGTGCATCGCGCCAGGGTATGTTTTTAATGGGATGCGACAGGGGTTTGACGAAGGTACGTTGCCATTCGGTTGGGGCGTTAAGGATAATATTGATGATCATGAGGTTCCTGAAGTCTGGTTATTTGATGATCCCGGCGGGCGAGGGAACCTAACAGGGGGTATTGGGTTATTCGCAATTATGGATAGCGATTATTTCGGCACTACTATTACAGTGACAGCGCAACAAGACTCCTCACTAGTAACGCCATTTATGGATTTTACTGATCTCGAACATGTTTACCTAACATTTGATACAGACTTCAAAGTTTGGGACGGCAACAGTACAAACGAGAAAGCCCAAGTAGATGTGAGCATAGATGGGGGAGAAAACTGGATCAATGTCTGGCAACGCGACATGGAAGGTGGGGATTTCAACGGGCATGTTTTGGTGGATTTGTCATCCGTTGCCGCCCACCAACCCTACGTTCTTTTGCAATTTCATTATTTCGATGCTCAATACGATTATTGGTGGCAGGTGGACAATATTCGCGTAGGTGCGTTGACCTGCGATCCCCTTCCGGGGGGCATGGTGGTCGGAAATGTGTACGATGAGAATTTTGGGTATGGGATAAATGGTGCGATCATTTCCACCTCCACAAATTTGACCGTGATTTCAGAAGCTACCCCCGAGGATCCTTCTTTAAACGATGGGTTTTACACATTTTTTGCCCCCCCAGAGCCAATTACACTTACTGCATATTCGCCTAGCTACGGAACTGTCACTCATGTCATTACTGTCGAAAACGGGCTCACGACTGCCCAAGATTTCACACTCCCGAGTGGGTGGCTCCAGACAATGCCTGGGGAGAAAATACTCTCACTGGCATTTGGATATACAGCAACGCTTCCTATTACCCTTACAAATGCAGGGAGCATTACTGCAACGTTTGCTATTACACACGATACCGGATTCACAGCCATTCCACCCTGGATCGCGCCTATGCCATTGAGTGGAACGCTTGGACCAGAGATGAATTTACCGGGAGTCCTTACCTTTTCTACATTTCCCATTACCCAAACCGGCACCTATACTACACATCTGATTTTCACTAACAACACGCCCTATGATGATTTGAGTTTTCCGCTTACCTTACTTGCCGCCCCACCAGCCCCATCGCTCTCTATTAGTCCCGATCAAGAGGGAGTTGGCGCGCCCGGCACAATTTTTACATACCAGGTCACGCTTACGAACACTGGAAATGTGCCCGAAACTTTCACTTTTCAAATTACGAACCATGTGTGGGAGGCTTCTGTAAGCTTACCGCACATTTTTCTTAATCCGGCAAATTATACGACCTTTCAGGTGCAAATTACCATTCCACTGACTGCTTCTTATCTTTCTGAAGACATTACTGCGCTTGTAATTCAAGGTCAAGAAACAGGAATTAGCGCGACAACTCAATTTAAGACGATTGCCCGGTTTCCCCACCTCCAATTTATACCTTACATCCAAAGGTAAAGGGTCAGCGATTTCAATCCGCGAAATACGAGAATCTATATTCTCCAAACAAGTCCCGTACCTCACTTTTTGCGACCGCTAAAAATTTAACACAAATCTTCAAAATTCAGGATTGAAGGTGGAAAAAACTGTGATAGGATTAATGGGTGATGAGTCAATCATTATCATCCGTTAATGGAACATGTTGCCCGTTGGGGGTTTTGGATTCCATCAACTAAATCAAAAGGAGGCAAAGGGCACCCATAAATTACAAACAAACATCCCAACCACCGTCGTCATCCGCCTTATAAAATTTATTTTATAGGCTAAATTTTTTCTACCTTTAAGTTGTTTTGACATGGAGAAATTCGTATGAAACTAAACTGGAAAACATGGCTTATCGTTACCGCAGCAGTTTTGGGTCTTCTTTACATCCTTGACGCGCGTGTGAATGCGAAAGCCAATTCTACTGAACAAGGCCAATTGACCTTTGATGTCAGTGCGCCTGTCAGCCCTGTTTTGAGCATGGCGCTCCGCGATATGGTTAATACAGGAAAAGAACCATACCTCTCGCGCGAAACAAACCCAATCCAATGGCTCGGTGATGGTGTTGGCAAATCTGGCCAAAATATTGGACTCGACCCACTTATCGGGCGGAGCACAAATAACGGTGAAACACCGGATCCATTAATGACCTTTGAAGGGGTTCCTTCGCTATCTGGAGTTACGCCTCCCGATACTAATGGAGATGTTGGCCCTAACAATTACATTCAAATGACCAACTTTTCATTTGAAATCTGGAATAAAGGCGATCCTATCAACGGTATACCGCCAACCTCTCTGCTTGGCCCCATCACCACAGCCCAATTCTTTAATGGTGTAGGGGACTGTGCAAACAATTTCGGCGATCCGGTTGTCCTCTATGATGATTTAGCTGATCGTTGGCTGATCAGCCAGTTTAACTTAAACAGCCTAGGCATGTGTTTTGCGATATCCACCGGTTCGGATCCCTTAGGCAGTTACTGGATGTACAACATACCCACTCCAGATTTCCCCGACTACCCCAAACTTGGGGTTTGGCCGGATGCTTATCTGATGGGCACAAACACGGGCTTCCCCAACCAATACTATGCTCACGCGTTTGATCGTGTGGCGATGTTAGCAGGTGCTCCTGCAACCCGTCAATCCGTTGGTGGATTAGCAAACCTGCCCATGCCCGCGGACGTGGATGGTCTGGTTACCCCGCCAGCTGGTGATCCTGCCATCTTCTATACCTACTACCACCCTGATGGCGCGGGACATCCTGCTGGTGTTCCACGGATCGCGATCTTCGAATACGATCTAGATTGGAATAACCCAGGAAACTCCACCTTTAATACTGTGGCTGAATTACCTGTTGCGAACTTCAACTACACCATCTGCGGTTTCTTCGCGGGTGGCTGTATTCAACAACCCGGCACTGGCCAACTTTTGGACGATATCGCCTGGTGGCCGATGAACCGTTTCCAATACCGGAACTTTGGCGGGTATGCTGCAATGGTAGGTAACTTTACGGTAGATGCAGATGGAAATAACCATGCGGGGATCCGCTGGTTTGAAATTCACAAAACCGCAGGCACCTACTCCCTTTATCAAGAAGGCACTTACGCCCCCGACACAGACTCCCGCTGGATGGGCAGTATCGCAATGGACATCAGCGGCAACATCGCCCTTGGGTATAGTGTTTCGAGCAATACCACCATCCCTTCCATTCGCTATGCTACTCGTCAGGCTGGCGATCCTCTCGGAACCCTCAATGATGAAGCAGTCATGTACCCTGGCGGCGGTGTCCAAACCAGTATCCACCGGTGGGGCGACTACTCATCCATGATGGTTGATCCAACGGACAATTGTACCTTCTGGTTCACAACCGAGTACCATGACACAAATGACTCTGGGTTTGGCTGGAATACCCGCATTGGGGCTTTCCGTATCCCATCCTGCGGTGGACCTTCGGGCACTCTGACCGGCCAGGTTACGGATAGTTCAAACAGTCAAGGGATCCCCGGGGCTTCAGTTCAGGCTACCGCCAGTATTACCAAAACTGGCTACACCCTTACCGATGCAAATGGGTTCTACACCATGACCCTGTTGGAAGGGAATTACTACATAACAGCTACGGCATTTGCCTACTTACCTGATTCCATCTCGGGTGTGAACATTGTCTCTGGCACCGTTGAAACCCAAAACTTTGCACTCGATCCGGCCCCTACCGCCGTGGTGGAAGGGGTGGTGACAGATGATACGACTGGCTGGCCGCTCTACGCCAGCATTGACATCGGTGGCGGTTACCCCAGTGGTCTGATCTGGACGAATCCGGAAACCGGTTATTACAGTGTTGAACTTCCGGTTGGCACCTATCCCTTCACGATTGATGCATTTGTAGATGGGTACACCCCTCAAACGACCAATGTGACGGTAAGCACACTTGGTCCTGAGGCTGTGACGACTTCTTACTGCTCCAACACTGTGGTGGGAATTCCCGATAACACTCCAGCCGGTGTCAACAGCGCGCAATCTATTGCCAATACAGGAACGCTTACAGATGTGAACTTGCAACTCAATACTACTCACACCTGGGTTGGCGACCTGATCTTTACCCTCACGCACAACGATACCTCAACTTCGGTTATTCCTTTTGACCGACCTGGTGTCCCTGCGGCTGGTGCGGGTTGTAGTGGGGATAACCTGCCTGATATCGTTTTGGACGATGATGGAGAAGGCGCGCCTGGCACTCCAGTAGAAACCAGTTGTTTAAATATCAATCCCGCTTATACACCGAACGGGTACTATACCCCCAACAACCCGCTAAGCGCCTTTGATGGGCAGGATTTGAGCGGGACTTGGACCGTCAATGTCTCTGACAATGCAGGTGCCGACACTGGTACCCTCAATAACTGGTGTCTCTCGGCAACGGTTCAATCAGCCACCCAAACCGCGAACTTTTCACTGGCTGCTGATCCGGTTGCTTGCACCGCACCGGGCTACCAATTCGGTTCCGGTTCCGTGTACACCCAAGACTTTGAGGCCAACGATGGCGGCTTTACCGTCAGTGGCACCACTACCTGGGCCTGGGGCACACCGACCAGCGGACCTGGCTCTGCTCACTCGGGAAGCAATGCCTGGGCGACAAACCTGTCTGGTGCATACAATGACTTTGAAGATGGGTACATCACCTCTCCTGTGATTGACCTGAGTGCCTATGCCGGCAACCCAATCATTTTTGATTGGTGGCAATGGTTACAAACCGAATCCGGCTTTGACTATGCATCGGTCGAAGTATCCAATAATGGTGGCACCAGTTGGACCACCGTTTATGGACCAATCGATGGCACAGTTGATTCCGTTTGGACCGAACACAGTGTGCTGCTGAATGCATCCTATGCGGTCAGCAACTTCCAGGTTCGCTTCCACTTCACTTCAGATGTATCGGTCACCTTCCCTGGTTGGTATGTTGACGACATTACCATCTCCTCTGGCTCATGCGATCCTCAGGTAGGCGGTTTGGTTGTTGGAAATGTCTACGACCTGAATACAGGCGATCCCGTTAATGGGGCTTGGGTCACCAATACTGCAGGCGAAACCGCTTACGGAATGCCTACGCCGCTCGACCCCGCCGTGGATGATGCGTTCTACACCATCTTCTCATTTGGCGGCACGCAACAACATGTTGCCACCTATGATCTTTATGGCGAGGATGTGCAAGATGTCAACGTAGTCAATGGCAGCACCGTAAGACAGGACTTCAATTTGCCATCAGGTTTTGTGATTACCGACCCAACATCCTTTGATGTCACGCTGGAAATGGGAAGCAATACGACCTTGCCGTTCACCCTGACTGATGTTGGTGGCGCAAATGTCGAATTTGTCATTCGCGAAGCGCCCGGCACTAATCCATATGCCTCGAGCATTCACATTCCAGCAAGCGATGGAAACTTCCCGCGCGGAACCTCCCCCCTCTCAATGGGACCGGCTCCGGTTGCAGGCAATCCTTCCGTTCCACACAGCACTTTGGCTCAACTCTTAGGCTCCAGCGCTTACTCTATCGACCATTCCAACTTGTTCTACACCATCTTCGATGTAGATGTTCCAGAAGTTCTCCCGAACATTGGAGGAATGCCTTCCACATCTGACTTCATCGGTGCTGGAGAATATGTCAATGGTCTGGTGTACATGGTAGACGGCCTCAACAACATGTGGGAGGTGGATGGTGCAACAGGCGCAATCCTGAATACCTACACCGCGACTCCGCCAAGTGGAGGCACATACTCCGGCATGGCCCTTGATCCTACCACTGGTGTGCTCTACGCCGCCGCCACAGACTGCAGTTCGGCAAGTCTGTATACGATGGATGCCCCTACCGGTGCCGCAACACTTATCGGCCCTGTCACGAATGGTGGCTGTTTGATTGCCATTGCGATAGATGGTAACGGCGATCTTTGGGGTTACGATATCATTAGTGATATGTTCCTCTGGATTGATAAAACCACAGGTGCTGGGACGGTTATCGGCTCTATTGGCTTTGATGCGAACTTTGGACAAGGGATGGGCTGGGATCCAGCAACCGATACCCTGTACATGGCCGCTTTCAACAGCAGTACCTTCGTCCCAGAACTTCGCGCGGTTGATCGAACTACGGGCAATACAACTTTGATTGGCGTCTTAGGGCAAACCGATCCCGGTGGCCTTTCCCAACTCCCCTGGCTTGGCTTTGAAATCGCTGGCGGCGGAGATGTTCCGTGGGTCTCCGAAACCCCTATCACTGGCACCATCCCGGCGAATGGCGACTTCGGTGTAGATGTTACCTTTGACGCCGCCCAAGTTCCCATCCCTGGGCAATACACCGCCTTCTTGAAAGTCGGTGTGGATACCCCGCAACTTGAACTTGTCATTCCGTTGACCCTGACCGTAACCTGCCCGACCTGCGGTACCGCCGAAGGCTCGATTACCGATATTGTCACCGGTCTGCCAATCGTGAGCAGTGTCCAAATCACCAATACAACCGGTTATGACTTCACCTTCGAGGATGTGACCGACTACAGCGTCCAGCTCCTCCCCGGTGAATACTTCATCACCGCAAGCGCCACAGGCTACTTGAGTGAAACGGCCACGGTGAACATCACCACGGGCAATACAGTCACCAAAGACTTTGCTCTGTGGGCAAACACCTCGCTCCTGTCCTTCAGCCCGGCTTCCGTGGAAGAGACTTTGAACATCGGCGATATGGTCACCAACACCGTTACCATCACCAACTCCGGTGCCGCTTCTATGAACTACGAAGTGAACATCGGTGGGTACAGTGGCCCGTTCGTGCTCCTGGCGCAAACCGAAGTCCATATTCCACGCTTCACAGGCACTGTTGACAAGATTGATCGCCCGCTTTCTGCTGCGCCTGCGCCAGAAACCACCAAAGCCCAGATTCAAGGGCCGACCTTCTCGGCTCCGATGGGTGAACAAGCTTACGCCCTCGACGTTTACCCCGGCTTGAACCTGGTTCAATTCCCAGATGCAGATGTTCCTGGCACCATGAATGTGGTCGGAAGCGTTCCTCAATTCCATCCTGCTGGCGACTTCCTCAACGGTGACTTTTCCACGCTTTATGCGTTGGATTACGACACCAACGAATTCGTTGCCATTGATACCTCGACTGCTGCACGCACCGTTCTTGGCACCACCTCCCCCAACGGAAATTGGTCGGGAATGACTGGCGCGCCTGATGGCACTTTGTATGCAGTCTCCTCCGTTTGTGGTTCTAGTTCAACCCTCTACACCGTTGATCCTGACGATGGCACGTTGACCACCGTGGGTGAAATCGGCTCTGGCACCTGTATCATCGACATCGCCATCAATGCTGAAGGCGAGATGTATGGCGTGGACATCGTGAGCGACAGCTTATATGCCATCGATCCATCTACTGGTGCAGGCACCGTGGTTGGTTCCCTTGGTGTAGATGCCAACTTCGCTCAGGGTATGGATTTCGAAGAAAATTCCGGAATCCTGTACTGGGCTGCTTACACCTCACAAGGCGAAATGCGCGTCATTGATACTACTACAGGTGCTAGTGCCAGCGTAGGCGCCTTCGCAGGCGGGGCTGAGATTGATGCCCTAGCCTTTACCACTGGTGGTTCGGGTGGCTTAGGCGGGTGGGCGTATGCCGTACCCGACTTCGGCACCTTGCCTCCGTTTAGCACCACCACCTTCCAACTAGTCTTTGATGCTCGCTCACTCTACCAGACCGGCGATTACTATGCTGAATTGTCCTTCGACGGCAGTTTTGCAAATGATCCCGGCACGATGCCGCTTACGATGCACGTTAACTGCCCGACCTGCGGTTTCCTGGCTGGCGACATCTATGATGCCTTCACAACTGCCCCAGTTGCAGCAGACGTCTTCATTTCCAGCGACAGTGGCACGGCCATCACGTTGACCAACGTGGTGAGCTACAACCTGGCCCTGCAACCTGGAACGTATGACTTCAATGTCACTGCGGACGGGTACTTTGGCGCTTCGGCAACGGTTACTGTGGAACAGGGCCAAACCGTCGTAACGGACTTTGCCCTCACCCCGATTGTTGCGATCCTAGAATACAGCCCGACATCCTTTGAACACACAGTCGTTCTCGACCAGGTTCTTACGGACACTCTTGTTCTCTACAACACCGGGACAACTCCCTTTGAATTCGAACTGTCGGATGTGTCTACTGGTGAAGCACCCGCCTTGCTCGCCCCGAAAGCTGGCAATATCTTGTTGGTAGACGATGACGACAATGGCCCTGACGTACTGGGCTACTACACCGATGCCCTCGATGCCCTTGGCCTTTCTTACGACGTTTGGGATACTGGTGGAACCGACAATGAACCTGATGCGACGACGCTTTCTGGCTACACTACCGTTATCTGGTTCACGGGCGTTTCGTTCGGCGGTACCGCTGGACCTGGTGCTGCAAGCGAAGCTGCTTTGGGCGCCTGGTTA